>CAUZFB010000028.1:0-26868 GCA_963579135.1 Dehalococcoidia bacterium | reverse complement strand
CCTTTGGCGGTGCGGAGGACGTAGCAGCCTTCGTAGCCGTTCTGCTTGCGCATCTCGGGAATCACCGCCCGCTCGAAAGCGGCCTGGGCGGTATCGAAGTCGTCACCGCGGAAATCGACGGTGAAGTTGAGAACGGTCGCGTACACGGGGCCTCCAGCGCGGGAAGTTCCGCGCTCAATCAGTATATCGGTGCCGGGAGTGCCAGTGGGCCGCGAGCCATGTAGACAACGACCGGATCGAGCTGCATCAAGGAGAGGTAATGGATATCGGACTGATGATCGAGGGGCAGAACGGCCTCAACTGGGAGCGCTGGATTCACATCTACCAACTGGCAGAACGCCTACGCTTTCCCAGCCTATTCAGGTCCGACCATTACTTCGTCGGCGAGCAACAAGATTCGCTGGACACGTACGTGTCACTCGCCCTCGCCGCACGGGAGACGACGAACCTCCGGTTAGGGACGCTGGTTTCGCCGATGACATTCCGGCCTCCCGTGGAAATCGCTCGCATGGCGGTGGCGATCGATCTCCTCAGTGGCGGGCGGTTCGTGCTAGGGATGGGGGCGGGCTGGAACGAACCGGAGCACGTAGCGTATGGCATCCCATTTCCTGCGCCCGGAGAGCGCACGGCCAGGCTCATGGAGGCGGTGGAGTTGGTCCGCGCACTCTGGTCACCAGGACGCGCCAATTTCGATGGTAAATACTACCAATTGGATGGCGCGGACATGATGCCCAAGCCTGCGCCAGGGCGGCCCTGGCTGTTGGTCGGCGGTAGCGGACCACAACGGACGCTCAGAGTTGCCGCCCAGTTCGCGGACGAGTGGAATTGTGTGAACACGCCAGCCACTACCTACGCAGAGCGAGCCGCCGTGCTCGACGCACATTGCACTACTTTCGGGCGAGATTCATCGACGATAAGACGCTCGATGATGACCTTCGGGATCGTGGGGCCCAACGAGAAGGCCCTGATGCACGCAGCGGAGATCGCCTCGCACCACGTGGGGCGCGGGCAGTACGACGCGAAGGGTTTGCTGGCGGCAGCGGCCGAGCGAGGCGTGCTTCACGGGACGACCGACCAGGTGGTAGATCAGCTGGGGAATCTCGCCGAGCTGGGGGTGCAGGAGGTGCAGTTCCAGCACATGGATTTCGACAACGACGAGGTGCCGGAGTACCTCGCTGCGGAGATCGTACCGAGGGTGAAAAACCTCTAGTCGAACTTGACCAACTAGGTCGCACGGACTAGGCTCCGCGCGCAGGCTCGGCAGCTATCGATAGCCAGCGGAGGACATAATGGTCGAACGAGTGAGGGAGAAGTACCTGACCGATCAGGATAAGGAACATCTCGCAGCGAGCGGGCACCGCCTCAAGGGCTTCAGGGAACGCCCTGCGCTGCTGATGGTGGACCTGTATCGCTGGGTGTTCGGAGACAGGCCGCTTCCGCTGATGGAGTCCGTTAAGGAGTGGCCTGGGAGCTGCGGCCTTGCCGGATGGGAGGCTTTGCCGTACATCCAGGCGTTGCTGGGCACAGCGCGTGAAGTGGGGATGCCCGTGATTCACGTAACTGGCCTAGCCGACAGCGAGTCCGGGGTGAATGGCTGGTCCAACCGCAACCGCAACCGCGGCACGCGGTCGGGATACCTTGGCTCCACCGAAAAGCGTCAGCGGAGCGCAGAGATGTTCGACATTATCGAGGAGCTGACGCCCATCGAGGGTGAGGCCTTCCTGAGGAACGCCTCACCGAGTCCTTTTTACGGCACGCCGTTGCTAGGACATCTGACCGAACTGGGCGTGGATACGCTGATCATGGCGGGCGAAAGCACCAGCGGGTGCGTGGGAGCATCAGTCGTGGATGCCTGCGCCTCACGCCTCAAGGTGGTGGTCGCTGAAGAGTGCGTGTTCGATCGCCACGAGGCGACGCATGCGATGAACCTCTTCGACATGCATCACAAGTACGCGGACGTTTTGCCGCTGAACGAAGTTCAAGAGTGGATGCACGGCTGGCAGGCGCCAGAAGGGTATGGGTTATAGCTGTGGGACGACTCGACGACAGAGTGATAATCGTTACTGGTGGTGCCGCGGGGATCGGACGGGCGTACATAGAAGGCTTCGTGGCCGAAGGCGCAAAAGTGGTTGTCGCGGATATCAATGGAGAGGGCGCATCGGTAGCTGCTGCTGAGGTTGAGGCGGGCGGTGGGGAGGCGCTTGCTGTGACTGTCGACGTCTCCGACCCTGGTCAAACCGAGGCGATGGTCAAGGCGACGATTGACCGGTTCGGACGTATCGATGGGCTTGTGAACAACGCGGCGATTGCAATCAGGGTGAAGCACGTGAACGCGCCGGTGGAGGAGCTTCCGATAGAGGAGTGGGATCGCGTGATCGCGGTCAACCTCCGTGGGCCATTCCTCTGCTGTCGCGCCGTGCTGCCGCACATGAAGAACCGGGGTTACGGCAAGATCATCAACATCGCGTCAGGCACGTTCTTCAAAGGCACGCCCTTCATCTCCAACTACGTGGCGTCGAAGGGCGGCGTGATCGGTCTGACGCGAACCCTCGCACGAGAGGCAGGTAAGTCTGGGATTACGGTGAACTGCATCGCACCTGGACTCACAGCCAGCGAGACCGAGGAGATGCCAGCGTCACATTACGAGACAAGGGTACCGGACAGGGCGATCAAGCGCGTGGAGGTCCCGGAGGATCTGGTAGGCGCGGCTATCTTCTTCATGTCCAAGGACAGCGATTTCATGACGGGGCAGTCGATCATCATCGACGGCGGAGTGGCCATCAACTGACGAGTCGAGGAGTGCTGAGGATGAGTAGATTGGACGGGCGCGTAATAATCGTGACTGGCGGAGGACAGGGCATCGGCCGTGCTTTCGCGCTGGGGTTTGCCAAGGAAGGCGCGAAGGTCGCCATCGCCGACATCAATGGGCCCGCCGCTGAATCGGTTGCGGCGGAGATCGGCGAAGCTGGTGGCGAGGCGCTGGCCGTGGTGACGGATGTCTCCAGCGAGGAGTCAACCAAGGAGATGGCAGCCGCCGTTATCGAGCGCTGGGGGCGCATTGACGGTCTGATGAACAATGCGGCATTCTTTCAGCGGCCGCAGATCACCAACGGCCCGATCGAGGAGATCCCGGTGGATGAGTGGGACCGCGTGATGGCTGTGAATCTGAAAGGCCCATTCCTATGCTGCCGTGCGGTGATCGGCCAAATGAAGGAACAGAAGTACGGCAAGATCGTGAACATCAGCTCCGGAACGGTGTTCTCAGGCCGCAGCATCTTGCACTACGTGGCTTCCAAGGGGGGGGTGACGGCGTTCACCCGCGTGCTCGCGAAGCAGTCGGGCGACTGGAACATCACGGTGAATTCAATCGCACCAGGCCTCACTGCGAGTGACCCTGATAAGGACGAGGCAATCTATGAGGGACGAGTAGCCGCTCGTTCCATACCACGCGTGGAAGAGCCTGAGGACCTGGTTGGGGCCGGGATTTTCTTGATGTCCTCAGAGAGTGATTTCATGACGGGCCAGACGATGGTTGTCGACGGCGGCGCGGTGATGCACTGACCTACCGCCGCTCCCTGATGACGATCATCGCCATCGGAACGGAGGCGGTAATCACGAGCAACAGCGCAGGCATCGCGGCCCGCGCGTAGAACGCCTCCGAGGCCGCTCCCCACACGGATGTAGCAAGCGTGTCGAACCCTATCGGCGCGAGAATCAAAGTGGCGGGCAGCTCCTTCATCGACAGCAAGAAGACCAGCGCCGCTCCTGCGGCGACCCCCCTGCTGAGCAAGGGCAACGTGACAGACCTGAATGCTTGAAACGAGGTCTTGCCGAGGCCGCGCGCGGCCTCCTCGATGCGTGGGCTCACCTGCCGCAGTGATACCTGGATGGCCCCGACGGCAGCGGGCAGGAAGAGCACGACGTAGGCGAGCACCAGAATGAATGTCGTCTGGTAGATGGGGAGGGCTAAGCTTGCTGCGAAAAAGACGAACGCCAGAGCTACTGGCACGCCTGGCAGCGCGAACCCGATGAAGGTGAGACGCTCCAAGGCCGAGCTCACCTTTGAGGGGAAGCGCACGCTGAGCACGGCGATGGGAATCCCTACGAGTGCAGCGGCGACTGCCGCTGCGAGCGAGACTCCAAGGGTTCCCAGGATCTCTGACCAGAGACTCACGAACGACTCACCAGCGGAAACTCCACGGAGGACCCAGAAGACCAGCGTGCTCATCGGTACGATGAGCGAGAGTATGACGATGAGCCCCACCAACCCAGCGAGTGGCCAGCGCCACCTGCCAAGCTGCACAGCGCTGCTCTTGCGCGCCGAACCGGGGGTAGTACGGTAGTAGCGCCCTTGCCCACGGTTCCACGCTTCGAGTGCCAACAATGTAATCGCGAGGAAAACCAGCACTAGTGATAGCGCGGCTGCCACGGACACATCCAGAGCGGACTCGAACTGGATAAAGATGGCGAAGGTGAACGTTTGGTACCGCAACAATGAGACCGCGCCGAAATCACTGAGCGTATAGAGGGCGATTAGCAAAGCGCCTGCGATGATTCCAGGGCGCACCATAGGCAGGGTTACGCGCCAGAGGGTCGCCCACGGACCGTGCCCAAGACCGCGTGAGGCTTCTTCAATCGCAGGATCGAGCCGGAGCAACGCGCCGCGCACCGGCAGCATGACATAGGGGTAGCTCAGCAACGACAGGGTGAACACCGCGCCAGGCAGCCCGAAGATCGAGGGGAGACGGTCAACCCCGAAAGGTTCCAGAACCCCTTGGAGACTCCCCCTCGGCCCGAGTGTGGTCACGACCACTAGTGCGAATACATAGCTCGGGATCACCAATGGCAGGGCGGTCAGTACCGTGAGCGACCGGCGCAGTGGAATATCGGTGCGCGCGGTCAACCAAGCAATGGAAACGCCGATGACAACCGACACGATGGTCACGAAGAAGACCAAAACGATCGAGCGCCAGAGGATGGCCGCCGTGGACGCGTTGAAAATGAGTCCCCAGGCGTCGCTCCCCGCGTCAACGGTGCGGACTACGAGGTATGTAATGGGCACCAGCATCACCAGTGAGATGGCTGCTGCGGGCGCCCAAACAAAGAACGGCGGCTTGGGGGAGGATGCTGACCGAGGCTGAGGAGGATTAATGGTTGCCTGTTCCAAAGTGACCGCGTAGGGAGTACGAAGGCTTTTGGTACGTTCGTACTAGCTGTGCACGGTACGCGAGGAGGCGCAGGCCGTCAACGCGCCTTCGTGTCGTCCGTCTCGGGACGCTCGCCCTAGGAGCTAGTCGATAGGGCCAACCAGCGCGAGGCCGAACAGGCGCTCGGGATCCTCGTTGGTGTAGAAGCGTTGCAACGCCAGTCCTGCATTCGCAAGCATCTCATTGAGGCTGTTCTCCGTGAATTTGTAGGAACACTCTGTCCACAGTGATTCATCGGGCGTAAACGTCACGGCCATGCCCAACTCCCTCAGTGTCACGACCTGAGTGGTTTTGGGCACGAGGTGCATCTCGATACGGGATTCCGCTTGATTGAAGAAACAGTAGTGCTCAAAAGCATCCGGCTCGAAATCGCCGTTGAGAGTGCGATTGAGGAAATGGAGCATGTTGCGATTGAACGCTGCGGTCACGCCCGCGGAATCGTTATACGCGGCTTCGATGATGGACACGTCCTTGACCAAGTCCATACCGATCAGCAGGCGGTCATCGGGGCCCAGTAACTCGTTGACCTGGCGGAGGAACTCTATGCGTTCCTGAGGGTCCAGGTTGCCAATGGTCCCGCCGAGGAACAGCACGAGCCGTGGACCTGTGGAGGATGGGATATGTCCAAGATGGCGACCGAAGTCGCCTATGACGCCGTGTACCGCAAGGTATGGGTATTCGACAACCAACGCCTGTGAGGCTTCTTGGACGATGGACTCGCTGACGTCGAACGGCACGTATGTTTTGAGGTGCTCGGGCGCGGAGGGTGCGCTGAGCAGCTGGCGTGTCTTATACGATGAGCCTGACCCCAATTCGACGATCTGCTGCGGACGCAAATCGGCCATGAGCTCTGCCGCTATCTCCTGTAGCAGGTCTCGCTCGGCGCGCGTTTGGTAGTACTCCGGAAGCTCGGTGATCCGCTCGAAGAGAAGCGAACCCGCCTTGTCGTAGAAATATTTGGGTGCAAGGCGCTTGGGGGACGCGGTCAGACCAGAGCGTACCTCTTCAGGCATCGACTCCAGCATTCCATTTTCATCAACATAGATGTCGATCGTCAGGCGGTCAGCTGCTCGTGTAGTTTGAAGGGGCATGGTGATGGGGTGCTAATCCTTTGCAGAGTGCCTAAGTGGTCGGATGCGAGCATCTGACCGATGGGCTCAGTTTACGCGCCCGCCTCGCGGAGTTCCGTTGGCAGCAGGTTTGGGATCGAGTCCACGATGGGGTAGCTCTTGCCGCAGGTTTCGCAGGTGAGCGTGCCCGCAACGATGTCGTCGCCCTGCTGGCTCTCTATAATCAGCTTCAGCTCACCGTGGTCGTCGGGGCAAGCGAGAATCGCCATAAGGTCGATAAGCAAGAGAGCTTCTCCGTGTGCGCTGGGTTCAACCGGCTAGTTGACGTTCGACAAGCATACGCAGGATATCCGACAGGAGGAAGATGATAGCACCCACCACGACCGTCATATTGATGTGCCCCAGGGAGTTCACCGCCTTGCGGAGTCTTCGTTTGGTCCCATTGGCCGTGGTGGGCCCGTCGGTAGTGGCGCGTGAACGGCGCCCCGTTACGAGAAAGAACATCCACGCACTGAGAGCGATTTTTAATCCGAGGATCGCGCCGTAGGGCAGGGTAGCGCTGGGGCCCGACAGCCGGTTGAACATGAGGATTCCGCCAGTGATGACGAGCGTCCACATGGAAAGCGTCACAATCTGGCTGAATTCGGTTCCGACAAATCGCATGACAGCATCGGGGAGGGTGCCGGAGCGAATTGCTGGACGGAGGACCACCCAAAAGAAGACGGCACCGCCCAACCACGAGACTGCGGCGATGGCGTGAATCCAACCAACGATGACGAGCAAATAATCCGACATGCGAGTGGCGAGGATGCTAGGTCAACGGCCGCTCCTGTGCAAATTGCAATCTGAAAGGCGCTCTTGTCCTTGGATGACTCAGGCCGCTCTTTTACAATCTAGACAATCAAGGGGTTGGACAGTTTCAAGAGACGAGGCAGGTTCAATGGGAAGGATTGGGCGATGGCGCAGGACGTGAGTCTGTACTGGTGGGTGGGGTGAGGGACCTGCAAAAAAGCGAGAGCGGCGCTCTCGCAAGCGGGTGTCCAGTTCAACGGCAGGGATTTCTTCAAGCAGCGGTTCGACGCTCAGGAACTCAACGAGCTTCTGGGTGACGAGTCGCCGCGAACAGTATTCAACTTCAAGTCGGCCACATTCAAGAAGAGCGGCCTGAATGAGGCCAACCTGAGCGACGATGACCTGGCAGATCTGCTAGTCGGCGAACCTCGCTTTTTCAAGCGGCCGCTGGTAGTCATCGATGGGCGTTTGCAGGCCGGAACCAACGCGAAGAAGCTCGGCGCAGCGCTGGGCTTCGAAGTAGAGAACTGAGGTCAACCGATGCCCATTCGGATACTGCCGCCCGCAGTCGCAGCAGGCATCGCGGCGGGTGAGGTCATCGAACGACCAGCATCGGTGGTCAAGGAGCTCGTCGAGAATTCCGTCGACGCGGGTGCGAGCGCGATCATGGTGGAGATCCAGCAGGGCGGATTGCAGAGCATTCGAGTAACGGACGATGGGTCCGGGATATCCGACGACGAGGTGCTGCTGGCGTTCGAACGTCACGCGACCAGCAAGTTGATTTCATTGGACGGGTTATGGCAAATCGGGACCCTGGGATTCCGGGGCGAGGCGCTTGCGAGCATCGCTGCCGCGGCCCACGTCCGGATGACGACCAGAACGAGGACAGCTAACGCGGCCTCGGTCGCGGAGGCCTACGAAGCGACCGTGTCTCGACGGCCACGGGAGGCCTCGGCCCCCGGCACCACCATCGTGGTGGAAGCGCTGTTTTCGACCGTCCCCGCACGATTGAAATTCATCCGATCCTCAGCCGCTGAGTCTGCACGGACGCGTCAAGTAATCGACCACCTGGCGATGGCCAACCCTCATGTGAGATTCTCACTGAAGAGCGATCAGCGGATACTGATCCAGACATCGGGCAATGGACGGCTACGTGAGGTTCTAGCTAGCGTGTACGGTAACGAGATTGCTGCGGAAATGCTGGAGGTCACCCCCTCTCCTCGGGCTCCGTTCCCTGTACGGGGAATCGCGAGTCCGCCTGACCGCAACCGTCCGAACCGGACAGGGATTAGCCTTTTTGTGAACGGCCGGTGGGTGCAGAGTCCGACGATGAGCACGGCGGTGCGAGAAGCATACCGAGGGTTGCTGATGGAGGGGCGCTATCCGATGGCAGCGTTGTTCATCGACGTACCGCCGCAGGTTGTTGACGTTAATGTGCACCCCAACAAACGCGAGGTGCGCTTCACGCACGATGGGGATGCGTTCTCCAGCGTGGAGCGATCGGTGCGTGAATCATTGATTGAAGCGCACCCGGAAGTCCAGGCACGCGGACTGTTTCGTACGCTAACCGCAGAGCGACCCCCGTCAGCAAGCCCTCAGGCGTTCAATTTCACGATGACGCCGGACTCCGGCGCGTGGGCACCTCTTCCTGAGTCGGCGACTGCGTCACAGGCGACGACTGAGCCGCATGTCACACCCGGTGAAGCCGTGGCCGCCCAGGTTGTCGAGGATCCATCACCCGATGGCGGTTGGTCGACTCGAGAGCTCCGGGTACTCGGGCAGATATCAAACACGTACATCGTGGCCGAGGGGCAGGATGGGATGCACCTGATCGATCAGCATTCCGCTCACGAATCGGTGCTGTACTACCGGTTGCTGCGTCAGTGGGCGGATAGCACTCCTGACGTCCAGCCGATGCTGGACCCACTTCCCGTAGATCTGAGCGCAGAACAATTGGAGACAATGCCACTAGCGCAAGACACGTTGGCACGGTACGGCATCACGCTAGAGTCGTTCGGCGACTCGACATACCTGCTTCGCTCGGTGCCGGCGATGGCGCGCATGGTCGATGGCGCACGGCTGGTCGCTGACGTTCTGGACGTCGTTCGTGGCGACGGCTCGACGACACCTGATGCTCATCACTCAGTCGCTGCGTCGATCGCTTGCCACAGTGCGGTGCGCGCGGGGCAAGCACTCAATCAGCAGGAGATGACGGCTCTGAGCACCGCGTTGGTGACGGAAACGAACCCACAGCACTGCCCGCACGGACGACCCACGGCCATCAAGGTGACCACGCAGATGCTCGAGCGTGAGTTCGGGCGGGCCTGAGTCCAGTGACGTTCGAATTGCTGATTGCCACGCTGAACCCCGCAAAGGCGGTCCGCTTGCGGTTGCTTTGCGACGGCTTGGACGTGCGGTTTCGCCCGGTAAACGACCCTCAACCGACAATCAACGAGGCATCACCCACACACCTGGGGAACGCTATCGCGAAAGCGGTTGGGTGGTCCCGTGCGCTCGGGGGCAACGCGATTGCTTCAGATGGGGGGATGGTGATTCCAGAATTGGGCGATGCTTGGGAAAGCACGCTGACCCACCGCGCCACGGGTGAAAACGTCGCCGACTCTGAGCGGGCCCGGCGACTGCTGGCACGGATGCGAGACCTCAGCGGCGCACAGCGCAGCGCGTACTGGGCGGAGGCGATCGCAGTGGCGCGCGAGGGCGTTCTGGTCTGCGCGTGGGGAACCGACGGCATGCTCGGGCGCGTCGGTGAAACGTTCAGGGCTGATCCGAATGGAACTGAGGGGTTCTGGGCGGACGGGCTCTGGGAGACACCGAGCGGGAAGAAGCGGTGGGAGATCTCGAACACCGAACTTGCTGCTGATGCCGATCCATGGGTGCAACTCTTCAGTCCCGTGAACTCGTTCTTGGCGCGCATGACTTAAGGCAGGCGTAATGCCGCCCCGGCGCGGATCGCAAGGCCATCGCGGACGAGTCCGTCGATGATCGGCGACAAGCCCCCGGCGGGAGCGTCCGCGAACAGCGCATCTACGTTGGCAATCACAAGTCCCTCCGGAGATGACTGGCGTAACGCTTCAACGATTCGGCCGCGATAGTAGCGCGCGGAGCCTGCGAACGTTGCCTGTTTGGGCGCGTAAGGCACGGATGCCTCCGCCTGTTTGCGGTTGACTCCAGCCCGGAGCGCGGGCGCAGCAGCACATACCTCGCGAAGTGGGCAGAGCATGCAACGTGGCGCCGATCCGCCGCAGATGGTGGCGCCAATATCCATTAGCGCTTGGTGCCACAGCGAGGCATCGCGGTCGGGGAGGAACCGGGTGGCCAGTGGGTCGACGTCGGCCCGCGAAGGTGCCTCTACACCATGCACGAGGCGGCTGAGCACCCGATAGATGTTCGTGTCGAGGACCGGCACGTGAGCGTCATACGCAAAGCAGGCGATGGCCGCTGCGGTATAGGGTCCGACGCCGGGCAGCGTCAGCAGGGTTTCAACGTCCCGAGGAATCTGGCCTGCGTGTTCGGCGACGACGACTCCGGCTAGGCGCTGGAGTCGTACCGCGCGGTTGTTATAACCCATGCCTGACCAGAGAACGATGACGTCGCCGGCGCTCGCGGCGGCGAGGGCGTCAATCGTAGGGAAGGTAGCCATGAACTCGATGAACTTGGGTACGGTGCGCTCGACTTGAGTTTGCTGAAGCATTACCTCAGAAACGAGCACGGCATAGGCGTCGCCAAGGTAAGGAGCGCGGCGCCAGGGCAGGTCACGGGAGTTGGCGGAGTACCAGTCCAGGACAAGCCGATTGACAGCGGCGATGTCCACTCGCGCTACGAAGCCAACAGCGAGTCAAGGACATTGCGCAGCCGCTCGGGGGTTACGGGACCCGTAAGCTTGCGTACGATCGTGCCGGCGGCGTCCAGGAAGAATTTCTCAGGGACTCCGCGCACACCGTAGTGGACGGCTATCGTTCCCTGGTCGTCAAGGAGGTTGGGGTAGGCGACGCTGTAGCGATCGATATGCCGCAAGATGTCGCCGACTTCGTCCCAGATCGCGATACCTACGAATTCCACTGGACTGTCTGCGTATTCGGTGTAGACGGAGGCGAGGTCTGCGGCCTCGGCGCGGCAGGCGACACACCAAGAAGACCAGAAGTCCACCATGACGATCTTGCCCCGCAAGCTAGCATTGTCGATCAAGCCACCGTCGATCAGGTCGACGCCGCGGAACACAGGGGCGGATCTGGCTGCGATATTCTGCTCCCCAGATTCGTTGTACTCGAGTAGGCCTCCGGGATTGCCGCCGGTCCGAAGCTGCCCCCATGCGAGGAGAGCGAGGAGCGCCAACAAAGGAGACATGCTAAGCAGGAACAACCCGGCGCGGCGGCGGGTCCATCCACTCGCAGGGAGGTTGGTTTCAGTGGAGAGGGTCATCAGATGCAATGCTATCAGCGGTCGAGGGGAATAGAACAAGGGCCCGCTGGTCGCGGGCCCTTGTTCTGTGGTTCGGGCGGCCTTAGACGGCGCCGGAGAGTTCGTGAGCGATGATGGAAGCTTCGCCTAGGGTTGGAACGGTCTCCCGTTCGCTCCCGCAGACGACTTCATACATCGTGCTGTCGACGCCGGAAGTAGCGGTGGTGCTCGAGCCTTCGGAAACTTCGTAAACCTCAGCGTTGCCCTTCGGGCCTTCGATGGTCGTAATCAGGCTGCGTTCTGCCATTTCTAAATCTCCCTGTGTGGTTGGGGGCCAGATGATCTTCAAGACCCATAGGCGCCCGGCGGTCGTTTGGTGAACGCCGGACGCCCATTTAAGCTAGAGGTTCCGCTCGAAGAACTAAGCCTTCAGTAGCGGGAACACCTTCTTCTGCGTGTCCTCGAAGATGTTCTTCCTGTCCTGGTCGGTGAGCCACTCGATGGAGTTGATTACCGGGGCCAGGTCATCCATCTGGTGACCGTCACCGGGGTCAGTGGCGGTGCCGGAGCCGGGGTTCTCGGTACCGAACATGGTACGGTCGGTGCCGACGAGCTTGAAGAGAAGCTCCAGGGACTCCTTGTTGTAGAGAACGGCGTCGTAGTAGAGCTGCTTGAGCGCCGTGTCGAAGTCGGACAGGTTGGGGTCACCCTTCATCTGGTTGAAGCGAGCGGCCCTCCAGCGTCCGATCTGGTAGGGCACAGAACCACCACCGTGGGCGACGATAATCCGCAGATCTGGGAAGTCTTTGAAGACCTTCGACTCACGCTTGACCAGATTGAGGACAACCTGGCTCTCAGTGGTGATGAAGTGGGCGCTGTAAGACTCGCGGGGATCCTGGCAGGCCGCAGAGTGGATGAGCGCGGGAACGTTGAGCTTGACCATGGACTCGTAGAGGGGGTACCAGTACTCGTCGTCCAGGCTTGGCGTGGCTTCGCCACCCTCACCAGGGTCAGGGTTGATCATCGCGCCGATGAAGCCGAGCTCTTTCACGGTGCGCTCGAGTTCGGGCACAACGTGGGAGGAGTCCTTCTGGCCTGAGATGTGGGGCAGGCCGCAGATGCCTGCGTAGCGATCCGGGTGAGACTTTACGATACGGCCGATGACGTCGTTATTGGCCTCATTCCACCAATGCACGATGCTGGCAGGTTTCTCAGAGTGCATGAGCTGGAACGGGCGGGGGGACAGGAACTGCATGTCCGTCCCAACGCTGTCCATGATCTTCAGACCACGCTGAGTGGCCTCTTCCAGACGTTCGTCTGAAATTCCGGGGTTGCCCTTGCCGTGGTAGCCACGGCTGGAGAGCAAGCCCGACTTGTAGGCATACAGTTCAGGGGGCGCGTTGGTGTGCGCGTGCATGTCTAAAATTCTCTGTCCGTTAAGCATCTAATCCTCCTACTACTTCGTATCGCGCCGTTGCGCGCGATGAGTTTGCCGCAACGGGTCTCGGCCCAACGGGCACGTCCGTTCCCGTTGCTCGGTGACGAGCGGGGCCGGGCTGCCCGAACAGTCCATCAGCGAGTCGCCAAGATGGAGGATATCTCACAACTCGACGTCCGGTGCATTCCGGCCGACTCGCACCGGATTTCTTACATGTGATTCAGCGCGCTGTCAAGAGCGACATACCCGTGGCGCCGCGCAACTAGCCTGGGAATCATGAGACCCCGGTAGTAAACTGCACTCGACGTTCATACGCCTTAGTTCCTGACTCAGGCCTCTACCGCCGGGCGAGGCTTTCACAGAACGATTTTCGTAACGTAAGGAGTCAAAATGGCCAAAATAGTACTGGGAATCGCGACATCGCACAGTCCGATGCTCGCGTTGAATGCAGATCAGTGGCGCCGCTACGCCGTCGGTGACTTGACGCATACAGGGCTCGTATACCCGCCGGCGGGCATCTCAATGACTTACGACGAAGGCCTCGCCTTCGTTTCCGATGAGTTGCGTAATCGCGACCTCTCCGACGAGGTGTTTGAGAAGCAGGTTGCTCAATGCCAACGCGGCATCGCGGAGTTGGCAAAAACAATCGCCGAAGTGAATCCGGATGTTACTGTCATCATCAGCGATGACCAGGATGAGTGGTTCTACGAAGACAACATGCCCACGTTCTCTATCTTCTGGGGGGACTCGGTTCCGATTCGCCCGCGTGCTGACGGCGATTCGCTCCGGGATCCTGACGTAACACGCGCGATCATCGATGGCTACGGCGACGTGGCCATGGATGTTCCTGTCCAAAAAGACCTGGGGCGCCACGTTATCGACCACATGATCCAGAACGACTTTGACGTTTCGCACTTCACGTACATCAAAGAGAGTTACGGTGGCAAGGTCGGACGCCGCTACATGCGCGAGGACGGTGAGTTGGATCTCGTTCGGGAGTCCCCCCCAAAAAACCAGGGTCTCCCCCACGGCTACGCATTTGTGGTGAAGCGGTTGTTCAACAACCAGCCCCGACCGATCCTGCCTGTTTTCGAGAACACATGCTACCCGCCGAACCAGCCGACCGTTCGCCGTTCCTTCAAGTTCGGCGAGGAGATCCGCAAGGCCATCGAGTCCTGGGACTCCGACCTACGTGTAGCCGTCGTCGCTTCGGGCGGCCTAAGCCACTTCGTCGTTGACGAAGAGCTGGACTGGATGGTGCTGGACGGCCTGAAGCACAAGGACGCAGAGACCCTACAGAATGTGCCGCGCGAACGGCTTTACTCCGCAGCATCCGAGACCCAGAACTGGATCGCCCTGGGTGGCGTCCTGCAGGACACGGATCTCGAAATGGAGCTCGTGGAGTACGTACCGGTGTACCGCACTCCCGCGGCAACGGGTGGTGGCTGGGGCTTCGCCCGCTGGCAGTAGGCCTCTGCTGGACCAATGATTTGAAGAGGAACCATGGGAAGGGCCCGGCACGATGCACCGGGCCCTTCGTTTACCCGATCCGAAGATACATCGCGTGCTCAAAAGAGCCTCAACGAGGGGAGCCCCAATGAAAGTAGGCCTTGGCCTTCCCACCTCCTTCCCGTCGGACCAAGGACAACTCGTGATGGAGTGGGCCCGGCGCGCAGAGGCTGCCGGATTCTCGGCCCTCTCACTGCTTGATCGATTGGTCTACGACAATTTCGACCCATTGATCGCCCTAACGGCGGCCGCCGCCGTTACAGAGCGCATCCGTCTCATGACGGCCATCCTGATCGTACCGCTGCGCAGTGCGGGGCTTCTGGCGAAAGAGACAGCATGCCTGGACGCGCTTTCCAACGGCAGGTTGACGTTGGGAGTTGGGGTCGGCAACCGCAAGGACGATTTCGTCGTCGCAGGAACGACTCATGGCGACCGGGGCAGGCGATTCGATGATCAACTGGCGGTGATGAAGCGCATTTGGGCCGGCGACGACGCAGGTGACGGAGTGGGGCCCGTAGGGCCGGCACCAGTACAGGCTGGCGGGCCGCCGTTGATCTTCGGCGGCAGGAGCGAGGTGGCGCTGCGGCGTGTCGCTCAGTGGGGTGAGGGGTATGTCACGGGGTCTGTCGCGGACGTAACGGGCGCGCAACTTACGTTTGATATCGCTGCGAGGCTATGGCGTGAAGCGGGCAGGCCAGGCAGTCCGCTGTTCATCGGGTCGTTAACGTGCGCCATAGGCGGCGTTGAGGCGCAGGCCACGGCAGACGCCGGCCAGCGCTATTACTCGTATCAAGGCGGTCGCCCCGCGAACGCACCGGGCCAACCAGGGAGTTCACCTGCGGCGAATGCTGCTGACACGCCTTCGACGGCGGCCGCTATCCAGGAGATGCTAAAGCAATGCGAGGCTGCCGGGATGGACGAGGTATTCGTTCGGCCTGCGGGGGTGACGAACCCTGACCAGGTGGATCGCTTGGCCGAGGCGGTGCTATGAAACTCGGAATCGGGGCCCCAGGAACCAGCCACACACTGCCACCATTGGCTGAGACCGGCTAGAGGACTAGCGCTTTGGTTGGAGCGAGCGCGGCGGCGGGGTCTTCCCGCCAGAGTTCCGGTTGCACATCGATGTACAACTCCACCTCATTGCCGTCGGGGTCTTGGATGTAGAGGCTGTGAGTGACTCCGTGGTCCGAAGCTCCCATGATGGGAACCTGTGCCTCGTTGATCTGCTCGATAGCAGCGATGAGTTCTTCGTCGGTGGTGCCTACTTTGAGGCCGAAATGATACATACCCACGCGGCGTCCTTGCGGTATCGGCTGGGCGGTTTCGCCTACCTCAATCAACAGCAGCTCGTGGTGGGTGCGCCCGGCAGTGAACATGACAGCGCCCTGTCGTTCACTCTTGATTTGGTTCCATCCCAGGACGTCACCGTAGAAATGGCGCGACCTCTCTAGGTTCCTGACGTAAAGGACGACGTGTCCGAGTTCTTTAATTTCCATGTGAACCTCCATTCGCGATATCTAGTGTCGCACGGCGTACAAGTCCGATATGAAAAAGGGCCCGGCAGAACTGCCGGGCCCTTCGGAACAATGTTGTGAAGGGCTAGTGCTTCTTACCGTCGCTATACCAAGGCTGATCGCCCTCGGCAAGGCCACTGGTGTCTACACCCCACACACGAGGCGCGGCTTTCAGGCCTTCCCACTCCGCGAGCTTGACACCATCACCAGACAGGATCGCTTCAACCGTCGGCTGACCGGCGACACTGTCTTTGAATGGACCGCCGACTTCGTCGTAGCCTGGGTACATGTAGAACTCACAGGGGAGAACAAGTACCTCGTTTTCATCCTCGTTGCGGTGCACGTTCATGGGCTCGCCGCCCTCTTCAACGACGCGTGCCTGCTCGTCGAGCATACGGCGAAACATGATGATGCCGACATCTGTGACGCCCAATCGTTCCGTGGTGCGATCGGAGACGGGCCCCTGGATGATCCACGCGACCTGGTCCTGCGCAACGACGTAGTCGCGAACGATGGCGCCGTTCTCATCGTAGAGAGAGCGCTCTTCAAACGGCACGTCCAAGTCGTGCTGAATCTCCTCGCCGGGGTTGTACTGGCGGTAGTTCGTGATTAGATGAAGCGTCGTTGTGTCGTCGATGGGAACACGGAATTCTAGGCCGTGGCTGACGCGAAGGATGTTGGGGAAGAGGATCGGGTGTCCGATTCGCCAATGATCACTATCCTCGGTCTCGTCGCCAACCAAGCGGCGTTTGATGACGCCGTAGTCCGTGATCTCGAATGCGATCTTGCGGTGTTCCGCGCCACGCGAGCCAACCGCAGCGTTCCAGGCGTCACGCTCATCGACGGGCTTGATACGGTTCATCGTCCAACCACCCCAGTAGCGGTGGAGCCACTGGAAGTGCAGCGGGTCGAGGCTATTTTCCTGGCACTGGAGCCAGTTACAGGGGAGCTCCATGGACCAGTGGTCCCGTTTGCCTTCCCATGCGAGGACATCCCACCGGGGGATGAGTGGCGCGGGCTCTGGCCCCATGTAGGCGAAAACGAGGCCGCCCATCTCCTGGACCTTGTAGGCCTTGAGCTTCACCTTTTCCTTGAAGCGGCTGCCCGCGGGCTCAGAAGGCTGGTCGACACAGTTGCCTTCCTCGTCGAACAACCAGCCGTGGTAAGCGCAGCGGATGCCCTCAGGCTCGGGAACGCCATAGGAGAGATTGGCTTTACGGTGTGGGCACGATGGCTCGATGAGCCCGAGCTTGCCTGCGGCGCTCCTGAACAGAACCAAGTTTTCGCCCAGAAGACGAATCTCCTTGGTGGGGTTTTCCTCGTTGAGCGCAGAGCTACCGATTATCGGATGCCAGTAGCGACGCATCAACTCACCCATAGGCGTACCAGGCCCCACCTGCGTCAGACGTTCGTTCTGTGCTTGCGTCAGCATCGGAATCTACCCTCCATCATGTAGTCCATTCGGTGTTCCTAGGCCAGTATCCAACGAACCGGAGCGCAATTCTAGCGCTCCGGTTCGTTGATGCTTTGGAGATGGCCTACTGCGAGGAGGTAGAGGCCACTTTGAACTCGTAGTTCGCGTCCTGGTAGGCCTCTTCTGGCATGTCCGACGTAAGACCACGCTTGGCGAGCTCTTCGTCGAAGTACTCGCGGATCCATTTCTCTTCGTCCGGGTAGTTGATGTTGGATTCTTTGGCGTCGCCAGACTCGTCCTCTTCTTTACCGATGAACTGCACTGGAGGGTGAAGGGCGAAGTAGCGCGCCGCCTTGGTACCCAGGTTGAAGTGCTGGTGGAAGTACTGGTCGGGAGGTGTGATCGCACTGCCTTCATGCCAGGGGTAAATCTTCTTCTCTCCCCCCTCAGGCCACATGATGGAGTAGCCGTCACCACCGGGGATGACGATTAGACGTCCGGGGCCGTGACGGTGAGCCTTCTTGTAGCGGCCGGGCGGGAAGACGGACATGTGGGCGGACATTTCGGAGCCGGGGACGTACATGGCGATGGAGGAACCTCCGGCGCCACGGTTACCCAGCGATACGAGCTTGTCCCACGCGAGGAGGTCGGGCCAGAAGTTACCCTTCCAGACCTTCGCGCCAACCTTACCCCAAGCGCTGCCAAAGTCCTTCTCGACGTCCTTGGCTTCGGAGAAGAACTCCTGGTCGGCGTCGTCGATCAGGGATCCGGACACGTGCTCGTTATTGAAGAAGAAACTAGGGTCGGGGATGACTGTCATCGCCAGTGGGAGGTAGTTGAAGTGCAGCAGGCGGACGGGTTTGTCGCTCATGTTACGCAACTCACACCAGGCGTTGCGGGGAATCACGAACGCAGAGCGCTCGCCCCACTCAAAATCGCGGTGAGCATTGGAGATGCTTCCGTAGACGGAAGCGAATCCGCGGCCCTGCAGGACGTAGACGAGCTCGTCTACGCCAAGCTTGAACGGCTTCAGCGATTCGCCGGCGGGAATCTCCTGAACGCGAGCCTCGGTAACGCCGTTCATGTCGGTGAACTGAATGAACGCGGTGTCGCAGCCACGGAGATCCCAGTGGCTGAGCTTAAGCTCGCGGAGATCGTCGACGTAGCAGTCCTTGTAGAGCGGAACTCCCTTGTCAGCTTGGTCTTCGAGCCACACGTCATGGGTGAAATAACTTCGAGCCATTCTTACCTCCAAATTCCATGCGGGTTGGGACCGCACGGGCTCCCGGGATTCTACCCCCGTTGTTCGATTTCGCAAAAGAACGCCCTCGTCATAGAACGAGAGCGTTCTTTTGCCTCTGCTAGAGTGCCCGGACTTCCGACATCGCGTCGTCGATGAAGACTCCGAATATCTCGTCGGGGTCCGCAATCTTGTCCGCCCCTGGTTGATCAGAACCAAAAGGGGAGTCGATGATGCGGATCGGAACGCCCCCATTGCTCAGGGTGCCGGTGACTTCCGCGACCGCACCGTCGGAGAGTTCAACCTTGTCGCCCGTTTTCAGTGACTCCGCGCCCATCAGTTGCGGACCTCTTCAGCTATCGCTTGGTTGCGCTCCTCGGCGTCTTCGCCGCCTTCGACTCCGCGCTCGTTCATGATGGGGCTGTACTTACTTGCCATGCCCTGACGCGCGAACGGGAAGGCCTGGCCGCCACCAAGCTCCGCGCGCTTAGACCAGTGCTCGGTGTCCATGCCTAGGTAGACGTTCTTGGCCGGGTCCCGGAACGTGTTGATCGGGTCTCCGCCATCTTCGACGATGCGTATGTTCTCTTCGAGCATGCGCCGGAACATGATGACGCCCTTGTCAGAACGGCCCAGGGTTTCCTGCGTGCGATCGGCGATCTCACCCTGGGTGATCCACGCGGCAACGTCCTGGGCGCTGTTCGAATCGAGAAGCTCGAATCGAACACTACCGTCGGGTTTCAGATGGATCAGCGGCGGGTGGAACATTGGGATGTCCTCGAACCTCTGTTCCTGGTCGTCCGGGTTCTGTTTCGGGTGGCACATCACCCACCAGTGCCCGGTGTGAGTATCGTCTAACGGCACGCGGATCTGGAACGACGGCCCAACGCCACTAGCGATCCCCGGCGTGTCGCCGGGATCTTTCCAGGTGTCGAGCGCGACGCCGGACCCACCTTGGCGGAGGGAATACGGAAATACGATCGGGTGACCTTGTGCCCATTCAGGATCGTCGTAGCCGCCACCCTTTACCAAGCGCCGCTTGATGATTCCATACTCGAACTTGTCAAAGCCGATGCGCACATTCTCGTAACGTGCCCGGGCCTTGTCACCCTGACCATTGACCTTGGCGATATAGTTGCTCCATTCACCGTGGAGCCATTCCGAATGGACCGGATCAAGGGAGTTTTCCTGGCACTGGAGCCAGTTGGAAGGCAGCTCGGTATAGCCAATGTCCCTCACCACATTGTCGATGGCGAAAACGTCCCAGTTCGGAACTAGGGGCACGGGCTGCGGGCCAAGGTACGCAAATAGCAATCCCGCCTTGACTTCAACGGGGTAGGCGAGGATTTTTACCTTGTCCTTGAACCGGTTGCCAGGGGCTTCGGTTTCCTCATATGGTTGCTCGGTACAGGCACCCGTCTCGTCATACATCCAGCCATGGTACGGGCACCGAATGCCGTTTTCCTGAGGGATGCCGTAGACCATACCCATGCGCCGGTGCGCGCAGTAGCTGTTGACCAGTCCATAGGTTCCCGACAAGTCCTTGTACAGGATCAGGTCTTCACCCAAGAGTTTTATGGGCATGGTTGCCCGGTCATTCATCTGCGGAACGGCAGCGATAGGGTGCCAGTAGCGCCGCATCAACTCGCCAGCCGGCGTGCCTGGCCCAACTCGTGTCAATCGGTCATTCTGCGCTGCGGTAAGCATTAGCAACTCCTTTGAGTGGTGTCCCAGTAGTCGGTCAGTTGAGCGTGATCTTGCCACGGAAGGTAGCGAGTGTCGTACCCGCCCAGACGAGCACACCGGCAGCAAATCCAATCTCCATGTCTTCTACGAGGCCGTACCAGATGCCAACAGCACCTGCCACCAGGCCTCCAACGATCAGTGTCACAAAACCGATGCTCTCCGACGTGTTTGCGGCGAATCCAGTCGCATCTCCGGGGGAGCCTCGCTTGGCGCTGCCGCCAAAGGCCAAATAAGTAGCTGCGGCCCAGGCGAGCAACGTTACCAACACGCCGACCTTGATGTCCTCGACGAAACCCACCCATGCGCCGGCCGCTCCCAAGGCCAGGAGCGCGACCGTCACGGCGCTGTACGTAGTCGTACGGACGTCCAGTCGAGCGTTCCTCGCAAGATCGTCGGGTGGGTTAAAGTTACCACGGAACGCTGCGACAGTCGCCGTGGCCCAGGCCACCAGGCCAGCGAGGAACGCCAGTTCAACGTCGTCTACGAAGCCGTACCAAAGGCCCACTGCGCCCCCCACGATAAGGGCAAGTGTCGAGGCCAGATGCATGAACAAATCTCCCTTGAGGCACCTCGTGTGCTGCCACACGAGTGTCAATGGCACGCGGTTGCCGGTTGGCTTTGCAGCGCTCAAAGCGCGCTCGCTATGTTAATGGCCAACGCCGTGTTTTTACACCCGTTACGTAAGTAGCCCTGGGCTACGTGTCGAGTGTTCCCTTCGCGAACAACTCCTCCACCGCTAGCTGGCGCTTGGTGACGCCCTGGTCAACGTTGTAGCGAGCGAAGGTCTCAACGGTATCGCGGTTCGCGGTAACGCCGTATTTCCAAGGATCACCCCAGGTATTGGTCTGCTCCACGAACCGCTCTCGAAGGTAGAGGACTCCAAAACCTGAGCGGTCGTTGAGGATGTCTTGGTAGGCCAATCGCTTGGCCTCCTCGAACCCATCGTAGATCGACCGAGCGAGGTCGGGGTTCTCGCGATCGAGCGTGGCACTCATAACAATGAGATGCAGGGGCGTGAACATGCCCGTTTCCTCGTAAAGTTTGCGGTCCTCTGTCACGTAGTCGAACAGACGATGCACGGCAGGGCTGCTCTCCAGGCCGACCCAGACATCGCCATCCGAGATGTCGGTGATGATCCCGTCAACCTCACCGCCGAGAAGGCGGTCCCATGGATCCTTGCGCTCGGCGGCGATGCTGATCGTCTGAGGAGCATCGTGACGAGGGAACACGTCAGACCCGCCGTTGGCCAGCCAAGAGAGCTTGCTGGCGTCGACGCCATGACGTTCCGTGAGCAACCCTTGGAGCAGCGTAGTCATTCCGGTCGGGTAGCAATTAGTGGCGATAGTTTTGCCCTCGAGGTCTGAAGGCTTCTCAATATCGTTGCTCACAAACAAGTACTGATAAACAGGTTTGCGCTTGATGAAAATGGGGAGGCCGATAAGCTCCCAGCCTTCCTCTATCGCTTGTGGCCAGTAGCCGGTATTGAGATCGCAGAGCCCAAAGTCACCGGTACGCAGAGACTCAACATCTCCGAAGACTATGGCCGGTGTGCGTTCTGGCTTGATCGTCTAGCCAGGTAGGTCCACACGTCCTTCCAGTAGAGGCATGGAGTGGTCGTACCGCATGGTGGGGAATCGCAGGTCCATGGCGGGCCTGCTTGAAGCGCTCCACCGCGAGCAGTCGATGGTTCTCCGGTTATAGCAGCGGCCTCGTGGTGGGTCAATCGCGTGCGGTGGTGCTCTGCGACCAGGCCCCGTTATGTCAGCGACGCGGCCAACGCCAGGTCCTCAGGGGTGTTGATGTTGAAGAATGACTGTCCTGTCGGGTCGACTGTTTCCCACTCCGGGCGGTCAACCCACCGAACCTGCATCCGGTCCAAGAATCCAACGACGCTGCGGTTGGCTGCACCAAGGGCATTTGTGGCTGCCACGGCTGCCACGCTCGCGCGGTAGACAGCGTGGAGAGGCTGCTTCCGGCCTTCGACGACGGGCACAGCAGCGTCGTGGCCGTCCATTAGCGTCGCGAGTTTCAAAATCAAGGCGGGGTTGATGAACGGCATGTCACAGCCAACGGCCGCGACGAGTCCGCTTTGGACGTGGGTAAACGCGGTGGCCAGCGCACGGAGCGGACCCTCGTCAGCAGCCTCGTCGACGAGCACCTCTACACCGGGATGGTGGATCGCGGGCAAGGGGACAAGGGCCGAGCGGACGACGGTGATGTCGGCGGCGACGTGGACAAGGGCATCCAAGACGTGCTCGAGGAGAGGACGGCCTTGAAGAAGGATGCCCGCTTTGGGGCGGCCCAAGCGCACGCCATGCCCACCTGCGAGCACTACGCCGGTGATTCGTTCGGTGCTGGTCATCGTCGGGCGCCCGAGATAACGACGGCCGCAGCCGTAGAGGGGTCACAAGCGATGAGTGAGGATCGGTGGGGCTCGGCGAAGCGGCTGGCGCGCAACGGAGTGGCGATAGTCATGTTGACTCCGAAGGACCGGGGGCTTTGGAATCCAGGCTGAGGGCACCGGAGACAATCAAGACGAATGCGGCCGAGGGGCGGTAGCTCACGGTATCGGCCAGCCTTTGTTGCGGAACCGTCGCCGGTAGCGCGTTGGGCAGGGGGGGGGGCGACAACGACGGGACACTCTACCATGACGACAGGGCGACAACGAGCACGCCAAAGGTCAATGCCCTGAACAATCTGCTCCAGGAGCACCTGACGGAGCAGCAGACCTTCTGCACTTTCGTGATCGACGCTGCGAACAAGACCGCGCCGCAGGGTGGCTGCAATGGGGATGAGGGCAAGGAGATGCAGTGCTGAGCCCTGATCATCCAAGAGGGGGGCCGGTCTACTCGGCAGGAATGGATTCAGGGCTGATCGGCCCTAGCCATCCCCTCCCCAGCGTGCTTAGCCCGGTCGTAATCCCGCGCGACCAATTTCGCCAGCAGCCATCTACTCCACCCTCACTCTACCGAGTAGCGCAGGTACGGAATCCGGCGTAGATGTTGTTGCGGAACGGCATGTAGAAGTTGCGCCAGGTGTTGCGTATGAGGAGCGATCGTGTCGCCCACGACCCCCCTCGCAGCACCTTTTTGCTCTCGAAGGAGGGCGCCGAATATTCCTGATAGGGATCCACGACAAACCCGGGGTAGGGGTTGAACGTGTCCGCCGTCCACTCCCAGACATTTCCGATCATTTGCCTGCAACCAGCGGCGCTGTCTCCTGCCGGGAGCGCTCGAACATCCACGCACCCCATGGCTGCCCAGTCGAGGTTCGCCCTTTGCGGGGTAGGTGCTTCGTCACCCCACGGAAAACTCGGCTTCACAATCGCACCGCCACCCGCGTTCGCGGCCATCTCCCATTCGGCCTCTGTGGGCAGCCTCCTATGAGCCCAGTTGCAGTACGCATTGGCCTCATACCAGTTCACGTGCACCACCGGAAGGTATGGTTCGAGGGGCACTAGTTGGCCGAAATCTTCGCGGTACCATCCGCCATCAGACCCCTTGTGCCAAAACCGGGGATGCTCCCCCTTACTCCGACGGAGCCAGTCTTTGCCCCGTCTGCCCCAGATATGATTCAGGTGGTAACCATCGGCCTCCACGAACGCTAGGAACTCGGCGTTCGTTACCGTGGTGGCCGATATTGAGAAGGAATCAACCTCCATCGCGTGGGCCCATTTCTCATTGTCAAAGGCGAAAGGCGTTTCTGGATCCGCCCCCAGGCAGAAGGACCCACCGGGCACATCAACGTCATGAAACTGGAAGTCGCTGTCGATGGTCGGCAGCAGCAGGGTAGGGCTGCTCGTTGAAAGATTCGGGCGCGGGTATCCGAGGGTCTGCCTGATGAACGTGAGCGTCTCCGAGTGCATGTCTTCGTGAAAGATGCTCAGGAGGTAGTAGTACACCTCGTCAGGCGTCGGTTCTCGAGCGCTCAAGCGCTCAATGCATCGATCGAGGACTGTTGAGATATATTCGAGTGTCTCGGATCGAGTGGGGAGGCTAAATTCGCCGCGTTCGTGGGTGTATGTCCAGGACGAGTCGTAAAAGGAATCTGAATCCTTCATCGCGGATTCGACCCCGTCCAAGTGTCTCAGTATCCAATACTCTTGGAACCAGCCCACGTGCCCCATTTCCCAGATCGGCCGCTCGACCTCTCTCATCAGCACGCCGTGCAGCTGCTCATCGGTCAAATCAGTCAGCAACTCCAACTCATGCACGCGGCGCTCTTCGAGTAATCGGCGCAGGTCGAGACTGCTGGAGGGCATAGCAGTGGCCAAGGAATACCTCCGATGGTTTCAGGCGATGTGACTAGAACAGCTTTGTAGCGGTGATCTGGGGACTCCTAGAGCATCAAAACGGGTCCGCCGGTGCGCGAGCTATGCCTGTCGCTTGAACTGGAAGCATACCAAACGATCAAGCGACCGGCGCCCAACAGGTGTCCGAACTCCAGGTGGTGAACCCGGGGTGTCTACCGATGCGTTCCCAATCGACTACAGCCCGTAGAGCGCCCGCGCGTTGTCGTCGAGAATCTTGCTGGTCGCCTGCGGACTAACGACTGACTCCTCCTGGAATGTGCGGAGCGCTAGCAACTCGGTCTCCGTATCCGCGTGCCCGTAGTCAGTGCCGATGATCAGATTGTCCTCGCCCGCGTACTTCAGCACGTAGGGCAGATCGTCATTCGTTTGGCACGTGACGAACAGGTTGTTGTCCCTAAGCATGTAGTCGGTCGGGCCAGTGTCATTGATATTGCCCTGCGTCCAGGCAACGCGCCGCGTGAGGTCGCCCAGCAGGTAAGGGATCCAGCTCGCGCCCGCCTCAATGAAGCCGAACCGGAGCTCCGGGAACCGCGTTGGCACATCGCTCAGCAAAAGCGAGTGGAAGGCCCCCATGACCGGCCACTTGAATCGCTGGATGTTGCCTCGGTCTGGTGCGCCCATCAGGAAATCATTCACGATTTCGTTCCCCATGCCCGCGTGGAAACAAATCGGCAGCCCGAGGCGCTCGGCCTCCTCGTACACCGGGAAGAAATAGGGCGACGTCGGGTGGTAGTCACCCTCCCATCCCCTGAAGGTGGCACCGCATCCACCATTGGCCTTGGCGTAATGGAGTTCTCCGATAGCCGCATCGATGCCCGAAACGGGCAGGACGGCAATCCACCGCAGACGGTCCGGGGCCTGGCCGCATGCATCCGCCATGTAGTGGTTGTAGCTCTTGCACACGGCCTGCTCTGCCTCCGTGTGCTTGAACGTTAATGTTGTCCAGAGCGACGGGTAGACCACTTGAATGTCCGTGCCGAATTTGTCCATGTCTGCGATCCGGGCTGCGACGTCGGTCAATTCCTGGGACTCCGTGGTCGTGTCGGTACCGACGTTCACCCGGCGAGCCCGCAAGACGCCGTCGATTACCCAAAAAGGCTTGCCATCCCGCTGCGACACCACAGGGATGGGTTTGTACTGCTCAGCATCGCCCTCCATGTATTCCCAGGTCGCCTCCGTCTCGATGACATGGGCGTCCGCGTCGATGACCGCCATAATGAGTCCTCCTGCCGGGGTGTTACTCGCAATTCTGAGCCTGGTCGCAGGCTAGGACTGACCATATAGGGTGTCAAACGACAGGAGATCGCTAGGCGGGCGCGAGCCTTTCCAGCAGGTAATCGACTGGTTGGAGCGGGAGACCGGATTCGAACCGGCGACAACTTGCTTGGAAGGCAAGAGCTCTACCACTGAGCTACTCCCGCTCGAGGGAGTGGTTAGGCCGCTGAGGCGGCTTTGGGCCCGATTGTCGCGAGCTAGGCTCCCGACGCGAAGACTATGTCGTTCACGGCATCGCCGAACGCGGCTGTCAGGCCAGCCGACGGCTTGCGGATCCCTGTGTGATCTCACTGGCGAACTGCGGTGCGGATGCGCGTATCTCAGCTTCCGCAGCCGTCTCTTGTTCCGCTCTCAAGATTCGGATGCTACGGCGCATCGGCTCACCCCGTGTCTCATCAGACTAATCGGCAACTTCGAACACCCCGTCGATGGACACTACGCCGTCGAATGGGTTGCGTCCAACGCCCATCGAGCTGCGGGCATGCTTGCCTGCTTCTCCATAAAGCTCCGCCAACAAGTCAGAGCAGCCGTTAACCACCTGGGCGTAGCCGTTGAAATCGGACGTCGCCTGGACCATTCCAAAGATTTTGACCACGTGGGTGACCTTGTCAAGGTCACCGATGATGCTCTTCACGTTGGTGAGCACACGCAGGCACGTCCGTCGCGCAGCCTCGTAGCCTTCCTCAATCGTGCAATCCGCGCCCATCACGCCCGTGATATTGCCCTCGTTGGTACGTGGGCCCACTGCGGAGGTGAAGACCAGGTTGCCCGATCGGTAACCGACCAGGTAGCTCCCGGCAGGCGGAACATGCTCCGGCAGGGTGAGTCCGAGCTCCGCTAGCTTATCTTCAACTTTTGACATTTCGCTCTCACCTGCGGGATTGGGGGAAACGTTGACCGGGATGCTAAGCGCCACGGCAGGGGCATTATAT
>CAUZFB010000027.1:0-27648 GCA_963579135.1 Dehalococcoidia bacterium | reverse complement strand
TACGCTGTGGCATGATCCAAGGGTGGCCAGGTTAATTAACTAGCGAATGTAGGTTTCATATTTGATCTGCGTTTCGCCGTAGTTTGCGTTAACATTTGTTTGAGCTTTTCGATATGGAGAGTAGCGATGCAATTTGGATTCGGAATGCCTCAACGTTTCTTTACTGAAGAGATGGATACCTCTGTCCTGCGCCCGTTGCTTGAGAAGGTCGAATCTTTGGGTTACCACAGTTGCTGGGTGCGAGAACAAGCGGCGAATGCCCGATATGACTTGGCACCGATTCCATTACTCTCTTACTCGGCTGCACTGACGGGGACTGTCAAACTCGGGACATCCGTGGTGTTGAGTTTGCTTCACAATCCCGTCAACCTCGCGAAGAGTTTGGCTACAGTGGACCGGTTGTCGCAGGGACGATTGATCGTAGGGCTGGGAATTGGCAATCCCTCCAGCGTCGATGTGCTTGAGGCATTCGGAATCAGTCGTACAACCAGGGGCCGTCGCTTCGAAGAAGGGTTAGAGCTCATGAAGGAGTTGTGGAAAGGTGAGCCAGTCACCTTCAGAGGCGAGTTCTACAATATAAGTGACCTTTTCATAAGCCCGCTACCTGTGCAGTCTCCACATCCACCAATCTGGTTTGGCGGGCATGCCCGAAAGGCCTTGCGGCGCGCTGCTCGTTTTGGAGATGGGTGGATGGAAGCGGGCGCTCGCTCGACAGCAACTATGAAAGATGAGGTTGCGACGCTTCGGCAATTTTTGGAAGAAGAGGGTCGTAATCCTGCGGAGTTCACCATCTCGAAGAGAGTCATCGTCGCGGTTGAAGATAAACGGTCGACTGCCTACGAACGCCTCAAGGATTGGTACCTAGCCCATGGTTCAAATATCAATCGGCTTGAGCAGGAAGCAGTGTTCGGAACGCCCGACGAATGCATCGAGGGTCTTACTGAAGTTGCGATGGGAGGGGTAGACCTAATTGTGCTCAATCCTTTGTACGATTATGAAATGCAGGCCGAACGCTTAGCCACAGAAGTTATGAACAGGATCTAATTAAAGAATCAGTTCGTGCTATTGTGCTGCCTCAAATTGAACTCAATGAGACTTTCCGGGATTGGTTCTGAGAAAAGAGAGGTACATGAGTAGAGAAACCATAATTGGGGTAGGCGTTGGCCTCGTCTCTCCCGGCTTCTGGAACTCCTGGGATAGTGCACGTTCTTCTAGTCGATAGGACGATGGGTCACGCGCGCGCACTCGCGGCGGACAAGCCCCCTGGACGCCTAGAACACCGTGCTGGCTAGGACTGTCGTGCGCGTGGATATAAAGGAAGGGGGCGGGTGTTACGTCTGGAACGACGGTAGTGGGTGCAGCCGGACAGTGTGGCCTATGCGAAGGAATAGATATGTCCTGCCTGTTTACAGACAGGTAGCTATAAACACGGGCTGCTCTCCCTTGGCTTTAAATGAGAGTGCTAACCGCGATGGGGTAAGAGCACTGCCATGCTGGTGCTACCGGCAAGTGGCGGAGGATGAATGCTATCACTTGAGGTGGTTTTCTAGAGCAGAAGTCGCCCGTAGCCTTGAATCGAGTGCTTTAAGCCGAGCAACTTTAGTATCTCCCATACGCTTGCCTGTATGCCCGCACAGACCGGGATGCCTAGTTCCTGCTCCAGTGGTTCCACGATGCGGAGTATGCGCCATGCTCCGCCAAGCAGGTAAATAGCGTCAGCCTGGGGGTATTCTCTAACGAGTTCGATGCATCGTAAGCGAACCTCTTCTGCCGTTATACGGTCGGCTTCGCGGAAAGAAGACTCGATGCCTGTGAACACCAGCACGTCTAGGCCGGCGTCGGCGAGGTACCTACCAAAGGCATCGTGCTGTTCTTGAGTGACGTACGAGAGCCCAATGACCCGCTGGGCCCCGAGATGTCGCAACGCTGAGAGGGCCGCCATCGAGGCAAAAGAAACAGGCACAGAGTGCCGCTCGGATAGCTCACGAGCGAGTTGGTGATCGGCGTCATAACCCATCAACATCCCAGGTGGGGCGCCCTCGACATAGATAGCGCTCACGCCGAGTTCGGCGAGCTCTGCTACTCGCTGCTCCACCACGCGTAGGACGTCATGGAACTCTTGGGTATCCCCAGTTCGGACACCTGCGTGCATAGGCACAACTCCGACGCCTTCGGGAAGCAGGCGAATCGTTTCTTCCAGAGAGCCCGGGCGATAGGTCGGTTTCACGAGTCCGACAGTTCCGAGAGGGGCACTCCCGCTACCGTAAAACATAACCAGTCTCCTCGGGTAACCTTTGGGACCAAGCCGTCAGACCGACAAGCGTGAGCAGTATCAAAGAGCACCTACGCATCATCACTGACCTTCCTGCCTGCCGTTTCGGTTATCCAGCCTATTATGGCGAAGCCAAGCTTTCGCAACCCATCCTCCACACCCCAACCATACGCCCACAGACCCCAAACGTCACAGCAGGGTTAAATCGCGAGAGCGACTATCTAATAAATAGAAGGGGTGGCGGTGGTCAACCGGCGGGGGTGGTAGTAGACCAGGTGGCGGTATAAAACCGCTCTTCGGAGGGGTGTACTTGGGGAACTTCCAGTAGATGCCGCCGAATAGCTACGGAGATCAGGGCACGGCCTCTGGAAATGGCAGCACTAGACCAGTATTGATCCGAGATCCGGGGCTGTCGTGACGGCAGGATTGGGCAGTGATTTTAGAAAAGGCCGTAAAAATGGCCGTACAAGTCGTGATCGTAGCGTTCGCCGTAGCGATATGTGATGCCAGCAAAAAGCCCGTTTAGCAGGCCATGAAGCTGGCGGGAGTGCGTGGGAGTCGAACCCACCCAGGACTAGGAAGCTAGCCCTGCAACGGTTTTGAAGACCGCGAGACCCACCGGGACCCATCCACTCCCCTATGTGCTAGCGTCCGCTACGAGTCTGTCGACTCGGGGGACGCAGAAGCGCCCCGACATGTCGGGGCGCGCAGTTTATTTGTGCCGTTCGACCCGGCGGAGGCTAGCCCTCCAGGACCTTGTCGATCTTGCGTTTGAGGATCGCCTTCGGAACTGCGCCGACGACCTGCTCTGCAACCACGCCGTTCTTAAACAACAATAGCGCAGGGATGCTGCGTATGCCGAAGGTCATGGCAGTTTGCGGGTTCGAGTCCACGTCCAGCTTAACGAAAGCGAACTTGCCGTCGTACTCTTCGGCGAGCTCCTCGACCACGGGGGCGATCATCTTACAAGGACCACACCAGTCAGCCCAGAAATCTACCAACACGGGGGTGTCGGACTCCAGAACCGCCTGTTGAAATTCTGCGTCTGTTACATGCTGAGGCTTTGCCAAGACTATCCTCCAATGCTGCTATCCCGTTGACCCGGGTTCACTACTTCAGTTGCAACGCCCACCGAGACGATGCATATAAGCCGTGCGAATCACACTCTGGAACCAACTTCCGCCATTATAGCGTGTCCCTAACTCCGACGTACTTCCAAGCGTCGCCCGAACCCTGGGGGAACGCTCGCGGTGGATCGACCACCCGCTCATTGAACGCCCAACGCTCCGATAGACCCGCCGCCATGAACAGCCACGCGCCATCAAGGGCGACGGTTTGCGCACGCAGCGCCAGCGTCGCGCGGTGGGCCGAATCGAGCTCGACCGAGAACGCCTCGATCAACTCGTCGAGCTCCGCAGAGCCAGCGCTTGTGACGTTGGACGCTCCCAGGCTATGCAGCATCGCGAGCATGAAGGCGCTGGGAGTGTCCGTCGGTGGCATGGGGCCAACGAACAGGTCGTAGTCGCGCTCTTGCCACACGCGATTCAGGTAAGCGCCGCGCGAAACGACATCCGTTGTGACGTTGAAGCCCCCGTCACGCAGCTGCGTAGCAAGCGCCTCACCGTGGGCGACATACTCCTCGCCGAAATTGCCAATCGTAAGCGTAAGGGGTGCGTCGACGGCGACGAACGGTGAGTCGAAGTACGTCGCCAGCGTAGCGTCGTCGAGCTCCCACGATGGGTCAACGAGAGGCATGCCCAGCCCGGCCCAACCGATACCGAAAGACTCGGCCATCGCCGCTTGCGGGTCGAGCGCGCCGAAGACGGCCTGGCGCACCTGCTTGTCACCCAACAGCTCGCGGTCGGCGTTGATGCCGAAGAGCACGCCACGCCCCTGTCGATCCACGACCACGGAATCGTAGCGCTCGCGGTCCATGGTGGCCCACTGCTGCTCGGTGACCTGCGCCATGTCGGCACGGTCGAGGCCCATCAGCACGACTCCCGTAGGAAGGTCGGCAACCGGCAGGAACTTGACGACGTTGGCGACCGGCTCCCCGTCGCGGAAGTAGTCGTCCCTCGCTGTCAGCGTCACCTGCCCCGTGCCACCGCGGACGTAGCGCCACGCACCCGCACCCAGCACCCGCCCGGACCGCAAGTTGACGGCATTCAGGGAGTCAGGCGCCATGATGGCAGCGTACGGGCTGGCGAGCTTCAGCAGCAGATCGCCGTCGGGGTGGTGGAGAGTGAAACGCACCGTGCTATCCGCCAGGATCTCGATGGCGTCTACCGAATCCAATAGGCGTTCGTGGGGAGAGCCGGGCTCACGCAAGCGCTCGAGGCTCCACAGGACGTCGAGTGCCACGATCGGCCGGGACACGAAATCGTCGGCGCCTTGCCACCACGCATCAGTGTGCAGCTCGAGCTCCAGCGTCGTGTCGTCGACGAACCGCCAGCCTTTACAGAGCTCGCATTCCACGTTCAGGCTGGGTAAATCGGTTCCGGGGTCCGCAACGAACCTGAATAGGCGGTTGTAGCCGAGACCGGAGCCGAACAACGTGGCCCACTCGCTAACGAGCCGGTGGAGGTCCTGGTGAGGTGCCGCGCCGATCACCGCCACACGCAGCGTTCCCTCGGGTGCTGGGCCAGGCGTCGGGACCACTGTAGGCGTCGCTGTCGCGGGGACCGACGTCGGCGTTGAGTCGCCGGAGCACGCCGCCAGCAATGCAAGCGCTACGACCGCCAGCGCACCCAGTCGAAAGAGACCTACGATGGCCGCATCTCGTCAGGCGTGTCCTCGGGTCGGCGTTTGGGGGACTCGCCTCCAAATACAGCAGCTGGCTGTCGATTGCGCAAGATTGCACCGGAACCAAGGCGGGTCATCACAACCAGCGCCAGGAGCATGGGCGGCACGAACACGAGCAGATGCATGACGAACGCAAAGCTGAACGCGAGCGCACGGTCCGCGCCCAGCGCCACCAGCATGGACACGACCGCGAAATGGTAGGTGCCCGTGCCACCCGGCAACGAAAGCATCGCCGACGTGAAGAACGTCGCGGCCACGAGTACCGTCGCCATGGTCAGCGGGTCAACGTCAATCTCCAGGCCGAGCGCCAACACCCAGCCGGTGACACCCATGAGGAACCAATGAAGGAAGGTGGCGGCGAACGAAAGAGCCAAGCGAACGGGCTCCTTTCGGAGATCACGCAAGGCGCCGATGATCCGGTGGAAGAAGTCGAAGCGATTGGCGATGGGGATGGACCCCATACCACGCGAGGCGCCCACCATTACCAGCAGGCTCACCGTCAGCATAATCACCGCACCGAACAGCTGGATGCTGATCTTGGAATCGCGCAGTCCCGGAACCAACAGGATGCCGACGGCCATGAGGATTCCAGTGGCGAAGATGTCCAACACGTTGCCCCCTACCAGCGAGGCCAGCGCACGCGGTAGTGGCACCTTGTAGCGGCGCGTCACGAGGCCAAGCTGCAATGCCTCACTGCCAACGCGGACGGGGAGCATATTGTTCAGGCCGATACCGGCGTTCTGCGTGATGAAGATTTGCCTGAACGTCACGTCTTCGCCGTTGAGCAAAACCGACCAACGCCCTGCCCTAAGCACCATGGAGGCAACCAACGGCACGAGGCTCAGCAGCAAATAGCCCACGGGGAAATGAGCGAACGTGTCGAGGACATCCCTCCACATGATGGCGTTGAAAGCGGCATACGCCAGACCAACGCTTGCGATGCCGCCAGCCGTGAGTTGCAGCCAGCGGTTATCAACGAGGCGACGGGCTGATTCGTAGGGAGAGGTCAGGAGCACTCACTGTCTCCAAGCGGCCTGTCTGAAGTTTCCTCGACCGTTTACAATCCGGCTGCACCATGACGTTCGAAGAAGAGTTGAGAACCACCGACCATCCGCTGATTGACGGGCATACGCACGTCGATCAGTACAGCCCCGACGAACTGGCCGGGCTGCTGGAGCGAGCCCGCCGAGCGAACGTCGGGCTGATTATAGCAGCGGGAACGACCGTTTCCTCCTGCGAAAACACGCTCGCATTGGCCGAGGCGCACCCGTTTATCAAAGCAGGGATTGGCCTGCATCCGGCGGATCTCACTGGCCCGTTGGACGACACTACCGCGCAACATCTGCGCGATCTTGCCACGCACCCCGAAGTCGTCGAGTGGAGCGAGTGCGGGCTGGATTACATGCCGAACTCGCCGGACAAAACCGTCCAGCAGGACGCACTGCGTATCCAGATACGCATAGCGCGCGACCTTGGCCTGCCGCTGGTCACCCACTCGCGCGAGGCGGATGCGGACACGGTGCGCATCCTGAACGAGGAGCACGCGAGCGACGTCGGTGGTGCGTGGCACTACTTCGGCGGCTCGATGGAGTTGGCGAAGCAGGCGATGGACATCGGGTTCTACGTCTCGCTCGCCAAGCCCCTGCTGCGCGAGGAGCCCCTGCAAGCAGTCGCGGCGCAGCTGCCCCTCGACCACATAGTGATCGAGACTGACTCCTACCCACAGCCGTTCAAGAAGAATCGCCGACGCTGGAACGAGCCGTGGCACCTGCCGCAGGTCGCTCAGAGACTGGCGGAGCTGCAGGGCGTCGACCTCGAAACCGTGGCTGAGGTCACGACCGCGAACTACCTGCGCATGCTTGGTGGCCGCGTCGAGTTACCCCTGACTTAGCTGACGATCGCGCTAGGGGTGATCCCCACGGCATTCCCGTAATCTCCAAACCCAGCCCCTGCTAGCCGAGAACTGAGAAACGGTCAGCGATTACGCCACGGCCCGCGGCCAAGAGCGCGAGTTGGCCTCCGAAATCTGAGTCGACCGCGAGGTCAGCAAGGATACGAAGGGTGCATGCCAACGCTTCGCGCGGCGGGTCGATCTCGATGCCAGTGGCGGCCAGGACATCAAGCGTGTGGATGGTGAGTTCAACGACGCGCGTTTCGAGATAGTGCTCAAGCTTAATGCCGCCGTTGGGGTACGCGATGATCGTGCCATCAGGGATGGTTTCGAGCACGGCGAGCGTTGCATTAAGGGAGGCCCGAATCGTTTGCGAGATGTCGTCGCCCAGCCCTTGCCCGGCCTCCCGACCGGCTTCAGCAATCGCCTCGTTGATGCCGTCGGGTGCGAGCGAGACGTGGTAGTGCTCAGCCGCGGATGAGACATCCACGTTGTCCGCGCGCTGTTGGCCGAACTCCGCGACACGAGCGATAGACCTACTCGTGTGACCGATCAGGTCGCGGACGTTCCAGACGCCGAGGGCAGGTTCATCCCATTGGCTGGGGCCTACCGCGTCCACGGTATCGGCGAAAAACATGGCTGCCTGACGGAACTCGTCCTTACTCAAGATTCCCTCTCACTCGTGGTTCCTAGTGGGTCACCGTAGCGACTTCGCCGCGGCGACCATGTTTCCCAGCGAAGTCCTAACTTCTTCCCAGCTCTGCGTTTTCAGTCCGCAGTCGGGGTTCACCCACACCTGATCAGCGCTTAGCACGTTCAGCGCCTTGCCCAGTAGCTCCTTCATCTCGTCGGATGAGGGTAACCGCGGTGAGTGGATGTCGTAGATGCCCGGGCCGATCTGGTTCGGATAGTTGTAGTCGCCGAACGCAGACAGAAGCGCCATCCCTGACCGGGAGGCCTCCATGGAGATAACGTCTGCATCCATCTCGCCGATCGACTCGATGATGTCGTTGAAGTCGGAGTAGCACATGTGAGTATGAATCTGCGTGCGGTCTGTGACGCCGGCAACGCTGAGCTTGAAGCAGTCCACGGCCCAGCCCAAGTAGGCCGTCCAGTCGCTACGTCGCAGGGGCAGGCCCTCACGCATGGCAGGCTCGTCGACCTGGATGATGCGGATCCCGGACTTTTCTAGATCGAGCACCTCATCGCGGATAGCGAGCGCCAATTGGCGGCACGTTTCGCTCCGGGGCTGATCGTCGCGCACGAACGACCACTCAAGCATGGTGATGGGACCCGTGAGCATGCCCTTCACCGGCTTGTCGGTCAGCGATTGCGCGTACGAAGACCATTTCACGGTCATGGGACTCGGACGAGAGATATCGCCGAAGATGATGGGCGGTTTCACGCCGCGCGTCCCGAAGCTCTGAACCCAACCGTTGGTTGTGGAGACATAGCCTTCGAGCAGCTCGCCGAAGTACTCGACCATGTCGTTGCGCTCGGCTTCACCGTGGACGAGGACATCAAGGTCAAGCTCTTCTTGGAAGCGAACAACCGTTTCGATCTCTTTCTTGAGGAACCGTTGGTATGCCGTCGCGCTCATGGCCCCCCTGCGAAGCGAGGCGCGCGCCTTGCGGATCGCTGGCGTCTGCGGAAACGAGCCAATGGTCGTCGTGGGGAAGTCCGGGAGCTTGAGCGACTGCTTCTGAAGCAGTCGCCGCTCCTCGTATGGGCTCGTGCGGGCGTACATCTCGGGCGCCACCGGCTCCGCGCGGCCCGCAACCAACGGATTGTGGATCCGCATGGACGAGCGACGTGATTCCATCGCGATAGCGTTCTCGGCAAGGAGGGCCTCGGCGCCAACACCTCGCGTGCCGGCGACGGCGGCGATAACCGCGATCTCCCGCACCTTCTGCTTCGCGAACGCCATCCACGACCGCATCTCATCGTCCAACTCTGTCTCGAGGTTGAGGTCTACCGGACAGTGGAGGAGAGAACACGAAGGCCCGATCATGACGCGAGTGTTGCTGAGAGTGAAAACAGCCTTCGTGGCCAACGCCGTGGCCGTCGTCAAATCAGTCTTCCAGATGTTGCGCCCGTCGACCAGGCCAATCGAGAGCATCATGTTGGGCGGCAGCTTGGCCATCACTTCATCCAGCTGTTCCGGGCCACGAACGAGGTCGATGTGAATAGCGGCGACCTGAAGGGCCAAGGCCGTCCGTAGGTTCTCTCGCAGGTCACCGAAGTAAACGGCAGCAAGCAACTTCAGCGAGGGCGCAGCAGACGCGAGGCGCGCGAACGCCAAACCGAATGACGAGCGTTGACGATCGTCGAGGTCCATGCCGAGCATGGGTTCGTCGACCTGAATCCACTCCGCACCCTCGGCGGCCAACTGCTTCAGTACGGATTCGTAGACCGGCAAGATTGACTCAAGCATGGAAAGGGGGTCGAGCTTCGGATCCCTGGTCTTGCTGAGGAGGAGATAGGTGACCGGCCCAAGGAGCACCGGGCGGGTGAGCACTCCCGTGTTCCTCGCCTCAATGAACTCGTCGACCACTTTGGTAGTGGAGAGCTTGAATTTCATCCCCGGTTCAAACTCAGGGACGATGTAGTGGTAGTTCGTGTCGAACCACTTCGTCATATCCATCGCAGCAACGCTCGGGGTTTCGTCGTCGCCAACGGTCCCTCGCGCCATGGCGAAGTATGTATCGAGGCCCACGAGGCCATCCTCGTGCCCAAAGCGCTCGGGTATGGCGCCGAGCATGGCGGTCGTATCGAGAACCTGGTCGTAAAGGGAGAAGTCGTTGGACGGCACATGAACGATGCCAGCCTTCTGCTGGACCAGCCAGTTGTCACGCCTGATGGTCGCCGCCGTCCGCTGAAGCGAATCCTCGTCGATTCCGCCCCTCCAGTAGGATTCGACTGCCCGTTTGAGCTCTCGGTTGGCGCCAAGCCGCGGAAAACCAAGGTTAGTAGCGATGGCCAAGTTGCATACTCCAACGACACGCAGTGCCAGAACGATTGCGCAGTGTCTAACCCGGGCATTCTATCGGAGCCGTCCCTCAGCGGCTATCCGACCATCGTCCGGCGCTCCTAACTGGCCCCTTGATCCGCTCCTATAAACCCCGCTTTACGTGGTACCATTTGGGCATGGTTACGGCCACACCTAGGAACTATTGGATGGTCGCGGTCCGACCCGAGTACCACGACAAGTGTGTCGAGCAGGGATTCACTCTGCTGGGCATGGGGAAGAGCCAGCGCAAGCGCGTTCAACGGATGGAGATTGGCGACCGCGTACTGTTCTACGTCTCTGTTCGCCTCGTGTTCGGCGTCGTCGCGACGGTTGCCTCCACGTACTTCGAAGATCCGACCCCGACCTGGCCGACCACTGAACCCGACGAGCCATTCGCTTGGCGTGTGAAACTCAAGCCAGACGTGATTCTGGATGACGAGCACCTGGTGGACGCGCGGCTGATTGCGCCCCGGATGCAGTACGTGAAGAAGTGGGCCCCGGAACAGTGGCCATTGGCTTTCCAGGGCCTGCTGCACTTGGTCCCCAAACAAGACTTCGCCTTGATCGAGGACGAGATGCGGAAGGGCGTGAAACGCCCCGAAGTTACTCTGGGCGACAGCGGCGAACCGTGGTGTGCTCTCGACAATCTGGCGACGAAGGCGTCATAGTGCCCGTTTCAATCGACCTCTCCGGCCGTTCTACGGTAGTTTTCGGCGTTGCCAACCATCGATCGATCGCCTGGGCCATCGCCCAGCGTTTCCACGAAGCTGGCGCCAGCTTAACCGTGACCTACCAGAACGAGCGCCTCGGCCGCACAGTGCTTGACCTGGTCAAAGACATGGACAACACCCAGGCGGTTGAGTGCGACGTACTTGATGAGGCGTCAGTGGCGGCGGCGTTCGACGCTGCCGTATCGCAAGCCCCACTATCAGCGGTCGCCCACTGCGTGGCGTTCGCCAACAAGGACGACCTCGCAGGCGACTTCTCCGCGACCGGCATCGACGGCTTCCGCCTGGCGCTGGACGTGAGCGCGTACTCGCTGCTGCCGGTCACGCGGCTCGGCGCAGAGCGCATGACGGATGGCGGTAGCATCATGACGCTGACGTTCCACGCGGCTGACAAGGTGTACCCCGGCTACAACATCATGGGGGTGGCCAAGGCCGCGCTTGAGAACGAAGTCAAGCAACTCGCGTCAGAGTTCGGTCAGCGCGGGATCCGCGTGAACGCGATCTCGGCAGGGCCGCTCAACACTCTCGCGGCCCGTGGTATCTCCGGCTTCACGGACATGCAGCGAATCCACGCCGATCGCTCGCCCATGCGCCGCAACATCACACAGGATGAGGTGGGCGACACCGCGCTGTTCTTGGCCAGCCCGCTCTCCACCGGCATCACCGGCGCCATCCTCTACGTGGACGCCGGCTACAACATCATGGCCGTCTAACGAGCCAGGCGCTCGCACCTCCAAGCACTGCTAATCGGCAGTCATCGCGTCACCTGAGACGAGGGCTCGCTTCCAACCGCTTCTTTGCTTCGTTCTCGGCTAGCTTTGTCGCCCAACTGAAAATCGCGGGTGGGCCCCAGCGTAACTTCCGCGGCCGCGGACGCTAGCCGCCGGCAATGCGCAAGCAATCATAGAGGGTTCCGGGTGGGTGAGCACACTTGCACGAGCGTCCCTTATGACCGTCGGCCTCGCCAAGCGGCAGCAAGAGGGCGCAGGGAGTACCCCTGCCAGCAAGTGGGTGCAGGCGTGCCCTGCCTACCTAGGTACGTTGGGGCTGAATCTCTTCGAGACCAGCGAACTCTTCATCGTAGAGCCGGTAAAGCTCAGCGACTTCGTCGCTTGCGAGCGAGGCAACCTCAGTACTGATGGTGAACTCGTCGAGCTGGTCCTTGCGCACGATGTTGGGCAGCACAGCCGCGATGTTGGGCTCCGACAAGCAGAATTGGATGGCCGCCTGCGCCAGCGTTCGGCCAGTTTCCTGAGCGATGAAGAGCACTCGGCTACGCTTCTCGAACGCCGTATCGAGCCATTCCTGCTTGCGGTGTGCTCGATGGTCTGACGCGTCGAACTCCACCTTGACCTGATTCGTGAACTCGTCGGTGAGTATCTCCGACGCGTGGGGCACCCTGGCCAATAGGCCTGTGTTGTTGTCATGAGCGAACGCGAAGAACTCACGAGCGGGCTGCTGCTCGATGATGCTGTAAATAATCTGGACGCTGGGCACCTTACGCTCAGCCATCGACGCTTCACCCTCGGCGCGCCAGCCGATATCGGGGCCAAGGGCCACGCCGTAGTGACGGAGCTTCCCCTCTTTCACCAGATCATCCAGCGTGTCGAATACAGCGTCGTCTTGAATGGTGTCGATGCGCGGATTGTGGAGCTGGTAAAGGTCGATGTAATCGGTGCCCAGGCGCCTGAGGCTATCCTCGCAGGCCTCGCGGACGAACTCTGGGTCCCAGCGCTGCTGGCGTTCCTTATGGTGGCCCGAGCGTGGTGTCTTGAGATCGTACCCAAACTTGGTGCCGATGATGACGTCTTGGCGCTTCTGCCTGGGAAATGCGTATTGGAGCAGCTCCTCGCCGTAGCCGTCAGCGTAAGTGTCCGCCGTGTCGAACAGGTTCACGCCCTGTTCGGTCGCATCCTGCAGCAGGCGAATGGCGTCGTCTTTCTCGACCTTGCCCCACCAGCCCGTAGCGACGGTCCAGACGCCAAAGGCGACCTCCGAAACAGTAAGGTCAGTTGTGCCAAGCTTTCGGTACTTCAAGAACATTCCTCATAAAACAATTACGTTGAGTAAGACTAGGCGGCGCTTAGACCGCTATGGTCGCGGCAGACATCGCATCCTCAATAGCTGCGGCCTCTGCGGCGAACGCATCATCGAACATGGCAGGCTCGAGAGCGTCGATGCTAACGGGATCCAACAGTGGCAGCCAAGACTTGCACCCGAGGTACTCGGGCCGGAAGGGCACATGCTTCGCTTCAGGCAATCGATAGACACGCAACACCATCGCTGTGAGCGCGGCCCGGGGGCGCCAGCGTAGGCGTTTCTCTGCATACTCTTGGGTCCAGATGTGGTGCGGCTGCAACGCTTCCAACTGCGACAACTCAGTCACAGGGAAGGCCGAATGCACCTTCGCGAAGTGAGTGAACGTCAGGCCGTCACCCTCCGGCTGCGCGTCAATAGCGTCAGCCAGGGCTGCGGCGTGGTCGGGTCGCAGTAGTTCACTCTGCTGGTGCTCGAACGACGGGAATAGCAGGAATTCTGGAAACTTAACCTCAAAGCGGTTGTTCTCCTCGCGGATGCCGCCCTTACGGATGATCAACACCAGCCGTCCCTGGCCCAGCGCCTCGATGGCCACAGCCCATTCCTTGAGCGCTGCGTCGCATGAGAAAGGCATTTCAGCCTGGTCCACTTTGGTCGTAGTCATACCCACCTCCGAATACAGCTTGCACTGATTATAAGGTTGACGGCGCGAATCTTCTTGGGGGGTACCATGCACCCGTCCCCCTGACCGTGTGCTATAGATCTCTAGCAATTGATATCTTGAAGGAGCAGGTATGACAGGAACCGCGAACCAGGGGCCACTAGCGGGCCTACGTGTCATCGACCTCACTCGCGTCCTCGCAGGGCCATTCTCCACGATGGTGCTTGCAGACCTCGGCGCCGACGTGGTCAAGATAGAGCCTCCGGGTGGCGACCAGTCACGGGGCACCGGGCCGTTCATCCCGCCCATCGCGGGTGGTGGCCCAGCCGACTCTCGCGCCTACGGGACGTACTTCATGAGTATCAACCGTGGCAAACGCAGCATGGTCATGGACCTGAAGCAGCCCGCCGGTCGAAAGTTACTTCTGGAACTCGTCGATGGCGCCGACGTTATCATCGAGAACTACCGGCCGGGAACCATGGACAACCTAGGACTGGGTTACGAGACAATCCACGCGCGCAATCCCAAGGTCATCATGGTGTCGATCTCGGGATTCGGCCAAACAGGCCCGTATCACGGGCGTGCGGCGCTGGACATCATCGTTCAGGCGATGGGCGGAATGCTGAGCATCACGGGCGAGCAGGACGGAGGACCGGTGCGCCCAGGCGTGAGCATGGGAGACATGACCGCAGCGCTATTCGCCACGATCGGGCTCCTTTCCGCAGTTGTGGAACGCGTGCGCTCGGGCGAGGGGCAGCACGTGGACATGAGCATGCTCGATTGCCAGGCGGCGATCCTCGAGAACCCATTGATGCGCTACTTCGCGGTCGGCGACGTACCTGAACGCATCGGCACTCGGCACCCTGTGGTGACGCCAGTGCAGGCGCTATGCACCAAGGATGGGCACGTGGCGATTGCCGTTTCGGACGGGCCGAGTGGCCACTGGGGAATCCTCTGCAGGGAGATCGGCCATCCAGAGCTTGCAGAAGACGAGCGATTCCGTTCCGGGTGGGCCCGCACGCAAAACTACGACGCGCTCATTCCCATCCTAGACGCAGCCATGGCCGAGCGCACCACCGATGAGTGGGTCGCGGCGCTCGCGGCCAAGGGCGTACCCGCAGGCCCCGTGCAGAACATTCCCCAAGTCGCTTCAGACCCACAGTTGAACGCACGGGAGATGTTCGTACCGCTGGAGCACCCCTCGGTGGGCCCCGTGACGTTCACGAATACGCCGGTGAAGTTGTCCCGCACGCCGGGTGGGGTTCGTCGCCTGCCACCGGAAATGGGCCAACATACAGATGAATTGTTGACCCAGCTGGGGGTCGATGCCACGCGGATCAAGGAGTTGCGCGCCCAAGGCGTGGTGAGCTAGCCATGCCACGCGAAGCGTACAAGCACGCGATGGATTCCTTTGTGGGCGCGGCCAGCAAAGTCGGGCCAGCACAGTGGGACCTTCCTACGCTGGGGGAGTGGTCGGTGCGCGATCTGGTTGGGCACACCGCTCGCGCCATGCTGACCGTACCGCAATTCGCGGCGCGTGCTGCTGCCGCGCCACCGAAGACAATCGATATATCATCGCCCGCCGCGTACTACCAACGAGCATTCGTGGGCGAAGGGACGAACGAGCGGATCGCAGAACGAGGACGTCAAACGGCGGCATCGCTCGGGCCGGATCTGCCCGCCGCCGTCGCGCAAGTATCCGCGGAAGTCGCTGCGCTGATCGACACGTTACCCGACGACTTCATCTTCGCGAGCCTGATTGGGGGCATCAGACTCGTCGACTACCTACCGACGCGTACGCTAGAGCTGGTCGTGCACACACTGGACCTGCAAGCGGCGATCGGCGTCGATGGCTCGCCACCCCGTGATGCGATGCTGTCGACGTTGCGCCTGCTCGCTGACCTGGCAGTGGACACGCCGCACGCGGGCCGCCTCGCGCTGCTGGCGACGGGCCGCAACGCATGGAGCGAACCATTTTCCGTGATTGACTAGCGTTTAGATCACGCGCATCTAACCGAATCAAAGAGGCCCCGGCATTGCCGGGGCCTCTTTCGTGTCTATCGCAAAGCGCTGGCTACGGGGCCATACCCACGTGCAACGGCCCGCCCATACGCTGCGCAGCCAAGCTCGCAGGCCTGACGTCTCCCGAAGGCTGCTCAAACGCAGGGAAGACCTCTTTGGCAAACAGGGTGATCGACTTGTCCACGAGATCGGTAGGCATGCGCCCGATGTGGTGGTTGGCGGCGAAGGAGTTGAAGCCAAGCCGGTCCTGGCTATCCTTGAGCTTGCGGGCGACCGTCTCCGGGCTGCCGATCAGCGCTAAGCCATTGTCGATCCAGAAGTCGTAAGACTTGCGCGCCTGGGCGAAGATCTCGCCGTTCCCCCTGGTGTAGCGTGTGTTGTCCGTGCCCTTGCCGCGGGGGTCGGAACCCATGCCAATACGGGTATCGGTGATCATCTCGCGGCCAAGTCCCATGGACTCCAGTAGGTACGGCTCCACCTCTTCGCGCGCCTTCTCGTCGGTCTCCGCGACGTGGACGGGCCGGACCACGAGCTGCCGAGGCATGGGGCCCGGGTGGTTGCACTCCTTCCAGATCTTGCGGAAGTAAGCCAGCTTGTCGACTAATTGGTCGTCGGTCGAGATGTTGGTCCCCACGTTGTAGTTGCGCTCCGCCGCCCACTCGAAGGCACGCATGCTGTGCGCGGCGATCCAGAAGGGCGGGTGGGGCTTCTGGAATGGGAAGGGCCTCGGCAGCATCTCGTCGAAATCCCAGAAGCGGCCGTGGTACGTCACTTCCGGCTGGGTCCACGCGCGCTCAATGATGTCCAGCGCCTCGTCGCCCATCTCGCGGCGAGCGTAGTAGTCGAGTCCCAGGCGGATGAACTCGTGCTCGTGCGTGCCGATCCCGGTGCCGAACTCCACACGTCCGTGCGACAGGTGGTCGAGCGTCGCGATCTCTTCTGCGAGGCGGATGGGATTGTGGAACGGTAACACCCAGATCATGGCGCCGATGTGAATCTGCTCAGTCTCCCGCGCCACCGCAGTCAGGAACACGGACGGCGAGGTGATCCCCCCGACATACGACGCCTGGTGCTCAATGATCCAGTAGTACTTGTAGCCCAGCTCATCCATGAGCCGAGCCTGCCGGATGTGCTCGTCGTAAGCGCCTGCTGCGACGCCCCCATAGTTGTTTTCAATGTCATAGTGCTTAACGGAGCCCCAAGCTCCAAATTCCAACTCAGTCATGCTCGGATCCCTCCCGCCGATTACCGTTTTGAGGACACCTTACGCCGTGCGCTTTGCGGGTACCAGCCGCGCGGGTCGCTCGTTGACCGAGCCCGGTACCGTCTCTACCATACTCGGGCACCACAAGGAGCCCAAGTGACCGAACAGCCGCTTCTCTCCACTCCACTCCACGACCTCCACGTCGAGCTCAGCGCCCGCATGGTCCCCTTCGCCGGATACAACATGCCGGTGCAGTACGAGAGCATCCTCGCTGAGATCAAAGCGGTACGACAGGAAGTCGGCATCTTCGACGTCTCGCACATGGGCCGCTTTTTCATCGACGGCGCCGGCGCTCGTGAGCTGCTCGATTGGGTGCACACGGCGAACATCAACGAGGAGATGCTCCTCGGCCGCGCCCGCTATGGCCTGCTGTGCAGGCGCGACGGCGGCATCATCGACGATGGCATCGTCTATCGGATGAGCGAAGACGTGTACCTACTCGTCGCCAACGCTGGCAACGCCGCGAAGGTCCTCAACTGGCTCAACTACTGGCGCGAGGAGCGGTTCCCCGAGGCGCGCATCAACGACTCAACGAACCACATCTCGATGATCGCTGTCCAAGGCCCGAAGGCCATCGAACTGCTGGCTAGCATCTCGGAGTTCGACCCCGACGAGATCAAACCCTTCCGGGTCACGCGCTGCCTCGTAGACGACCGCCCCGCGCTGGTCGCCCGCACCGGCTACACGGGCGAGGACGGAGTGGAAATCATGCCTCACTCGGGCGATTCTCCCCGGCTTTGGAAGAAGCTCATGGCGGCAGGCGCGGTGCCCTGTGGCCTTGGCGCACGGGACATCCTGCGTCTGGAGGCAGGCCTGTTGCTGCACGGCTCCGACATGGACGAAACGGTGAACCCCATCGAGGCTGGCCTTGAGCGGTTCGTCGCGATGGCCACCGACTTCTGCGGCAAGGAAGCGGTGAAACATGCGCTCGAAAAGGGCACGCAGCGACACCTGGTCGGCTTCCGCACGGTGGCGCGAGGGCCAGTACCACGCAGCCATGCGCCGATCTTGATCGAAACGTCCCCAATCGGAGAGGTAGCTTCGGGCGCCTTCTCACCAACCCTTGACATGAACATAGGCCTTGGCTATGTTCCGAACCGCTTCGCAGTACCGGGGACCGCGCTGAAGATAGAGGTACGCGGCAAGGTTCTGGACGCAATCGTGGTGCCGCTCCCGTTCTACTCGAGACCCCGCAAGTAACATCCCCCAGCCCACAGTGACTGCGGGCGACTAATGGACTAATAGAGGTGGCTATGGATATCCCCGCCGATAGGCGATATTCGAAAGAGCACGAGTGGGCTCTGCTTGAGGACGATGGCACGGTGCGTATCGGCATCAGCGAGTTCGCACAGCACGAGTTGGGTGACGTCATCTACGTTGAGATGCCCGCCGTCGGCGCACGCGTCACGCAGGGCGTAAACATGGGTGAGATCGAGTCAGTAAAAGCCGTCTCGGACCTCTACTCACCGGTGACCGGCGAGGTCGTCGAGACCAACGCCGACGTGAAGTCCAAGCCCGAGCTGGTCAACGAGGACCCGTACGCTGGCGGTTGGCTCGTGCGAGTGAAGCCTGACGACGCCGACCAGATCAACAGTCTCTTGGATCCCGCCGCCTACCAATCAATCACCGAGTAAACAGTGTCAGACCTACCCTTCGCTTCCCCGTACGTACCCAATACCGATGAAGACCGTGCCACCATGCTGGCAGAGGTCGGCGCAGCATCGATCGACGAGCTGTTCACGGACATCCCCGCTGAATTCCGCGACCCCGAGTTCCGGATACCGGCGCCCATGTCAGAGATGGACCTTCGGCGTGAGATGGAGCGCCTCGCGTCCCGCAACTTCCACGCGGGCTCGCACCCAAGCTTCCTGGGCGCAGGCGTCTACAACCACTACAGCCCCGCTGTGATTCCACCACTAGTGACCCGTGGTGAGTTTCTGACCTCCTACACGCCCTATCAGCCAGAGGTTTCCCAGGGGACCCTGCAGGGCACGTTCGAGTTTCAAACGATGACCGCCCAGATCTTCGGCATGGAGGTCTCCAACGCGGGCATGTACGACGGCGCGTCGGCGATGGCCGAGGCCGCGCTGATGGCCTGTCGCGTGACCAAGCTTGCGCGCGTGGCGCTGGTCAGCACAGTCAACCCGCATTACGCCGAGGCGGTACGCGCCTACGCTGGTCCGCAGAACATCGAGGTCTACACCATCGAGCCCGACGCCACCGAGCTACTGGAGGACACGGCAGCCGTACTGGCGCAGAACCCCAACTTCTTCGGCTACATCGAGGACCTTCAACGCCTGGCGGATATGGCGCACGCGGCGGGTGCGCTGTTCTGCCTCTCGGCGGACCCCATTGCCGCTGCGATGCTCAAGCCGCCGGGAGCGTACGACGCCGACATCGCCACGGGCGAAGGCCAGGCGCTGGGCGTACCCATGAGCTTCGGCGGCCCATACGTTGGCCTCTTCACCTGCCGTAAACAGTACATCCGCCAGCTCCCCGGACGCATCGTCGGACAAACTGTCGACACGGAAGGCCGCACCGGCTACGTGCTGACACTCCAGCCTCGCGAGCAACACATTCGCCGCGAGCACGCCACATCCAACATCTGCACGTCCACCGCGTTGATTGGCCTGTGGGCAACGATATACGCAGCGCTGATGGGCAAGCGTGGATTGCGGCACGTGGCCGAGCTCACCTACCAGAAAGCCCACTACGCGGCGGGGAGCATCGCCGAGCTGCCCAACTACGACTTGGCCCTGGAAGGCATGTTTTTCCAAGAGTTCGTCGTCCGGTGCCCCAGATCTCCTGCCGAGATCAACCTCAGGCTTGAGGAGCACGGCATCATCGGCGGGCTAGACGTCTCCGACCGCATCGAGAACGGCATGCTGTTCTGCGTTACCGAGGTCAACTCTCGCAAGCAGATAGACGAACTCGTCGCTGCTCTGGAGGGGATCCTGTAGCCATGGCCAACACTAACCCGAACCTTCACGCAGAGGCCCACGACAAACGCCGCACACTCATGGAGCGCAGCAAGCCAGGCCGCACAGGCGCGGCGCTCCCGGCATCGGACGTGCCACCGCAGATCATGCCCGAAGCCTCGATGCTGCGCGACGACCTTGAGCTGCCCGAGGTGACGGAGGGCGAAGTGGTGCGCTACTTCACCTACTTGAGCCAGCTAAATTTCTCTGTCGACACCAACTTCTACCCGCTAGGTAGCTGCACGATGAAGTACAACCCCCGAATCAACGAGGCCGTCGCCGCGTTGCCGGGATTCGCCATGGCACACCCGCTCCAACCAGAGCGCCAGGTGCAGGGCACGCTCGAGGCCCTATTCACCCTGCAAGAGGACCTGCGCGAAGTCACCGGCATGGTGGCCACCAGCCTCGCGCCATTGGCCGGCGCCCACGGCGAGTTGGCAGGCATCCTGACCATCCGCGCAGCGCTCGACGCCCGAGGGCAAAGCCAGCGGCGCAAGATGCTGATCCCCGACACCGCGCACGGCACCAACCCCGCCTCGGCTGCAATGGCGGGCTTCCACGTAGTCTCCGTGCCGTCCGACCCCAACGGCAACATCGACGTGAATGCCCTACGCGCCGAAGCCACCGATGATCTGGCGGGCGTCATGTGCACGCAGCCAACGACGCTGGGCCTGTTCGACCGCAACGCGATCGAGATGTGTGCGATCGTCCATGAAGCGGGCGGGCTGGTGTACGGCGACGGCGCCAACATGAACGCGCTGCTCGGCCGAGTGAAGCTCGGAGAAATCGGCTTCGACGTCGTCCACATGAACCTGCACAAGACCTTCAGCACCCCCCACGGTGGTGGCGGCCCGGGCGCAGGCCCGATCTGCGTCGTCGAGGAGCTCACGCCATTCCTGCCGGGACCGGTGGTCGAGAAGCGAGAGGAGGCGACGTTCCACTCCGTCATGCCCGCACAAAGCATCGGCCGCATCGGTGGATACCAGGGCAACTTTGGAGTGCTAATCCGCGCACTCACCTACATCACGCTGCTCGGCAACGAGGGCATGCTCGAGATCTCGGGCAACGCCGTGCTCAACGCCAACTACCTACTCGCGAAGCTACGCCCCGTGTTCGAGCTGCCGTACGATCGTTCGGTCATGCATGAAGTCGTCTTCTCCGCCAAGCGTCGCAAGGGCGCCAGTGCGCTGGACGTTTCCAAGCGATTGCTCGACCACGGTTTCCACGCGCCAACGATGTACTTCCCGCTGGTCGTAGCGGAGGCGCTGATGATCGAGCCCACGGAGACCGAGTCCAAAGAAACGCTGGACGCGTTCATCGAGACGCTGATCCAGATCGATGCCGAAGCCGCAGAGGACGAGGAGTTTCTACACGGTGCGCCGTACAACACGCCCGTCTCGCGCATGGACGAAGCGCGCGCCGCCCGCCAGCCACACCTGCGCTGGGAACGCCCAGAGGCCACGGCGGAATGACGCTTACAGTACGGGGAGCGATGCCGAAATAGTCGTCGCTGGCCAGTCCATCAACGTAACCGTCGTCTTCACGTTCCAATAGGCGTTTTTGAAAGGCCCCCGGGATCTGACTCGTCATCCTCATGCCCATGAAGTTGGGACGTGCTATCGCACTCCCAGGACTGTTGGCTCTCGCCACCTCGTCCGCCGGAGCGCCGCTCTCCGCCCAAAAGACGACGCCACCCGTAAACATCATCATCGACCAAACCGGCGGCGTGGGTGCAGGGCAGCAAGCCCCAGCCGATTCCAACGTAGCCGTCGGCGAGTCAATCACCGTCACCGATGATCTAACAATAACCCCACCAGCGGCCGTCATAGTCAGCGATGAGCTCGCCAAGCTGTGCGCAGACAACCCAACCGACCCCCAAGTGCATAGGTGGCACGAGTCAATTGCCACCGCCAGACGGTTCCACGCCGGACGATCACGACAGTTCAACGGCAGACGATCACGATCTCAAGCAAGCCCCCAGGCGACGGTGATCGAGAGTCGACTCGGAGCGCTGACAATCAAGTCAGGAAATTACCTGATTAGCTCATCAGGCCACACGTGGTAGTAGCCTGCCCGCGCCGTCATCTAACCCTTTACGCCCCACCATGCCTACCCTATCCTTCCGCAGTTGGTACATACATATGAACATCAACGGAGGGATATGCCATGTTGGAAGTCGGTCAAGCTGCCCCTGATTTCACCCTCAAGAGCAACGAGAACGAAGAGGTCACCCTCAGCTCGTTCAAAGGCGAAAAGTGGGTAGTGCTACACACCTTTCCTGCCGCATTCACCGGTGGGTGAACGGCCCAGGCATCAACCTTCAACCGTGCGTTGAAGCAGTTCGAAGAAAAGGGAGCACAGCTCATCGGGCTCAGCTCGGATCCACGCGCGGCACTCCGCAATTGGTCCAACTCGCTGGGTGGCCTCGCCCACCCGCTCCTGTCAGATTTCTGGCCCCACGGCGCCACGCTCAAGGCCTACGACCTTCTCAACGAAGAAGGTGGAACCGCTCGGCGGTCGTTGATGATCATCGACAAGGAAGGCATCATCCGGCACACGGAGCTGCACCAAGGCACCCTCCCCGATGCCCAGTCCGCACTTGCGGAGCTCGCCCAACTCCAGGGATAGCCCCAACTAGAAAGCGTAGTATCGGCGGGGCCATTGCGCAGCAGCGGCTCCGCCCTTGTTTGAACATGCCCAACCCCCACCCATCAGAAGCCGCACGTAATCGCGCCCCCTTCGCCGCCGGCGATATCGTCATCCTGTACGACCGCCGTCGTCGTCGCTACCGCGTACCGCTACGCGTGGGCGACCGCTACTCATCCCACCTGGGCATCATCAACCACGATGACATCCTCGGGCGCACCGAAGGGTTCATCACCGTCACGAATAAGGGACACCGCCTAACCGCTCTGCGCCCCACGTTCCAGGAGAGCATCTATGACCTGCCTCGCCAGAGTCAGGTCATCTACCCGAAGGATCTGGGTTCGCTGCTCATGCGCCTTGATCTCTACCCTGGAGCCAACGTCGTAGAAAGCGGGCTCGGCACCGGCGCCTCCGCAGCGGCCATCCTCCGCGCCATCGGCCCAACGGGCTCGCTCACCACCTACGAAGTCCGCGGAGAAATCGTGGACGCGGCCCAAGCCAACATCAGCCAGCTCACGCCAGAGTCCACGAACCACAGCGTCGTCGTGGCTGACGTCTACGAATTAGGTTTTGCCGAGCGGAACGTCGACCGCATGCTGCTGGACCTGGCTGAGCCATGGCAGGCTGTCGACTATGCAGCTGTCTCCCTGCGCACGGGGGGTGTCCTCGCGATCTACCTGCCCACCGTTCTCCAGGTACACCGCGTCAGCGCGACCCTGACAGCAGACCCTCGCTGGCGGTTGGTCGAGACCGCCGAGCTGATCGAGCGCTCGTGGCACGTCACAGATGTCAGCGTGCGTCCCGAGCACCGCATGGTCGCGCACACCGGGTTCATCACCACCGCACGCCGGTGCGAGTTGTTCGAAGAGGCGCCGGGGGAAACCGACAAGCCAGAGCTAGGCTCGGACTCAGAGTAAGCGCAGGGCTTACTTGAACAGATCGTCCCAACTGGGCATCGCGATGATCTCCTGCATCGCGCCGCCGAGCGGCATGTGGGAGGCCGTCGCTATCGGTGCGGTGACGCTGAGGTCACCCACCACGCCAGAGAATCCGCTCAGGCCCTCTGGGGGCAAGGTCTTCGCGAACGCCAGCACCTTGAAAGCGCCCATCCCTCCCGGGTCTACCAGCGTGTCCAGCGCACGCAGATTCGCCACTCGCACGGGCGCTGCCAGGTCCGCACGCGACGTGATATCCGCTCGATACGCATCAAAGCCCAACGAGCGCAGGAAATCTGCCTGCGTCGTCGATCCCGCCACCGCGAATCCCGCCGCGACCGCCGCACGCCGCAACGACGTCAGCTCCACGTGCACGCTGATATCCTGTCGGCCCACGTGAGAGTAGGGATTCATCCCGAGCGTGTGCTTGTAGTAGGTGCGCAGCAACCCACGGTGATGCGTCGCGTCGTAGTACGCAGCCGCCTCATGGCCGTAGTCGATCAGCAGCAGATAGCCCGCGTCCATCGCACGCCCTGCACCTGCCATCCAGTCATTGACCTCCAGGCAAACCTCGGCTCGATGCCCCTCGCTCAGCACGACGCCCACATCCTCCAAACGCTCAGCGATACCAGCGGTAGCAGCGCCAAGCACGTCGGCGAAGCGGCCGTCGGCATCGACGCCAACGAACAGTTCGCGTAACGCCCCATCCAGGACCGTCACCCGGTGCACCGGCATTGCGTCGAATAGTTCGTTGGCCAACACGACGCCTCTCAACCCGCGTACAGGCAGAGTCATCGACTGTGCCCATGCCACTCCTGAGATCGGCGTCAGCGGACGTGACCGGTCGACCGCCAGGTAGCGCAACGCATCGGCCAGCGCACCGTCTCCGACGGCGCCGACCACATCAGTCGCAAGTCGACCCAGGCCAGCGCCAGGCTCTACCACCCACCAACGTTTGGGGGCGCCAGCGGCTCGCCACATCTCCTTCACCTGCCTGGTGATCAGCCCACCGAACACCGGGTGCGTCAATGGGGCGGTGAAGAAGTCGCCATCGGGCCCGAAGGCCACGCCAGACGTGTAGTAGCCACCACTGGGCCAGTACAACGCGATACCCATGAACTCGGCGAACGTCATCGGACCGTTCGACGCGATGCGACGTCGTATCTCGGACTCTGCGGGGGTAGGCGGAAGTTGTAGGAATCGCTCCATGATCGCATCCAGCTTAGCAGCGAGACAGGGCCCGCCCTACACGCGAAAACCGTCGCTCAGCGCCCGCAATACTCTCAACAGCGCCTCGGCCCGAATAGCCATCAATAGAACCGCCTATTGCCGAAGCGTCGAGTACCCGTTAGTCCCTGGCCCACCTCCGTCATACTGAACGCAGCGGAGCGGAGTCGAACGCATCTCTCAGATCCCCCACCCAGCGGCAAACCGACCTCACACGCGGTTGAGCCTGCAACAAGCCTCGGGTAAACAAAATGCCCCTCGGAAGAGGGGCATCAATCAATAGTTTGCTTGAAGAAAAGGCTTAGTTGCGGTTGTTGTTGCGCCGGTTCCGGTTCGCCTGACTGCCCGGAGACTCCCAACTCGTGATCTGGATAGAGTTCTTAAACTCCCTCATCTCACCACAATCCCGGCAGGTGCCTGCGCTCGTGGGACCGCTCGGACTCTCGATGAGCCAGCGGTGGCAACAGTCAGAGATTAACTCCGCTGCAATCTCAATCCATTGAGTCATGCGCCTCTCCCCAAGCGGTATGTTCAAGCGGCCTAGCCGCGTTCGGTGATTGGAACGTACTCCAAGTCGGTCGGGCCGACGTAGTTCAGTAACGGTCGTAGCAGAATGTTGTTGTCCTGCTGCTCCAGCACCTGCACCACATAGCCAGGTACCCGCGCGACCGCGAAGATCGAGATGAACAGGTCCTCGGGGATGCCGAGCAGGTAGTAAACGGAACCGGACCAGAAGTCCACGTTCACGCAGATGCCGCGCTCCGCATAAGGGCGCATCTGCTCCTCAACCTTGCTCAGAATCTGGAACCAGTGGGGCTGACCCTTCTTCTCGGCGAGGTCGCGGGAGCCTTCACGCAGGTGTCGGGCGCGGGGATCTTCCGCCCGGTAGACCGCGTGGCCGAACCCCATGATGCGCTCACGGCGCTCACGCTTTCCGGCGAGATACGCTTCAACGTTATCCTCGTCGCCGATCTCCAGGGCCATTTTCATGACACCTTCTGCGGCGCCACCATGCAGCGGGCCCTTGAGCGTCGAGACTCCCGTGACCACCGCACCGTGAATGTCGGCCAGCGTGCTGGCGGTCACCCGCGCTGCGAACGAGGATGCGTTCGAACCGTGGTCGAGGTGGACGATCAGGTCCTTGTCCATCAAACGGCTCGTGTCCTCATCGGGCTTCTCACCGAGCAGCATGTACAGGAAATTAGCGGCGTGGTTCAGCGAGGAATCCGGATCCAAAGGCTTATCGCCGCTGCGGATCCGGTGATGCGCTGCCACGATGGTCGGCGCCTGCGCGGCAAGCTTGATGCCCTTGCGCAGGGTCGCTTCGTGAGAAACGTCGGCTACTTCAGGCTCGAAAGAGGCGAGCGCGGAGAGCGCCGTTCTCAGCACATCCATCGGGTGACCCTTTTGGATGCTGGTGATAATATCAATGACTTCTTGGGGGATCGCCCGGCTCGTGCGAAGGGCGCTGTCGAAGGTGTCGAGCTCAGCCTGCTTGGGCAGTTGCCCATGCATCATTAGATAGACAGTCTCTTCGAAGGTAGATTTCTCCGCCAGATCGTGGATGTCGTACCCACGGTAAATCAGGCGACCGATGTCACCGATTACATTGCTCGACTCGGTGTTGTCAAAAAAGACATCCCGCAGTCCCCGCTTCAGCTCAACCTCAGCCATGCAACCCCCTCCGGAAAGCCGTGCAAGCTGATGCGAGACGACCCCGCATACCTGCTTCCACGACTAATCGCCCACACGACAAGCCAACGCAAACGAATTGTGGTCGTGCTCGTATATGTGGACGAGTGTGGCGACATCCGCGCCAGATGTCTTTGATCCCTCCGGCGGTACCCACAAAATCGTGAGATGCCGAGGCAAAGCCAAAGCAGGGTAGCACCGGCAGAAATTGCATGTCAACGAGCGTACATCGCTCCTGATTCGCCTCTGACACTGAGGCAAGAGGGGGTTGTCGCAATGCCCTTGACCCACCCCCCCGATGAGCATCCCGCCAACCGTCACTGATCGCCCCCTGCCGCGCGCCTGACGACGAGATCGCTATTCCACCCCGCTGCCGAGCTATCGCTGAATCGGTCGCGCCTACCATCCCTTGTCCCTCCGATGCACAGTCTCCTAGGCCTCCAATGTGCTGGCAAAAAGGTTTGACACCCGCCTCTACAGACGCGTAGGCTTACGGGGCTGTGAACAGGACACCAAACGCATTTGGCACAGGCTTTACAGCCACCCCAACGAACCCGTTTACCTACGTGGAGGAACCAGGCAATGGCCGGCCGAAGTGAGATTGTCGTCCGGTTCGCCGGGGAAGGCGGTCAAGGGGTCGTCACGGCAGCCGAAATGCTAGCCCGTGCGGCAACTGGGGTTGGGTACCATGCCCTGACCTTTGCAACCTTCCCCTCCCAGATTCTGGGCGGACCAACTTGGACTCAAGCTCGAGTCTCGCGTACTCCTATTTCCAGCCCTGGAGACGCTGTAGATATCTTGGTCGCGTTCAACGATTACGCCTATCAGGAACATCGCCCAGACGTTAGAGACGGCGGCGTTATTCTCCTGGATCCCGCCGTAACCCCTGACCCTTCCGACAGCAACCACCGTTGCATCGTCGTCCCGTTCGATTCATTAGCCAAAGAGACTGGTGAAGCTCGCGCGGCGAACATGGTCGTCATGGGCGGCCTCTCCAAACTGATTAACATGCCCTTGCAGTTCTTCAAGGACTTCATCAGCGTCCGCTTCGCCGCCCGTGAAGGGGTGGTCGCGGCGAACCATAAAGCGTTGGATCTAGGCCTCAGCCACCTCAGCGACGAAAATATCGTCGCTGACCTAGGTGCTCCCGAGCAGCCCGACTACCCGCAATCCTTCATCAAGGGCAACGAGGCAGTTGCCCTCGGCGCGATGCACGCCGGCATTGAAACCTACATCGGCTACCCCATCTCACCCGCCACACCGATTCTTATTTATATGCAAAAGAACCTGGTTGGTGAGGGCAAAGTCGCCATCCAAGCAAGCTCCGAGATTGAATCCATCACCGGTATCCTTGGTGCCGGGTTCGCCGGCAAGAAGGCCATGACCGCCACCTCCGGCCCCGGCTTCACGCTGATGCAGGAAGGCATCGGCCTGGGCTGGATGGCCGAGATTCCGATAGTTGTCGTCGATGTCCAGCGCGGTG
>CAUZFB010000026.1:0-28912 GCA_963579135.1 Dehalococcoidia bacterium | reverse complement strand
AGGGCGGTCGTTCAACGAGCCATGTTGAATGTCGCCATGTACTTTCTCGGGTGGTTTCGCACCTTCAGAGTACTTCGATCTGAAGTGACCTAGCCGTCTACGCACCAGAGAGATTAGATCGGCGATGGGCACAACCCTCGCGGTGACCTTGGTGTTGCCCCGCTGAGGGGCAGGTGATCTGGGCGCACCGGGCCTGCCGCTCCGCGTTTGTTACGCTGGCCCTCATGCTTTGTGAATACTGCTCCCACATGAAACCCATCATCTCTGGGAAAGGGGAGGTATTCGTTCAATGCCGCAAGCATTTCGAAGATGTAAGCTACCCCAAGTACCCTCGCGTGCCAGTGCTTCGCTGCCTTGGATTCAATGACCTCAACCCAACGGTGCGTAGTTTTCATGCACCCCCATAGCGCGGCGCTCTCTCGTGCGCTATCGTGGCGACTCTCAGCACGCGTTTGGAGGATGCACACGTGGGTACCAGCGTCAGGATAGAGATTGACAGGCAGGTGAGCTTTGCCGAAGGGGGGGCGTTCGGCGATGTGGGGGCGTATGAGCGCCTAGTTGGCAGGGCGCATTTCGCGCTGGACCCGCGCGACACGAGGAATGCAAATGTGGTCGATCTGGGCCTCGCGCCGGTCAACGGTGAGGGTTTGGTAGAGTTCACCGCTGACCTGGACATCCTGAAGCCGGTGGAGCTTGCTCGTGGTAATGGCGCGCTGCTCTACGACGTGAACAACCGCGGCAATATGACGGCGATGCGGGCGTTCAGCGACAGCCCGCCCGACAACGATCCGCTGACGCTGGCTTCTGCAGGCAACGGCTACTTGCTGCGCCAGGGCTACACGATCGTGAACTCAGGCTGGCAAGGCGATCTCGTGCCCGGCGTGGGTTTGTTGACGTGCGACTTGCCCGAAGCGTTGCAGAGTGGCCAACGGCTGGGGGGATTCGTGCGCCAGGAGTTCATCGCGGAACGTGAGGGCGTGTTGTCCATGCCACTGAGCGGTGCGCCAGTGATCCGCAACTATGAACCCCTGGATCTCGATACCGGCAACGCGACGATGACCGCGCGCCACCTTGAGCAGGACGAACGCGTACCGGTGTCGCCCGACGACTGGGCGTTTGCGTCGGTAGAGCAGGGGGCCGACGGACAGGTCACGGCACGGGCATCGGCTGGCGATTGTCACGTCAAGGGAGGATTCAAGCCCGGCTGGATCTACGAGCTGATCTATGAAACCGAAGGCTCGCGTGTGATGGGCCTCGGCCTTGTCGGGATACGCGATCTGGTGGCGTACTTGCGCAAAGATCTGTCCGCCGCCAATCCCCTAGCTGGGGGCGTGAGCCGGGCGTACATCTACGGGCAGTCGCTGAGCGCACGCTTAGTGCGGCAGTTCGTGTACGACGGCTACAACGCCGACGTGGATGGATCGCGTGTGTTCGATGCTGTCTACACTCACGTTTCAGGTGGCGGACGGCTGTTCGCCAACGCCCGCTTCGCCCAGGTAGGGCGTTACCCGCGTCAGCACGAGGAGCACCAGTGGCCGTCGGAGCGGTACCCGTTTGCGTACACCGCCGTGCCCGACGCGTTCTCGGATGAACTGGACTCGGTCCTGAAGCGGCCTGCGTCTGATCCGCTGGTGATGCATACGCACACGAACACGGAGTACTGGAACCGGCATGCATCGTTGGGGCACACGGCCCCGCGTACGGGGGAGGACATCGCGTTTCCTGACACCGTTCGTGCCTACTTCCTAGCGAGCGCCCAGCACATGGGGGGGAACCCCGCCCCCGAGGATCTTGGGCAGCAGGCGCAGAACCAAATGTCCAACGGCCCGCTGATGCGAGCGGCCCTAGCGGCGATGGATCGTTGGGTGACCGACGGCACGGCACCACCCGCGAGCATCGTGCCGCGTCGCGCCGACGGTACGTTGGTTTCGCCGGAGCAGGCCATAGCGGCGCTTCCGAAAGTGCCAGGGGTGACGGTGCCCGCCGCTCCAAGCCGGCTACCCCTCTACGACCACGGTCCCGATTTCGATCGCGGCATGGTCACCGAGCTTCCCCCCAAGCCCGTACCCGGCAAGGAGTACACGGTCCAGCTCCCCCTGGTGGACGCCGACGGAAATGACCTCGGCGGTCTGCGTTCGCCGGAGATCATGGCGCCCATTGGCACCCACACTGGCTGGAACATCCGCAAACGAGAGCTCGGCGGGAACGACCTGGCATCGTTGCTCGGCAGCTTCGTGCCGTTCCCGCGCACGAGGGCCGACCGCGAAGCGTCCGGTGATCCGCGCCTCTCGGTCGAGGAGCGTTACGGGACGCACGACGGGTACGTCGACGCCGTGCGCTCAGCGGCCAAGGAGCTGGCAGGGGAGGGCTTTCTGCTCGACGAGGACGTAGCGCGATACGTCGCGGCCGCGCAGGCCCGCGACCCGCTGGACACGAGCGTGCCGTTGCGGCCGCTGGTGCTACCGAATCGCTAGATCGGTGTCACGGGCGTGGCGATCTGCATGAACGTGCCGGGGATCTGCTGCCACGAGATGAACCGCAGCGGCTCATGGTTGGGATTGAGCGTCTCGTGGCGAGCGCCAGCGGGAATGCACATGAAGTCGCCGGTGGCGACCTTGATCGGCTGGTCGTCCACGACCTCGGTGCCCTCGCCCCATATGTAGTAGCGGACGGCGTCGCCAGAGGACCACGGATCGCCCTGGTCAGTCTGGCCGGGGACGTGCTCCATGAATAGCTGGAACGAGTAGATGTCGAAGCCCTGCTCCGGCGAGATGATGTGGTGGCGTCCGGGGCCCCACTCCATGAGCGGTGCCTCCTCAGCGGTCACTAGCAATCGCTTCTGCTCGCGGCGCTTCTGAAGTTCCATGGCTACCCGGCCGAACTCCATTTGTTCCGCCAGATAGCGGAGGTACAGGGGCCATGGCTCCAGCTTGCCCAGCTCCTCCTCCGACAGGTCTTTAACCTCCGGCGGCTTTTGCGGCGCGACCAAATGCATGAACGGCGTGGCCACCTGACGGTACGTGCCAGGGAATTGCTGCGCGGCAAGGAACACCAGCGGCTCGGGGTTCGGGTTCTCGGTGCCATGCCAGATGTTGGCGGGCACATGACAGAAATCGCCGATTTTGACGTCGAACCGCTCCTCTCCGATCAGCTCCTGGCCACCGCCCTTGATGTAGTACTTCAGCGCGTCACCGTGGGTGTGGTAGCGCTCGGATTCACCCGCTCGGCCTGAGGTGAAGATATGGAGGTTGTGGATGTTGAAGCCCATCTCGGGCCCCACGATCATGCGCTGGTTGGGCCCGGCGTTCTCGATGTCCGCCTCCGACGCGGGGACGTGCAGGCGACCTGCCTGACGGCGGTTCTCCAGTGCGCGCGACGCCTTGCCGAAAGCGATCTGCTTTTCCATGTAATGGGCCCACAGTTCCTCTGGGGTGAGCTCTGCCAGTTCTTCGGGATGGGGCGTGGTCATGGTGTGCCTCCGACGAGTAGGTTGAAGTGACTAGCCGACCAGTTCGGCGATGATCCGCTTGGTGAACTCAACGCGCATCTCCTCGGCCCTGCGCTTGATGACCGAGCTTCCGAGCGCCGCGAGCTTGCCGAACAACGTGAAGTCGATGGTGTACGCGACCCCGGCGCCGGACGGCCGTTCCTCGAGTTCCAGCGAGAGCCGGTTCAGCTTGAGCCGGTTGCCCATGTGGTCCTTGCCGGTGCCGGACACCACGACCTGCTTGCCCTCGTGCATCTCGTCGATGGCTAGGTCGATGTCCATGGCGATTTGAAAGGGGCCGACCTTCTGCACCATGCGAGCCTTGTACGTCGTGTCATCGATGGCCTCGATGCTCTCGCAGCCAGGCAGGCACATGGCGACGCGGGGCAGATCCCAGAACAGCGCCCACGCCTGATCTGGCGTGGACGGAACGTCAAAGCGATCAGCTATCTCCATTCGGTCTAACTCCCCTGCTGGGCGACGGCCGCCTCCACCGAAGCTAGGATGCCGGCGTAGCCGGTGCAACGGCAGATATTGCTGCCCATGTAGCGAATGATCTCTTCGCGCGTGGGCTGTGGGTTCTCGTCGAGTAACGACTTGGTGAGCAGTACCATGCCCGGCGTGCAGTACCCGCACTGGAGCCCGAAGTTGTCCACGAACGCCTGTTGGATGGGGTGCAGGTCATCCGGTGTGCCGAGACCCTCAATGGTCAGCAGCTCGTGGCCATCGGCCTGGACGGCGAGCGTTGAGCAGGCGCTGATGGCCTTGCCGCCCATGAGCACGGTGCACGCGCCACAGACGCCGCTGTGACAGTATTCTTTGGTGCCTTTGAGACCGAGCACGTCGCGTATGAACTCAAGGAGCTTGACCGTCGGCGCTACGTCGCGCTGTTCTGCTTTGCCATTGACGTTGACGTTGACGTTCATGTGACCTAGGCCTCGCTGCTGGCGTGGGAGTCCAGCGCCTCTAGTACTTTGAAGGGCAAGAGAGGCACCTCGTGGAACATGACGCCGGTGGCGTCATTGACGGCGTTGAGAACAGCGCCGGGCACGATGACCGCGCCGATTTCGCCCATGCCCTTTGCTCCGAACGGTCCGCCGTCGAAGGGGTGCTCGACAAAGCGAGGTTCGTAGTGGGGCATCGTCTGCATGGTGGGCAAGGGGTAGTCCATGAGCGTTGCGTTCATGAGCTGGCCGGAGTCGGTCCAGACCATCTGTTCGAACAACGTGGGGCCCATCTCCTGGCCAACACCGCCTTCGAGCTGCGTTTCGATGGAACGAGGGTTGATGGCTGTGCCAGTCGTCGCTGATGCTGCGGCGCTCACCAGACGGACCTCGCCGGTTTCCGTGTCGACCTCGACTTCAGCAGCGCAGGAAGCGAACGTCCAGAACGTTGATGCTATCGGGTACTCGTTGCCGTCGGGAGCCTTCCACGTGCCGCCGACGATACATTCACCCATGGCGGCGAACGGGCCACCGTTGCGGCGCACCAGTTCGTCGAAGCTCAGTCCGTTGCCGGGATCCCCGTCGACGCTGATGCCCTCGTCGCTGATGGTCAACTTGTCGGCGTTTTGCTCCAGCATGGGGGCGGCGGCCGCGAGGATCTGCTGCTTCAGCTTGTCGGACGCGTCCACCAACGCATTACCCATGTGGTAGGTCGAGCGGCTAGCCGTGGTTGAGCTGTCGACGGGCGTGAGGCCGGTGTCACTGTGGACGATGCGTAGCAGGTCGAGTCCCACGCCGATGGAGTCGCCAGTGATCTGTGCCATGGTGGTGTCCGAGCCCTGGCCGATGTTCACGGTGCCGAAGCGGGCCTCGAAAATGCCGTCCTCGCCCAGGGCGACCTCAGCGCTGTTCTCTGACATCTGCCGTGGCGGTGTGAGCGTGTACTTGATGGTGGACGCGACGCCTCGGCCGCGTACGATCTTGCCGTCGTCAGAAGGCGGCAGCGGCTTGTCCCAACCGATGGCCTCGGTCACCTGGTCGAGGCACTCATGGGTGTGTGCGTTGCGAAGCCAGTCACCCGTGAGGTGGATATCTCCTTCGCGCACGAGATTGAGCCTGCGGAGTTCTAGACGGTCGATGCCAAGGTCTTTGGCGATGCGGTCTAGTTGCGTCTCGTAGGACATCGTGTGCTGGGTGGTGGGCAGCCCTCGGTACGGCGCACTGGGGGGCTTGTTGGTGTAGACGGCGTAGCAGTCCACCACGGCGTTGGGGATCCTGTAGGGGCCGGTCGCTACTTTGAGCGTGTTGTTCGCCGAGCGCGCGCCGCTGATGGCGTATGCGCCTACGTCCACGGTGAAGATGTGGTGGCGGGCAACGATGGTGCCGTCCTTCTTCACGCCGGTCTTGATCCAACTTTGGTAGGCGGGCCGGATGAAAGTCTGGAAGGTTTCTTCCTGGGTCATGATGTAACGCACGGGGCGCTTGGCGAGCTTGGCCGCCGCGGTGATTACAACTTCGATCCGATCCCTGCTCTTGGAGCCGAACCCACCGCCCACATACGGCACGATGACTCGAGCCTCTTTGCCGAAGATGCGCTTGATCTCACGCTGGAGGGGGAAGGGCGATTGACAGTTCGTCCACACCGTGATCTCGTCGCCCTCGTAGTCGGCGATGACAGCGTGCCGGTCCAATGCGCAATGCTGCACGGGCGGCGCGCTGTAGGAGTCTTCGTAGATGAAGTCTGCCTCAGCGAATCCCTGATCTATATCACCCTTGGTAATCTGCGCCTCGTGGCAGATGTTGGTGCCGATCCGGGGTCTGAGTTCAGGTGCGATGGGGAAGAATTCGTCGTGGACGTGGACGGCTCCGTCTTCGAGTGCGGCATCCACGCTCATCACGGAGGGCAGCTCCTCGTAGTCGACGTCGACGAGTTCAGCAGCTTCCTCAGCGCCAGTCTCGGTTTCGGCGACGACGACAGCGACAATGTCTCCTTCGTGGCGCACCTTGTCGAAAGCGACCACGGGGACGTCGCGATAGACGAAACCGTAGAGAGTCTCCATGTTGGGGTCGGCGAGGAGCTCATCGCGGGTGAACACGCAAACGACCCCGGGCAGCGCCCGGGCGGCGGATGCGTCGATGGATGTAATGCGGGCGTGGGCGAAGGGGCTGCGAACGATCTTGGCGTGGGCCATGTTGGGCACGGAAATGTCGCCCATGTACTCGACACGGCCGGTGGCCTTATCGGCGGCTTCGAGGGTCGGCATGGACTGGCCGACCAGTCGGGTTACTCTGGGTTGTTTGGGGTTTTCTGAAGCGCACATTTCAGAGCTCTTTCCACCAGGACGCGCGCGATCCGGCGCTTGTACCAGACCGGGCCTCGCAGGTCTTCGATTGGGTCGGTTTCGTTGGCAGCCTGCGCGGCGATGTCCGCGAACAGGCTGTCGGCAGGGCTCTCGCCGATGAGCCCGGTGGCTGATGCCGCAACGACAGGCGTGCCGCCCACGGCGCCGAGCACGAGGCGAGCAGCGGTAATCTTGCCCGACGATGGGTCGAGGGTAATCAACGCGGAGGCGTTGGCCACGGGCTTGTTCTCGGGCGAGCCAATGGTGAACTTGAGGTGGCAGCCAGCGCTGTTGGTGGAAGGCTTGGGAACTCTGACTCCTACGACCAACTCGCCCTGTTCCAGCGCGGTCTCGTACGGGCCACGGTAGAACTCAGCGATGGGCACCTGGCGTGTCCCACCGGCGCCAGCGATCTCAATAGCCGCATCGAGCGCGGTAAGTGCGACGGGCGTGTCCGTTTGCGGCTCGCCGTAGGCGACTGCGCCGCCGATGGTCGCGGCGTTACGGACGCGGACGTTGGCGACCTGCGAGGCGGCTTCGGACAACAGGTCGTAGTCAGCTGCTACGGCGGCGTCAAGCTCGATCGAGCGCACGGAGGTCAACGCGCCCAGGTGCAGCGAGCCATTCATGGTCGTTTGCCGTAGCGAGTCCACGCCGCTCAGGTCGACGACGTAGCGGGGCCTGACCACGCCGAGGTGCAGGAGCACGACAGCGGCCGTGCCGCCGCCCATGATCAGCGTGTCTTCGGCGTTCTGGGCGAGGAACGCCGTAGCTTCCTCTACAGTGGTTGGCTTGATGTACTCGAACGGGCGCACGGCTAGCTCATCTTCTTGATGACGTTGGCGGAGAACGCCTGGAGGTACTCGCGCCGAGCGTCGAGGCCCTTGGGGAGGTTGTAGAACGTGGCACCGACGTAGTCCACGCCTTGCTCTGCGAGCTTGGAGAAGCCTTCGATGCAGTCGTCGCCGTTGCCAGCGACAGCCCAGTCGTCGACTTTGGTGTCGTCGTTGATGTTGATCTTGACCATGGTGTCCTCCTGCATGTTCCAGGTGCTGTACATCCGGTAGGAGGATTCGGCCGCCGCTGTGGCCTCGGCGATGGCGGACGCTTTGTCAGTGCCGAACGCGACGCCGCGTGAGATCGTCACGCGACCGCCGCTCAACCCTTTGGTTGCCCGCTCGTCCCTGTAGGCACCGATTAGGGTCGCGACATCGTCGAAGCCGACCTGGGGTGCTAGGTAGCAGGCGTCCGCTATTCGGGCGGAGCGTCGTACCGCGCCGTTGGATTGGCACGCGATCCAGATGGGAGGGTGGGGTTCCTGGTAGCAGGGAAAGCCCATCTTTGCACCGTGGATCTGCCAGTACTTGCCCTCGTAATCGATCTCCTCACCCGTCCAGAGCTGCTTCATGATCTGGATGGACTCGGTCATACGAGGAACGCGGTCCTTCCGAGTGGCGCCGACCGCCTCCAACTCGGTTTCGCGGTATCCGATACCAACCCCGAACACGAACCGACCCTTTGTGATCTGGTCCAGCGTGGCCACGTCTTCCGCCATTTGGAGCGGGTTGTGCAAAGGCAGCAGCACAATGCCGGTCATTAGCTTCATGTCGCCGGTCTCGGGCGCGAGTCGTGCCAGGACGGAGAAAGGTTGCGGCCACGTCGTGGGATGCGACACCCAGTGTTGGGGCATCGTCACCGTCGAAAAGCCCGCGTCACGCGCGACATGACATATCTCCACGACATCATCAATCTGCTCATGCAGGGGGCGCGTGCGGTCCGTGAGGAACGAACGCAGGTAGAGGCCGAACTCCATTGAATCACCTAGCGGGAAAATCGTGCGCACGGAGCCTATAGGCGCGCCCTTCGCCCGTCAACAGGATGGGGGAAGGGCACGCCTGCCAAGGTCGCGCTAGCTATTGTGGGAGGAGAGGGATGTTTCGAGGACTTCGTCTCGACTCAGCATGACGTTGACCATGTGAACAGGCGCCTTGGGGCTCGCGACCCGGCGTTGGCATTGCGAAAGCCAGGTAAGTGGATCGGCGCGTAAGCATACTCAGGCCTCTCCCCGGGCGCCCGGCCTAGCTGGCGAGGAACTCTGCGATCGTGCGCGAATAAGACTCGGGCTGTTCGAGGTGCATCCAGTGGCCGCCGCCGGGGATCTCGATGAGCTTACAGTCCGGGATCGCCTGCTCCATGCGAATGGCGACATCATGCCGCAGCAACGTGCTGTCGGCGCCACGCGCGATGAGCGTCGGTACGCTGACGTGAGCTAGCGTGTTCCACACGTCAGGGCGGTCGTACTTGGTGACGACGTCGCGGGAGCGCTTCCAGGTGAGTTTCCCGTCCGCGCGGACGGTCGTCATGACCTCGGCGTCGTAGCGTGTCTCAGCGTCGGACGCGTTGGGCTGGCGGTCGCGCAGGCGCGCTACTACCTGATCCAGCGTGCCGTACTCGTCGTCCTCCGCCTTGTAGCGAGAGATCATCGCAACCGAGCCGGGGTTGTGGGAGTCCGGATCCATGTCTGTGATGACGAGCTTCTGGGCGATGCCGGGGTTCTTGGCAATGCACATCCAGGCGTTCTTGCTGCCTGCCGAGTGTCCGATCAACGTTACATTCGTGAGGTTGAGCGCACGAACAACGTCTGCGGCTTCGTCCACGTAGTCGGAAATCGGGTACGCGTCCGCGCGTGCGCTGTCGCCGTGGCCACGGTGATCGAGTGCCACGACGTGGTAGCGATCGTTGATGCTGGTGGCGAATGTGGTCCAGAGCGCGGCACAGTCCTGCAATCCATGGAGTAGTAGCACGTGGGGCGCTGTCGGGTTTCCCCAATCCAAGTAATGGAGGTTGAGACCGTTGGCCTCGACCCATCCTGAGGAGGGAGTATCGTTCGTCGTCATCTCGCAACTCCAGTCAACAGGTTGCCGCGGGGCGATGGCCAGGGTAGCATCCGCGAATCCATACTGAGGGTGGGATGCTTGTATGAAACCATTTCGGCTGTATGAGCCGACAACGATCAATGAAACAGTTGCGACGCTCAGTTCACTGAGCGTCGGCGGGAAATTGTACGCAGGCGGTACTGAGTTGTTGTTGGCCATGAAGACCGGCCTGCTCCAGTACGAAGGCCTCGTTAACGTAAAAAGCGTTCCTGAGCTGGACGGAGTGTCGTTTGCCGACGACACGTTGACCATCGGTGCGCGAGCAACGCACTCGATGGTGGAGCACTCGGCTGACGTGCTTGCGCATGCTCCGCTGATAGCCAGCGTCGAGCACCGCATAGCCAACGTTCGTGTGCGGAACGTTGGCACGGTCGTGGGTAACCTGTGCTTTGCCGAGCCACACTCAGACCCGGGCGCACTGCTTCTGCTGTACGAGGCTGTGGTGGATATCGCGTCGCCCAGCGGACCGCGGTCTGTATCTGTGGAAGAGCTTGTCGTCGGGCCGTACGAGACGTCGTTGGCCGGTGACGAGTTGGTCACCCATGTGCGCGTACCTTTGCTGCCGACGGGGATGCGGGGAGCCTATCTGAAATTTGGTTATCACCACAGGCCGACGCTGGGAGTTGGCGCTGCGGTGACCGTGGTGGACGGCAAGTTCGTCGACGTTCGCTTAACACTGGGAAGCGCTCCACCGAAGCCAACACGGCTGCGGGAGGCGGAGACTCTGCTGCATGGTGCGGCCACGGATGATGGCGCGGTCGCCACCGAGGCGGGCCGTATCGCCGCCGAGGCTTGCGATGCGATCGACGATCTGCATGGGTCGGCGGAGTACAAGCGCCACCTAGTCCAGGTGTTCGTTCAGCGGGCGCTGACGGAAGCTGTCGAGCGAGGGGTGAAATAGCGTGGTTGAAGCGAAGGAAAAGATAACCGTCTCCTTCACGGTCAACGGCGGTGACGTGGAGATCCAAGTCGCGCCGGAGATGGCGCTGGTAGACATGCTCCGTGATGGACTGCTGCTCAAGGGGGCGAAGCGCTCATGCGATATGCAGGTCTGCGGTGCGTGTACCGTGCTGGTGGACGGCGTGCCGGTGAGCTCAGGCACGGTGCCGGCGTTCGAGGTGCGTGGTAAGAGCGTGACGACTATTGAGGGCTTGGCTGCCGATGATCGCTTGGCGGGCCTGACCGATGCCTTCATAGATAATGCGGCGATCCAATGCGGATTCTGCACGCCGGGCATGGTGCTGGCGGCGAAGTCGTTGCTGGATAGCAATCCTGATCCATCGGAGGACGAGATCAAGGATTACATGCGCGGGAACATCTGCCGCTGCACGGGTTACAAGAAGATCGTTGAGGCAATCCGCGAGGCGGCAGATAAGGCGGTGCAGGCATGACGCAAGAGCGGCAGTTCAACACCGTCGGGCAGTCGGTAAAGCGTATCGATGCGTTCGACAAAATATCGGGTAGGGCTGTGTATTCAGTGGACGTAGTGGTTCCAGGCATGGCGTATGCCAAGCTTGTGCCGAGCCCGTTGCCGCACGCTCGGATCAAGAGCATCGACGCGTCGAGGGCACGAGCGTTGCCAGGCGTGTACGCGGTTCTCACTGGCGCCGAGCTGGTCAACATGGAAACGCACTACGGGTCCGACAAGAAGGACCGGCCCATCGTCGCGCTCGAAAAGGTCCGCTTCCAAGGCGAGCCGGTGGCCGCCGTGGCGGCGGTTGATCTGGCGACCGCGGAGGCCGCTGCTGAGCTGGTCGACGTTGAGTACGAGGAGTTATCTGCGGCGTCCAACCTGGCATCGGCGTTGTTGCCGGATGCTGAGCCCATCCACGACTCGAATTATTGCCATGAGTACGGCTACGAGTGGGGTGATGTTGATAAGGCATTCGCCGGTTGTGACCGGATATTCGAGGACACGTTCGTGTTCCCGATGGTCTACCACTACGCCATGGAGCCGCACACGTGCGTCGTCAGCTACGAGGGTGACCGGATCCGCACGTGGACGTCCGCACAACATCCGTTCTTGGTGCGCGCGGAGCTGGCTCGTATCTTCGGCATGCAGCTCGACCAGGTGCAGGTCGTTGTTCCCTACGTGGGTGGTGGATATGGCAGCAAGTCTTACACCAAGATCGAGCCGATTGTCGCCGCGTTGAGCCGTGAGGCGGGACGCCCTGTGCGCCTTGCACAGTCGGTCGAGGAGTCGATGAAGACGGTACGTAGGCATGCGGCTCGGGCGACCGTGCGTACTGGTGTGATGAACGACGGTACATTCGTCGCTCGCGAGTGCTTGTCTTACGTGGACACCGGCGGCTACACCGACAATGGTGTGCGCGTGACGGAGCGCATCTCTGACCGCATTGTGGGACCGTACATGTTCAATAACGTGCGGGTGAAATCCTACGGCATCTACACCAACACCACGCCTGCGGGATCGTACCGTTCCATCGGCGGACCGCAGGCATCGTGGGCGTGCGAGTCTCAGACCGACATCATCGCCGAAGCGCTGGGGATCGACCCCATCGAGTTGCGGTTGAAGAATCTGGCCAAGAAGGGTGATCAGGTTCGGCGCGGCAAGCGTCCCCTGGAAGGCGATCTAGCGCCGAAGTTGCAGATGGTGCTCGACAAGTTTGGCTGGGGCAATTACGTGCGTGAGGATCCGAGCCCGACGGTGAAGCGGGGCATCGGTTTCGCGTGCAACGTGACGAACTCGGGCGCGAGCCCCACGTCGACGTCGCTGGTGCGATTTCACGCAGATGGATCGGCGACGGTGTACATCGGCACCACGGAGCTCGGCCAGGGATCACGGTCAGTGATGGCTCAGATTGCGGCTGAGGAGTTGCGAATTCCCTTGAGCTCGATCAAGGTGATCGGCTCAGATACGGACGCCGTCCCTTACGACCGCTCAACCGGTTCCAGTCGTTCGACGACGCTGATGGGCCTCGCCGTGCACGACGCTGCGGTGGATGTGCGCGAGCAGCTGATGGAGCTTGCGGCGAAGCACTTTGAGACGTTCCCAGACCAGATCGATGCGGCCGACAGCCAGGCCTCGTTCAAGGGCGAATCGTTGACGTTCGGGGCCTTGGTGCGTGAAATGTTCGGAGGCTCTGGTGGTGAGCTGATGGGCCGGAGCTACGTTACGCAGAACCACTCCAGCGGTAGATTGACAGAAGACCCGGTGTTCTGGGAAGTTAGCATCGGCGCGGCCGAGGTGGAGGTCGATGAGGATACCGGCACGGTGAAGTTACTACGCTACGTATCGGCTTCGGACCCCGGAAAGGCGATTAACCCCAAGCAGGTGGAAGGCCAAGATGAAGGCGCTGCGATGCAGGCGATTGGCCACTCGATGTTCGAGGAGATGCTGTTCGAGGAGGGTCAATTTCTGAACCCGAACCTGGTGGACTATCGAGTACCTACGTTCGAGGACCTACCGGGCGAGTTTGAGACAGTGCTCATCGAGTTTGGTGATGGTCCGGGTCCGTATGGTGCGAAGGGTGTTGGCGAGGGCGGTATCGTTTGCGTCGCTCCAGCCATAGCGAACGCGATCTTCAACGCGACGGGTGTGCGGCTTCATGAGCTGCCGCTGACGCCTGAGCGAGTTTGGCGTGGTATCGAAGAGTCAAGGCGGTAGGCGGAAAAGCGGGAGAGTAAAGATGGACGACGCACAGATCCAAGACCTTCGCGGGCAGGTCGCGTTGGCGAATCGGCTGTTGCATCACTACAGTCTAGGAGCGTACGAGGGCCACGTCAGCGCACGTGTGCCGGGCGAAGATTTGGTCATCATCCGCGCACGACCGGCGGTGAGCCTGTCGCGTGTCCAGCCGAAAGACCTGATGATCGTCGATTTCCACGGCAACGTGGTGGAGTACAACCCCGAGTACCCAGACCGAGTGAACGGCTGGTCATTGCATACCGAGATCTACAAGGCGCGCCCCGAGATTGCCTCGGTGACACACACGCATCAGAAATGGTGCACGGTGCTCGGTATCGCTGGGCGTGATGTGCTCCCGCTGCTGCATCCGCCCACGGCGTCGGTTGCGGCCGAGGCGTGGCCGGTTTACGACGAGGACGGCGGCTTGGTACACAACCCAGAGCAGGGGCAGCGGGTGGCTGAGTTGCTGGGCAACAACGTGGCCTGCCACCTCCGCAACCACGGCATGGTATTCGTGGGTACGACGGTGTCCAAGTCAGTGCTTGCGGCGGCCGATGCTGAGGAGCAGGCGGAGATCACGTGGCTGTCCATGCTGGCGGGTACGCCAGAGCCCATCGAGATGAAGTATGTCGAAGCTGAGGTCGCCAAGCGTTGGGAGCCCCCGAAGCCCGACGTCCGGGATGGTGTGGCCCGCGGTGAGTGGGGCAACCAGGAGTGGCTCGACGACAACCGCGATGCGGCCTGGGTACGTGGGATCTCGCTTTAGTTGGTTTTTAGGTTTTGGCGGTAAAAGACAGGAGACGCTGGATGACGACTGACAGCAGGGACTTCGCTGCGTTGAAAGAGGATGTGGCGCTCTCGCATCGCTTGCTATACCGCACCGGGTTGGGCACCACGCGCGGTCACACCAGCGCACGCATCGAGGGGACCGACACGTTCGTCATCAAGCCGTGGCCCCACATCCAGATGCACCGAGTGGTCGCGGACGACCTGATCATCATGGACTTCGATGGCAACATCGTCGGCGGCAACGTCAAGACGATCACCAAGGTTAGCGAGTGGCCCATCCACGCTGAGTTGTATAAGGCGTACCCGGAGCTCGGTAGCGTGCTGCACACGCATCAGAAATGGGCGTCGATGATGGCCATCGCAGGTCAAACGATCCTGCCGGTCATCGGTGCTGAGCTCGCCACACCGGTCGCTGAGCCCGCGCGGGTGTTCGACGAGGACAAGGCGCTGATCAGACGGGTGGAGCAGGGCAAGGCGGTCGCCGCCAAGATGAAGGACGCCGTAGCTTGCCACCTCCAGAACCACGGAATGGTGTTCGCCGGTCCAAACGTACCCACGGTGACGATGGAGGCGATCGCCATCGAGTATCAGGCAGAAATGACGTGGCGGGCGCAGCTCATCGGTAAACCAGGCGTGCTAACCGACGCGACGCTGCGTCCTGCGCTCGCCAAGCGTGGCCGAGGCGAGGTTGGCGAGGCATGGGAGCACTACTGGCGCTGGGCCGATGCACGCCCGGAGGCGTTGCGGCCGAAGACCGCCGACCTCTAGTCACCGCAAGCACACGCTCGCATTCATAGGACGTTTGCCCAGGCTCGCACGCGCTTTCACGTGACGTGCATGCTTGGTCGGTAGTGTTTCCTCAATCTCGCGCGACAACCGATGGTGGCTGAGCACAAGTAGACCAGGCATAGATGCTGACCCAGGCAATGCATGACCGCTACACGAAGTAGGGCCGGGCACCGCAACGGGGGCGCTTGTGCGCTGCTGTGGGCAGCCTGTTCCGCCAACAGTTGGAGCGAAACATCAGAATCGTCGAGGACGATAGGGATCCGATGGAGGTGATCTGAGACCCCTACAACGACGCACTGATCACGTTTGAGACGGAGTAAGCGCTGTACTCCAACCTGACCGATCGCCAGGGTGCCGCCAGGTTGCTCAACAAGAGCCTAGACGAGCGCGCAGCGAAGTAGGGTATAGTCTGTGCTGCTGCAGACATAGATATCAACGCCCAGGTTGGGCATCACACTAGGCCGCGAGCCAACGAATCGACAGGAGGCAGGAATGCTCAGCATCAAAGAGAACGAAACTCTAGCGGTGATCGACCGAGGGAGCCCTATGGGCGACTACATCCGGCGCTTCTGGATGCCGTTCCTGCTGTCCAGCGACATACCTGACGCGGACGGCGAACCCGTGAACATCACGCTCATGGGCGAGACGTTGCTCGCGTTCCGGAATACGTCAGGCAAGGTTGGTCTCATCCAGCGCAACTGTGCGCATCGTTGGGCCTCGCTGTTCTATGGCCGTAACGAGGAGAATGGCATACGCTGCTCCTACCACGGCTGGAAGTACGACATAAGCGGCCAATGCGTCGACATGCCGACAGAGGACGAGGCCAGCAATTTCAATGAAAAAGTGAAGATCGTCTCATACCCAGTGGTCGAGCGCGGTGGCGCGCTTTGGGCGTATATGGGTCCGCCTGAATTCAAGCAGGAATTCCCGGAGTTCGAGTTTTTCAACGTCCCGGAAAGCCACCAGTTCATTTCCTGGAACCGCCAGGAGTGCAATTACGCCCAGGCGATTGAGGGTGGCATCGACTCCGCGCACTCCAACTTCCTGCACGCCTCGCTGGACGCGTACTGGCGCACCGACAGCTGGTTGGCTCAGGGCAAACGAAGCGGCAACCTCCGTGATATGTACCACGCCCGTGACCAACACCCCAAGTTCTTTGCCGAGGACACGGATTACGGAGTCGCTACCGGTTCACGTCGCGAGACTGGGGAGGACAACCACTACTGGCGCTACAACTTGTTCTTGCTCCCGTTCTACACGATGCCCCCGTCTGGCCCCCAGCAGAAGTTTTTCCACGCGTTCGTGCCGATCTCCAACGGCGTCACCGCGCGCTGGAGTTTCGTTTGGACGCTGGATAACCCGATTCCGCGGTCTGACCGGCAGTTGTGGGGACGTGGGTATGGCATCCACTCCGAGGTGCACCCTGGCTCCGACCATACTCCGATAAGAAACGAAGCCAATCATTACCTCATTGACCGGGAGATGCAGAAGAACGTCAATTTCACTGGCATCGCGGTACTGGCTGACGAGGATTACTCGGTTCAGGAAGGCATGGGCGTCTTGACTCCGCGCCAGAACGAGCACCTGGGCACCACGGACGTGGGCATTATCAAGTCTCGACGGCGGATGCTCCGTGAGGCCAACGATCTGCGAGAGGGCAAAGAGCCCTACGCGGCTGGTAACGGCAGCGTGTTCCACGTTCGCGCAGGTGACGTCCTGCTTGAGAAGAATGCGGACTGGTTGCAGGACGCCAAAGTCAAGAAAGTGATGACCGCTACCTGGTAGATATCGCAAGAAACCGTGACGAAAGCGGGGGCCATCCGGCCCCCGCTTTTTGTTGAGCAGGTACGGCGTGATATGGTTCGGCTAAGACAGCGAGATTACGGGTCAGGGGCAGGAGTATCCAATGCCACGAATAAGTCACATCGCAATCGCCACGCAAGACCTGGAGGGCACGACGAAGTTCTACAAAGAGGGGTTGGGTCTAATCGAGGTTGGGAAGGTTGATTCCGCACTCGCGGAGGGCTATTACCTGAGCGACGGCTACATCAATCTGGCGATCCTCAAGTACCGGACCGATGAGGTCGCAACGACTGAAGGGGCTCCGCGCCACGCGGGTATTCATCATATAGGCTTCTCGGTCGACGACATGGAGAGCGCGCAGGCCCAGATCATCGACGCTGGGGCAAAACCCCATCTTGAGCAGCAGGTCAACGCGGCGATGAAAGCGCCGAACAGTCTGAACGTGGAGTATAAGTTCACCGGGCCAGACGGTGTCACGCTGGATCTGTCGGCGTCCGGATGGGCGACGAAGACCGACTGAGCGTATTCTAGCGACGTGGTGGGCGGCCCTCGGCGGCTGCGAGTGTCGGCTCCGCCTACGATCTGTCGTTGGTGGTGTTGACGAATTCGTAGTAAGGGTCGAACCGGCGGACCGACTCGAACCAATCGGCGTCGCCGATTGGCCACTCCACCCTCCAAAAGCGCCCCTCACGCACGAGTACTTCGACGCGTAGCTCGGATAGGCCATCCGACATCTCTTGGATGAGCCCTGTCACGGCGCTCCGGCCGTAGTTGCGGACCCCAAGAGAGCTGAGCACTGTGGTTGTGGACTCACGGCTCAGTAGATCCAGCAGCGCTGTTGTTTCATCAGACCTGAGCAGGTCAAACTGCTCCTTGGCGTCGTCACTCAGGTACTTTCTCACCTCGCTGGGCTGGCCATCCTGCGCTGCCTGATACATCGCAACGGCGACTTCGCCGGGCGCCCGAGCAACGTGCGTTAGGCCGAGGCCCAAAGCCATAATCCAGAGTAGCGTGCCGCCGATGAACGCGAGCGTGATTGCAGCCGTCCATCTGTGAATCGGGGCGAACCACCGTATGCCGTTCCATAGCTTCTTGAGAGGGGGCATCATTACTCGTCCCGAGGCGGTGCAGCGGGTGTTGCCGGTACGGTTGGCGCCCGTTGGGGCAGCGGAGGCTTGCGAGCGAGCAGGAAGAACACCGTGCTAATCCCTGTCAGCGTTCCCACCAGCGTGAATGCCTCGGTGTAGCCGCCGAAGTGATCGTTGAGCCCGCCTGCGAGTGCCGGCCCGATTAGTGGCCCCACCATGATGATTGCGGAGGAGTACCCCATGATTTTACCGAAGTTGCGCATGCCGTAGAAGTCTGCGCGGATGGCCATCATCAGCGGACCGCGCACACCCCACGACACGCCGTGCAGCATCGCAGCTGCGGCGATGATGATGCCGCTGCCTGCCGTAGCCATCATGATGAGGGCGGCGCAGTGGCCAACCATGCAACCTGCAGAGAGCCGCGTCTTGTTGAATCGATCGCCCAGGAGACCCCCGCCAATCTGACCGATCAGCGCACTGGTAGAGATCAGGGCAAACATCGTCTGCGCTGATGTCTCGCTCCACCCATGTCCTTCAACGAGCAGAGGTACGAGATGCACCATCACCGCAAACACGGACACGAGCGCCATCCCATGGCCTACAGATACGAGCCAAAAGCTCCGGTCACGCATGGCCTCTGCGACGGTGAAGTCCACGGTGGTGACGGCTTCGGGGAGGGGAGGTGGGGCCTCGCCTCCCAGCCCCGGTTGCGCGCCATCGGGTAGCATTCCGTAGTCCTGCGGCCGCTGGCGTAATAGTTGGCCCAATGGCAAGGTGATAAGTATGACGGCGACCCCCGTCCAGAACGCAGTTGGACGCCAGCCATTGGCCACTAATGACCAAGTGACCAGCGGGGCTAGGAGGCCGCCGATACCGATTCCTGTAGACGACAGACCGAGGGCCAACGCTCGCTTGCGGACGAACCAGTTGGCGACCGCCGTGTTCAGCGTGATGAAGCCCGCCAGGTTCATGCCCAGTCCCAGTAGCAGGACGATGGAGTAGAACAGCCAGAGGTTGTTGACCAGACTCAGCAGTACGAATCCTATGCCCAGCATAAACACGCCGATGCGCATCACGAACCGAGAGCCGAACCTGTCGATCATCCAGCCTTGGGCGGGCGCGATGAAGCCGCTGACGACCTGCGACACGGAGAATGCGGTGGAGATAGCTAGCTTGCTCCAACCAAACTCGTCCTGCATCTGAAGCAGGTATGCCCCGAACGTTGCCCCCCAAGCTGCGGTTTGGATGGTGAACATCGTGGCGGCCGCACCGGAAACCCACCAACCGTAGAACGGGCGGCGGGAGCTCGGCATGGACGGATTGGGTGTCACTAACGAGACTCCTAGGATGCATTGATGCTACCAGTCTGGCCAGCCGACGCAGTAGCAGAACAGGCGCAAAAGAAAACGCCCCCGCCGGTCGGCGGGGGCGTTCGATTTAGCTGTTCTATCGTCTAGCCTTCGAAGACCAGCGACTTGACCACGACCGGAATCGCCTCGACCGATTCGATGGGCTGACCGAGATCGACGAAATTGAACTCGCCGACGTTGATGCCGTCGACGACGATGACTTCAGGCTCGACTTTGAGCTCACGCTTGAGCATTGAGCCGACCAACCCCGCCACGTCAGCACTGAGGATGATCGTCCACGGCCAGTCTGATAGCGGCTTGAGCGCCTCGGCCAGCGCATCGCAGATCGCCTTGATGGAGTCGTACGTTGGGATGACCGGCCCGATGAGCGCTACCGCAATCTGCCGCCCGATTTCGTCTGGTGCAATGTCCAAGCGCTCGAAGCCCTCGGCGATGGCCTTCGAGACGGCCTCTCGCGTCAGGTCGTTGGGGTTTTCAGGCAGGTAGGCCGGGACTACCTGGAGGTCTAGTTGCGGTAGGAGTTCCACCTTCGAGTAGTAAACAGTAGAGCTTGAAACTTGGACCGTGTATTGGGATGCGCCGATGACTGTCGCCCGAATGCGCTCAGCGCTTCCCGACACAGGCATGCCAAGCGCGGGCAGGCGCTTGCGGACGGCCGCGCCCAGCACAGGGCCGAGGTCGCCGTAGTCCTGGCTGTCGTAGTCGTAGACGTATTCTGCGACGCCGCCTGAGAATCCGATCTCATCGATGGGGCCCTCGAACTTGAGAGGACCAGACACCAACAACTGAGTAGATAGAGGTGAGTATTCGGAGCGGGTGAGCGCCTCGAAAAGGATATCCGCCAACTGCTCGGCGAGTTGCTCCTTCTGTCCGTCGGTCAGCGAGTCTCCCAACTTGATGTCCATGCCGAGATTGCGACCTATGACGTGGCCCGCGTTCTCGACACGTCTAATGACGTTGTTTTCATCCCACGCGATGAGCCGCGCGCCTACATTGATGGCCATGGTCTCGACGACTTTACCCTGCTGGACGATGGCGATCTTGGTTGTGCCGCCGCCCATATCTACGTTCATTCCAGCGTTAATCTTGAAGGAGCGGGCTGCCGCGCCTGAGCCGTGGGCGCCGAGGATGGCCTCCAAGTTCGGGCCGGCCGTTGCGCACACGAATTTGCCGCCCGCCTCTGCCAACATGTGAATGATGCTGTCCGAGTTGTGCTTGCGGACCGCTTCACCCGTGCAGATAACCGCGCCGGTGTCGATGTCGTCGTGTACGAACCCCGCTTCCTCATAGCTCTTCTTCACGAAAGCGCCGAGGTTCTCAGTGTCGATGGTGTCGGGATCGGAGTAAGGCGTCAGCAGGATTGGCGAGCGGTAAAGTACCTGCCGGAAGACGACCTCGAACTCACTGGACATCTCGGTGCTGCGACGCCGCATGACCAGCTTGGAGAACATGAGATGGGAGGTGGAGGAACCGATGTCGATGCCCACGCTTGTGAGGCGCAGCCAGTCAGGGTTGATGGGGAAACCATCGTCGGCGATGGATCCGAAAACAACTTCTTCTTCCTCGCCGAAATGTCCGTGTTCCCATGGATCGTCGTGCATGATTCCTCTATTCTGGCGCAGCCGGGACTTACCTGGCGGTAACGCCGGTCTTCAGGCGCGCTGCTTGTGGGGCTTGTGTGGCGGGACGGTGGGCCTTCTCAAGGATGAGTGGCACCATGTCGCTGTCGCATGATTGTATGCGCTCAGGTATGTGTCAAGCGAATGGCCACATCAAACGTTCCTTGACGCCTGCTGAAGCGTGGTGTAGAACGCCGGTAGGATAGCCGATTCTCATAGCTGTAAATTATCAAAGAAACCCGCGCGTGCGGGAGTATTTTTGGAGGAACTGGATGGTAGACCTATCTGCACGGCCGGAAGTCAAGGAAGGGCAACAGCAGCTCACTAAGGTTTCGGCTTACGACAAGTTCATCGAAAAGGAAGGCATCCCGAACATAACGGGATTCGCGGTTGACGACGTGCGTGCGGTCGAGGTGAAGCCGTGGGCGCGCCTCGATTGCCTCGGTACGTACATCAACCTCGACGGCAACGCCGGAACCAACGACGCCTACGTTGCCGAAATCCCACCTGGCGGCAAGATGGCGCCCGAGAAGCACCTGTTCGAGAAGGACATCTACGTCCTGTCCGGTCGGGGAGCCACGATCGTTGGCGACGACCCCAGCCACCAAACATCGTTCGAGTGGAAAGAGGGAAGCATCTTCTCGATCCCGCTCAACGTGTCGCACCAGCACATGAACGGCAGTGGCACCGAGCCTGCGCGCTTCTTGGCAGTGACGACGTTGCCCCTGGTACTGAGCCTTTTCCACAATGAAGAATTCGTGTTCAACAACCCCTTCGCGTTCAAAGACCGTTACGGCGACAATCGCCAGTATCAGGGTGAGGGGCGCATGTTCACGGGCAACTCAGGCCGGGTGAACGTGTGGGAAACGAACTTCATCCCAGACATCGAAACGTTCACCACGTTCGCGTGGAAAGAGCGCGGCGCCGGCGGATCGAGCGTCATGTTCGAGCTTGCCGACAACACGCAGGCAGCGCACGTTTCTCAGTTCCCCATTGGCACGTACAAGAAGGCACACCGTCACGGTCCGGGTGCCCACGTCATCATCGTGTCTGGGACGGGCTACAGCCTGCTTTGGCCGCCCAACGGCAGCGTGCCGGATGATGTCATCCGCGTCGACTGGAAGCGTGGCGGCCTGATCGTCCCTCCTCACGATTGGTTCCACCAGCACTTCAACGGTGGCACCGATCCGGCCCGTTACCTCGCGTTCCGCTGGGGCAGCCAGAAGCATGGCTTCGTGTTCGACCCAGGCGAGGCCGACCTGAGCGAGAAGCTCGGCGGCGCGCAGATCGAGTACGAGGACGAGCAGGAGTGGGTCCACGATACGTTCCAGGAGACGCTGACCAAGGTCGGTGGGGACTCCAAGATGGCCGACTTCATCCCGCGTCTTCGTCGCTAGTAGTTCCGCTCCACGGATAGCCGAATCTAGATTGGATTTAGAAAGGACTACGACGATGACCACGTCCAAACCCGAGGTCACTGCAGATCAACCGCGCATTGTTAAGTACACCGCTTACGATGCGTTCATCGAGAAGGAAGGCATCCCTAACATCACGGGATTCTCGGTCGACGACCTTCGTACCGTCGAGGTAAAGCCGTGGGCGCGCCTGGATTGCCTGGGTTCTTACATCAACCTAGACGGGGCGGGGAAGACCAACGACTCGTACGTTGCCGAGATTCCGCCTGGCGGTAAGATGGCGCCCGAGAAGCACATCTTCGAGAAGAACATCCTCGTCCTCGAGGGCCGGGGTGCAACGCTGGTCGGTGACGACCCTAGCAGCCGTCAGAGCTTCGAGTGGAAGCGCGGCAGCGTGTTCTCAATCCCGATTAACTTGTGGCATCAGCACATGAACGGTAGCGGCACCGAGCCCGCGCGCTTCGTGGCCGTGACGACGGCACCGCTGACGATGAACCTGTTCCACAACGAGGGCTTCGTCTTCAGCAATCCGTACGTGTTTGAGGATCGCATAGGCGGCTCTAAGCTGTTCCAGGGCGAAGGCAGGATGTGGACCGCGACGACTGGCAGGACGAATGCCTGGGAGACCAACTTCGTGCCGGACATCGAGACATTCGCGACCTTCACATGGAAGGAGCGTGGGGCGGGCGGATCGCATGTCAAGTTCGAGATGGCCGAGCAGACACAGACGGCGCACGTCTCAGAGTTCCCCGTGGGCACGTACAAGAAGGCCCACCGTCACGGGCCGGGTGCCCACGTCATCATCATCAGCGGCACCGGTTACTCGCTGCTCTGGCCGACGCATGGCAGCCCGCATGAGGACGATGGAATGGTGCGGGTTGACTGGCGGCCGGGTTCGATGGTGGTGCCGCCCAACGGCTGGTTCCACCAGCACTTCAACGGTGGTGCGACGCCCGCTCGGTACCTTGCGTTCCGTTGGGGTTCGCAGAAGTACGGATTCTCACTGGGCGTAGCCCTGGAGGGCGAGACGGATGTGTCCGTCAAGCTCGGCGGCGGCCAGATCGAGTACGAGGACGAGGAGGAAGTGATTCACGACATCTTCCTCGAGACCATAACGAAGGCCGGAGCCGAGTCGCAGATGGCGCAGTTCATCCCACGGCTCCGCGGCGAGTAGGCCACGCCTGCCCGTGGAGTGGTACCACACGCGTAGTACGATTCCAGGGCTGTCTCATCTGAGGCGGCTCTTTTCGTGCGTCTAGGAGTCCCATGCCCACGCCCGCCACCGAACTAACCGAACGCTTGGAGTCTGCCGTTGCCTTCGTCCTGGAGGCGTCTGTTATTCCACGTCGCTACTTCCTGAACGATGGACTGGTGATAGACCGTAAGGCGGACGATTCTCCGGTCACGCGCGCCGACAAGGAAACGGAAGCGTTTCTCCGGGCGCGCATCGATACTTCTTGCCCTGACGACACGATCATTGGCGAGGAGCTGCCCGACAAGCCTGGCACGTCAGGATTCACGTGGTATCTAGACCCCATCGATGGCACGGAGTCCTTCGTGCGTGGTGTGCCCCTGTTCGGCACCATGGTCGCCCTACAGCATGACGGCGAGTCAGTGGTGGGCGTCATCGATTTCCCTGCGCTCGGTGAGATCGTGTATGCAGCGCAAGGCTCTGGCGCTTGGTGGGCCACGAACTCCAACGGCGCGTCAACCATCGCGGATCTCGATCGGCGTCCAGCGCATGTCTCAGCAGTTGCCGATCTGGCCAACGCGGCTGTCTCCACCACGGGACTCGCCCATCTCTTCGAAGAGGCTGGTGTCGCCGAGCAATGGGAGGCGCTGATGAAACTCGTGAAAATTGGGCGCGGGTACGGGGATTGCTACGGGCATTACCTGGTGGCCACGGGCCGCGTTGACGTCATGCTAGACGCGGTGATGAACGCTTGGGACAACGCACCGCTCCTGCCCATCGTCACCGAGGCGGGAGGCAGCTTCACCGACATCAAAGGCAACTCCGTCATAGATGGCGGGAGTGGGCTCTCCACTAACGGCCTTCTGCACGACGCTGTACTTGCCGTGCTGCGAAGCTGACGACGCTTGAATCGGCCGGTTGTCCGGGGTAGCGTAGGGGCCTATTCAAAACGAAGTAACCGGAGTTGATTCAGATGGATGCACACCGCAAGGCAGAACTCGCCGCTGATCTGGACGAGATGGGCCGTAGGTTCTGGGCAGGCGAGGCCGAGATCTGCCGTCACTTCTGGGGACAACCCCGCACTAGCGAGGAGCAAGCACACTGGCTTCGGCTGCAGGTGTACAAGGAGATGTACGGCTCGGGATTAGTGGGCAATCCAGGGGGCCTGATCCGGGCGTTTTTGGAGGAACTTCGCGACCAGGTGGGCGATGCGGAGACGAAGGAGCAGCGCAGTGAGTTCGAGCGCTCGCTGCGGGTGCTGCGTGAGGAGTACAACCACTACAAGCTGTTCGCGGACGTGCTGGAGACTGCGACCGGCCAGCCTGTAAGCAACGAGAGCTTGAAGGGGTGGCAACTCGACGAGGACAAAGCGCTCCAAGCGGTGCGCCAGCGTATCCGCGAGCAGGAGGGCGCCTTCGGCGAGCTGGCCATCATGTTCACGGAGGGCGGTGGCTCGGCGTTCTTCCTGGTGGGCCGCGACATCAAGGGTGATGCGATTTCGGAGGAGATCGCTCGGGCCTGCAACATCGTTTACACCGACGAGCTGGAGCACGGCGAGCATGGTGCGCTGGATCTTGAGCAGGAGCTCGATTCCGAGGAGGAGTGGACCAAGGCGCGTGAGTTGATTACGGAAATCTGCCAACAGCGCCTGCGGATGCGGTACGGGATGTTCGCTATTCCTGTCGACGAGACACGGATCGCGGAGATCACCGCGGGCGAGATTGAGCCGCTGCCGGTTGCGTAGGGCAGGGGAAGCATGAGGAGACATTGATGACGACGGCTGCTGAATTTTCAGACCTGATGGCCGAACTGAATAGCCTGGGAGAGTCGTTCTGGGCAGGCGAGGCCGAGATCGCTAGGGAGTTCCTGATGGCAGCCCATGCGCCCAAGGATCACGTCCACTGGCTCATGCACCAGTGCTACCGCGAACTGCGTGGACCCGGCCTGCTGGACAGGCCTTCGAGCCGTACGCGGTGGATTGTCGACAACATCGCCGCCGGGCTTCCTGCTGCAGAGACGGTGGAGGGCCGTACGCAGTTGCAGTACCAACTCCATCAGATCGCTGAGGAGTTCGACCACTACAAGTTGTACGCGGACATCCTGGAGGAGATCACGGGCAAGCCGGTGTTGATGGAGGACGTCCGCGACCTAAGTTTGCCGTCGGACAAGGTGATCGAGGCTTTGCGCGTGAAGTTGTATGCGAAGGACGCGCGATTGGCCGGATTGGCGTACGACTTCACTGAGGGTGGTGGTGCGGGTATCTTCTACGCCCAGGGTGCGCTGGACACTGACGACCCGCTGCTACTCCGCATAAAGAAGGTGGGCCGTTACATCTACGATGACGAGGTGCCCCACGGCCAGCATGGGGTGACTGGCATAGAGCTTGCCCTCACCACCGCCGAGGAGTTCCCGAAGATTAGAGAGATGATCGTGGAGATCTGCCGCGAGCGGTTGCGCATGCGCGCCGAGATGCATAACACCACGATTTCCGAAGAGCGTATCGGTGAGATTGAGGCAGGCAAGATCGAGCCACTTAAACCGTTCGAAGATTAGGCAAGGTGCGCCCGGCGATGGCGTACCGAGACCTCATGTAAAGAAAGAGGCCCGGCGAATACCGAGCCTCTTTTGTGTTAGGTCAAGTCGTATACGCCAGCTAACCAGCTGGAACGACCTGCTCCGTCATGCCAAGGTAATGGCCACCTTTTGAGACGGGTGCAAGGTCGCTGGCGATGGTCTGCCAGGTGTCTCCACCGTCGTTGCTCCAGAGCACGTCACCACCAGTGGACGCTGCGAAGACCTGGGTCGTTGAGCCTGCCTCTTCCAGGGCCATCGCCTCAATGCTGTGTCTCATGTAGTCGGGCAGCCCACCCGTTAGTACCTCCCATGTCCGGCCGGCGTCGCGACTGCGGGAGATGCGGCTCAGCGCGTTACTCTCTTCCCGCCAATGACCGGGACTCTTCTGCCCGGCGGCGATCAGCATGTAGTCCGGGTCGCTGGGCTTGAACACGAGCTGGTCAGGGTATCCGCCCGGTTCGCTCTCGTAGCCGAACATATTGTTCCACGTGTAACCCGCATCCTCGCTCATGGATAGACCACCGCCACCGGTGGTGTACATGCGCTCAGGGTGGGTAGTGCTGATGACCAGGCGGTGCACGTCGTCGATGGGCCCCGGTATCTCGTCGAACGTCGCACCAGCATCGTGGCTGACGTACAGGCCACCTTGCTCGACGCTGGCGTAGATGGTGCTGTTGTCGCCGGGGGCGAAGTTTATGTGCTTCAGGTGACCGATGTGCGGTGGGCCGGGGAAGCGCCAGTTTTCCATGTTGGGGACGTCCTGCATACTCGGCATCTCGGTCCAGTGATCGCCCAAATCATCGCTGAAGGATAGGTGCACGGGCTCTGTGCCCGCGAATAGGCGTGCGTTGCCATTGACCTTGGCACACGCCAGGCTGTAGAGGTTCGTCGACGTCAGTCCGTCGTTGCAGGCCTCCCAGGTCGCTGCGTCGTCCTTGCTGCGGTACACGCCGCCTTTGTTGACGCCCGCGAACCACGTGCCGCTCTCCTCTTCGAAGAGTATCGCGTGGATGTGCTCGCCCTGCAGCGTGCGCCTAGCAACTATCCATGAGTCACCATTGCGTTCGAGCTCAGCGATGCCGTCGATGGTGCCGACGAGCACCCGGGTGGAGGGCGCTGCGGATGCGTAAATCGTCTCGGCTCCGTGAGATAACGCCAGTGTCATGGTGGTCTCCTTTCGATCCGACTGCTTGAGATCCCTTTGCTTGAATGCGCGTGATTATACGGCCAAATCAAAAGGCCCCGCCCACAGGGACGGAGCCTTCCGTCGCGTCGCTGTGAATGGTCAGACGGGTTGGCCCACCAGCGATACGTAATGGCTGCCTTTGGAGATGGGACTGAGCCCTCGCACCACCGTGTCCCAGCTCTCTCCGCCATCGTTGCTGTAGAGGACTGCGCCGCCGGTCGTGCCTGCGAATATCTGCACGGTGTCCCCGGCTTCCTCCAACGTCATCGCCTCCACGCTGTGAGGGAATCGGTCCTGCAAGCCAGTGTTGGAGAGCACTTCCCAACTCTTGCCGCCGTCCTGGGTACGTGAGATGCGGACCTGGGCGGTTTCCTTGGCCCAGGTTCCGGGGCTCTGGCGGCCTGCTGTGACGACCATATGATCCGGGTTGCTGGGCTTGTAGACGAGCTGGTCGGGGTAGCCGCCCTCTTCGCTGCCGCGGTTGAACGGATTCTCCCAACTCGCACCGGCGTCGTCGCTGATCCAGATGCCCTGGCCACCGGTCACGTAGAGCCTTTCGGGGTGGGCAGGCGTGATGACGCAGCGGTGGACATCCATGTAGAGGCCACCGTTCAGCTCCTCCCACGTCTGCCCGCTGTCTCGGCTGCGAAGGAGTGCGCCGACCTCGATAGACGCGTAGATGGTCTTCGGGTCGCCAGGCTCGAAGTTGACGTGCTTCAAGTGCGCCACGTGCGGCTCGCCGGGGAAGAACCAGGCCTCGCTGGTGGGCGCGTCCTTCACGCCGGGCAGCTCTCGCCAGGAAAGGCCAAGGTCGTCCGACTCGAACAGGTTCGCGGGCTCGGTCCCCGCGTAGAGCATTGGTTTCCCATCGACAACTGCCGTCGCGAGGCTGTAGATGTCACGATCAGCGAGTCCATCGGTGCGCTCTTCCCACGTCAGTCCCTCATCGGCGCTGGCGAAAACACCACCGTTACGGACGCCTGCGAACCAAAGCCCGCTAGTGGGCTCCGACACGATGGCGTGCACGTGCCGCCCGATCAGCGTGTGCCCCGTGGACGCCCAGCCATCCTCCGTGCGCTCGATGATCTTCACGCCATCCAGCGTGCCGATCAGCACTCGCGTGCTGGGTTCATTCGATGAAACAACGGTTCCTCCACCGCCGTGGGAAAGTGCAATCGTCATGAAAATGCTCCTGTGGTTCGATTGGCGAGATTATACGCACACGCAAAAGGCCCTGGCGTTTTGCGTGGCCTTTTGCTGGTATCGATCAGGAGCTTAGGCGAGCCGGCTTGCCATGTTTCCCCCGTGGTTGCCATTGGAGACCGGTGCAAGCCGCTCACGACCGTCGATCAGCTTACCCCGTCGTGGGCAGAGTAGAGCATATCGCCGGCAGTGGTCGCGGCGATGATCCCCCTGGTCTTCCCCGGATCTCGCGAACGATAGCTGTGCGTCTGCGCCCTCGGACGGGCGCTTGCGGCGCGCCGAGATGATTATGTAGTCCGAGTTGCTTGGCCTGTAGACCAGTTGGTCCGGGCACCCACCCTCCTCGCTCCCGCGATTGAATGGACTGTCTCATTCTTAGCCGCCGTTTCCCACTCGCCGGGCCCCGTCTTTAACGTTTGATCGGTTCAATCAATGGCCATTCAGGAAACGACCGCTTAGATGATAACCATGGTGTCTTCGACGACACGCTCCTCGATGACCTCGACAGGATAGGTTTCCTCGTATC
>CAUZFB010000025.1:0-29338 GCA_963579135.1 Dehalococcoidia bacterium | reverse complement strand
AACGCCCAGGACATCGCGTTCCGGGGCCTGCCCAGCGGCGCATCCGTGCACCGTCCACGCATCGACGTCTATGTACCGACGGATCGCACCGATGGCTACTACCGATGGGGCACGATGGAGGGGGCAAGCAAAGAGCTCGGTGTGTTCGCAATCCGCATGAAGTCAGACATCCTGTACTGGCCCCAAGACGAACAGGGTTTCTGGAAGGAGGAGAAGTACAACACCGAGCCGGGTCTCTACTGCGGGTTGGTCATGCTGTTCAGCACGCGTAATGGTGCACCGCTGGCGATCATCAATGACGGCATTATCCAGCACATGCGCGTAGGCGGGGGCGCTGGTCTGGGCGCCAAGTACCTGTCGCGGCCCGACTCTCACACCGTGGGAATGATCGGATCTGGCGGAATGGCCCGCACCTACCTGCAGGCTTTCTGCTCTGTCCGGGACATCCGGCACGTGAAGGTGTTCAGCCCGACCAAGAAGAACCGCGAGGCCTACGCTGCGGAGATGGCCGGTAAGCTGGAGATCGACGTCCAACCGGTCAACACGCCAGAGGAGGCGGTCGACGGTGCGGATATCGTGTCCGCGGCCACCAATGCGATGCAGGCAGCGCTCAAAGGCGCGTGGCTCCAGCCTGGTCAGCACGTCACCGACGTCCGAGGGGAACTCGACGACGACGTCTTCACGAGGGCAGACGTGATTTTCAAGCAGGGAGTCTCGCACTCACGGCCGCGCAACGAGGATGTCGAGCACATGGGCGATGGCTACAACAACGGCGATTACATAGCAGGCAACGCAGAAGAGCTGGAGCGCCTGCCCAAGCGGCACCGATCCGGCTCCCTCGGGGAGCCGCGCACTTCCTACCCGTCCTTCAACGATCTCGCCAGCGGCAACTTCCCGCTGCGCACATCGGCGGACCAGGTGACGCTGTACTTGAACAGCGGTAACCAGGGTCTCCAATTCGCCGCGGTCGGTGCTGCGGTCTACAACCGGTGCATGGAGCTTGGCCTAGGACATCAACTTCCAACCGAGTGGTTCCTGCAAGACATTCGCGACTGAGGAGAGCGAGGGCTTCACTGAGCGCAGGGCTTACGTGACATCAGACGGCGCGGGACCACGGTTGCGCATGTCGCGCAGCTGCTCGGAGGTCACGTCGGTAGTACCCACCAACTCTTCGTAGAGCTCTGGTGGAGGCATGACGTCCTTGAGCGCGGGGATCACCTCTTCACCCATCCGCTTTATGGAGGCCATGACCTTGTCATGGGGCATACCGCCGACCATCATCCAGTTGCTTACGTGGGTTGCCCCGAGGCTCGCCGCCTTGGCAAATTTCGCACGCACCGTGTCCGGATTGCCGAAGAAGATGCGATCCATCATGGAGTCGTCGTCGAGCTCGCCCTCGAACGGGTCCGCTGCGACCTGCCCATTGGTGACGCGACCGGTGCCGAGCGCCCGGCCCGCGCGCATCTGCCAACGGGGGTAGTTCAACAATTTCTTGGCTTCTTCGTCCGTTTCCGTGACGCTCGTCATGGACTGGATTCCCAGCTCAAGCCCGGCGTACGGCTTGCCGAGGGAATGCTTGGCCTTCACGAACGATCCAAGGTGCGCCTTCACGCCGCCTTCGCCGAGGAGGCCCGTTGTCACGGGCATCATGTCCCACGCCGCGGCGAGCTCCATGGTCTCCACGCTGGTGCCGGCGATCCACATGGGCGGGTGCGGCTTCTGCAACGGCTTCGGCCACACGGTGGTCTCAAGAGGCACGCTGACCTCCTGTCCCTCGTACGTGAAGGAGTCGTACTCCGTCCACGCCTTGTACAAGATATCTAGCGTCTCGTTGAACCGCTGGCGTGACCCTTCGACCGACACGTTGAATCGCGAGAGCTCATGAGGCTGGTAGCCACGGCCAACGCCTACGATAAACCGCCCATCAGTCAGGTTGTCGAGAACGGCGACCTCCTCGGCTAGGCGAAGGGGATCCCAGATCGGCAGGACGATCACCGCCGTGGCTATCTTCAGCTTCTTTGTACGCTCGGCGATGTAGAGCGCCTGCATGAGCGGAGCGGGGGACATGCCGTAGTTGGAGAAGTGGTGTTCAGCGACGAGGCAGAACTCGAAGCCCATCTCCTCGGAGTACTGAAGCTGCTCGATGCCTTCCTCGAACAGCGACTTCCAGTCTCGCAGTTCGGGGTTGGGCCATTCGTAAAACAGACCGAATTTCATCTTGGGGGGTCTCCGTCTCACTGAGGGATAGCCTGCACCGTACCCCGTTTTGCCTGCGAAATCCAGACGCGATCGAGCGAAACGGTCGACTGCCGTCGATGTGGCGGCAATGTCTGCGGCATCGTTGAGCGCAGCCCCATCACGCTGAGCGTCAAGAACCTGAACTGGATCACGTCCGGCCAAACTCGAGATAGGAGGAGGCGAGAGCTAGCGGGGGGCTACTGGTAGACGGCGCTCTTATGCTCGCGTAGCGCCGGCATTACGTCGCGGGCGAAACGATCCATGTTGGCCACGGCCATCTGGTGGGGCATCGAGCCGAACTGGTTCAAGACCACCAGATTACCGACGCCGTCCTCATCGTTGAAGGCCTTAAGCCGCTCCAGGACGGTCTTCGCCGAACCAATGAGCATCTGGCCTTCCTCGTTGAGCTTCTCCGCAAGCACGCGCTGGGTACCGATGCCGCTGAACGCGCGTTGCACGCCCTTGGCCGAAGCTTCGCTTAGGTACCCCGGCGGGAAGAACACGGGCCACGGACGCTTGAGTAGTTTGTTGAACATGTACTCAGCATGGGGCGCGGCCTCGGCCATTGCGGACTCGTCCGTCTCGCCGACGTAAATGGGCACTGCCCACGCCATTTGGTCCTGGCTAGCCTCATAGCCGAACTGACGGGCTTCGTCACGGTATTGCTGCATGAACTTGGTTACGTTTCGGTGTGGCGTGAAGGTGATGACGAACGTGTAGCGACGCTCCGCCGCCCACGTGATCGTTTCACCACTACCTTGCGATGGCACCCATATGGGTGGATGCGGTTGCTGCATGGGACGGGGCCAAGGATTCACGTACTCGAGTGGGTAGTGGTGTCCTTCCCACCGGAAAGGACCCGGCTCCGACCAGGCCTTGATTATCAGATCGTGGGCCTCTCTGAAGCGGTCTAGGCCTACCGCTGGGTTCATGGTGAAGTTGTGATACTCGGGGCCGATACCGCGGACGAACCCACAGACGATGCGTCCGCCAGAGATGACGTCCATCATCGCCAACTCTTCGGCGATCCGGAGGGGGTGGTCCCGCAGGGGAATCGCGTTGCCGAGGATGGCAATCTTCGCTCTCTTGGTATTCGCGATCAGCCACGACGCCATGATGTTGGGCGCGGGCATGAGGCCGTATGCGGTCTGGTGGTGCTCGTTCACCGCAATGGCGTCGTAGCCGAGTTCCTCCGCGTGCACGAGCTCGGACAGGTAGTCCAGATAAAGCTCCTGGCCACGCTGCGGGTCAAAGTTGGAGTTTGAATAGGTGACCCACGCCGAGCGCTCAGTCTCCTCGAAGTCCTCTGCGAGGTGCGGCCACGGCATGAGGTGGAAGTAGGTGAATTTCATGATCAGCTCAGGAAGTCCAGGATGACGTTCGCCGTCTCGGCGGGTTGGTCCAGCGCCGCGAAGTGGCCGGAGTTGGCCACCACGGTGATCGATCCGGCGGGAAGGTTTTCAACAAGCGCCCGGCCGTGGGCTTGCGATAGGAATCTGTCGTCGCTGCCCCAGACGACCAACGTTGGCTCAGTGATCCGGTGAATCCTGTGCTCGAGCTTAGGTGAGACGTAGCGGGGCTGCCACACCAGGCGCGCGGTCATCGCTTGGTTGCGCACGGAATGGTCCTCACTGACCTCTGGCACCACCGCCGCATCATTGAACAGGAGGGCAAAGCGCTCTTCAGGGGTCATGAAGAAGTAATCGGTGGGCGGGTCTCCGGGGAGGTACGCGCCAGGGCTGCCGATGGCAGCGATGCGGCTGAATGCCGCGGCACGTAGGGCGGCCTCCAGCGCGAGCCAGCCACCGAGGCTCGAGCCAATAACAGGGATTGGGACACCACCCCCGACGACGTCAGCCACGTCGGCGAGGAGGAACGCAACGTCGTCGATGGTCTCGATCCACACGGGAAGCGCCGTGCCGCCAAAACCGGGGATCTCAGGTGCGACGATATGGAACCGTTCAGCGAGCAGGTCGAGGAACGGGTTCCAGCCCGTGGACAGTTCATCGTGCACATACAGCAACGTCTTGCCGTCGCCAGCCTCGCGTACCACCAAGGGCACGCCTCGAACATCAATGGTCGTCTCAATGACGGCTGCTTGGGCCAAGGGTCGCCTCCATCCGACAGGGTCCACGACGGTAAGGGTTCGGACGCCGTTCCGCAAGTTTGCGGGCTGGTCACCGGGCCCGGTGGAGTGTCGAGCGCGTTTGACGTTGGTCCTCGCCCTTGAATCTCTTGGCTTCCCCGCTGAGTATTACCAGCCCATGAAGCGTAACGCGATGAATACGCTGGCGGGACTGGGTACTTAGGGGGCCGCCGAACCGGTGGCCTGCTGTCTACAAATCACAGGCGGGGATGTCACTGGTGGTCGTTGGGTGTCGCTGGACGCCTAATCATGCACTTTCGAGTCGTGAAAAGTCGTTGCGCCCCTGGGCTTAGTCACCGGAGTTGCTTTCAAATCTGCTTTCAAAATTGAATCTCATATTTCAAAAAAACCTCGTGATGTCTGCAGCTAGCGGAGACTCCACACGAACCCAATGTCCGCGGGCCTGGCAAGCCGCTCAAGTGCTAGCGTGCCCTTGCTGTATCCGTTGCGCTGGTTGCGTACCCACGCCTCAAGGTTCATCCCTCGGATCGTGGGTGAGGTCCCTTCGACTGCGCTGCGCTCAGGAAACAGGGGAGATTGGCAGACGCTCACGACGGGACAATTCTTGCGGGGATTCGCGCGCTGCTATGCTTCGAGCAAAACCCACCCGAAGAGGCACGGTTATGAAAGCAGTCGTCCTCCATGAGCACGGAGGCCCGGAAGTTCTGTCGTATGAAGAGACCGAGCGTCCTGAGCCGGGCCCAGGCGAAGTGTTGGTCAAGGTCCATGCTGTCTCGGTGAATCAGACCTTAGACCTGGGCATCCGACAGGACGGTGCGGGCTATAGCATCCCGCTACCGACGATCCTTGGTATCGACTCCGCGGGGGAAATCGAGAGCGTCGGTGAGGGCGTGACGGGCTTCGCAAAGGGCCAGAGAGTCACTTCAATCCTGAGGCCGCCGGCGGGCCGTGGCTACGCCGAGTATGTCATTGCCAACGCCCGGGCGACTTACCACATCCCCGATGGTCTCGGCTACGCTGATGCCGCCGCTGTCAGTCGTCATTTTCCGATGGCCTACAGCCTGTGCCGTGCAGCCGATGTCCAGGAGGATGCGTGGGTACTGGTGATGGGCGCTGCGGGGTCGCTGGGCGCGGCTGCCGTTCAGGTGGCGAAGCATCGCGGGGCGCACGTGATCGCTGCCGCAGGGACGGACGAGCGGGCGCAGTCGGCGATGGCCCTGGGGGCGGAGGCATGGGTGAACTACCGAGGGTCGAACCTGGTAGCGGAGGTGAATCGCATCACGGAAGGTAAGGGTGCGAACGCGGTGCTGGAAAACATCGCTGATCCCGACCTGTGGCCAGGCGCGTTCAATAGCATGGCCATCGGAGCCACACTGGTAACGGTGGGTGCGCATGGCGGCGGTAGGGTGGAACTCGACGTGCGAAAGCTCTATCGCGATGGTCTGACGATCAGGAGTGGACTGAATCACCGCGAGCCGAGAGACGGGGACGATGCGTTAGCACTGGCGGCGTCCGGCGTCTACCAAGCGACCATCCACACGGTGCTGCCGCTGAGTCAAGCGACTAAAGCTCATCGGATCGCTTCTGACCGGTCGATCATCGGGAAGGTCGTGATGGATCCGACCCTGGAGTAAAGTGAGGGAAAGTGAGAGACCCGTTCAGCTACGCTTCGCTTGGAATGATGTTGAAGGGCGGGCCTGGTGGCCCGCCCTTCAATTGTGCGGTGCCGCGGTGGTTCCGGTTCGCGGTGTGACGTTATTCCCAGTAAGCGAACGCCATGGCGCAGCCTGTACCGGCAGGCGTGCGGTAACACGGTACGTAGTCAACGAGCGTCATCTTCTCGTCGGTCATCGCGCCGGAGAGCGCGAGCCAGTTGAGCGTTTCGGTGGTGCCAAGCTGCATCATGCGCTCACGAGGAAGCGCGGCGATGGCTTCTTCATCCCGGCGGGCCATCGCATCCAGCGTCATGTGGTCGAGGTCCTCGTCGATGATGAAGTGCGAGAGCCCACCTGAGGCCATCACTGCCACTTTCTTGGATGAGTCCCAGGAGTTGATCGCCTCACGAACGGCCGCTCCCAGATGGAACGCACGACGCGGAGTCGGTTGGTTGGGCGGATACAACGCGTTCATGGACACTGGTACGACGGGTATCTCAAGCTCCGGCATGATGAACTGATACAGGAAGCTGAATGCCTGGCCGACACCGGTCCCCTCGCGTAACTGGTTGGAGACCGCGATGTCGAAACCGTCTTCCACCAGCGAGTGGATAATGTGGTCGGCGAAGCCTACGTCCGTGGAGTGATTGGCCTCGGCGGTCTGCTGCTCCGTTTTGTTCCATGTGGTGTTGGACCACGCTGCCGCGAGCTTAGGGTCAGACTGGCCACGCCGCTCACGAATCGGAAGTGAGTCACCGTGGTACACGCTAAACATCGGCATGTTGTTGTCGAAGAACTGCTCGTGCTGGTCGTCGCCGATGATGACGATAGCGTCGGGTGCGGCGGCTTCGAGCTTCTGGCGCAGGATGCCCAATGAGCGGTGATTGGATTCATCACGGAGCTTCATGACCTCGGGGGTGAGCGAGCTCTCCATGTCGGGCTTCGCCCGCTTGAGCACCTCGTTGTAATCGAAACGAGGGTCGTTGGTGTCCTTCTGGATCATGTCGGGCCAGCGCTCATGCCCGAGCCGCAATTGGGGCGCGTGAGAGCTACCGAAACCCAGAACCACTTGAGCTATGGTCATCACCTCCAAAGACTGATGGGCGCACTGTATTCCTGAACTCGACTATTGTTCAAGTCGACCTAGGTACGTTGACGATTCTCGCAACCACCCTCTGGTAAGCTGGCTGAACTCACCAAGGTAGACGCCACCGCGTAACGGATGAACGATATTCAGCCTCCAACACGGCAACCCGCAACGCATGGCCCGATCGTTCGTGCCTTTCTTCGTTGGCTCTCGTTGTTCGCGGCGCTGCGCGTCCGCGATTTCCGACTGTTCTGGATAGGATTGACTGCCCAGATCATCGGGCAGCAGATGTTTCAAGTCACGGTTGGTTGGCTGGCCTTTGAATTGACAGGGTCCCCGGCCGCTCTCGCGCTAATTAATCTTGTCGGGTTCCTGCCGCGCGTAACGCTGACGCTGGTCGGTGGCGTGTTCGCCGACCGCTGGAGTCAGCGACGGCTCATCGCGGTAGCGCAAGCTCTGTCGACGAGCATCATCCTGATGGTTGCGGCCCTGGCAATCATGGAGAAGATCGAGGTATGGCACCTGGCAGTGTCCGCATTCGCGCTGGGTGTATCGCAGTCAATCGATGAGCCTGCCAGGACCGCTTTCTTCCCTCGATTGCTGCCCGATAGGTCGCACATCCCGTCGGCCGTTCCGCTGATCTCGCTCGCATGGAGCAGCACTCGTGTTTTCGCACCGTCCATCGCGGGATTCGTGATTGCGGCATGGGGTGCGGACGTCAGCTTCCTGCTTTCCGCAGGGGGAGCCGCAACGATGGTGGCGATGCTCCGGCTTGTGCGGCCCCACCAGGTCCGAGGCACCGCCCAAGGAAGCATGATCAAGAACCTGGTAGAGGGTATCCAGTACGTGCGTGCCGACGAGGTGTTCTCGAAAGTCATCTTCTCGGCCTTCGTCTACGCGACGTTCACAGCAGGCTATGTGTTCATGCTCCCTGTATTCGCCGATGAGTTGGGCAAGGGGGCGATAGGTCTCGGCGTTCTCACGTCGGCGGCTGGCGTCGGCGCGCTGATCGGACTCGGCACGCTCAGTTTCGTGCACGGGCGCTTCAGACCTGGCGAAGTGATCATCATCGGCATGACGACGTTCGCGCTTTCCCTCATCGGTGTCGCCGTGAGCGCCAATTTCTTCCTGTCTGTTGGATTGCTCGGCCTCACGGGGATGGCCCATATCTATTTCCAAACCAGCGCCAACGTGATCCTGCAGTCCACGGTAGACGAGCAGTACCGTGGGCGGGTGATGTCGCTCTACGGCTTGCTGTGGGGCCTGCTTCTGTTGAGTGGCACCCTGCTCAATTTCACCTCCGAATTCGTGGGCCCGCGCTATGCTCTCGCCGGGGGAGCGACAGTCGTGCTGGTCTACATCTATGGGTTCTTGGTGCGAAGCACCGCGCTCAGGCACTTTGCGCTGCCCGATGCCGCCGAGGAGATCAAGACCTAGATGTCAGGCGACACCTGCGTCAGCACGCGATGCTCTCAAGGCATAGGTCAAGCTCTAGTGATCAACCGATAGAAACGGGCGTACTGCAGGCCAATCCGATACCCTTTGGCGATGGTCAGGCAAACCCAACGCAAGGCGCTGCGCCTCGGCAACTACGAACTCCCCACCAACCGTACGCTCCTCATGGGAGTGCTCAATGTGACGCCCGATTCGTTCTCGGACGGTGGCTTGTATCTGGATACGGCGGCCGCCGTAGATCAGGCGTTTCGCCTTGCCGCCGACGGCGCTGACATCATCGATGTGGGAGGAGAGAGCACTCGCCCCGGGGCCGCGCCAGTGTCGACGGACGAGGAACTTCGCCGGGTAGCACCTGTCATCGAGGCGATCGCGGCATCGCTCAAGGTGCCGGTTTCCATCGACACGCGCAATGCTGACGTTGCCCGCCGTTGCATGGAGGCGGGGGCGACGATGATCAACGATGTCACGGGACTGCGTGACGCGGCGATGCTGGATGCTGTCCGAGGTACGGGGGCATCGGTGACGATCATGCACATGAAAGGGACGCCACAGACCATGGCGACCAGCAATCAGTACTACGACATGCTGGCGGAAATCGCTGCGTACCTGGTGGCGCAGGCGAGCAACGCGGTCGCTGCCGGAGCGCAGAGCGTAATAATCGACCCTGGCCTCGGGTTCGCGAAAGACACGAATCAGAACCTCGAATTGCTCAACAACCTCAACTCCTTCACCGACCTCGGATACCCACTGCTGGTTGGGCCGTCGCGCAAGCGGTTCATCGGTGAGCTCACCGACGCGGCTGCAGACGACCGGGGCCCAGGGACCATCGCCGCCGTCGTGAAGTGCGTTCAGGCAGGCGTCGATATCGTGCGGGTGCACGACGTTGCCGCATGCAAGCAAGCAATCATCATCGCAGAGGCCATCGAACGAGCATGAGCGACACAATCTTCATCCGGCAGGCGTCTTTCCCCTGCCACATCGGAGTGACTCCCGAGGAGCGCGCTACGCTCCAGGACGTGCTGATCGACCTGGACCTGGCCATCGATCTGACGGCGGCGGGGAGGACGGACAGTATCAAGGAGACGCTGGACTACCGCGACGCCTGGGACACGGTGCGCGAGTGCGTTTCGAGCGAGGAGGTGCACCTGGTAGAGGCATTGGCAACCCGCATCGGCAATGCCCTCCTCGAGCGGTTCCCATTGGTGCAGTCGGTCGGCGTTGGCGTCACCAAGCCGCGAGCGCTCGCGGCCAAGGGTGTCAGCGGCGTCGGGGTGCGGCTGACCGTCGAACGACAACACGGCAAGCGCGAGCCCCGGAGTTGACCATCGTCTATGTGGCGCTCGGAGGCAACGAGGGCGAGAGACTCGCCAATCTCGAACGCGCCGTGAGCGAGATGGCGGTACAGCTGACGGTGACGATGCTATCGCCACTCTACGAGACCGAGCCGGTAGGCTTCGCCGATCAAGAGTGGTTTCTCAACGCTGTTGCGGCAGTGGAGACGGAGCTGTCGCCGCACGAGCTATTGGCGCTCCTGCAAGCGGTGGAGCAAACGCTGGGGAAGGCGACGCCGTTCCCGAACGGCCCACGCACGCTAGACTTGGACCTGCTGCTCTACGGCAACCAGATTGTGAACGATGAGGGGCTGATAGTTCCTCACCCGCACCTGCACCAGCGCGCATTCGTTCTCCAGCCGTTGGCGGACGTGGCGGGCGACGTGAATCATCCGACGCTGGGCAAGAGCATCCGCCAGCTTCTCGGCGATGTCAGCAACCAGCGCGGGGTTCGCGCTTGGGAAGGGACGTCGGGGGTGTTCCCGGCGCACCGTAAGGGCTAAGCCCGGATCGCTTCCAAGTGTTCCTTGCGGAACTTGGCCACTTTCGGCGCGATGATGACCTGGCAATAGCCTTGGCCCGGGTTCATGCGGAAATACTCCTGGTGGTAATCCTCCGCCGGGTAGAACTCGGGCATAGCGGTGATCTCGGTGACTATGGGGTTCGGCCAGAGCGATTGCGCGGCCGACAGCGCTGCTTCTGCTTGCTCTCGCTGGGCGTCGTCGTGGTAGTACACGGCCGACCGGTACTGCGTTCCGGAATCAGGGCCCTGCCGGTTCAATGTCGTGGGGTCGTGCGTGACAAAGAATAGGTCAAGCATCTCACGGTACGTCACGACGTCGGGGTCGAACGTCAGCTGAACGACCTCTGCGTGGCCGGTCATGCCCGTGCACACGTCGTAGTACGAGGGGCTCACGGTGTTGCCGCCGGCATAGCCGGAGACCGCTTTGTCGACGCCTCGTACGAGTTCAAACACTGCCTCGATGCACCAGAAGCAACCGCCCGCGAGCGTTGCAATCTCTTGACGCTGTCCACTCATTACCCAGCCTCCACACTGCGTTGCTGTCGATTAGGAACTAGCGTAACGCAGGTTGGGGTTGCGCGTTGGGGAGGGGGCGGAGGTGGTGAGGTGAGAAAGAGAGGGGTCCTTCGACTGCGCTGGCGCTCCGCTCAGGAGACAGTACCTATGAACTATCATCTGGCTCGTTATGAGCACGGGAGAGCAAATCACTTCGGGAATGACGGCTGTTGAGCGTCGTATCGTGGGGTTCACGAGTGTGGCGCATGGGCTGAACCATGCGGTGGAGCTGGTTTACGGCGCGGTGCTGTTCGTGATCGCGGTGGAGTTCGATGTGAAGCTGGCGCTTCTCGGTGCTATTGCCAACGCATCAGCGCTTGCCTACGCGGTGATGGCATTGCCCGCAGGCCAGGCCGCTGACCGCTTGGGGTCCAAGCGAATGGTGTCGATCTCCATGGGAGGTGCGGGGGCGGCGGCTCTTCTAGCGGCGGCGGCGCCGAACGTGACTGTATTGGCACTCGCGCTGGTGATCATGGGTTTGCTGGGCGGGCTCTACCACCCGGCGGGGCTGTCGCTCATCACGCGAGGTGTGCGTCAACGAGCACGAGCGTTGGGCATCCACGGTGCAGGCGGCAATATCGGCACGGCGTTTGCGCCGCTGATTGCCGGTGGCATCGCGGGCATCTGGAGTTGGCGAGCATCGTTCATCTTTTTCGCAATCATCGCGATTACCGTTGCCACCGCTACGTACCGCTCCAACGTTGGTGAGCCTGACCCAGACGCAGCAAGGTCATTCAATCCATCGAGCCCTACTTTGCTGGTGCCGTTGGCATTGATGTTCGTGATCAATGCCGGATTCGGGTTCATTTTCAGGGGATTGACGACATTCCTGCCGTTGCACTTAAGTACCAATCTGGGATTCGATGTCGCCGGGTTCCAACCCGTGGTCGTCGGTGGTGCGTTCGCGACTTTCGCGTTGCTGTTCGGTGTGGCCGGACAATACTTGGGCGGAGAACTTGGGGAGCGGGTTCGGAGGCACCGTCTACTGCTACCACTGGCCGCGGTGACTATCCCGGCCCTGTTGGCCATGGCCGCGTCGACGGGTTGGCTGTTATTGGCAACCGCAGCAATCTTCGTGTTCTTCAATTTCATGGCACAGCCAACAGCGGTGGCAATGATCTCGGATTTCGCGGCGGAACGATCGCATGGGCGGGTTTACGGGCTGACATCGCTGACGGGGTTCGGTATCGGGTCGTTCGCGGGGATAGGCGGCGGGCTGATTGCCGATAGTACAGGCGTCGAGTGGGTGTTCGTGATGCTCGCTGGTGCATCGTTGGTGATCACGTTTGCGGCAGCGGCGCTGTTTTCCTGGCAGGAGTTTCAAGCGCCCACGCAATCATCATAGTTATGCCCTATACGTCCGACAGACCGCTCACACGGCGAAGTAGGCCGAAACGAAGGAGCCAGTGATGTACGCGCAACTTTCGCGATTAGCGATGTACTACGAGGAGTACGGCGACGCGAGCAACCCTCCCGTGCTACTGCTGCATGGGGGGATGAGCGGAGCCCAGACCTGGGAGCAGCAGATCGAGCCCCTAAGCGAACGGTATCGAGTGCTCGTTCCGGAACAGCAAGGGCATGCGCGTACCCCCGATCTCGCCGAGCCTTTGACGTATCAGGCGATGGCCAACGACACAATCGAGTTCATTGAGCGGGTCGCCAACCAACGGGCCCACGTGGTCGGGCATAGCGATGGCGGTATTCTTGGCCTGTATCTAGCGCTGCAACGCCCGAATCTGCTGAGTCGAGCGGTGGTGATTGGCGCTAACTATCACAAAGATGGTTTGTTCTGGCCCACGCTCGCCGACGCGGATCCTGACGATGAAGAGTTCGCGAAGAGTCGTACGCGCTACGATGCGCTGTCCCCTGAAGGATCGGCCCACTGGCCGGTCATCTTCCGGAAGACGCAACAGATGTGGCTCACGGAACCCACATTGACATTGGCCGAAATCGCGGCCATCACGGCTCCAGTGCTAGTGATGGTGGGGGACGACGATGTGATTTCACATTCCCATAGCGTGGAGCTTTACGAGACGTTGGTCGAGGGACAGATGGCGATGATTCCAGGCTCTTCGCACGGCGTGAAGAAGGAGAAGCCAGAGATTGTGAATCGGCTAATCCTGGATTTTCTGGGGGACGCGGTGCTGCCGTCTGCGATGAAGTCAGTGCGGAAGGTGCGGTGAGCGAACGGGGCGGAACAAACGGTAATGTACCCGCCTCTCTATCCTGTTGATGCAAGCCCGTCGAAGGGACGGGATTCCTACAACGGAGGTCCTTGGCCATGTTGGGCAGCTTACCGGCGCGGAATGGGGATGGGCGGCGTGGGCACGAATTCAAGCCCACCCAGCACTCCTTTCCCGGAGGTATTAAGTCTCGACCGGGGCTTCTTTAGGATTTTTGACGAGGGTTTCTTTGGCGCCGAAGGCAAGAGCCAGTCCTGCAAGGAGCAATATCGGGGCGAAGACGATGAACGGCACCGCGGGTCCGTAGAACTCAGCCAGCAATCCCCCAACCGCCGGGCCACCAATCGCTCCCAGGTCCGCGATAGTGCGGCGCAACGCTTGGAGCCGCCCACGCACCGAGGCGGGCACGACGTCGTAGGTCGAGGCTGCAAGCGAGCCCAGCGACAGGCCGTTCGCGACCCCCATGACCACGACCAGTGGGAGCAACGTTGCGAACGAGTCGGCGAATGGAACCAGCAGAAAGGCGACGCCAGGCAAGGCTGTCGAGGGAACAGTCGCCCACTTGCGGCCCACCTTGTCCAGGATGAACCCGACGGGCAGGATGAAGCCGAGAACGATGACTCCGGCAATCGAAAACAGCACGCCGATTTTGGTGGCGGATAGACCAAGGACTTCGTCGGCGAAGATGGGGAGCATGCTCTGGAAGCCTCCCTGCCTGAACAGGAAGCTCGCGAAGGTGGCGAACACTAATGCCACGTAAGTCGCCCGCAACTTCGGGTCGATTTGGAAGAACAGCCCCTTGAGCGACCGCCACCACTGGAGCGGCGACCGATTGGCCGTCCCGGATTCCGGTGCCGCAGGCTGCGTTGTGGACGTCTGGCGTCGGGAGTTAGCGACCAACATCCCGAGGCTGACCGCGGCAAAGGATTCAACCGCGAACGCGACGAACACCACCCGCAGGCCAACAGTATCGGCGATGATCCCGCCGACCAAAGGACCGATGGCCAGGCCTGCCGTATGCACGCCGTGGAACCCGCTCAACAATCGGCCTCGTTGATCGGGCCTCACGAGGTCGATTCCCGCGATTTCACGTCCGAACGCCCACAGGCTCTCGCCCGCACCGACCAGAAACGCCGCGGCGACAACCAGCGCAAACCACGGTGTCATGGCGCTGACGACCGCGCCCACCCCAGCGAGCACGGGGCCGCCGATGAGCGCAACCCGCGAGCCGAAGCGGTCAACGACGAACCCTGCGATCGGCGTAGCGAAGAACCTGCCCAGCCCGAAACCGGTGACTACCTGCACCGCCCAACCAGTTGAGACGTTGAACTCACCTTGGAATTGCGGAATAATCGGCAGTACCATGGACCAGCCCAGACCAGCCATAGCCGTGCTCGCGTAGAGGATGGTTAGTCCCCGGGTAGTTTTGCTGGTGAAGATGGCCGGTATCATACGTAAAGAAGTCATCCTAGCCGCGGGATGGCGAAGTACACGATGTCACGATACTCCATCTGCGGGTTCACGGCTTGACAGAACACCTGTAACCGCCGAAATTGGCGTCGAAATCGACGCCGTCCATTTCTAGTCGAAGGTCCCCTCATCACCATGGCACCGGAGGAAATCATGTCAGGCTCCATCTTCAGCACGCCGCGAATCCCGGTTGGTCGTCACTCGGGTTACGCATACAACAAGTGGCTCGACGCTTTGGCCTTGCCTGTGCACACGGGCTACTTCATCGAGGATCTGCGCAAGACAGAGCTCGCTCCCTGGGAAGACATGCAGTGCAACGCTGCGATGATTCAGCTCGAGGGCATGCACGGAGTCACTGGAGCCTGCGTCATGGAGATCCCACCCGGTGGTTCGATGTCGCCGAGCCGGTTCGCATTGGACGAGGTCGTCTTCGTGCTGGAAGGCCACGGCATCACCACGGTGTGGACCGATGAAGGGAAGAAGCACTCGTTCGAATGGGGCCCTCGCAGCCTATTTTGCATCCCTCAAGGCGTGCACCGGCAGTTCAGCAATGCGCGGGGAGACCAGCCCGCGCGCATTGTTGCGAACAATTACATGCCGCTGGCCATGGAGATGTTCCCGGATCCCAAGTTCTTCTACACCGACTCCTACACTGATCCCGGCCTACTGACACTCGATAGCGGCGAGGCTTACTCGGTGGCCACGCGATCAGAAGGCGGACGTGGTGCGACTTGGCGCGGCAATTTCTTCACTGATCTGGCTGGATGGGACGGGCTCGTGCCTCACCGCCAGCGTGGGGGTGGCGGACACGTCGTCGACATCGAGTTCCCGAATTCCGTGATGGGCGGCCACATGTCGGTCTTCCCATCCGGGACCTACAAGAAAGGCCACCGGCACGGCCCCGGCGTAGTAATCATCATTCCATCTGGCGAAGGCTTCTCCGTCATGTGGCCCGAGGGTGAGGAGCAGGTTGTGGTGCCTTGGCACGAGGCCAGCATGTTCGTGCCGCCCAACAGGTGGTTCCATCAGCACTTCAACGTGTCGGAGGTTCCGGCGCGCTACCTGGCCCTGTCCCCGCTGAAGCAGACCCGTCCGGGCAACGAAGACTTCGTGCCGAGGGGGGATCAGATCGAGTATCCCGATGAGGCGCCATGGATCCGCGACATGTTCATGGCGGAGGTCGCCAAACGCGGAGGCGAAAGCCTCATGCCGCCAGGCGCCTACACCGATCGCGAGTTCACGTGGGATTACGCCGCAAGCGAAGAGACGGGCGCAGAGATCTTCGGCGGGCACCTCTCCGAAGAGCCCTAGGGAGCGTTGTGGTTTTCGGCCCAGGAGAGGGGAGCAACCGCTCCCCTCTCTACGAGCGATACACGATCGAGTTGCTTGGCGCGGCCGAAGCGGCCGACATCGCTGAAGGTGATGTGCTCGGCGTACGCTTGAGCGCGACGCGCGGCGATGTCCCCTGCCTGTTCCACCCGCCGAAAGCCGAACGTACCGGGACGGCGGTCGTTTACGTCCCGGGCGCCCGTGGCGGGTTCGGCGGGCCGGGCCACGGCCTCTACGCCGATGTGGCTAACGAACTGGCCACTCAGGGTATAGCGGGCCTGCGCGTGAACTATCGACACCCGGCCAACCTCGACGAATCGACGCTCGATGCGTTGGTCGCGGTCTGGCATTTGGCAGGCCAAGGCTATGAACGCGTCGCCGTGGTGGGTCATTCGTTCGGTGGGGCTGTCGCCATCAGCGTCTCGCGGTACACAACGCACGTGCGCGCAGTCGTCGCGATGTCCAGCCAAAGCTTCGGCGCCGAAGACGTGGTGCTACTCGCGCCACGACCGCTCCTGCTGGTCCATGGGGACTGCGACGGCGTTATTCCACCGGACACGGCACGAACAATCTACGACTGGGCGTTCGAGCCAAAGCGCCTGGTCATGATGGAGGGTGCCGACCACGCCCTGCGCGAGGTCCGAGACGAAGTCCGGGCGCTGTTGCTCGACTGGCTGCCACAAGCCGTTTTGAAGTAACCCTGGCAACTTGGAGCGAATCTCATGGATATCACCCTACTAGGAACCGGCAACCCCCAGCCGAACCCACTGCGGGCTGGTCCCAGCAACCACCTCGCCATCGGCAATCAGTCGGTGCTTCTCGACTGCGGCAGTGGTACTGTCCACCAGATGGTGAAGTCGGGCCTTGAGCCACGCGAGGTGGACCATCTGGTGCTGACACACATGCACTCTGACCACACCGTGGATCTCGCGCACGTGCTCATCACGGGGTGGATCCGCTACCGCACGAAGCCTATCAAGATCGTCGGCCCGCCTCAGACCAGGGAGTTCGTTGGGCGTATCCTTCACGCGTTCGAGTTCGACCTCCGTCTTCGCAGGCTCGACGACCGCGTGGGCAAGGAGGTTATGACGGTGGAGGTGACGGAGGTCAGCGATGGCGAGAGCTACGAGACCGACACGTGGAAGATGACGGCGGTCGAAGTTGATCACGGTTACGTGAAGCCTTCGTTGGGATTCATCTTCGACGATGGCAAGGCCAAGGTGATGGTGTCCGGTGACACGACGGGCTGCGACGCGGTCCGCGAGGCGTCGCGCGGCGTTGACCTGCTGGTCCACGAGCTGATGCGGGACTCAGCGTCCGGCGATCCTCACGATGATGCGTTGGCTGCGGTGCCCGAACTACGGCGCCGGATCATCGAATCGCACACCTGTCCTCACCAACTCGCGCCAATCGCCCGTGACGCCGACGTGCCCCGGCTGGCGTTAACGCACATGTCCGCAGCGACGGACGGTCCATGGATCAGGGATGCGCTCACGCAGGATTACAAGGGCGAGATCATCATCGGCGAGGATCTCCTCAAAATCACGGTGTAATCCGTCCAGAACCACAGGAGGAATTCATGGACCGCAAGCGCATCACTGGCCTGACTGAGCACGACCCGTCGAAAGCATTCGAGGGCTACACGCTGTTCAGCCCCTACGGGAGGACGACGACGTACTTGGTCGACATGGCGGGGGAGATCGTTCACGAGTGGGAGACGGGCTACCAGCCGGGCAACTGGGGCTACCTGCTGGAGAACGGGAACCTGCTCTATGCAGGCAACACGCGCAAAGCGCCGGTGCCATTCGCTGGCGGCGGTGGGCTGATCATGGAGCTGGACTGGGATGGCAGGATCGTGTGGCAGTACGAGGACACCAGCCAGCATCACGATTTCTCGCGGACGGCGAACGGCAATACGTTGGTACTAGGTTGGGATCCCGTGCCGGAAGAGATGACCGGGCGTGTGCAGGGCGGTGAACCGGGCACGGAGCTGAACGGCCGCATATACGGCGACTACATCCATGAGGTGACGCCTGCTGGCGACGTCGTGTGGGAGTGGCACGCGCATGAGGCACTGGACGTTGACGTCGATATCCTGTGCCCGCTACACGAGCGCCACGAGTGGACCCACGCCAATACGTGCACGTCGCTGCCGGATGGCAACATACTGACGAGCTTCAGGCATCTCAACACGATCGGCATCATCGATCGGCAGACCGGAGGGTGGGCGTGGAAGCTGCGTGATATCCGCCTGGGCCACCAGCACGATCCGTCCCTGCTGGATAACGGTAACATTCTGGTTTTCGCGAACGGCTACCACGATTTGGAGGCCCACCCGAGCTCGAAGGTAATAGAGATTGACCCGCTCACCAACGAGTTCGTGTGGGAGTATCGCTCAACGCCCGCGTGGCAGTTCTCCAGCCACTTCATCAGCAGCGCTCAGCGCTTGCCCAACGGGAACACGCTGATCTGCGAGGGTGCTACCGGGCGCATGTTCGAGGTGACGATGAACCACGAGATCGTGTGGGAGTTCGTGAATCCGCTGTTCGCGGAGCACCCGCGCCATGGATCGGTCAACTGTGCTTTTCGGGCACGGCGCTACGCGCCCGGTCACCCTGGGCTTGCAGGTCGGTTTTAGTTGCTAACGAATGGTCAGCGCTGTTGGAGGGCTCGCTAGGCGCGCGGACGCCCGAAATCGCTTCCGCTGGCAGGACGCTCCAAGATCGCTCTGCTTGAAACGAAGCCGGGGTTCGGGTGCTCGTTAGTGCGACAGTTGTGCCAATCATCGAGTGCTCGCTCCCAGTCCACGTCCTTGGGTAGGACAGTGGCACAGGATCGCACTCGGTAAAGATCGGGCTGTTCCGCTCCTGGGGGCACCGTCCCGTGTTCATCCAGGGCTCTCGCGGCCGCGATCAGCTTGCGGCGCACCTTGATCACGGTGGCATCCGCAGTGCCCAAATGTTCTTTGGTGCGGTCCATGATCGGGCCCATGCTCCAGATTACCGCATCATCCTGGAGGCGCACGGTGGGGATACCCGTCGTGCTGCGTTCGCGTTTGGTCTCGGTGTTCATCATGAAGTCGTTGTGCCTGTTGGCGACGGGCCAGGCGTTGGGAAAGAATCTTCCGGTCTGGTGCGGCAGCATCGGGCCGATCCCAGGGCCAAGGGCGCCAGGCTCTTTGGAGAACTCATCCTTGGGATAGCGTTCGTCGCCCATCTTGCGGGAGGGGTGCCAGACGATGCCAAAGTGCACGGTGGTGTAGTCGTCTACGGGTAGGTAGATCGACAGCGGTGTGGCGCCGTCGTCGCTAGCACCTGGCCACATGCCGTAGAACGGGAACAGGAAGTGGGTCGTTCGCCAATAGATGTTGTCCGTACCTTCCGGACGCTCGGCGCCATAGGAGAGACCTACGTCGGTCTCGACCAGGTGGAATTTGGCACGCCGTTCCTCGAGGTACAAGCCGTACTTCGGCGAGTCTGCGGGGTTGAGGCGGCTGTGGAGGAAATAAACGTGGGTCGAGTCCAACTCGCCCTCCAGCGCCTGCATCCAGTTGCATTCGTAGATCAAACGGTGACCGTGCACCATCTGCTCTTCCGGCACTTCGCCCCACTCGAATCGAGGGATTTCGGGGGCGTTGTTCTGATCAGGCCCCATGTAGGCCCACACGATGCCGCCGTAGTCGGCGCCTTTGTAGGCAACAATTTTGACTTTGGTCTTGAAGTTGCTGGCTTCGGGCTCGTTGGGCATGTCGGTGCACTGGCCGGTGACATCAAACTTCCAGCCGTGGTAGGCGCACCTCAGACCGCCTGCGTCATTGCGTCCGAAGAAAAGGCTGACTCCCCGGTGGGGACAACGCTCTTCCACGAACGACGGCACGCCATCGGAGTCACGCCACGCAAGAAGGTCCTCGCCTAGCACGCGGACGCGCATAGGCTGGCCATCGCGTGGTAGCTCAGGGGTGTACACGACGGGCAACCAATAACGTCGCATCAGCTCGCCCATGGGGGTGCCCTTGCCTACGCGACACAGTAGGTCCGTCTCTTCAACTGAAAGCATTTCGGTCTCCCTCTCGCGTGTGCTTGGGGCGCGTTCCGCTAGCAGTCTAGCGTCGCCATATTACGGCTCGCGAATCCATATGGCACCGCTACGGCGGTTCACGTTGACGTCGTGCCCGCCCAGCCATCCTCGGACAAGTCGACGGTCACGCCGTCAGGGCCGTAGAACTTGACCTCGACATTGCCTCGTTTCTCCATCTCTTCGGCACCTTCATACGGCCGATGCACAGCGCCCGCAGCTTCGATCTGGGCACGGGCCTCGGCCATGTTTCCCACCTTCACGCCGAAGTGGTGAATGCCCGCGTGCCGAGGAGCACCTTCGGTCATAGCGGGCTCGTCCGACTTGAACTTGAGCAACGCCACATTCACGTGGCCATCGCTGAGGTAGTACCCGATAGCCGTCGGCGAATCGAGATCACCGACCACCTCCAAGCCGAGGCCGTTGACGTAGAAGTCTCTGGCGGCTTCCGGGTCGCTCACGGCGATCGCGATGTGACTGATACGTGCCATCTGGGGCCTCCTTACGAGTGGTCGAACGAACGAGTGGTGGCACTATGCTCCCGCGCGGCGACTTTGCCAAGTGCGGGTCAAGGCTGAACAGCGAGCAGCACCTCGACCCGGATCTCGTCCTCGACGCTCACGACGGAACGTGCGGTGGGCGCTGGCATCTGGCGCTGGGCCCAGGTCACTGTGGGTCTTGGCGAGGATGAACACCGTGTGGCCGTCATCCCTGGCCGTTACGTCGAAGATGACAGGAACGTCGGCACTTTTGACCGTCAAGGTCCCGGCGACGTCGGCCGACGCTTCATCGCCATCGGCGAAGCCGCTCGGCAGCGGGAGTACGCTCGGAATCGTTAGCGTGGCGAACCGATGGTCCAGGAGCAGGGTGCGTTAAACGTACCGATCGCGGAATGTCTGATCGCTGCGCAAGCGGTGAAGGTCGACTGCGATGATTGAAACGCCGCCATCCGGAGAGACGTCGCCCCTGCCACGACGTACAACAAGGGCGCTTCCTCGTTATCGCGGTTGTCGCTTCGATCCCGGGCCATCGCGAGCCTCCGCCTTACTGTAGGGGAGGATTATTCAGAAGATGGGAAGAAAATGTGGAGCATCGTGCCCGCAGCTAGGCGTGAGAGACAGCCTGGTCGTAGGTACGGGCGCAGTTCTCGACGACTACGTCAACGTCCTCCGGAAGCAGGTAGCGATCCACAACGAGCGATTCCGCGCTCGTGCGAGCCTTGACGAGGTAGGCATCGCGGCTAACGTACCGCTCCTCGATGGAGCGCCGCGCGTCGCCTTTGGCTTCGCGGTCAGCAGCGTTACGCGAGAAGAAGAGCGTGAAACCGACCATGGGAATGATCTGATCAGGTGCGCCTGCGTCAGGATGCCTTGGGTTCCAGCCGGCATGGGTCGCCACAGGCACGGTGAGATCGGGCAAGCGAATGCCTGCCACCTCGTTGCCGTCGGCGTCGACCGAGGACACGAAGCTGTCGTACGCCCTCCCCTCTGTCACCGGCAATCGCAGGACACCATCGGCGGAGTCCGGGCCAAGGTGGGTCTCACGCAGCACCCACAAGCGATCAGCGTCAGGAACCGCAAGGTCTGGCACCATGCCCAGCGACTGCAGTGCGGCTCCTCGTGGCACAGCGGTCTCACCGGCGACCGTGGGAAGTGCGCTGGGTGGCGGCTCAACGCCATCGCTCACCCAGTGGTCGAGGTTCACCAACGCTGCACGGAGCAACGGTCGGTAGTCGAGGACGTTGGATGGATAGCGGCCCAGCGTCCCATCGATGGCAGAATCACCAGGCTCAGGTAATTGGCGGGCATCGGCGTGCTGGGTGCCCGCGAACAGGTAGAACCTGCTGCCTGCGGCGTCGGGCAGGTCTTTGCCTGATCCTGCGTCGATGTGAGTCAGGGAAGCGTCGCCGCGCCAGTACTCAGCCGACGTGTTCGTGTAGATAATTTTCGGCGCGGTGCCTTGGGCTCGCTCCCGGTGGAGTAGGCCATCGACCGCGCCGCTGAACGGGTCTTTGCGGTCGTCGTTGGCGAAAGGGAAGGTATGCCCGAAACCGGGCGTTGACTGTACCGACGGCTGGGCGAAGCGCTGATTAAACTCGCCGCGACGACCTCCGGCGACGTGAGGCAACATCCCGTCGTAGACCTGCTTGCTCTGCTCGTCTTGGTTAAGGCCCAGATACAGGAAGTGCCTGAGGAGTCGGCCAGTCTGTGAGACACCATAGATGTACGCCCGCTCTACTCCACCCTCGATGGGGTTGGAGGCGGACGCTTGCTTCATAAACGCGGCGCCGTCACGGAGCGCGAGCAGACCGCACCCGACGACGGGGCTTCCCTGTGCCGTGTAGACCAGATGGTAAATCTTTCCCGGCTGGAACCCTGCAGCGAAGTAGATGTGCTCCCGGCTGGGCTCGACGCCTTGGTCTCCTTCGCGTGCGAATCTCCACTCGCCGCGTGGGATGGTCAAGTAAGGGCCATCCTCCCAATCTTTGACGTACAACACGGCCTGAGGGTCATCCAGATCCGCAGCGGCGTAGGGCTTGTGCACACGATTGCTCAGCGTCCTCGTGTGCTGCACCACATCGGGCCGGATTTCGACGAGCACCTGACCGGTCACCGGGGCGATGGGCGGCTCAATGCCCATCATCCCGTTGTCGCGGTACACATCCCACTGCCAGCCTATCGCTGCGGCGGTCCAGCCGCGTTCGAAGAGGAATCCGTCACCAGGGGGGATGTCAGAAGAGCCCTTCCGGTTGGGCACCGCGAGGTTGAACGTCGGCACCACGTTGCGCCGTCCACGGTTGACGACGTCGACCAGCAAGCGTCGATTGCCCAGGGAAGGGTCGACCGGCTGTAGCAGCGTGAGGTCTGCGGTGAAATGGACCAGGCCCTCGGCATTTTGTGGCACCAAGGCGAGGTCGATGATCTGAGCGTTAGCCGAGTGCGCGGGGTCCACGGCGAACTGGAGTACACCATCAATGCGTTCGTAGGGGCCCGCTGGGCCGAACGACGCACCGTCGGCGTACGAGGTCCTGTTTTCTATCCGAAGCTCAACGACTGCCATACGACCTCTCACACCAGGATGGACGGATGCTATCGTTGGTCGGTTTTGTGTCAAGCGGTCGTCCGAGTAGAATCGCCGCGAGTAGCAGTCGACAGGAGGCCCCTCGTGAAGACAGGACTTGCAGGCAAGGTTGTTCTCATCACTGGCGCGAGCCGGAATATCGGGCGGGCCACCGCGCTAGCGTTCGCCGAGGAAGGGGCGCGCATCGTCCTCAGCACGCGCCGAAGTAAGGAGTCGTTGGACGCTACTGCGGCCGCGTGCGCCGAGCTAGGTGCGAAGGTCACGACGCTGCTATGTGATGTGACCGACGAGGACCAGGTCAGCTCGACCATCGAATCGGCGAAGCGCGAGTTCGGCGGCGTGGACGTGCTGGTGAACAACGCTACGCAGCGGGTGCAGGGGCCTTTCCTGCAGCAGACTCCCGAGGAGTGGCGCGGCGCAATGGCGGTGAACCTGGACGGGCCGTACTACACAAGCCGCGCGGTGTTGCCGGGCATGATCGAGGACGGTTGGGGCCGGATCATCAACTACTCGGGTGGCTCAGCATTCCGGGGCGGCGGCGCCACGAAGGCTGCGGTGAAGCTCGGCGTTGTCGGTTTCACCCGGGGTCTCGCCCGCGAGTTCGGCAAGCACGGCATCACGGTGAATTCAATCGCGCCCGGGACGATTGAGGTCGAGCGCGACCCAGGCATGGAGCGAGAGGCTGATCTAAAGGGCGCGGTGGATGCAAGTACGCCCATCCCTCGCTTTGGCCATCCGGACGAAGTCGGCGCTTTGGTCGTGTACATCGCGAGCGATCAGGCGTCCTACATCACCGGCCAAACGTTCCACATCAACGGCGGCGATTATTTCCAATAATCCACCGACGCATCGAGTAAGCGGATCGTGAACCAGTGGGCGGAGCGATAGAACCTATGACCGAATCATCTACGTTCGACAAACTTGCTGCATACATCGCGGGCTCACAGGCAACGGCCCTGCCCGCCGAAGTCAGCGAGAAGACGAAGTTCCACATCCTGGACACGCTTGCGGCGATGGTGACGGGCTCGCGCTTGAAGCCGGGTCAGGCCGCAATCAATTTCATAGGTACGCAGGGCGGCACGCCGGAAGCGGCAGTGGTCGGCTCATCGGTAGTCACCACCGCCATCAACGCGGCGATGGCCAACGGGATGCTGGCGCACTCCAACGAGACCGACGATTCGCACGCGCCATCGCTGACTCACCCTGGGTGCGCTGTGGTGCCTGCAGCGCTGGCAGTGGCGGAGCGTGAACAGGCTAGCGGCGAAGCATTGGTGCGAGCGGTTGCCGTGGGCTACGACGTTAGCTCGAGGGTCGCGCGGGCCATGGGCGGCATCGACGCCAGGGGGTGGCACGGCCACGCCACGCACACGATAGGTCCGATGTTTGGCGCGACCGCTGCGGCATCAGCGCTGGTTGGCCTCGATCCACGTGGGGTACGGTACGCATTGGCCTACACGGCACAACAGGCGTCGGGGATCACATCGTGGGCGCGGGATTCGGAGCACATCGAAAAGTCGTTTGTGTTCGGCGGGAACGGCGCCCGCTGCGGTGTGACGTCCGCGCTCTTTGTGGCGTCGGGCATGACAGGGGAGGAAAATGCGTTCGACGGCGAGAACGGTTTCCTCGAGGTGTTCTGCCCACGCCGCGAGCAGTTCACGGAATGGGTGGATACTCTCGGTTCTCACCACGAGGTCATGCTGACGAACATCAAAAAGTTCTCGGTGGGCTCACCCATCCAGGCGGCGGCCGAGGCGATGACATCGCTGGTCAGCAGTCACGGTGTGGATCCTGCACAAATCACGAGCGTTGAGGTGCTGTTACCACCGGAAGGCGCAAAGATCGTTGACGGTCGACACATGCCTGACGTGAACCTCCAGTACTGCATGGCGGCGATCGCATTGGACGGTGGCAAGCTGACGTTCGAGGCGACGCACACGTATGGGCGTTTGTTCGATCCGGCGATCGTGGAGATGATGGCGAAGGTCACGCTGAAGCCGAACCCGGAGTTCGCGAAGATGGAGCGCCAACGGCCAGCGACGGTCCGCATCCACCTAAGCGACGGCTCAACATTGGAGGAGCATTGCCCGGCGGTAAAGGGCACGGCGGACAATCCGATGAGTCGGCAAGAGATTGAGGACAAGGCGCGGGATTTGATCGGCAGCGTGTATAACGACCGCGGGGCAGCTCTTGTGCAGGCAATCATGAACGCAGAATCGCTCGCTTCTGTAAGTGAGCTCAGGCCGCTGCTTACGGAGGCGTAGGCTGCGATGGCAGAGACCAGTAGCAAGCGCACTAGGGTCGGCTTCTCAGCCCACCGACCTACTGCGACATCTCGCCCACAGAGTTCTTGCGGATAGCGCCCGAGGACATTGACCTCACGCAGGTGCAGATGCATCTCGACGGAATGGGCGGACACACGATGGCTGAGTTCAACCTGCGGTTAATCGAAGCGGCTGTGCCTGAGATGACGCGTTGTGCGAACGACCTGGCAAACGCAGGATCTGATCTGATCATTCAGTTCGGCACTCCGTTCTCTCTGATTCACGGCGGGCACGCCCACGATGTGCAGCAGGAGATTTCCCGCGCCAGCAGAGTCCCGGTGATCATGGCAGGCGTGGCGATGCTGGACGCGCTAGACGTGTTCGACATCCGTCGCGTCGCGGTGGCGTCGGGGTACTTCGACGACGCGTGGACCGCGATCTTTCGGCTGAAGCTGATGCAGAACGACCTACAGATTCCGTACATGAAGAATTGGGTGAGGCAGGGAGTGATGGGCTCTCAACGGGAGTCAGACTCCGCGGCATGGGATTTCAAAGTCGCGCCTGCACGCGCAGGTGTCCTGAAAGCTGGTCTCAACGCTCAGGATGCCCCTGCCCTGTTCGCGCTGGGCGGTGGAGTGCGCATGCTGGGCCTCGCAGACGAACTCGAGCGCGAGACGGGCAAAATCGTCATCGGTGCGGACATCGCACTGTACTGGAGTGCGCTTCAACATCTGCGCCTAAAACCTCGTACAGGTGGCTTTGGCCGGTTGCTGGGGTTGCTGGTATAGCGAACTCCACCTGCTATCCTGGTTGGGTAGAAGGCACTGACGATCGGTGATCCGCTTTCGGCCAGACTTGGCGACGGATCGTCCGCCCCCTCCCGGGTTTCCCATTCGCGCAACACTGACTGACTTGCCTACCAATCACGGCCACCATTGGCCAGGAGGCGAGTCGACCAATGTCCTCAAACACCATTACGAACCAACCGCGAAATAGAGCGAGCAGCGAAGCGCCGGGGGCCTCACGCCAACCTAGTGCACTGTACGAGGCGACCTGCGCTAGGTGCGGAACGCCGACGATGTTGCCTTTCGAGCCTACTGCGGAGCGCCCAGGGTACTGCCTGACGTGCTTCAGCGAACGCGGCAATGACAAGGCGAAGAGCGCGGCTACGAACGTTCGCCCGGTGAGCAAATCAGAGCGGCAGCAACCGATGCGCGAAGAGCAACGCGAGCGACTTGCTGCACAGGAACGCCCGGAGCGCGCAGAGCGCCGGGGGTCTGCCAGTGAGCGCGCAGGCGAAACGGAACATCCCGAAGTTTTCGCGGAGCTCAACATCCAAGCCCGGACCCGCTCAGCCTTGAGCGGCATGGGTATCACCACCCCGACTCCAATCCAAGAACAAACGATCCCCTGGCTGAATGAGGGTCGTGACGTGGTTGGCCAGGCGATGACCGGCTCCGGCAAGACGCTTGCGTTCGGCATTCCGCTGGTCGAAGGTAGCGACCGCTCAGCGCACGGCGTACAGGGCCTCGTGCTTGTGCCTACGCGTGAACTGGCCATCCAGGTAGCGTCGGTGATCGACGAGGTTTCGGTGGGCCGTGTGTCCGTCATGCTGCTGTACGGCGGACGACCACTGGGCGGCGAGAAGAAAGCGCTGCAGAAGGGCGCGCAAATCGTCGTTGGCACGCCGGGCCGGACGCTGGATCACCTGCGGCAGGGCAACCTTCAACTGGGATCCGTGCGGATGCTAGTGCTCGACGAGGCCGACGAGATGCTGGACCGAGGGTTCGCCCGCGATGTCGAGGCAATCATCGCGGCGACGCCAGCTAAACGTCAGACCGCGCTGTTCTCTGCCACGCTGCCCGATTGGGTGGAAAAGACGGCACACAAGCACCTGCGGGACCCCAAGACGGTACAGGTGATCGCAGATGAGGGCGAGGGGCTCAAGATCGAGCACCTGATCTACCGGATTGACAAGGCGATGAAGATGTCGGCGCTGCAAACGCTGCTCGATCAACGCGACAATGCACCCATCATCGTGTTCGGCAAGACGAAGCATGGTGTGAAGAAGCTCGCAAAACAACTCGTCGAGCTTGGCTATCCCGTCTCTCCGCTCCAGGGCAATATGAGCCAAAACGCTCGGGAAAAGGTCATGACCGATTTCCGCTCGGGCGCCACGCCAGTGCTAGTGGCGACGAACGTAGCGGCGCGAGGGCTCGACGTAGAGGGCATCGCGCAAGTCATCAACTTCGACCTGCCCGATTCGCTCCAGCTCTTCACTCACCGCGTGGGCCGCACGGGCCGCATGGGCAAGAGCGGCGAGGCCATCACGTTCGTCACACCGGACGACGACAAGAAATGGCGTGAAATCGAGCGCGGCTTCGACTCTACGTTCACGATCAAGCGCTGGGGAGACGTGGGGCCGGGTACCGCGAGGCAGCCCGTCCGTAGGCCTGCATCCGCTGCTCAGCGCCAGGCCCCACAGCGTCAAACACCCCGAAACGGGACGCCACAGCGCCCCGCACAACGAAACGCCGCTGGACGCAACACACCTCAGCGTACCGCTGGGCGGCCGCAACGCAATAACACTCAACGTAGCGCCCCACACCGCGAAACGGTGGCCGGTGACACTCCACCACTCGAGGCTGAGCAGCGTGACATCGCACGCTCAAGCCACACGCCGCCGCCGAGCGCGACTCCGGCCAAGAGCAGCAAACCATGGCTCCGCTTCGGCCCCCGAGGTTAGCTGAGTGCCCATTCACGTATAACCGGCGGACGGTGGCTACGGGGCCAAGGCAGCGCGGGCGCACTCGTGATTCTGTTCGGGGGTGGCGCCGGAAACGCCGAGGCCCGCAACCACGTACGGTCGGCCGAACGGGATGCCTCCCGCCTCGAGGACGAGCCGTGAGCGGTCGACCACGTCGCGCGCGCCGCTCGCCATACGCTGGTTCAAGTCCGACGTTGAACGCTCCATGAGAGCGGCACTGTAAGCCTTGTTCTGCGCGGCCAGGGCTGCGTCCAGCGGTGGCAATCCTGCGAGATCCGCCGCTACGTCGTTACCCTCGCGGTCGACCACGGCAATAGCCACATCGACGCCGAGCTCGCTGGCTCTGGCTGCGGCACGCCCAATCAGTGCGCGGGCTTCTTCCTCACTGATCAGAGGCTGTGCCTCGACTGCTTCCTTGAAGAATGCGGCGTTACGCTCGATCGAGCCGCGCCACTGCTCAGGAACCTCGTGCTCGAGGAAAATGGCGTCGACGGGGCAGACTAGCACGCATTGCTCACAAACGATGCACAATTCGGGGTTGATGAAGAACTGGGACTCGTCGTCGGAAGACTCGATGCAGTCCACGGGGCAGACCTCGGTGCATGTTGCGTCCTTGACGCCCTGACAGGGGTCGGTAATGACGTAGCTCGAGAAATCACGTTGCATCCCCATGCGCTACACCTCCTGCGGGCCGAGGGCGACGGGTAGATCCGTCAGCACAGCGTCGCCCACGAACGATTTAGTGGGCCGCGCCAACGCGGCGGCGGCCGTTGGGTCGACGCCGACCGGGCAGACGATGGCTTGATATCCGAGTTCACGAATGTACGACGCGACGCTGTGGTTGACCATCGCGGAGACGCGGCGAGCATGCTGGCCCCCTATCCCGGGCGACTTCTCGGGGTCAGCCTCAGCAGGCACCGCGATCATTAACGTGAACGGCAAATCGCCGGTGCCATCGGACTTGCCATCGAAGGCAAGCAACGCGGCAGCATTTGTCGGTGCGACCGCTAACGCGGTGGCGCCCATGAATACGGCGAGCTCGGCCAGGTCGTGGGCCATACGGGGTGGCCCAGGAATTTCAGCCTTTACCGGGTACACATTCCCTGCATCTGCCGTCCGATACGCTTCAGATGTTTCGTTCAGCGGGTCAGAGGGCTTACCGTTGATGAACCTGTCCCAGTAGGGATCTTTCGGCGAGCGGCGCAGCAGCTTGTTCAGGAAC
>CAUZFB010000024.1:0-30288 GCA_963579135.1 Dehalococcoidia bacterium | reverse complement strand
GCAGCGGTCGCAGTATAAGGCGTCGGGCCGATTGCGCTGCCTGCAGTTGCCGCAAAGGAGGGCGTTGGGAGAGTGACTGATGACGGCGCCACAGTGAGGGCAGTAGGTGTTGAGCATACGGATATATAGAGTGCAGTTAGGGCACTCGATGAGGGGGTAGTTTCGGCGGAGCCGGAAGGGGGAGACGCGCTGGCCCCACTTGAAGCGGCGGTAGGCCCAGATGGCGCCAAGGAGGACGATGAGCATACTTACCCAGAAGTAGCCGCCGCTGAACGATGCGATGTTGAATGCGGCGTGCAGCAGGGCGGCGGAGGTGAGACTTCCTGCGACGAACCAGGGACGCGTGCGGCCGGATCGCTGGTGGACACTGAGGCCATAGCCCCAGAGGCTGGCGAATACGAGGTGGGCGACGGTGGTGAGGGGGCCACGCACGAGGAGGACCTCGGGCCCAAATTGCATGACGTAGCCTAAGTTCTCGATCGAGGCGAAGCCGAGAGCGGCTGCGGTGGAGTAGACGAGGCCGTCCACGGGTTCGGTGAAGTAGCTGGAGCGGTACGGCCCGAGGCGCACGGCTAGGAATTTGCAGGTCTCTTCAAGTGGACCGACGAAGAGGAGCATGCTGGCGGCGAAGGTGGTCATGGCCAGGGTGTCGCTGAGGAGGTCGCCAGGAAGGGCGGCGGTGTTGAGAATACCCGCAGGAACCGACCAGACCATGCCGAGCACGAAGGTGAGGGCTACCCAGCGTTTCGGCGATGGCCTAACTCTGTTGAGCCGGACGTAGAACCAGAGCCAGAAGAAGCCCGGTGTGAACGAGAGTCCGGCGAAAAGAGCGATCTCCATGGGATGGGAATCGTTATCGCTGAACGACGACGGTGCCTGCGATGAGGTCGTGCAGCGCCCGCCTGTCCTGACGGAAGGCGACCATCCAGAAGCCCGCGCCAAACGGAATGAAGGAGAGAAGCTTGGCAATCTCGCGTCCAAAGGCTCGCCAGAAGCCGACGGGGGCTCCGTCGAGTCGCAGGACGTACAAATTGAAGGCTCGCTTGCCGACGGTGGTCGCCCATATGCCGAGGAGCACGGGGGCGTAGGCGATGCTCAATGTCCAGTTAATGAAATCTGCGGTTGGCTCACTCAGGCCAGGCTCGAGCAGATAGGAGGAGGCTGAGACATCGGTGAAGACAAGAATTAGGAGAGATATCGCTGCAGTGGTCACGATGGAGTCGATGATGAGGGCGACGAACCGCATCCCGAACCCGCCAGGTTTGGCACCGACGTAAGCAGCGATACCATCGACGCTGTTGCCGTCTTGGAACCCGGTGGAGCCATCGAAGGGTAGGCCGCAGTTGTAGCAGAACGCGGCTCGGGATTTGTTGAGGTGATGGCAGCGCGGGCAGTCGACGCCCGAGGATCGGAACTGGGGAGGGACAAATCCGTGTATGGGCGTGCCCGTACCCAGGGGTGTTGGCTGGCTCTGGCTACGGAGGTCTGCTAGCGACTGCTGTGCTGGGGACGCTTGCGCGGCTGGCGTGGCGAAGTCGAACCTGCAGTTGCGGCAGAGGTGCGTTGAGTGGGCGTTCTGGGTGTTGCAGCCGGGGCAGAGCCCGTCGATGTGCAAACCACAGTTGCCACAGTAGTTCGTGTCCGCGGTGTTCTCGCGAGTACACCGCGGACACGCGTGCGTTTCGGTTGGTTCTTGCATAGTTTCTAGGCGAGAATTGTGGGGGTTTGGCCAGCTGCTTACAAGGACTTGGGCTGGCTAGAGGCCGCCCTTCTCTTTGACGAGCTCGGTGTAGTGGGCCCATACACCGCCGGGGCGTCCACCGGCACCAGGGGCTGCTCCACGGGAGAGGGGGCCTTTGAGGTGGGGGAGGTCGCCCATAGTGTTGAAGGCGCTCTTGGCGTACTCGATCTCGGCGTCGGGGATGCCTGTGTAGTCTGGGCCTTCGGCGGCGTAGGCGTAGTAGTTCATTCGGGCTTGTTCTTCGAGATTCAGCATGGTCATGACGGCGGCTTCCATGTTGCGTCCGGCGCAGACGGCACCGTGACCTCGGAGCAGCGCTGCGTTGCCGTCACCGATGGTGTTGGCGACGTTCATGCCATCCTCTTCGTTGAGGATCAACCGGGAGTCTTGGAACACGGGGAGCTCGTTCTGCACGATGTCTCGGCCTTCGTTGCACATGGGGCGGAGGCGAACGCCGAGGAGGCTCATGAGGACGGTGAATCGGGGGTGGACGTGGACGACGGATTGCACGTCGGGGCGCTCACGGAGGATGCAGGAGTGCATCTTCACTTCGTAGCACTGAGAGGTGCCCTTGGGGCCGTCGACCATGTTGCCGTCAAGGTCGACGACGATCATGTCTTTGGGGGAGACACGGGCGAGGGCGTCGATCTGGTAGCCGCGGCCTTTGACAACGAACAACTCAGGTTCGTTGGGCACGCGCATGCTGACGTGGCCAAGCGATGCGGTGACGTGGGTGGAGAGTCCAAGCTCATCGAGGGTGCGGTTGGCTATGGCGACGGCGTGCTTGACGTCGTTGATCTCTTTAGTCATGGTCTGGCCTCCAAGGTGGGTTTGCTGTTCGCGTGCTTAGGACGGGATGGCTTGTATCACTCGACGGCGAGAGCGTCAACGTGGGGGCATTTGGGAATTGACAATTGCATGACCCTCGACGTGTTTCTTAACTCTAGGAATGAGAAGGATGGAGTCGTAAACATACGGAGGAAAAACGATGCCGAAACGCATGGGTAAGCCGCGTCCGTTGTCCAAACAACAAGTCCGTGCAACTGCTCCCGCTTATAAGGTCGACTTGTCTGGCATGCGACACAACGAGACGTATCAGGCTCAACGCATTTCAGATTCAAGACACCAAGGAGCACCGCTGAGTCGAAGCGAGTCGAGGCTGCCCGCATCTCCAGGCTCAAGCCTTGGGAGAATATTCAGGGGAAATGATCCCCCGGCAGCTATGTTTTGGGGTTCATGAGCCAGGTTTGGTCGCGGGCGGGGCCGGTGATCCATTCCTCGACGAGTTCCTGGCGGCCTGGGGCGGGCTCGACGCCGAGGCCGTCGGCGATGCGGGTCATGAAGTTGAAGGTGCTGGTGATGAGGACGGTTGAGAGTATCTGCTGGTCGTCGAGGCCCGCATCCTTGAGTTTCATGAAGTCACCGTGATGGACGTCGGCGGGCGAGACGGTGAGTTTGGTGGCGTAGTCGAGGATGGCGCGCGTCTGAGGGTCAAGGTCAGCTTTGGTGTAGTCATGCATGACGTGGCTGGCGAGCTCGTCGTCGTTGGATTCCCTACGGAGCCCCGCTCCGTGCATGATTGTTCAGTAGCGGCAGCGGTTGGCTGCGGCGACGGTGGTGGCGATCGCTTCTTCTTGCACGCGAGTGAGGGCGGACGAGCCGAAGGTGAGTTTGGCGTTGAGGTCGACGACGGCTTCCATGGCATCGTTGTTGAGGGACATCGAGCGGATGATGGCGCCTTTGTTGGTGGGTAGCTCTTGTATCCAAGTCATAGTTATCTCCAGCCTATAGACTGCTTAAATGCAGCTTAGCTAACGCAAAATACACAAGAATAGAATGTCTTGGCTTGCGGTAGGCCAGCCAAGACATCCGACTAGCGCGCACTAGCATAGTCTGAACTTTTGGGGTGAGCTACGAAACCAACGTTGGTGTGCCGACATTCCCGACCCTAGTCGCTGCTTGCGCAGTGCTAGTGGGAGGGTACGCTGGCTTGGGTGCTCGGTGTCGCTGGTGACGAGGGATGGCGAGAGATCCCTTCCCGGTTCCTCAGGGCAAGCTCTTCTCGGGCTGCTCCTCGTGTCAGGATGACGTGACATAGGGCGAGAGGGGAGGGGCCGAGGTGGGTTATAGGAATTTGCCCTGGGAGACGGGTTGGAGCAGGCCGGGGGTGTCGGTTTTGACGGAGCCGATGGCGGGCGAGATCTCGTACATGGCCATGGCGTCTGCGGGGTAGGCGATGAGCAGCCGAGAGAGAGCGCCGGTGTCGTGTTGGTCGTCGGCGAGCCAGTCATCGTGGGATTCGCGGGGCAGGATGACGGGCATGCGGTCGTGGATCTCGGCGGTCAGTTCGTTAGGCGTAGTGGTGACGATAGTGCATGAGTGGACCCAGCCGTCGGGGCCTTTCCATGCGTCCCAGAGTCCTGCCATGCCGAAGGGCTTCCAGCCGGCGAGGCCGATTCGGAAAGGCGTGGTGGAGCCGTCGTCGTTCTTGCGCCACTCGTAGAAGCCGTCGGAGAGGACGAGGCAGCGTCTCCGCTGGAACGAATGCTTGAACATGCCGTTGGTGGCGAGGGTTTCGGCGCGGGCGTTGATGGCGAGAGGCAGCTTGCGCGCTTTTGGATCGACCTGGGTGGGCTTGGACCAGGAGGGGATGAGGCCCCAGCGCATGTACTCGGCGGTCCGCGGGCCTTGCGCGCCGTACGTGAGCACGGGGTTGGTCGGGGCGACGTTGTAGTGCTTCACGTAGTCGACGCTGTTCGGGTCGAAGACGAAGAAGTCCTGGATCTCTTCGATGTCCGTGGAGATGCCGAATCGTCCGCACATGGGCCCATGCTAGCGCGTTCGCGCGGGAATGCGCTTGAAACTCACGGGCTTCGCCCGCCGGACTGAAGGTTGCTGGGCGCTCCGGGGTTAGTGCGCCAGATCGCTGTGTAGACTGCCCGCAAACCGCGTGAGGAGAGTGACGTATGACCATGTCGGTGAACGACGAACATCCAGGTATGAGGCAGGGGTTAGGCAGGTTGGAGGGGCAAGTCGCGGCGGTGACTGCGGCGGATAGCGGGATCGGCCGAGCGACGGCTCGGTTGTTCGCGCGTGAGGGGGCAAGGGTGGTGTGCGTGGACCGCGACGAGCGAGGCGATCCACGGGTGGATCGCCTGATCGAGGGCGATGGCGGGCAGGCGGCGTTCATCCTGGGTGATGTGTCATCCAACGAGACGTGCGAGGAGATGGTGAAGACGGCGGTGGATAGGTTCGGCGGGCTCGACGTATTGTTCCTGAACGCGGGGACGGGGGTGCGAGCGCCTATCCATGAGATGTCCGAAGAGGCATGGACGCATGTGATCGAGACGAACTTGTACAGCGTGTACCGGGGGTTGAAGGCGGCGTTGCCGGTGTTCATGCAGCAGGGGCACGGTAATGTGGTGATTACGGCGTCGAGCCTGGGCTTGCTAGGCGTCCGGAACTACCCGGCGTACTGCGCGACGAAGGCAGGGCTGATTAACCTGACGCGGCAGCTTTCGTTCGATTATGGGCCGGAAATTAGGGTGAATTGCGTGTGCCCTGGGCCTATCGATACGGCGCGCGTGAGGGAGTTTCCTCCACGTTCGCGGCCGGTGCCGCTGGAGGGCCGTGAGAGTGCGGGCGACGCGGTGAAGGCCTTGCACCGCTTGGGTCGCGCTGAGGAGGTGGCTTATCCGGTGCTGTTCCTTGCGTCTGAGGAGTCGTCGTTCATCACAGGGCACGCGCTGGTGGTGGATGGGGGGCAGACGGCGGCGGTTTAGGGGACCCTCTGCTCAGTCTTCTCCCAGAGGGCGGCGAGGTGGAAAAAGGGAGAGAAGGTTAGGGCACTGCTAGGCGCTGGGCATGTGGTATTCGAAAAGCTCAGTGTCTCTGACGGCGTCGGCGATCATCTGGTCGATGTCCATTTCGTCTTCGTAAGCGACGATGGTTTCGGATGCGACTGCGGTTGAGGGCGACTTGGGTACGAAGAGGGTGCAGCAGTCCTCGTCGGGGAGAATAGAGGTCTCGAAGGTGCCGATGGCCTCGGCTTGCTCAATGATCTCCTGCTTGTCCATGCCGACCAGAGGACGTAAGACGGGCATGGTGGCGACCTCACCCACGGTTGCCATGTTCTGCATGGTCTGCGAGCCGACCTGGCCGAGGCTTTCGCCTGTGACGAGTGCTTTGGCACCTTCGCGACGGCCGATTGCCTCGGCGACGCGGATCATGAAGCGACGGTAGGCGACGACGCGCAGCGGGCCGGGGACGGTGAGGATGACGCGTCGTTGGATGTCGGCGAAGGGCACGAGGTGGAGGCGAGTGTCGTATTGGTAGACGTTGAGGAGCTCGGCGAGCTCTTGGGCTTTCTCACGAGAGCGGCCCTCGACGAGGGGGAAGCTGTGGAAATGTACAAGGGTCGCTCGGCATCCGCGACGCATCATCCGCCAGGTGGCGACGGGCGAGTCGATGCCGCCGGACATGAGGACGGCGACACGTCCACCGGTGCCGACAGGGAGTCCACCGGAGGCGGGGTATTCGTCGGCCCAGATGAAGGCCTCGCGTGGCATGAGGTCGACACGGATGTCGAGGCCAGGGTTCTTGAGGTCGACCCGTGCTCCGGTCTGCTCGCCAACCATCGCACCGAGTTTGACGTTGAGCTCGTAGGAGGTCATGGGGAAGGCTTTGTCGGCGCGGTGAGCCGTGATGCGGAAGCTGTCGAACGCGCGGTCGGCGGCGATGGCTGAGACGGTTGCCGCGATTTCGTTGTAGTCGAGCGGCGTGCGGTAGGAGGGTGCGAACTTGACGGCGCCGAAGACTCGACTAACGCGCTCACGCACTATGTTCCAATCGGCGGTCTCTTCGAGACTGATCCTGACGAGCATGCGCCCCGCCCAGACTTGTTTGACGCCGATGCCTGCAGTGGCTCGGCGTACGTTGTCGACGAGCTGTCGGATGAACGTGGGGCGGTTCTTGCCTTTGAGGGCAATCTCGTGGAACCGAACCATTACGTCGTTGGGCGCTTTGAGTGTCATTGGGCCTCCGGCAGGATATTGTATCGGGTATGCTTCGCGCCCATCCCTTCGGATAGGCTGTCGAGGGCGTTTGAGTTGGTGCGCGGGAGTTTCGTTCGCGATCGGTTCGGGCGCCGCGGGTATGGAGATCCGGGAGCCGCACGCAGCCGAGGTGGGTGCCGTTAGCGCTAACACGACCGATGCTCGGGGGCTGTCACCTGCGGCTTCCGTGGAGTTCCATCCAAGGTTTGTTGGATGCGCGGGTATCCTCGCGTGGTGTCCGGCGCTTGAGCCGAGCGGTTGGGGCGCTGATAATGCCTCCACCATGACTCAGAATATGCCGAAATTGCCGAACGGTCTGAACGCGGAAGACCTGGTGGATATTTACGCGAATATGGTTCTCATCCGTACGCTTGATGAGCGTATTTGGGCGATGAATCGGCAAGGGAAGGCGGCAATCGTGGCGTCGTCGCAAGGCCACGAGGCTGCGCAACTGGCGTCTGTGTGGGCGTTGCGCCACCACGCGAGAGACTACTTCTGCTTCACCTACTATCGCGACCTGGCGGTGACTGTTTCGCAGGGCATGACGCCGACTGAGGCGCTGCTTGGGTTCCTTGCGAAGGAGGGCGAGCCGATGAGCGGGGCGCGGCAGTTTCCCCAGCATGGGGCGATGCGCGACCGAAAGGTCATCAATATTTCCAACGTGGTGGCGACGCATATCCCTCAAGCAGTTGGCTGGGCGCTGGCGGCGAAGATGCGCGGTGAGGAGACGGTGGTGGCTGCGTACATGGGCGATGGTGCGACCAGCCAGGGTGAGGTCCACGAGGCGATGAACTTTGCGTCGGTGATGAAGCTACCAGTTGTATTCATCGTGGAGAACAACAGGTACGCAATCTCCGTGCCGCAGCATCGACAGATGAACGTGATGGAGGTGTCATTGCGCGCCATCGGTTACGGCATGCCGGGAGTGACGGCCGACGGCACTGATGTAGTGGCGTCGTACGCGGCGTGCGCGGAGGCGGTCGAACGTGCGGCGCGCGGCGATGGGCCGAGCCTGGTCGAGTTGAACGTTGAGCGCTACCTGCCGCACACGAGCGACGATGATGATTCGGTATACCGAAATAAGGTTGAGATTGAGGAGGCCCGCAAGCGCGATCCGCTGGCGAAGCTGCGGGAACTGTTGGCCGGCGCGGGGTTGATGACGGACGAGCGCGATGCTGAGCTTCTTGAGTCGGCACGACGCGAGGTCGATGCGGCGACGGATGCTGCGGAGGCCGCGCCGTTCCCGCCTGACGATGACGTGATGGAACGGGTCTTCGAGGAGATGCGGTAATGGCGATCATGACCGTCATCGAAGCGGTACGCGAGGCGATGCGCGAGGAGATGCGGCGTGATGCGTCGGTGTTCGTGATGGGTGAGGATGTGGGGCGTCGTGGCGGGGTTTTCCTGGCGACGCAGGGATTTATCGATGAGTTCGGCGAGGAGCGGGTGATCGACACTCCGCTTGCCGAGGCGGGCATAGCGGGCGTGGCAGTCGGCGCTGCGATGGCGGGCATGCGACCGATCGCGGAGATTCAGTTCGGGGACTTCGTCTTCCCGGCGTTCAACCAGATCGTGGGAGAAGCCGGCCGGATTCGGTATGGCACGAATGGCACGGTGAACGCGCCGCTCGTGGTTCGTATGCCGTACGGCGGGCACGTTCGGGGAGGGTTGTTCCACTCCCAGAGTCCAGAGGCCTATTTTGCGCATACGCCTGGATTGAAGGTGGTGACGCCTGCGACACCGTATGACGCGAAGGGGCTGCTGAAGGCTGCGATACGCGCGAACGATCCAGTGGTCTTTCTCGAACACAAGCGTACGTATCGCGCCGTACGCGGCGAGGTGCCCGACGGTGACTACGTGGTGCCGATTGGTGTCGCGGACGTCAAGCGCCCAGGCGATGCGGCGACGATCGTGACGTACGGACTGACGCTGCACTATTCGTTGCGAGCTGCGGAGGTCCTTGCCGCCGACGGGGTCGAGGTTGAGGTGGTCGATCTGCGGACGGTGAGCCCCATCGATCGTGAGACCGTGCTGAAGTCAGTCCGCAAGACGAACCGTGCGTTGGTGGTGCACGAAGACAACATATCGCTGGGCGTCGGAGCCGAGGTCACGGCGTTGATCGCGGAGCACGCCTTCGACAGCCTGGACGCGCCCGTCATGCGCTTGGCCGGACCGGATATCCCAGCGATGCCTTTCGCGCCGACCTTGGAGGCTGCCTACATGCCGACGGCTGACAAAATCGAAGCGGCGTTACGGCGCTTGCTAGAGTATTAGGAATGACACTAACGATTATCGAGTTGCCCCAAGTTGGCGAGTCCGTTACAGAGGGTGTGATCAGCAAGTGGCTGGTGCAGCCTGGCGCGAAGGTGCGTAAGTTCGACCCGTTGCTCGAGGTGATGACGGACAAGGTGAACATGGAGGTGCCGTCGCCTTTCACGGGCACGTTGATCAAGACGCTGGCCGAGGAGGGGGATACGGTCCCCATGGGGCAGCCCATAGCTGAAATGGACGTGGAGGGTGAGGTGCCCGCCACGCCAGCGGTTACGACCGCCGCTGCTACGGCGAGTGAACCGACTGCACGTGTCGCCAGTTTTGAGTTCGTGGACTCGGTCCGGAGCGTGGGCCCCACGGGCTCGGGCGAAGGCGGGCATGGACGGCCCGACGCGCTTCAGGATGCGGCTCTCGCAACGCCGGCGAAGCTGTCGCCGCTGGTGAAGCGGCTGGTTGGCCAGCACTGCGTGGATGCCTCCCTGCTGACGGGCACAGGGGTGGGTGGGCGCGTTACCAAAGAGGATGTGCTTCGCTTCGTTGAGGAGTCTAAGCAGAGGGCAGCCCTGCCAGCCGCTGCCGACGCTGCGGCTCTGCCGGTCGTGGCCGAGGCAACGGGAACCATCTTCGCGCTGACCCCTTTGCGGAAGACGATCGCTCAGCACCTGGAGCGGAGCGCTCACGAGATACCGGCAGCCTGGACCATGTTCGAGACGGACGTGACAGGGCTGGTGGCATATCGGGACGCTCAGCGCGATGCGTTCGCACTGGAGGCTGGGGTGCCGCTGACGTACCTGCCTTTCACGGCGTACGCGGTGGCGCAGGCGCTGATGGCGAACCCGCTGCTGAATGGCCGTTGGACTGAGACGGGGATCGCACTGCATGAGCACGTGAACCTGGGCTTGGCGGTGTCGACGGATGCGGGCTTGATCGTGCCGGTGATTCACAACGCCGATATGCTGGGCGTTGGGGATCTGGCGCTGCGGGCCCATGCGCTGATCGCTGCGGCGCGCGAGGGCAAGCTGAAGCTAAAGGATGTGCAGGGGGGGACGTTCACGTTAAACAACACGGGGGCGCTTGGCTCCGTGGTGTCGGCGCCAATCATCAACCACCCGCAGGCTGCGATTGTTACGACGGAGGCCATCATCAAGCGACCGGTGGTCGTCGGGGGCGATGCAATCGCGGCGCGGTCGATGATGAACCTGTGCATGACGTTCGATCATCGGGTGTGCGATGGGGCTGAGGCGGGCAAATTCCTCGCGGATATCAAAGCTCGTTTGGAAGCGATTGGCGAGGACAGCTCGCTACTGTAGCCGCTGGCTGTTGGTTCTTCACGGCGTGATTGTGGGACTGAATCTGGTTTGGGAAGACGGTTGGCCCCGGCAGCGGGGCTATGTGAACATCGGACCGCATCTTTGAGTCGGAGTTTTCTTGTGCCTGAATCTGAAATGACCCTTCGCTACGGAATGAACCCTCATCAGAAGCCTGCAAGGGCGTTCGTGGAGGGCGGCAGGCTGCCGTTCGAGGTGCGCAACGGCTCTCCCGGTTACATCAACTTGCTGGATGCGCTGAACTCGTGGCAGTTGGTGCGCGAACTGAGCGCGGCGACGGGTCTGCCGGCTGCTGCGTCGTTCAAGCACGTGAGCCCCGCAGGGGCGGCGGTAGGCGTACCCATCGAAGGCACGCTCGCGCAAGCGATGTTCGTGGACGGCACTGAATTGTCGCCTCTGGCGGCTGCGTATGCCCGGGCCCGCGGTGCAGACCGCGTGTCGTCGTTCGGCGATTGGATCGCGGTGAGCGATGTGGTTGATGAGCCGACGGCGAGGTTGATACGGCGTGAAGTATCGGATGGGATTATCGCACCGGGCTACACGGACGAGGCGGCGGAGATCCTGGGCAAGAAGAAGGGCGGCAACTACTGCATGCTGGAAGCGGACACGAGCTACGTGCCAGCAGCAAGCGAGCACCGGACGGTGTTCGGCGTGACGCTGGAGCAGGGCCGCAATGAGATCGGTCTCGATCAACTCTCCAACGTGGTCACGAAGGATTCTGATCTTCCTGAGTCGGCGCGGCGCGATCTGATGGTTGCACTGACGGCGCTGAAGTATACGCAGTCCAATTCGATGTGCATGGCGTTCAACGGTCAGGTCATTGGATCCGGTGCGGGGCAGCAGTCACGTATCCATTGCACTCGCTTGGCGGGCAACAAGGCGGACCTGTGGTTCCTGCGACAGCACCCCACGACGCTGGGCCTGAAATTCCGCGATGGGCTGGGACGACCGGAGCGCGACAACGCGATCGACGGGTTCCTGCAGGACGATCTCGCACCTGCGGAGGACGAGGTCTGGCGCGGCGCGTTCGCGGAGGTGCCTGAGCGTTTGACGGCGGCGCAGAAGCGCGGGTGGCTGGACACGCTGACGGGCGTGGCGATGGGCTCAGATGCGTTCATCCCGTTTCGGGACAACATCGATCGCGCTGCGATGAGCGGTGTCAAGTACGTTGTGCAGCCCGGCGGCTCGGTGCGTGACGAGGATGTTGTGGCGGCGGCGGAGCAGTATGGGATGGTGATGGCGCTCTCGGGAGTCCGCCTATTCCACCACTAGGGTAGAGCTGGATACTCCGTGCACCCACTTGCTGTTGCTCGGCAAGGGCGATGGCGATGAGTTCGCGATTGTTTTGGAGCGCCGTGCATTCCCTGCACATGGCCGCTGCCGCTCGGTAGGAGTTGCTCGGACCACTAGTCAGCGCTTTGGAGGGATGTCAGGAGCATCTCGCCAAGTGATGTGTGGAGGCGCTACTCTAGCGACGATGGCTATCGATGCGCGATCTTCCAAGAGACCGTCGGCGAGCGCGCCGACTTCCGGTCGCTTGATGTGGCTTGGCGCCGACGTGGACTACCGGCGTGCGTGGGATCTGCAGAGGCGCATCGCGGCTGAACGCGCGGCAGGCGTGATTCCCGATACGCTGCTGCTGCTGGAGCATGCGCCGGTGTATACGGCGGGGCCGCGGGCGCCGATGGAGCACGTGGTGGGCGAGCTAGGGGCGCCGCTGGTCCAGACCGATAGGGGCGGGCAGGTGACGTATCACGGCCCGGGACAACTCGTGGGCTACCCCATCATCGACCTGGCGGCCAAGGGGCTTGGCGCGAGGGCTTACGTCCGTGGACTCGAGGCGGCGCTGGCCGAAGCGCTGGCAGAGTTCGGGGCGGCCGCGCATACGGAGGATGGATTGACGGGCGTTTGGACCGCGCGAGGCAAGATCGCGGCGATAGGTGTGAAGATCAGCAGGGGCGTGTCGCTGCACGGATTTGCGCTGAACGTGACCACCAATCTTGCGGCGTATGCTCCCATCGTGCCGTGTGGCATCGTAGATAGGCCGGTGACGACGATGACGCAGGTGCTTCGGGATGTGGGTGCGATGGCCGCACCTGGGATGAGTGAGGTTCGTGGCTCGGTTGCGCTGGCAATCGGCAGGCAATTAGGCATTACCTGGAGTCAGATACCGGCGACGGAAGAGCTCTGATGGATGGCGGGAAATCCTGGCTAGCCCGCAGTGATTTTTGTTGAATGTTAGGTTTCCTCTCCCTAGAATTGACCTAGTGTTTGAGGATTTTCCATGGCCGCGATAAAGCAACTGTACGACCTTCAAACGGTGGATTTGGAACTCGATTGGCGCCACGCGCGGCTTGCGGAGATTGGTCGCGCGCTGGGTGACGGGAGCGCGCTCAAGCCGTTGAGGACTGAGGTGGCGCGCCTCGAGTTGGCGACGCAGCGGACGAGGGGCGATCAGACGAATCTCGACTCGATAATCGGCGGATTCGAGGCGAAGATTGCTGACGCTGAGGCCAAGCTGTATGGCGGTAAGGTGACACTCGCCCGCGAGCTGCAGGATCTACAAGCTGATATCGGTATGATTACGCGCCAGCGTAGTGAGCAAGAGGACCTGCTGCTCGCCGCGCTAGATGAGGTCGATGAGGCTCAGAAGGCTTTCAGCGATGCGTCTGAGAAGTTGACCACATGGGAAGCGAGGTGGCTTGCTGGCCAGCAGGCGATGACCGAGGAGCGCTCGGTTCTCGACGGTGAGCTAGGCGACCTTCAGGCCAATAGAGATGCGCGGGTTAACGGGATTCCCGCTCTTGAGTTGGCACTCTATGAGCAGGTGCGCAAGAACCACCAGGGCAAGGCTGTCGCGGTACTGCACGGCACTATGTGCGAGTCATGTCGCGTGGGAATACCCACCAGACATGCGCAGGACGCGCGCACATCGGATAAGCCGGTGCGCTGCCCAAACTGTGGGCTGATCTTGCTGGTGGAGTAGGGCATGAGGAGTATCGGCTATTTCATATTCGACCCCTTAAATCGGGGTTCTGAGGCAGCGCTGACCCAGGCCTATGAAAATTTCTGCGCCAGGGGCGGGCATATCGTCACGGGGTGCTTTGCGGAGGACTCAAGCGTCGATGGCCACCCCAAGTGGGAAGAAATGGCGCAGGCGATCGAGGATTCGAAGCTTGGATACCTGGTCGTGGTGCCCTCCGCTGAGCACCTAGGGCCGACACTCCAAGAAAAGGTGATGCGGGTTCTCGATCTCGACCTGTTGTCGTGCCAAACGATTTGCGATGACTCCGAGTACCCTGACCCGTTTCAGAATGCGGTGCGGGCACAGAGCGGGCCTGGCTCGCGCCGCGAGCGTATTCGCGAGGGTATGCGGGCGAAGGCTGCGAAGGGCTTGGGCCTCGGTAAGCCACCGTTCGGCTACAAGATCATCTATGACGGTACGTTCGAGGTGGTGGAGCCTGAGGCGGTAGTGGTGCGTGCGATGTACGATCGATACGCCAATGAGGACGGCGGCGTCCGTGCGGTGGCTTCATGGCTCAACGACGGTGGCCACCGAACACGACGTGGCCAGCGTTGGAGCATGGTCACCGTACGTGACATCCTGCGTAATACGGCGTACATCGGTACGTATCGCCGGTTCGGTCTGCGATTGCCGGCGAGCTACGAGGCGATAGTCGACCGCAACGTGTACCGGCAGGTGCAGGAGAAGATGCAGGGCCGGAGTCCGACGCGCCGAAACCCCAGGGCGGAGCCATTCCTGCTGTCGGGGATCATCTACTGCGGACACTGCGGTCAGCGGATGATGGGCGTTACTCGGCGTCAGTCGTGGCGTCGGAAGGACGGTCAGCGGGCCCGCGCCGAGTACCGCTATTACCAGTGCCAGTCGCGTATCAATCGCAATCAATGCGAGTACCGGACGGTCAATGCACCCGGGCTTGAGGCGATGGTTTTAGATCAGGTGAAGCAAGGGCTGACCAATGAGCCCGAGGAGACTCCTGATGAGTCGACGGACACCCAGCGGGCCGATGACGTTCGGCAGGAGATACTGTCACGGGCAGCGCGGATTCGGCGGCGCTACCAGTTGATCGTTGAGCGCGCGGCGGCGGGCGGGCTCACGTTGGCTCAACTTCGCGTCGCGACGGTAGAGGCGGAAGCTTCGATGCATGCGACGCAAGACCAGCTTGCGCTGGTGGAGAGTGGTGCGGCCGGCGTGCGTGAGCTCGCTGAGTCCAGCCGCGAGCGACTGGCGTACGTGTGGGATGACCTTGCGATAGGTGAGCGGCAGGAGGTCCTGCGCACATTGGTGGCGAAGGTTACGGTGACGGACCGACAGCCACAGATCAAGCTCGCGCCAGCTTAGTTGGCCGCTAGCCCAGCCGATCTCTCGTATACTGGAAGAGACCGAGAGCGCCGGACGGTCGCCGCGACATTGTCGGGGAGGAAAGTCCGGACTCCACCAGGCAGGGTGCTGGGTAACGCCCAGGCGTCGCGAGACGATGGAAAGTGCCACAGAGACCATACCGCCGATGGCCCTGCCCACGCGGGTAGGGCACAGGCAAGGGTGAAACGGTGCGGTAAGAGCGCACCAGGTCTCGGTGCGAACCGAGATGCTGGAAAACCCCACCTGGAGCAAGGCCAAATAGGGGAACATGTTCGCTTCGGCGGACATCGGGTGTCTGACCGAGTTCCCGGGTCGGCTGCTTGATCCTGCCGGTAACGGCAGGGCTAGATAGATGACCGTCACCCCGTTCTGCGGGGTACAGGATCCGGCTTACAGGCGCTCTCGGTCAGTTTTTCTTTGGGCTGGGGCCCGCCATCGTCTTCACTGCATCTTGGTAGGCTAACCAGTGGTGTCGACGGGTACTCGCTTTTCACGACATGGACTCAGCCATGGTGAGGAGGTATGGCTGAGTGCTTCGGAAGTACTCAGCTTGGATTGGAGATCAGTTATAGACGGCGGCGTGGGGAAGGCTTCATCGCTGCTTTTGCGATTGTGTTGCTGATTCCGCTAGAGCGAATTGGGACTGCCCGTGCTTGCGATTCGAGAGACTCGGTGAATCAGACCATTGAACATGATTCTATGTATTGGCAGCAATGCGTACCAATACATAACTCCAATCAGACCTTTAGGAGCGAAATAAGATGTTTGGGTCAGCAATGTACCGGTACCGTCGGCGGGCGTTGCGTTGAACTCCAACCATGCATCCCCTGGTACCTTCATGTCGGCGCGAAGCAGCAATCGGTGCCCCGGGGTCACGTGCGTGATTGTCCAGAAATCCAGTTTGGCTCCTTTTTCCAGCGAGTTAGAGGAATGTGACCTGCGCAAACCAGGCCCGCCAATCAGTCGATCCAACGCGCCGCGCAGCTTCCAGGCCCAGTCCATATACCAGCCTCGTTGTCCACCAAGCGAGCCGAATGCTTCAAAAACGTCTGAAGTGGAAGCCGTGACGTGCAGCGATCGAGTTTCTCTGATCATGCCAAGACTGCTGGTTGATCTGGTGGATAGATAGATCGCTTCGGTCGCGGGCACATCCGCCGAAATCGCGTCAGGTTGCAGATCTGCCAGAGCTGATCGCACGGCGCTTGCATAATCCTGCGGCGCAATCCCTGGAAACATCTCCAGGGCGGCTTGCGGGTCGTGAACTACAACTTCGTTGCGGAGACCTTCGACGATCGGGCGGGCAAAGCTGCCACGAAGCGGTGTTATTAGGTGCACCCATAAGGAAGATAGCCTGGGCGTGAGGACGGGCACCCTGATCATGGCACGGCGAAGCCCTCTGACACGGGCATAGTCGGTCATCATTTGCCCGTAACTAACGACCTCGCTTCCCCCGATCTCTACAACCTGGTGGCCACGCACGCTCAAGTGGATGCTTTCAACGAGATATGCGAGCACATCGGATAGTCCGATCGGTTGGACCTTAGTGAAGACCCACCTCGGGCAGACCATGATCGGAACACGCTCGGTCAAATAGCGAATCATCTCGAACGGAAGACTGCCTGCACCAACGACAGGACCTGCTCTGAGTTCGATGACCTTGCCCCCCCCAAACGCTGCAAGGTGTCGCCCGACCTCCTGTCTTGATTTCAAGTGCTCTGTGAGACCGGTAGATTCGTGACCGAGTGCACTCAGGTAGATAATTCGTTCGATTCGGGCTTCCCGTGCTTTTCGTCCAAATAGACCCGCCATGTCTAAGTCGCGTTGATGGAAATCCCCTCCGCTGCCCATGCTGTGAACCAGGTAATACGCGACGTCGATTCCCTCTAGCAATCGTGCAACAGATTCGTTTGAGTTCAGGTCACTTTCGAAGACCTCTACTTGATTGCTCCACCCCATGGTAGCGATCCGTTTTGAATTTCTGGCTCCAACGCGCACGGTGTGGCCTGCTTCAATAAGCAAGGGGACTAGGCGACCGCCGATGTAGCCAGTCGCGCCGGTGACAAGGACATTCATTTTGGTTCTACACGTGATTTCTGAGCATTAGCTCGGATGGGTATGGGTTTAGGTAGGCCTGGAGGTGCACCCAATCGGGAACAGTTGGTTTCCGAAGGTGGTGCTTGAGCAGGGTCAGGGGAACGATGAGAGGGAGTTGCTCTGAGTGGTATTGGTCAATTAGGCCGAGCATCTCCTGTTTGTCATCGTTCGAGATCTCGTCTTTCAGGAATCCCATCAGGTGGTGAAGGACGTTGGTGTTTTTCTTGGGTGTTGCAATCAGGAGCAAAGCCTCGGCCATCTGTGCTTGGTAGGTTGACATGAGCTCCCCCCAAGGAACGGTTCCGGCGCTCGCGACAAGGCGCCCGACTGAGCGATAGTGCGCGTTGCTGTGAGCCATGAACGTCAGTTTGTGGGCCGTGTGGAATCGAACAAGGCCCCCGGGGGTAGGGTCATTTTCGAGCATCTGGTGCCAGCGTCGACGAACGAAGATTCGCTCAACGAAGTTTTCTCTCAATCGCGGGTCATGGAGTCGGCCGTTCTCCTCTACGGGTAGGTCCGGGATTCGCTCGGTGAGGGCGCGCGCGAAAATCCCCACACCTTTTTTCACGGCAGGGGCCCCTTTGTGTTGGTAGACCCGGACGCGAAAGAGTCCACAACTGGGGGAGTTCGCGGTGAGAACGAAACCGTCGAGATCTTGGTCGGCGAGACCCGATGTTCGGTTCGTGGCCCAATTCCGCATGGAATTCGTGTGGTCAGTCTCGGTACGTGAGCCGATAAGCCTCGGTTTGTCAGGAGAACCAACCAACCGTATCTCTTCCCTTGGCACTCCCATACCGACTTCGAACTCTGGGCAGACCGTTACCCATTCCACGTAATCGGCCAAGGTGCCCATCAGGAAGGAGTCGCTGAGGTGGCCTCCGTTGTAGCGAACCTCTTCACCGGCAAGGCAGGAGCTGATGCCTAGGCGGACCGGTCGTTGGATATCGTTCATGTTGAACTCCCGTAGGAAGGCTTTTCTAAGCTAGCCCGCTAGAGTGCCGGCGAATACTTGCCAGGCGAGCGCACTCTTCGCTGTGAGGCTGAGCAGTATGTAGGTGGATTCACCGACGAGATAGTTTCTCCACGGACCGATGCGTTGATACTGCAGAATCATATTTAGGGCGAAACAGTTGAAAAAAATGAAGATCGAGAAAAAGATGCCATAGACGAACGCCGGGGGAGACGCATCTGTCGTGGGGCTCCAAAGGTATATGGCAATGGCGACCCAGGGCACGATACCGAGCAGAATTCCAAAGCTGTAGGAGAGCCAGTTGGGGGTTCCTGGTTGCTCGTAATGCTCCATGAGAAGCCCAAATAAAACCATGCCGGCGTTGACGAAGAAGATGCCGAGTAACGCGGCGATGTCCGAGATTCCAGGGAGCATCGCGATGACAACTATCATGAGTGATGAACTGATGCTGTATTCGATCCACCGAGCGTAGTTGCGGTTCAAGCCGAGGTTGCGAATGTACCAGGTGTGGACACCTGGTGCGGATACAATGAAGTGAGCTGCTGCCGAGAGGAAGACGAAAAGGGCTACGGCAATGCCAATGTTGATCGTGAAGAGAGTTGTTATTCCAGGAAGCGCAGACCCAGGAGGACCTTCAAGAAACGAAGCTGTGACAGGGAGAGCAAAGTCGTTTGAGAGCGCAAGGAGCAGCGCCGCTTGCATCAAGTGGAGCAGGCCAGCGCTCATGTTGTAGAAACGCAGTGATGTCGATCCCATCAGAATCGTCCTCGTTGTCGATAACCGGATTGTAGTTGTAGGTAACCCACCATTTGATTATAGGGACGAGGCGCTGATGGAGCGGGTATAGTCCTCCCAGGTTAATGCGTGTTTCGTACGCGCGGGGGTGTGTTCCCCTAGAGGAGAGACGGATGTCCCCGAACGTAGGTTTCATTGGGCTCGGCACGATGGGGCGACCCATGGCCGCAAATCTCGTGAAGGCTGGCTACCGGCTAACGGTGTACGACGTTGATGGAGCGGCCGTCGAAGCGCTGGTCAACCAGGGTGCGTTGGCTGCGAACTCGGCACGTGAGGTTGCCGAAGCGTCGGAGGTTATAGTGTCGATGCTTCCGGCCTCGCAGCACTCGCTGGCTGCGGCCTCCGGGCCAGACGGATATATCGCCGGGCTGAGCAAGGGATCGACGGTAATCGACATGAGTACGATTGACCCCGATACGACCCGGCAGATCGCAGATGCGGTCGCTGCTGCGGGTGGGGCCATGCTTGATGCGCCGGTTAGTGGTTCGTCTGCTTGGGCAACGACAGGCGAACTCACAATCATGGTGGGCGGCGCTGCCGCTGTGCTTGAACAGCACCGCGACCTTCTGGGCCACATGGGGACGAACGTCATCCATTGCGGGGCCATTGGGATGGGCGAGACGGTCAAGCTCGCGAACAACCTCGTTGCTGGAATTTCGATGATCGCGGTGACCGAGGCGTTCGCGCTTGGCGTTGCCAAGGGGGCAGACCCCAAGGTGCTCTTCGACGTTATGTCGAAGGCATCCGGTAATTGCTGGACGCTGCAGACTCGCTGTCCTGCACCGGGCGTCGTTTCCGATAGCCCGGTGAATGATGGTTTCGCTCCGGGCTTCATGGCTGACCTGATGTACAAGGATCTGGGATTGGCTCTCGCCGCGGCCAGCCAGGAGAAGGTGCCGCTGGCGCTGACCGCGATCGCTCATGAACAGTACGCTGCCACCAGCCGGCGCGGCTTCGGCCGCCTCGATTTCTCAGCGGTGGCGAAGCTACTCGACGGTGCGACAGGATAACCCGCTAACCGGAGTTGGACCGATGACGATTCAAGAACGAGTGCAGTTAGTTCCTATGCTGGTCGGTGGTGAGCGGACCCTAGCGAAAGCTGGGGGTACGATCAGCGTCGGGAATCCTGCCCACCGTAATCGACCGATCGCGGAGGTGCCGCGCGCCCTCGAAGAGGATGTCGATGCGGCAGTGCAAATGGCCTACCACGCCTTTCAGTCGTGGCGTCGAGTTTCGCCTCGTGAGCGAGGTCGCGCCATGCTTCGCATCGCCGATGCGATGGAGGCTGCTGCCGAGGAGGTCGCTGTTCTGATTGCGACTGAGACTGGCAATGCGCTGGCGCCCCAATCGCGTCCTGAGGCGAAGGGTGCAGCTGACGTGTTCCGATACTTCGGGGGCGTCGCGGGCGAGCTTAAGGGAGAGACTGTCCCGCTGGGTGAGGATCTGCTGGTGTACAACAGGCGCGAGCCGATCGGCGTTGTAGGTGGAATCATTCCGTGGAACTCGCCTGTGCTGCTGGGAGCGCTCAAGATCGCTATGTCGATCACGGCCGGGAATACGCTGGTGCTGAAGGCGGCTGAGGATGCACCGCTCGCCGTGTTGCGGATGGGGACGATCTGCAACGATTTCCTTCCTCCCGGAGTGTTGAACGTGCTCACCGGATACGGAGAAGAGGCAGGAGCGGCACTCGCCGTGCATCCGCTGGTCCGCAAGCTCTCGTTCACGGGTTCGACTGAGATCGGCAAGTTGATTATGCACGCGGCCGCAGACCGCATCGTCCCGGTGTCACTTGAGCTGGGCGGCAAGAGCCCCGTGGTGGTCTACCCTGACTCTGACAACGATACGGTCGTTCAGGGTGTTGTCGCGGGTATGCGGTTCACGCGACAAGGTCAATCGTGTACGGCGGGTTCGCGACTCTTCCTCCATGAGAGCATCCACGACTCCTTCCTGGAGAAGCTCGTTGCTAAGCTTCAGACGTTGAAGGTCGGGGATCCGCTGGACGAGTCGACCGACATGGGTTCGATTATCAACCAGAAGCAATTCGATCGCGTTTGCCACTACATCGAAGATGGCATCGGCGAGTCGGGGGCGAAGGTCGTGCTGGGGGGCATGCCTCCGCAGGACGGCCCTCTGACTGAGGGCTATTACGTGACCCCGACGGTCATAACGCGAGCCAATAACGATTGGCGAGTCGCCCGTGAAGAGATATTCGGGCCGGTGCTGGTCGTGGTCCCTTGGTCGGACGAGGAAGAGGCTATCCGCATGGCGAACGATAGCCACTACGGCCTAGCCGCCTACATCTGGTGCCAGAACATCAAGCAAGCGCTTAGCGCTGCCCACCGGATCGATTCGGGCTGGGTGCAGGTGAACCGCGGGCTGGGCCAGATCCCCGGCCACTCCTACGGGGGGTTCAAGATGAGTGGAATGGGCCGTGAGTTCTCGCTTGAAGGCATGCTGGAGAGCTTCACTCAGCGTAAGAGCGTGACGGTAAACCTGGCTTAACACCATGACCAGGAATCAGATGGGATTCGCACGCGCGCGTCAACCCGCGACCCTATGACGTCAGTTCGTTGAGATGTCGGCGCTGGTACGGTCCGGAGGAGCGGCGTTGACCGCCGAAGAGCTGCCGGACGAGGTATGGGAGACGACGGTGCCGGAGTCGGTGCTAGGCTTTTGCGCCGAAGGTGAGATCGTTGATCTGCTTGAGCACGCTGTCATTGTCCTGAGAGAGATCGATGGGCTTGCGGAAGGGCTGCGGCCAATCGACGGGTATGGCGTAGTAGACCTCGAGCCGGTTGCCCTCCGGGTCGTCGAAGTAGATGCTCGCGGCGTTGCCGTGGGTGACTTCAGATGTGATGTTGACGCCTTCTTCGATGAAGGCGACTCTGAACTCGCGGAGGGCCTGGATGCCGTCCACGTGGAACGACATCTGTTGGATCTGTGGAGATCCGTCGAGAGCTTGGCGTCCGGCGGCGAGGAGCAGTTCGTGGTGCTCATCTTCGGGGTGCGCGGATAGGAAGCACATGCCACGATCTCGTGCTTCGTCGGTTACGGTGAAGCCGAGGACTCGCGTGTAGAAATCACGCATCATGTCGTAGTCACTGACGAAGAGGCCAATGTGGCCGAGGCTTGTTACTTTTGCCATTGTTGTTCCTGTTGACCGTGAGGTACGGGGACATGCTGCGGCCGCGAGTTACTCTAGTTTCGGCACATTGGGTGCGGTAGACAGTTCAAGTTTGAGGGTTTCGATCCGCGGGATGTAGCACATGGCGTCTGCGCAGGCTTGGAAGCTTACCTTAATCTCGATTTCGGCGGTACCGGCTTCGCGGATGGTGCTGACGACGGGCACGACGATCTCGACGTTGCCATCGTAGGCGTTGAACTCCTCATCGATCTCCTCAATCCGGAAAGGTTTGGTCTCGGGGAATTGGGGAGTGCCGAAGGACAGGCCTTCGGTGCCAGTGACTTGGACCTTGGTGGGGAGGAAGCCGTCGGAGATGGACTCACCGTGGATGTGGAGGCCTTCAGCCAGTTCTAGAGTGACGTAGATCAGCGACCGCTGGCGTGGACGGATGATTTTGTCCATGAGTGCGGCACGAATATGCACTCCGTCACCCCCGCTCACTTCGCCATGGCTGAGCTGGGAGGGGTCGATGGGGAGACCGAAGCCCGCGTGCATCATGGCGGTGGCCGTTTCCCGCACCTGATACTGCTGGTTGAAGAATTTCGCGGAGACCTTGCCGTCGTGACCCACGAGATACGAACCCGGGAAGGGGATGCCGTAGAACTCGGTTTCATCGGGGCGCACGAGGGTATTGAGGATACCGAACTCACGAATCACTTTCGAGTCAACGTCGGAGAGGATCGGGTACTCGATGCGATAGTGCTGAGCGAAAGCGCCAAGGGCTTCAACCGAGTCGTAGCTGATGGCGAATAGCTTGATGCCAGCGTCGTCGAACTCCGCCTTGTGATCTTGCAGCTCCACGAGCTGCGTGCGGCAGTACGGTCACCAACGGGCCGAGCGATGGAACATCACGAGTGCTCTGCTGTCCCCTCTGATGTCGCTGTAGCGGATGGGGTTGCCGTGCTGGTCGGGTAGCGTGAAATCAGGGAGGGATTCACCGATCGTGGGCCCCTTGGAATAATCCTCGGTGTCGGGGTATCGGAAATTGGCTCGCTCGTCTTGTGACGCTAGGGTTTGCTGGTCTTGCTGTGTCACGGGAACTCCTCGATGCGCGGGCACTACGGGCTTATGGTGAGGTCCCGTTCTTGTTCTTGGTCTATCTTGAACGGGGGATTGGTGTCGGCTGGCGTGTTGCCGACCTCCTCGTGCAGGAACTTGAAGGTCCGTTCTAGCGAGAGCGCTGCGGCTTCTGTGCGGCTGCTACTGGACTCCTGGCCCGGATTCAGGAACGAGTGGCCGATACCTTGATACATGTGGACTTCATTTTGAATGCCTAGCCAGTCGATTTGAATGCGGAACCGTTCAATCTCCTCAGCGGGTGTGCTCTTGTCTTCTGTTCCGTAGTGGCACAGGAGTTTTGTTTTGATGCCAGTGAGCTCTGCTGGGTCGGGGAAGAGGCTTTGGTAGTAGATGACGCCTGCGCCGAATGCGTCGGTTCGACCGAGGGTGAGTAGGGCAAGGCCGCCGCCGAGGCAGAACCCGATGACTCCGACCTGGGCGTTGTCTTGAACCCATGGAAGCTGGCGGAGCCAGTCGGCACCGGAGGTCAGCCTGTCCACTGTGGCATTGATGTCGAGGGAGTTCTTAGCGAGGAGTGCGGAGGTGTGGTCAGGCGCGGAGTAACCGTCGAACAGGTCTGGCGAGAGAGTCACGAAGCCTGCACGGGCGAAGACACGCGTCATCTCACGCTGGAAGGCGTTAAGGCCGCTCATGCCTGAGACGAGGAGGACGGCAGGGTGCGTGCCTGGCGCGATGGGTCGGGCGACGTAGCCGTCGATGGTCTCGCCGTTGTGGGCGTACCCGGCGTGCAGGGAGATGATCTTGTGGTCTTGGGTGCTCATGTGAATCCTCGGTGCTCGATTCAAGGGTTGTCGGTTTCTAGCCAAGCACTGCCACTTCGGCTTGGGTTGCGTGTGGCGGTGAGAAGCCCCAAGGGTGTGCGCCTGCTCCTGCGGGGTAGGATACGCCGGCTTTGGTCGTCACGACGGGAACGATCGCTTGGGAGCCTATACGACTTTCCCCGGTCGCGTCGGTGAGTTTGAAGTGGCCTTGGATCATCTTCAACACGCTGACGTCTGCTGGCATGCCCGGCCTCAAGCTGCCGGCGGAGTCACTGATGTTGAGGACTTGCGCCGGAGTTTGCGTGGCCATCCGGACGATGTCGTCTAGAGAGAAACCGAGCTTGAAGAACATGGCCATGTACTCGACCAGGGTGCGCTCAGAGATGACCCTGGCTCCCGTGATTCGCCGATTCGCGACCATGGGGGCGTCTGAGCGTCCCATCTGCGAGTGGATCTCGATGTCGGTCGCTATGGTGTCGGGGAGGAAGCCTTGAGCGACGATCGCTTCAGCCGTTCGCCATCCGAACTGGTAGTCACCGATAGCACTGTCCATGTAGACGCCGCGGTCTCGTGCGGCCTGGAGCGCGGGAAGCACGTTTAGATTATCGTCTGTTGCGCTGCCGGTCAGCGGGCTGAACAGGTGCGTCACGATGTCGCCTCGGCCCAAGATCTCCAAGGCCCGTGCGGTGGTGTCTATCGTGGTTTGGGGTAGTTCGCGGTAGCCGATATCGCCGATATGGAGCATGAGTGGCAGGCCCGCTTTCACCGCGGCGTCCTTAGCGGCTTTCAAGTGCTCCAAGCCGTGGATGCTGTTGACGACGGGCATGCTGTGGATCTTAACGCCCTTTACCACGTCAGGGTTGGCTGCCGCCACTTCGGGAATCCTCTCGGTTGCGAGTACCTCCCAGGCGGGTGCTTGCCTGTTGAAGCAGCCAAGGAAGCTGTACACGGTGGTCTTTGCATGCGAGACGATGACGTCCCTAAATTTTTCTATGTCACCGGGGGCGGTGCCTCCTGCATCGACCAACGTCGTTACGCCAGCGGCCAGGCCCGATAGCTCGTCAGGGTTGCGGTGGTTGTCGCCGCGGTAGACGTGGGAGTGGAGGTCGATCAGGCCGGGGGTCACAATCTTGTTCGACGCGTCGATGACTTCGGTGACGCCTGCAACCGGCAGATCGTGGGCGATCTTCTCGACCCGGCCGCCGGTGATCGCCACGTCTAGGATCTCGTGGATGCCTTGGGCGGGGTCAATTACGGTGCCACCCTTAATTAACACGTCAGTCATGGCTAAACCTCCAATAGTGAGCGCATCGCTCGGTTAGCGCTTGGGGGGCTCCCGGCGTTGTTGGACTCCGGAGGCGCGTTCAGGTACGGGCAGTGGCTCGAATTTGCCTTCGATCTTCTGGTGACCGTTGTTCTCTTCAAGGGCTTCCTCGCGGTAGAGGCCGATGGGTGCGATGACCGCGGAGTCGCTGTAGGAGAAGAGGACTGCTTCGGATTCGGCGTGGTGCTCGTGCCAGTGCCAACTGGGGACGACGAAGGTGTCCTTCTCGTCCCAGTGGAAGACTTTGCCTTGGATGACGGAGTGCCCTTTGCCTTTAATGACGTGGTAGATGGTGCCACCGGTGTGGCGGTGGGCCTTGGTGTGGAGGCCGGGGGCCAGGAGGGAGGCGAAGCAGGATATGGTGGCGAGCGCTGGTCCGCCGGTCATGGGGTTGGTGTACTCGACGGACACTCCATCGTGCGGGCTGCCGTCGGTCTGCTCGGCCATGGCCTTGAGGGACTCGTAGGTACTGGCGAACTTGTAGTTGAGGAGAGGGGAGAAGTACTGGTTGTGCTTGACCCAGGTGGGCCGGAGCGCGCCACTGCCGTACATGCGGATGGACATGTCGTCGGGGTTGACGAGGGGATACTGCTCAGCTTCGTAGACTTCGTAGAAGTTGGTCTCGGTGGTCTGTATGAGTGGAACATCGAGGCCGTCGAGCCAGATCATGGGGCCGTCGCTGTCGTTGCCGTGGTCGTGCCAGGTCCAGTTGGGTGTGGTGACGAAGTCGCCGGGTTCCATGTAGGACTTTTCGCCGTCGACGGCGGTGTAGGCCCCAGCGCCTTCGATGACGAGACGGAGCGCGGATGCGGAGTGGCGGTGGGAACGAGCGACTTCGCCGGGGAGGATGATCTGGAGGTTGGCGAGGAGGGTGCTGGACGCTTGCCAGTCTGTGGTGATGCCGGGGTTGGCCATGACGAGGACGCGCCGCTCGGCGAGCTCGATGGGGACCATCTCGGCGGCTTTGAAGAGGAGGGGCCGGAAGTCTTGGTACTTCCATATGTAGGGGAGGGTGGCGGCCTTCTTGGCGGTGCCTTCGGTCTGCCAGAGGCCACGCCCGTGAACCTGTTTGACCTGCTCGTAGAAGAGGTCGAGGTCTTCCATCTTACCGCCTGGGCCCGCGTCGGTCGCCATGGTGACTCTCCTTGTCTCGTTTCCCTGATCACGATGGGGGTTTCGCACTCGTGCGCTCGCGACTATATCACTGGTGCGCCTCGTACTCACATGGAGTCCGTGGTAGGGTGACGGTTCGGAGGTCGTGACTATGGCGACGCTGGGGCCGGGGACGCCGGCACTGTTTATTGGTCCTGCTCCTGATTGCAGGGTGGAGCATTCACCGCACCGGAATAGTTTGTGCGTGGTTGTGGCTATCGAGGAGGAGCGGGCTCACCACGATGGTCATACGGTGCTGTGTCGGGCGCAGGATGGGACGGTGGGGTATGCACGTCCTGATGAGTTGCGGCCAATCGATGATTGGGGGGGGGGCGTTGTGGAGCACGAGGAGGTGCCCGCTACGGTGGAGGTGTAGGGGTTTTGTGTGCGTAATGTGCGGGCGTGAAATTTCCTTCGACTGCGCTGGCGCTGGGCTCAGGAAACGAGGGAGGGGGGAGAGGCTCTTCGGTTCCTCTTCGCTGCACTCTTAACTGGTTAGATGGCGAGTAGGCGGCGGGCGTTGCCTTCCATGATGGCGTGGCGGTCGGCGTCTAAGAGGTCGAGCTGGGCGATGCCGTTCAGGGTGTCCCTGATCTGGCCGACGAAGGGCATGTCGGTGCCGAAGAGGACGTGGTCGGCGCCGAAGTAGTCGATGCCGCAGCGCATGGCGGGGACGGCGCCGAAGAGGGCGGTGTCGCCGTAGAACATACGGAAGTATTCTCCGGGGTTTTTCTTCAAGTTACTCAGGGCGGCGGCGTCGATGGGGTCGTCGCTGCGTTCGCCTAGGGCTTCGAGGCCAGGTCCGACACGGCCTGCGAAGTAGGGGATCATGGCGCCCATGTGGTGGGTGATGATCGAGAGGTCTGGGTAGTGGTCGAAGAGGCCGCTGAAGACGATGCGGCCCATGGCGACGGATGTTTCGAAGGGCCACCCAAAGGCCCACCACATGTCGTAGTAGGAGCGGGGCTCGTCGATGTACTCGGCGACTGCGGGCGTGCGGGTGGGATGGAGCCAAATGGGGAGTTTGGCTTCGGCCATCTTGGCGAAGAGGGGCTCGAATTCGGGGAGGTCGAGGGGTTTGCCATTGGCGTTAGTGTAGAGCTGGACACCGGTAGCGCCGAGCTGGTCGATGGAGCGTTCTAGCTCCTTGATGGCGGCGTCAGGGTTGTTCATGGGCAGGGAGCATACGAAGCCGAGGAAGTTGTCGGGGCGCTCTTTGCAGAGCTTGGCCATCTCGTCGTTGGCGAGTTGGGCGAGGCCGGGGGTGACGTCGGGGCCTGCGATGGCTTCGATGGCGGGTGCGCCGAGGGTGAGGACCTGCTGGTAGTTGTCGTACTCGTCCATGATGCGGAGGCGGGTGTCGATGTCGTGAAGGGGTTTGACGTTGACAATCCGTTTGGCCATGAGCATGCCCTGGGGGCCGGTGCTTTGAATCTTTTCAAAGTAGGGCTTGGGGAGAATGTGGGGGAAAATGTCGATGTTCATGGAGTTGCCTCTCCTCTAGTTGGGGACTGCGTGGGAGATGGTAGTTGTTTTGTGGATGGGACTAAAGGTCGCTCGACGCTCCGGATAAGGGAACCGTGAGCCCTCGGTACGGCCAGGAATCCCCTGAAACCGCAAGGCTGCGGAGGTGTTGATTCAAGGTGATGGTGATTTGGCACCCAGGAAGCAGGTCGCTATGCCAAGGGGTCAAGAATACGGTGGTTTTCGTGTGTATGTTTTTGCGGTGGACGTTGCGCGACCTGACACTGATGCGGGTGAAGACGGTTTGGATTGGGACGTGGGTCGGATCCACCCACGATAGTGGTTGGGTGCGGTAAAGGGACAGGTGCGTTTGTCAGTGTTGGTCGTTGTTGACATGGTGACAAGAGGGGTCGAGCCTTCTGGTTTGTGGTGTGGATTCTTTGAGGAGCTAGAGGTGGTGACGAATGGCAAGGCGCGCGGCGCGGAAGCAGGCGCAGTTGAAGGCTTACGTGAGCTACCACCACGATGGCGATCAGCGGAATCGCGATCGTTTCGATGCGTTGTTCGCGGATAGGCATGATGTGGTGGTGCTGGGGGGAGGGCCGCTTGAGGAGGAAGAGGAGTTCGCTGAGGATTTGAAGCCGGATGCGGTGCGCCAGAAGATTCGGGAGAATTTCCTGCGCGATTCGGCGGTGACGGTGGTGCTGGTGGGGGCGTCGACGTGGAAGCGAAAGCACGTGGACTGGGAGATCGGCGCGAGCGTGCGGCACACGCAGAAGCACCCTCGGTCAGGCCTGCTGGGGATTCTGTTGCCGTCCTATCTGATTGCTAACAAGGGGAGGCAGGAGCCGCACACGATGCCGCCTCGGCTGCACGACAACGTGGAGTGCAAGTTCGCGCAGGTGCATGAGTGGAGCGATGATGCGTCTGAGGTGAAGCTGTGGCTCGATCGGGCGTTCCAGGACCGGAGCAATGTGACGCCGAACAATACGCGGGTGGCGTATCTGAGCGATCGGAATGGGAAGGGGTGGAGTTAGGGGGTGGGAGCGGGATTCCTCGCGGACAGGGTCACGTGTCGAAATGACAAATAAGAAGAAGCGGCGCTCCATTGGGACGCCCTTTCTTTGGTGCGTTGCTGGGGCGAGGGCCGGGTGAGATGGCTACCCCGCGTTTTCCAACGCGCTGACGACGGCGGTGCCGATCTGAGTGGTGGTGGCGGAGCCGCCGAGGTCTGTGGGGACGACCTCGCCGTCGCGGAGGACGGTCATGCAGGCGTCGTGGATGGCTTGGGCGGCTTCGGGCTCGCCAAGGTGCTCGAGCATCATGCCCGCCGACAGGATGGTGGCGATGGGGTTGGCGATGCCTTTGCCGGTGATGTCCGGGGCGCTGCCGTGGACGGGCTCGAACATGGAGGGATAGGTCTTGCCGGGGTTGATGTTTCCGGAGGCGGCGAGGCCGACGCTGCCGGTGATGATTGCGCCGATGTCGGTGAGGATGTCGCCGAAGAGGTTGCTGGCGACGACGACGTCGAAGCTCTCAGGGCGGCGGATGAAGTTCATGCAGGCGGCATCGACGAGGAGCGATTCGGTGGCGATGTCGGGGTACTCAACCTTGATCTCGTCGAAGATGCGATCCCAGAGAACCATGCTGAAGCCTTGGGCGTTGGATTTGGTGATGGAGGCGAGCTTTTTCTTGCCGTTGCGCTTGCGAGCGAGCTCGAAGGCGTAGCGGATGACACGGGAGATGCCGTGACGGGTGAAGACGCCAGTCTGGATGGCGACTTCGTTGGGGAAGTTGTTGTACAGGAGGCCGCCGACGTTGGCGTACTCGCCTTCGGTGTTCTCTCTGATAACGATCATGTCGATGTCGCCTGCGTTGTCGTAGCCACGCAGGGGGGAGGCGACGCCGGGGTAGAGGACGCTGGGTCGCTGGCAGACGTACTGGTCGAAGCCACGCCGCATGGGGAGGAGGAGGCCGTTGAGGGTGATGTGGTCCTGGACGTCGGGGTGGCCGACGGCGCCGAAGAAGATGGAGTCGAACTTGGTGAGAGTGTCGAGGCCATGGGGCGGCATCATTTCGCCTTTCTTGAAGTAGTAGTCGGTGCCCCAGGGGAGATCTTGGAAGTCGAAGGTGACGCTGTAGCGTTTCTCGAGGGATTTGAGGACTTTGACGCCTTCTTCGATGACTTCGGGGCCGATGCCGTCTCCGCCGATGAGGGCGATGCTGTGGTTTGCCATGGGGTTGGGTGGTTCCTTGGTGGGGTTAGTTGCGTTGGGGAGTTTAGCAGGCAGGGCGACTCCCGCACCCACTGGCTGCCGCTTGGCATTGGCGACGGTGACAGATGGCGAGTGAGAATCCCCCCGGCTCGGTTGAGGCTCGATTGAGGCTCGATTGTGGGTGAGGTCGGTGCGCGCCCTCGCATGTCTTGGCTTCGCCGCGCGGATTGAAGGTCGTTTGGCCCCTCCGTGGATGGGTTGGCTGGGGTTGGTTTTGGATGGGATTTCGACCATGCCCCCCGCAGAGGGGCGCCTCTACACTCCCTGTCCCGGAGGAGAGGGGTCTACGTGGTCCAGAGGTTGGCTGACTGGAGTGTTTCTTTGACGCGCTGGGCGAGGTCGAGGTCGCCGGTGACGTTGCCGTCGCCACGGATGGTCAAGAAAGTGGCGCCTGCTTCGGTCCAGTCGTT
>CAUZFB010000023.1:0-35933 GCA_963579135.1 Dehalococcoidia bacterium | reverse complement strand
GCCGCTCGCGACGATCTCCGCCATCTTCAGATTTGGGGGGTCGAGGCTCTGCGTGTGCCCGACGATGACACGAACTCCGTTCGCCTCCGTCGCCCGAATGACATCGTCGCACTCGCTAAGGGTCAGTCCCATCGGCTTGTCCAGCAATACCTGTTTGCCGTTCTCTGCGGCCATGACCGCGTGCTTCGCGTGCATGTCGTCCGGCGTCATGACGTAGACAACATCCACGCCAGGGCTGGCGCACAGGGCCTCGGCGTCGTCGAAGGTCTCGCCACCGAACTCACGCTTGAACCGTTCAGTAGCCTGCTTGCGGGGGTCCGCAGCCGCGACAATCTTGGCGTGAGGGTTGGCATTGAGCTCGGGGATCATGTTCATCGCTCCAGCGCCAAGGCCGACGATACCGATGTTCATGGGTTTATTGCTGGTCATGATTTGGCTTCTCCCCCGTTAGGCTGTGAGCCCGGAGACGTTGGCTGACTTCGCGAGAATCTCTCGCATCGGTTCCTTCAGCGGGCTGCCATAGCGTGCGATCTCCTCCATGTCGGCGTTGTAACCGAGGCGGCTCCATCCCTCCTGAGGATTGTGGATGAGCACGTTCTCCGCAGGGTTGCGCAGAACGTTGATTGGGTCCCCTCCGTCGGCGATGATCTGCATCTGGTCTTCGAGCATCTTGCGATAGAAGATCAAACCCGTGTCCGACTCTCCGAGGCGCTCTTCCGAGCGATCCATGACAGCGCCCTGAAGGATCCAGACGATGTGATCTTGGGCGACGGTGTCGTCTGAGCGCCACCCCCCGTCGGGGCGCTTGAGCGGCACGTACTGGTAGGGGACGGAGTCCTGAGCAGGAACCTCGATATCGTCAGGGAACCAGTACGACGTGAGTTCAACGTGCCAGGTGGTCACATCGTCAATCGGCACCCGATATTGGAAGAAATACCGGCCGCCGCCACCTTGCTGCAGGATGTTTGGAAATAACAGCGGATGACCGACCGTCCACTTGGGATCGTCCTCCGTGGTCTTGCCGTAAACGCGACGCTTCACCATGCCACGCTCAAAGTAGTCGAACCCTATCTTCTTGTGCCGACCGTATGTGGCGACTCCTTCGGCCACCGCATCGCGCCTGCCATCTAGTTGCGCGGTGTAGGCGCCGTACACGCCGTGGAGCCACTCGAGGTGAACCGGGTCAACGGAGTTCTCCATGCATTGCAGCCAGTTGCACGGAAGCTCGGCGATGAATGCTTCACGCCAAACGCGGTTGCTCTCCACCAGAATGTCGTAATTGGGGAGCAGCGGTGCGGGCTGTGGGCCCATGTAGGTGAACAGTAAGCCGCCCAGTTCTCGCACGGGGTACGCGTTGACCTTAACTTTCTCCTTGAAACGCCCGTCGGGGTGAACGGTTTCCTCGAACGGCTGCTCGATGCACTGGCCTGTCTCATCGAACATCCAACCGTGGTACATGCAGCGGATGCCGTGCTCTTCGGGGATGCCGTAGGAGAGATCGACTCGCCGATGGGGGCAGCGAGCGTCGATGAGTCCGAGGGTTCCTGAGCGATCACGGTAGAGAACGAGATTCTCACCCAAAAGGCGGATGGACTTGGTGGGCCGCTCGTTCAGTTCGCCTGCGGCAGCGAATGGGTGCCAGTAGCGCCGGAAAAGCTCTCCCATTGGAGTGCCGGGGCCGACCCTGGTCAGCCGTTCATTCTGCTCTACGGTGATCATGCTTGTTCTCCGTTGATGTGCTGCGCAGATTCTAGCGCGCCCGCTGGCTCTACTCTACTCCACGTCCGCTCCCACATTTCTTATGCGCCGTACCAGCCGTGTCTGTCCACGAGTCCGCGAGCGTAGGCGACTTGGCCTATGTGTTGAGATGTATCCGAGGAGACGCGGGCGATCGTGAGTCGGTACGTCTCTGGCGGGGTTGCCGAGCCGGGGCGATTGGGCGTGGCCCGCTCGATGTCCTCCTCCCGCATCGATTCGAGAAATTCGTGGGAGCGTGCACGAGCGGCCTGCCAGTAGCCTGCGAGAACCTCAGCGCTCACTGGGTCGAAGGCACGCACCTGGTCGAGATTGTTGCCACCGAGGGCTGCCGTTTCGGACGGCAGCCCGAACTTCTCGTACCAATTCTCCGCTACCCAAGCTTGATTCTTGCCAAGCAAGGCAGAGAAGTTGGCGTCGTGGACACGTGTGAGATGGAAGGCGATCCACCCGATGGGGTTGCTTTCCGATCCCGCAGGTTGCCTACGCAACTGTTCGATAGATAGTCCGTCCAGCGCGCGAAGGAAGATGCCCCCTACGCGATCGAGTATTGCATTGGGAACCGTACCTACTCCCATGTGCTCCGTCTCCTGTGAGTTGTTCGTCTGAGAATCGCGATTGTACATGTGGGCCGAGAGCGGTCCTCACATGGACATGGCCCACCGCCGCTTCTACAATCCGGGCCGTGGCCCGCGCAGGCCAGTCGGCTTATTCCCGGTACTTAGGACAATCCATGGCTGATGATTCGGTGAAGATCGATAGGCACGACGGTGTCATGGTCGTGACGCTGGATGACCCAAAGACACGCAATGCTTTGAGCCCTGACATGTCCGCGGCGCTCTACGAAGAGCTGGATCGGTTCGAGGCCGACCCTGCAAGTCATGTGCTGGTGCTTACCGGCGCTGACCCTGCGTTTTGCTCAGGCGCCAACGTACGCCGCTTCGACCAAACCCTGAACAATATGGAAGACGAGCGTGGGGCTGGTTCACTGCCCTGGGGGGCGATGGAGGCACGGCTGGCAAATCACGACGCAGACGCGGGTGAGGCGGGTTTCGGGTCGGTTTCCGATGTGCCGCTGCGTGTGTACGACGTTCAGAAACCGACGATCGCAGCGGTTAACGGCTACGCGATAGGCGTTGGGCTGGGTTTGGCGTTGTCGTGTGACATCCGTCTAGCAGCGGACGACGCGCAGTTCGCTGAAGCATTCGTGCGTATGGGGCTCGTGCCTGGGGATGGAAGCTGCTGGCAGCTTCCTCGCCTGATTGGGATGAGCAACACGCTCCTGATGCAGTACACCGGTGACCGTATCGATGCAACAGAAGCTTTCCGTATGAACTTGGTCAGCAAGGTTTACCCGCATGACGAAATGATGGACGCTGCGATGGAACTGGCCTCCCGTCTCGCTGCTGGAGCGACGTTCTCGATGTCGCTGACGAAGTACCTTACCCACAAATCGACAGAGCTTGATCTGAAGGAAAGCCTGCGCTTAGCGCAGACCGCTCAGGAGCAGGCACGTCGTTCAGAAGACCACCGAGAGGCTGTTAGCGCGTTCCTGGGGAAGCGCAAGCCTGAGTTCAAGGGGCGCTGATGGACTTCGATCTTGAGTGGACATCCGCGCAGCTAGCATTCCAGACCGAAGTCCGGGCGTGGCTCGCTGATCACGTGCCGCAGCTTCCTGACCATGCGGATCCTGCCGACCTAACGGCGGACGAGTACGCGCTGCAGCGGAAGTTAGGCCGGGAACTCGGAGAGAAGGGCTGGCTCTACCCGTCTATGCCTGCAGAGTACGGTGGGGGTGGGCTGGATCTCGCCATGTCGATGATCATTGAGGAGGAGTTGGACCGGTATCACCTTGCTACGCCTCCTTACTATGACACGGGCGGCAGGCTTGGGTCAGCGTCAATCATGGTGTGGGGGTCTGACGAGCAGAAGGAGTACTTCCTGCCGCAGATTCTCAAAGGCGAAGTTCGTACGTGGCAGCTGCTGAGCGAACCGGAATCTGGCTCTGACCTGGCCAGCGTATCAACGTCGTCGGCCAAAGACGGGGATGACTACCTGATCAACGGCACCAAAATATTCGTTGGTTCCAATCACGGCGCTGAATACTCCTGGACGATCGTAAAGACGAACCAGAACGGTGAACGGCACAAGAATTTGAGTTGGTTCATGATTCCGATGGATCTTCCCGGGATCACTGTCGAGCCGATGGATCTGCTGTTGGTGGGCGGCGAGCGTGGGGCTGCCTCCGGTGTGAAGAATACGGTGTATTTCGACAATGTGCGGGTTCCTGCGAAGCACCTGGTGGGTGGCGAAAACAATGGGTGGGACGTCGCAGGCACGCACCTGGAGATCGAGCATGGCCTGCTGCGAAGTGCTGTCCGTGCGGACGAGATGCTGGAGCGGGTGATGGCCTATGCCCGCAACACAACGCGGGGTGGGCGACCGCTCACTGAGGATCCTGACGTACAGGACTCGTTGGTGGACTTCTACGTGAATTCCCAGGTCACGCGGCTGCTGCACTTCCGCAACTTCGCGTACCGGGCCCAGGGTAGGCAGCTGACCTACGAGGGGTCACAGGCGTACCTGCATCAGAAGCGCTCGGCGCTGTCTAAGGCCCGCGCGATTCTTGATGTGATGGGCCCGCGAGCGCTCGTCAGCGACCCGGAATGGGCAGTTGAGGACGGTCACATCGAGGTCCATCAGCGGGCGAGTATCGTGGAGCAACATCCCGGCGGGACAGCGGAGATCCAGCGCGTCATTATCGCTCGCCGGCTTGGTATCGGGCGTGAGCAACGCGAACAGCCGGGGCAACTCCCCACAGCCATAAAACAAGGCCAATAACAGTGGATCTGACCCTAACCGAACAGCAAATGATGCTCCAATCAGCCGTGCGCGAGCTCCGGGAGCGGGAATACACGAAAGAGACGCTAGTGGCGATCGACGCCGGCGTAGAATCAACCGCCGATCACTGGCCGGGACTCCTGTCCACCGGGATCTTGGGCAGCTTGATCCCCGAGGAATACGGGGGAGTGGGAGCTTCGCTGGCGGATACGGCCGTGGTCTATGAGGAACTCGGCCGCGGCCCGGTTCCCGGGCCGCACTTTTCTTCTGGGGTGCTCGCAACGCTGGTACTGCTTGAGGGCGGGTCCGATGCGCAAAAGCGAGCACTGCTTCCGGGGATTGCGTCGGGTGAGCGAGTGTTCGCGCTGGCCATCACGGAGGAGGACTACGGCTGGGGACCGGAATTCATCCACACTCCAGCCCGTGTCCGAGGCGACGACTTGGCCATAGATGGCACGAAGCTTTACGTTCATGACGCGACTGACGCAACGGACCTGATCGTGGCGGCCCGCCTGGAGACGGGCAAGATTGGCCTTGTGCACGTGGATGCGCACGGTCGTGGAGTGGCCGCGCGAGCGCTACCCGGATTCGCTACCGGGCTCTGCGAGCTGAGCCTATTGCAGGCGTCGGTCCCTCGGTCGTCCCTGATCGGTGGGATGGAAGACGGGTGGGATGTGCTAGAGCGCGCGATGCGCAAGGCATCACTCATCCTGAGCGCGTACCAGGTGGGAGGCCTGTCGCAGGTGTTCGACATGTCGCTGTTGTACAGCCAAACGCGACGCCAATTCGAGCAACCGATCGGCCGTTTCCAGCGCGTGCAGGATCACGTGATTGACGTGGTGAACTATCTGGACGCTGCGCGGTGGACCACTTACGAGGCATTGTGGATGGCGGACGAGGCTCGCGAGGGCGCGCTTGCGGCGATGCACACGGCCGCGGCGGTCACAAGCGAGAGCTACTACTACGGATGCAATTCCGCTCACGACGTCCATGCAGGTATCGGCATCATCCGCGAGTACGGGCTAACGCTCCACACGAAGATGTCACGTACGCTCTACCACTACCTTGGGTCACCCCGCTACCACCGCAAGCGGCTGGCGCAGGCGCTGGGTCTATAGGAGGACCCGTGCTGTCCAGTTATCGAGTCCTCGATTTAGCGGACGACCGTGGAATCTTCTGCGGTCGCGTGCTTGGTGACTTGGGGGCGGACGTCATCAAGATCGAGCCACTCGTGGGAGACCCTGCTCGCAGCCTGGGACCGTTCCACCACGACCAGCGTGACATCGAGTCCAGCCTCCTCTGGCAGTTGTACGCGATCAACAAACGGAGCGTGGCGCTGGACATTGAGGCGCATGATTCGCGCGAGTCGCTTCTCGCTCTAGTGAGGTCGGCTGACTTCCTGATCGAATCGTTCAAGCCAGGGTACCTGGCGTCGTTGGGGCTCGCCTACGAAGACCTGGCCAAGATCAATCCGCGCCTGATCTACGTGTCGATTACGCCGTTCGGACAGACAGGGCCGTACCGAGATTACGAGGCTACAGATCTGACAGGGATGGCTCTGAGTGGGTTCATGCATCTCACGGGCGATGAGGATCGTCCTCCCGTGCGAGTGACGGTGCCTCAGTTCTGGACGCTGGGCGCCGCTACAGGCGCGGCGGGCGCGATGTTGGCCCACCACCAGCGCTTGTCCACGGGGCTTGGCCAATACGTGGACGTGTCGTGCCAGCAGGCCGCAGCGCGCACGTTGTCGCACGCTCCGCAGTACTGGGACTTGAATCAGGTGAACCTGCGTCGTCGCGGACCGTTCCGGCCGGTGGGCGAACGGGCGATGCGCGTGAATTGGGAATGCGCCGATGGCTATGTGAACTTCATCCAGCCGGGCGGCGTTGTTGGTGGGCGCAACATGGCGGCGCTGTGCGCGTGGATGGATGAGGATGGCTACGGCAAGCCCGAATTGAGCGAGACCGATTTCGGAGCGATCGGCTTCGGCCAGATCAGCACTGAATTGCTGGAAGCGATGAATCAGGGGCTCGGGGCATTCTTCAAGGCGAAGACGAAAGCGTATCTTGCCGCCGGGGCGTTGAAGCGCCGGGTGCTGCTGTTTCCGGTGAACACTCCTGCGGACGTATTCGCATACCCCCAGCTGGAAGCGCGCAAGTTCTTTCGACCGATCGATCCGCCGACTGGCGAGCCGTACGACACTCTGGGCTTGTTCGTCAGGTCGTCCGCAAAGCCACTGTCGATCAGACGGCGCGCCCCAATGCTGGGAGAGCATACGGCAGAAGTTATTCAGGAGTTGGAGGAGGTAACTACACCGGCCGATTCCCCTCCTGACAACGAGGGCGACGCTCCCCAGCCGTTCGAAGGTCTCAAGGTGCTGGACTTTTGCTGGGTGGTTATCGGCCCGATGACGACACGGTACTTGAGTGACTACGGCGCTGACGTGATCCGCGTCGAATCTGTTCATCGGCCCGATGTGTTGCGCAACGGGGAGCCGTTCGCAGGCGGCGAACATGGGATCAACCGTTCCGGGTACTACGCTAACTACAACAGCGGTAAGCGCAGCTTGACCCTCAATATGGCCGACGAGCGGGCCCGCGCGATCGCGTTTCGCTTAGCTACGGAATGGGCCGACGTCGTGACAGAAAATTTCACTCCGGGCACCATGGAGAAATGGGGATTGAGCTACGACGCCATCTCAGCGAAGAATCCCCGCGTCGTGATGTTCAGTGCGTCGATGCTGGGTAGGGGAGGACCGTTCGATTCGCAGCCGGGGTTCGGCCCGGTGCTGACGGCGCTGTCGGGGCACACGCACTTTACCGGATGGCCCGATCGGACTCCGACGAGCCCTTATGGTGCGTACACAGACTTTCTGATACCGCACATCGCTGTCGCCGCGATTGTGGCGGCGTTGGACCACCGTAACAAGACGGGAGACGGGCAGCACTTGGACCTGTCGCAGTTGGAAGCGTCACTGTATTTCGTCGGGCCACCGATGATGGACTTTGCTGCGAACGGTCGAATCACGGCGCGCGACGGCAATCGAGACCCGGCGATGGCACCGCATGCCGTCTATAGGTGCGAGGGCGAAGAGTCATGGTGCGCGATCGCTTGTGCGGATGACGAGCGCTGGCGTGTGTTGTGCGTTGCGATGGGCGAATCAGGGCTCGCGGGCGATGCACGATTCGTTCATTTGGCAGAGCGCAAGGCCAACGAGGAAGCGCTGGACGCTGCGGTGGAGCGCTGGACGAGCACTCTAGGTGCCGCCGAGGTGATGCGGCGGTGTGCTGAGGCGGGCGTTGCAGCGGGCATGGTGCTGAACCCAGAGGGCATGTTCGCCGACCCTCAGTTGTTGGAGCGGGGGCAGTTCGTTTTCATGAACCACACGGAAATGGGAAGCTATGCTTCTGACGGCAACGCGTTTGTGATGTCGGAGGCGACCCCGGCTTATGTACCAGCGCCGCTCCTGGGCGAGCATACCGAAGAGATATGCCGGGACATCCTGGCAATGACACAACAGGAATTCGAAGAGCTGAGAGACGCGGACGTTCTCAGTTAGGGAGATAGAAGAATGAAAGTTAGCTTGGGGCCGACGTTCCTGACACCGACCAACAGTTGGCCGCTGCTCCGTGCGATGGCTGAGCGGGCGGATGCGGGACCTTATTACGGGTTCGCCTCGCTGGACAGATTGGCCTATGACTCCTACGAACCGATAGCAACGCTGGCTGCAGTTGCCGCAATTACGACACGCGTGCGCCTGATGACGGCGGTGCTCGTCAGCCCGCTACGGAACGCTGGGGTACTCGCGAAGCAGGCGGCGACCGTGGATGCGATCTCCGGCGGAAGATTGACGCTTGGCCTTGCGGTCGGCAGTCGGCAGGATGACTCGCTGGTGGCCCCCGCTGGGTTCCATGACCGCGGACGCCGATTCACCGCGCAACTCGAGGAAATGCGGCGCATCTGGGCGGGCGAATTGCTGGAAGGCGCTACGTACCCGGTAGGGCCGCTACCCGTCCAGGCTGGCGGGCCTGAGTTGATCCTAGGCGGCACGGCCGACAGGGCGCTGGACCGCGTCGGCAGGTACGCCAACGGCTACGTGATGGGTGGTCGGGCGAACGATGGCGAATGGGTCAAGGGCATCATGGAACGGGTGAATGCCGCTTGGGCGGCCAACCACCGTTCGGGGAAGCCTCGCTTCGTGGCTACTTTGCCCTGTGCGTTCGGACCCGGCGCTGAGCAGCAGATCGATGACGCCGTCGCCCACTATTATGGAGGGCGGCCGGGGCGTGGTAGCGAGCGCCAGGTAAGCCAGAACCCGGTGTCCAAGGAAGCGGTGCGCGAGATGATTGCCATGCACGAGGAATTGGGCACCGACGAGATTGTTTTCAGGCCCGCGTTGCTGGACTTGGCTCAGGTTGATCAGCTGACCGAGGCGATCTCCTAGGCGTTTGACAGGTTCCTAGCGTGGAGTTAGATTCCCATGGTTGTGGGACGGGCTCATTTGGCTCGTTCTGCCTTTTGTGATGCAATCAATGGCCAAAGACCCCGTAACAGAGTCAGGCGAGGCCCAGAAGAAACTGGGCTTCTTCAAGCGGAACCAATTCGTGTTCTCGCTGCTGCTTCCTGCAATCTTGCTGGGAACGGGCAGGGGCTTCACTTTACCGGTTTTGCCACTTATTGCCATGGGTTCAGGGAAAGATGGGTTCGGCGTGGGTGTGGCCGGAGCCTCGCTGATGGTGATTGCTCCGATGGCTGGCGGTGTGCTTTCGACGCTCCCAACGGGATACATCATCGACCGGTTCGGACGACGAGTGACCTTGATCGGCTCCCCGTTGATTTCCTCTGCGTCGGCATTCATGGTCTTCTTCGCTAGCTCCTACTGGGAGTTCTTGCTCTATCTAACGATAGGCGGGGTCGCGCAGCAGATGTGGCAGATGAGCCGCCTTGCGGCAATCGCCGACTCCGTGCGCTCCAGCGAACGCGGACGGCAGATCACGAGTATGTCGAGCATGCAACGTATCGGGAACATGGTCGGCCCGTTTCTCGGTGGCATCCTCGGTGAGTTGGTAGGACTTCGCGTACCGTTCCTGGTTTTCGGTGTGCTGGCTGCGCTGGCCGTGATCCCGTCCTACTACCTGATAAAGGAGACGGCGCCGACGGTGCTTGCTCGCCGGGCCGGCAGCAAGGTCGTTGAAACGGACATCTCGTGGAAGACGCTGCTGACCCGCCCCGTGATAACGCTGTTCGCGGCGCAGTTTGCGGCGAACATTGCTCGTGGCGGTGTGCAAGGGAATGGCGGGACCTACTTCATCTTCCTTACTTTCGCCTACGGAGTCGGGCCGGCGGTGTTGGGTACAGTGATGCTCGGTACTGGCGTGGTAGGTATCCCAATCATGATGCTATCGGGGCAGATCATGGATCGTTTCGGTAGGAAACGTCAGATCGTCCCCGCTGCGACCATGCTTGGTTTGGGCATCAGTTTCATGGCTATCACGGCGGCGATGGAGTTACCTTTCGCCGCGTTCCTTGCCGCTTTCATCTGGATCAACATCGGTATCTCTATGATGGCGGGAACTATGCAGACTCTTGGTGCGGATATTGCGCCTGCGGAAGCCAGGGGGAAGTTCTTTGGCGTGAACCGACTGATTGCCGAGGCCGGATCGTTGACGAACCCAGTGACCTTTGGCGCGATGACAGCGCTGCTGGCGGGAGGGGCCGGATTTGCCGGGGCGTTCGGGGTGATGGCGGCCTTTGCGTTCGTTGCCGCGAACCTCGTTGGTTTCGGGCTCCGCGAAACCCTGCGCAAGGACGCGCCTGAACCGGAGAAGCAGGCGTCGGGCTAAGCGCTTCGAAGTCAGCGGTGCGCGGGTGCTCCCACCGAACCACCGTCGGCATTCATGATTCTCATCGCGGTCTTTCCATAAACCGCGAATTGCTGGTAGTACGCGCCATCGCCGTCTTCGACGAGGGAGCTGAGGATGTGTGCCGCGCTGCGACTGATGCGGCCGACCGGGATCCCTACGTACGTGAATGGGTTGCTGCTGAGTTGTGGGATTGATTCCGGGTGCCCGATGGTGATGATGCTGATGTCATCGGGCCATCTCAGGTTTTTCGCGTAGCACCCATTAGCCAGTAGATGCAATGTAGACGGCCGAGCGAAGATGGCCGTTGCCACTCCGAGAGCCTCTTGAATCGCGTCAGGGTTGTGGGGGTCGTCCCCTGCCCAAACGACGAGTGCATCATCGATGCGAGCGCCCTGGTCCGAGAACGTCCGATCAAGACCCTGGTAACGCCCTGAGCTGACTGGACTGGTCTCACTCAACACAAGGGCGATGCGCTCATGACCGGACTCTCGGAGGAATCCGAGGGCCATGGAGTTCGAGATGTTGGCGTCCCAACCCAGGGCGGTGACCCCTTGGGGGAGGGCAACATCGGCGTTCCAAGGCGAGATCATAACGACGGGAATGCCCGCATTTGCTAGCGGCTGAATGGTGTCAAAAAGATCGTCGACAGATGAAGGAGGTGCACCGGGGATACCCGCGAGGATGACCCCCGCATACCGATGCGTGATAGCTTCGTTCACGTAGGTCCGCTTCATTTGATGGTCCCCCCCGCAGTCGACGACGAGGCAGGTCATTCCTATTCCCTGGACAGCGCTTCGACAGGCACCTGGAAAATGTGAAAACAGGCCGCCCGACTTGATGTCCCATGACATGAGTAGCACAACGCCACGGTCGTTGGAATCGTTGCGAGAACTGAGTGTGTTGAGCAGCCGGTCGTTGAGCCCATGCATCTGGAGGTACGCACGCATGAGTTTGGCTATCTCCGCATCACTCGCTCCGAATGCTGTCAGGCTTTCCGCGAGACGGCTGAACTGATGTACTGGCACCGGCACTCGCCCGATGCACCAGTTGTGGATCGTCTGGAGCGACACGTCCATGCGTGCGGCTAGGGCGGGCCGGGTTACAACGTAGCGCTTGAGCAGCGATGTGAGGTCTGCAGAGGATTCCATATCACCCAAATAGTAATGCCATTACTAAGAACTCTGAAATAATTGTAACGCTCTTTATATGTATGAGTGATCCACAGATGATACAAATTCCTCGGCTAGTCAAAGACGATGGAGGCGTGTATATTGCGTCGCCAAGATCGATGTGGGGAGTATTTCGCCTGAAGCATGGAGGATATGATGGGTAATCGATGGACTGTTTGGTCCAAGGGAATTGTGCTCGGGACCGTGATGATGTTGGTGCTAGCGGCATGTGGTGGGGACGACCCGACGGCAACGCCCACGTCGCCGCCCGCGCCAACGAACACCCCGACTGCAGTGCCTACGCCGACAGCGACGTTGGCCCCAGGTGTTCCTACGCCGACCCCCGCTCCGGCGACACCTACGCCGGCAGCGACGCCGACTCCTTCGTTTGACGCTGCGGCGTACTTCAAAGGCAAGACGATTCGTATGATGGCGAACTCGAACCCTGGCGGTGGTACGGACTCGCAGGGTCGGGTGATGTCGGCGTTCCTGGGCAAGTGGATCCCAGGCAAGCCGCGGCTGATCTTCAGCAATAACGGCAACAAGCCGTTGGAGTACCTGTTTGCGGGAACAGAGGCGCCCAAGGATGGGACGTACATCTCGTGGAACAGCACGCCGCAGTTGAACTTTGGGTTTGAAGAGGACACCCGGTACATCAAACGGAGCAGTTTCCAGTTCCTCGGTGCGACGATTGACTCCACGCGGTCCTGGACGACGTATGACCCGGTAGGCAACCTGGGGGCAGAGGCCGCGACGAAATGCCTCTGGGACTTCACGGGCCAGGAGACCACCGGTGGTGGAAAACACGGCGCCTTCTTCATAGCCGATGAGATCTCCGACGTGGCCGAAGGTGCTCCACAGTTCGTGGCGAACACCTTTGCTTTGGAGTCGCTGCGGACGCCGTTCCGTTACTTTGCGTTTGACACTGTAGACACCAACGCGGTGATGACGATGTGGGCACGTGGTGACATCAACACGACGGTGCGGAACAGCCTCTGGTACCGCTTCCCGCTGGAGCAGCCTGACTGGCTTCCGAGCGGTATGATGCGCATCTACGCGGGCATGGGCCCTGGCAACCTGAAGGCGAACCTCTGGGGTGATCCCCACTGCGGCTATATCGGTGATCATTTCCCGGACGAGGAATCGCTGAAGACGTACAAGGCGATCATGAATCCGCCGAACTACATGAGCAAGGCGATGTGGCTCCCGCCGGGCACGCCCGATCACATAGCTGATGCGTTGTCGACGGCATTCCAAACGGCTTTCGCGGAAGATGCGGCTTTGAATCAGAAGTACGGCGCCATCGCGGGTGAGACTCCGCTGTGGACGGACCGTGCAACGGGCACCAGGACGACCAAGGAGAACGAGGATATTTTTCAGGAATCCCTTGCGATTACGCAGCGTGAGGGTGATCGTCTAATCGCGAAGTATTTCCCCCAGTACGTTTCGAACTAGGCTTGAGTTGAGTAGTGGGCGGAAGGGGAATGGCGAGCCATTCCCCTTCCGCTCTAATTGCGCCAGAGGGAATAGGGTGAGAGATGCTTGCTGATTTCGCGGATGGCCTTTCGTATCTCGGGAATATGGGGTATTGGGGCGGGTTCTTTTTTGCGGTATTCATCACGGTACCGATTGCCCTGCTACCGGGGATCTCCGCGACGTTGGTGATGGCACTGACGATTCCGTTCATCATCATTTCGGTGGATGACCCGGTGATTGGCATCGCGATGCTGGCGACGCTGACAGGCATCGACAACACTCTGGATTCGATCCCTGCGATTCTGTTGGGGATGCCCGGTGGTGCGACGCAGGTGACGTTTCTTGAGGGGAACCAGCTTGCGCAGAAGGGATACGCGGCGCATACGCTGGGCGCGGTCTATGCCGTATCGGCGCTTGGTGGTATCGTCGGCGCGGTGATGATGGCGGTCCTGATTCCGATGATTAAGCCGGTGGTGCTTGCGTTTGGGTTTGCGGAGATCGCGGCGATGGCGATGTTTGGTGTGGCCATGGTAGCCGCGCTGAGCGGCGGGGCTATGGTGAAGGGTGTGTTCGCGGCCTGCTTGGGTCTGCTGTTGAGCACAGTGGGACCGGCGGGAGTGACGTTGGACTTCCGGTACATGTTTGATCAGGACTGGTTGTGGAATGGGCTGCCGCTGATAGCAACGACGATTGGGGTGTTCGCGCTGCCGGAGATCATTGATTTGACGATGACGCGTAAGCCGTTGGCGCCACGTGAAGCGAATATTGCGTACAGCGAGATCTTCCGTGGGGCGCGTTATGGTATGTCGCGCTGGCCGATGACGATAAGGCAGTCGCTGTTTGGCGTGTTCTTTGGAGCGATCCCAGGTATTGGCAGTGGTGTGATTGACTGGATGTCTTATGCGCTGGGTATTGCGCTCACCAAGGACAAGAGCCAGTTTGGTCACGGCTCGTTGGAAGGTGTCCTGTTCGCGGAGGCGGCGCAGAATGCGAAGGAGGGTGGCCAGGCCATTCCCACGCTCGCGCTGGGCATCCCTGGTGGGCGTGCGTGGGCATTCGTCATGTTGGGTATGCTCGCGTACGGGATCGCCCCCGGTCCTCGGATGCTTGAGGAGCATGCGGACATCACGATTATGATCGTGCTGAGCCTGGGGTTGGGGAACCTAGCGGTGACGATGTTGGGACTTGGGTTCACGCGCCAGATGGCGATGCTGACGAAAATCCCATATCCAGTCCTTGGCTTCCTAATCATCCCTATCTCGTTTTTGGCGGCGTTCCAGCAAACGGGTGATAACAGTGCGTTGACGATTGTGCTGACTGGAGCGGTTCTTGGGCTGCTGATGAAGCGTTACAAATGGCCGCGGCCACCGCTGCTGATTGGTTTCATCCTTGGTCCGATCATCGAGAACAACGTGATTAACTCGGTTGGCCGTTACGACTGGGTAGGTACGTTCACGCGACCGCTGTTCTTGTTCTTGTTTGTGATGGCGATAGTGACGGCGTTCCTGTTCACGAAGTTCATGGACTTCTCTGGCGATAATGTTCCTGGTGTAACCAAGGACGATCCCGCGTCCGCGCCGGTCCCACCCGCGGGTGGAGCGCCTGACGCGCCAGGAGGCTTGGGAGGCCGTATACAGCGATTGACATGGCGTTTCACTGAATCGCAGCTGTTCAGTGGGGCGATGATAGTGATGATGGGATACGCCATCTGGGAGTCGAGCTCGTACTCGTTCTTTGGGCGTTGGTTCCCGATGGGTCTCTCATTGATCGCGTTCACGCTGGCGACGGTGACGTTCCTCCGCGAGGGCTTTGGTAGTAAGACGGGCGAGATCATGGATATCGGTATCCGTAGCGCTGGCATGGAGGGCGCGCGGGCTGCTGGCGCGATGTTCCTGGCCCTGTTGGCGCTGATGTTGCTGGTGACGGGGCTTGTTGGTCTGCAGTGGGCAGCGATCGTGATTGCGCTAGCGGGGCCACCGGTAATGATGCAGAACCGGACGGGGTACATAGGTGGCGCCGTTGCCGGAGTTGTGATTGCGCTGCTGATCTACTTCTTCTTCGGAGGAATATTTGGCAGTGATGGGTTCTTGGCGGTGCTGTGGCCTGACCCGTTCCTGCTGGACATGTTTGCTGACTAGACCAGGCAGTGATGCATAACGTGTAGTGTGAAGAGGGCCTCGGCGAAGCCGAGGCCCTCTTCTTTATGCAGGGGCCGATAGGATGATTGTGTAGATGGGCATCGAGGTCGGGTGAAGTACGTACTGAAATCGTGGACATCGCTTGCCAGCTTGGCGGTTGGCGTGCTGCTGATAGTGGTTGGGCTTGCGTTGCTCGAGGACGTAGGGGCCCTGCGTGACCGCACAGAGCAGCGTGTTGCGGTGGTGCAGGGCGATACGGTGCGATTCACGACGTTTGCTGGGGCCGATTATGTGGTGCCGCTGGACGACACCTGCAAGCGTGCGGAGCCACCTCCTCGACGGGGCTGCATCGAGCGTTACCAGATGGGTGACGAAGTGTTGGTGTGGTATGACAACACGGACCCCATTCATACGTGGAAAGGCTCGACGCCTGGTGGTGGCACGGCCACTGGCATCCTGTACGCGGGGATCATTCTCGTCACATTCGCGTTCGTGTCTCTCTACATGCTCTTCGTGTTGCCGCCGATTAAAGCAGCATCAGCGCGATTACAAGAGATTGTGGGCCGCGCCCGCCCCAGGGGGTAGGCCGCGCGATGCGGGCCGCTGCGGTCTACTGCTCGACGAGTTCCGACCCGACCCCTGCAACCTCAGGAAACACCAACGACTTGACCACCACTGGCACGACGCGTGCGGGGTAGATCATGTCGCCGACGTCAATATAGTCGAACTCTTGCAGGTACAACGTGTCGATGGAGATTACCGGGTTCGCGATCCCGATGTCCTTGGTCATCGTGTCGCCGATCAGTTTGGCAAAATCACCCGTGAATACCAGGAGAATGGGTGCGCGTGAAGCGATCGTATTCGGAACCGCCGCAATGATCCCGTCCGCAATCTTGCGTAGTTGTGAGTAGCGCGGCAGTCCCTCCCAATCGAAGGCCAGCGCAACCTGGGTTTCGCCCTCCACCAGATCTTGTCGGGCGTAGGCGCTCTTGATTTTTTCGGTGATCTCCTCGGCCTCGGTTTCTCGATCGTCGTCGAGCTTCGAGATCAACACCGGTATGTTCCGTAAGGGCAGCAGGCTAACGTCGGAGATAGACAAAGTGTTACCGCTTAGCTGCACCGTGAACTGCGACGCACCGATGACAGTGGCCCGGATGCGTTCTGTAGCCGGCTGGACCGGAGCGGGCATGGCGTGTTCCGCCATCTTCCGTCGGACCGCGCCTGCCATGAACATGGCGAGGTCACCGAAATCACGCTCTTCGCGTTCGTACACGTACTCGGACACGCCACCTGAGAACACAAGAGTGTCGATGGGCGTTTCCGACGTGAGATCTGGGGTGAGCAGGAGGCTCTGTGTAAGCGCCGAACGCGGTTTGCGCTGAATCACATCCATTAGGCATTCAGCGAGTGTGTCCGCGATGGCGTGCCTGTCGACATCGCTCAGTACGAAGCCAATGTGAAGGTCGATTCCGAGCTGATCGGCCACAGCGCGCGCGGCAGGTTCGATACGGATTATTTTGCCTTCGGCGTCGGTAGCGACGAGGCGGCCGCCAACATTGATGGCCGCGGTTTCGATGATTTGACCATTTGTAACGAGGGCGAACTTCGTGGTGCCGCCACCGATATCCACGTTCAGCACTGTCTGCGCCGGGTGCTTGGAAGCAGCCACGGAGCCAGACCCATTGGCGGCAAGGATGGACTCCAGGTTGTGACCGGCCGATGCGCACACGAACTTGCCTGCCGTGTCCGCGAACAGGTCCGCGATGGCGTGCGCGTTGGTGCGCTTGACGGCCTCGCCGGTCAGGATGATCGCTCCGCTATCGACATCTTCCGGCGTGAAGCCAGCCTCAGCGTAGGACTCTGTGAGGAACCGTTGGAGGCTGTCGGTGTTGATCGCGTAGTCGGCAGTGTACGGCGTTAGCAGAATCGGCGATCGGTAGAGCGTTTCGCGCTCAACTACCACGTACCTGCTGGAGTGGAGCTCACCGGCGCGCTGCAGGTGGATCCGCGAGAACATCAGGTGGGACGTGGAGGAGCCGATGTCAATCCCCACCGTCTTGAGCTCGATGTTCTCGTAGTGGTAGAAGTCGTGATTCGGGTTGTTGCCCTCCGCGATGGAGGCCATCCGAATCTCGTCGGGGTCGTGCGCGTGTGCGAATGGATCGTCGTGCATTGAGACAAACTTCCTAGTTGTCGGCTACGCCTTGGTAGTCCCAGGTGTAGTCGGGGTCTTTGTACGCATCGTTGGGCATCGCGCTCTTGAGCCCACGCTGAGCGAGTTCGTTCTCGAACTTCTCGCGGATCCAAGGTGCTTCGGCTGGATACTCGATCTGGTCACGGGCGAGGTCCTCGATAGACTCACCCATTCCAACGAACTGGTGCGGTGGGTGGAGTGCCAGGTAGCGCCCCGGCACCTCACCGACATTGAAGTGCTGGTGGAACCAGCGGTCGGGCGGCACGAACATACTCGCTTCGTGCCAGGGAATAACAATGCGCTCGGAATCCTCGTTGGCCCACATGATGGAGTAGCCCTCGCCGCCGGGGATCACGATGACTCGCCCTGGACCGTGGCGATGGCCCTTCTTGTAGGTGCCAGCGCCGAACACTGACATGTGCATGGTGAGTTCGGTGCCTGGAGTCATCATGTACACGGACCGATTGAGCGAACCACGACCAGGGCGGTGCATGAGCTTGTCCCAGACGCCCATGTCCGGGAAGAAATTGCCCTGCCACAGCGTGCGGCCCGCCTCGCCTTCGGCGATGTGCTCCTGAATGGTGGCCTGGGCTTCTCCAAACAAGTCGTCAGCCGTGGGGAGTTGTTCTTCATAGTCGTTGTTGAAGAAAAACTCGGGATTGCCTACCGCAGACATGGCCATCGGAGCATAGTTGTAATGTAGCAGTCGGACCGTGTGGTCTCCCTGCATGTTGCTGAGTTGATGCCAGGTGTTGCGCGGCAGCAGGAACATGCTGCGAGGGGACCATTCGAAACTGTGTCGCTTGTCGCTCTTATTGCTCCAGACCGTGGTCGAGCCCTGGCCCATGAGGACGTAGCAAATCTCGTCAATGGAGGATTTGAACGGTGGAAGAGTGCCGCCAGGTGGGATCTCCTGTACGCGTGACTCGACGACGCCGGGCATCCCTGCGAGCTGGATGAAGGCCGCATCGCAACCACGCTGCGACCATGGGCCGACTTCGACCGTACGAAGGTCCTCGACGTAATAACCACGGTGGATAGGGATGCCTTGTGCTTCCATCCACGCGTCGTACGTGAATTCACTGGCCATGTGTGTCTCCTGTGATAGGAACTGGAGTGCGCGGACGCACGTCCCGAAGCGTAGCAGACCGCGCTCTCGCGTGCATGCGAGCTCATGAAACTCTTTCCTCGTTCTAAGTTCTAACCAACGCTTGCTGCCTCGGAGCGCCGATCGCCTCACTTCGCCACTGCGCCCATGACGGTACCCGGTGTTGAGGCGAACGCTCGTGGCGCCTATCATCACGCTATCAAGCGGAGGTGTTGCTCCCATGGTTGCTGCAAAGAATCGAACGACGGCGGTCGGGCGTGTCTCGGTTAGGACCAAAAAAGGTATCGTTTGCTCATCGTCACCGTTGGCGGGTGCGATCGGCGCACGCATATTGCGTGAGGGTGGGAATGCGGTCGATGCGGCCATCGCTGTCGCCGCGGCTGAGGCGGTGACGCTGCCCCCGATGTGTGGCATGGGTGGTGAGGTATTCGCATTAGTCTACGATGCTAAGTCGGATCAGATCCACGGTGTCTCTGGTGGTGGACGCGCGCCGATGGGTGCATCCCGTGAGTACTTCGTGGAGCGTGGCTACGAGAAAATGCCGTCGGACGGTCCGTTGTGCCCGTCGGTTCCGGGTGAGGTCGACGCGTGGGAGACGATGACGAACCGCTTCGGGACCATGCCTCTGGCAGATCTGATGGCACCCGCTATCGAGCTGGCTGAAGAAGGCTTCCCCCTACCGCGGCGGATTGGCAACTACTTCACGACCCACGTGGACAAGCTGAAGAAGTATCCCACCAGTGCACGCGTTTTTGTGAAAGAGGATGGCTCTCCGTACAAAGAGGGCGACATCCTCGTGCAGAAGGATTTGGCCCGCAGTATGCGGAAGGTTGCCGCTGGCGGCGCCGAGGAATTCTACCGGGGCGAATTGGGGAAAGAGATCGCCGCCGGCATGGCCGATGGCGGAGGACTGCTCAACGAGGCGGATCTCGCAGGACAGAAGACTGAGGTCTACCAAAACGCACCGTCGGTTGAATTCCACGGCCACACGGTCCACGCGACTGCGCTGCCAAGCCAGGGAGTGCTCACTCTCGAATTGCTAAGCCTGCTGGATGGCTTTGACCTGGCTTCCACTGGCCATAACACGGCTGAGACGATTCACACCATGGTGGAGTCCAAGCGCTTGGCATTCACCGACCGCCTGGCGTACGTAGGGGACCCGGAAGTGGTTGAGGTGCCCATGGATCTGCTTCTGTCCAAAGGGTACGCCGAGCAACGCCGCAAGCTGGTCAACCCGGACAAGATGGCGGAGATCGTTCCCGCGGGAGAGCTTTCGCAGTCAGGCAGCCCGAACCCGTCGACATCCTACTTTTGTGTCATGGACGCAGAAGGTAACGCAGTGTCGTTCATCCACAGCCTCTCTCAGTACTACGGCTGTGGGTTCGTGGCGGGCAATACGGGTATCTTGCTCAACGATCGAACGGCCAGAGGCTTCTACCTGGACGCGGGCCACGTGAACGTCATCGCCCCGGGCAAGCGAACCATCAACACCATCCACAACTACATGGTGACGCAGAACGGCAAGTTGGTGATGGTGGGTGGCACACCTGGCGGCGACAACCAGCCGCAGTGGAACGCTCAAGTGCTTTCGAACATCATTGATCACGGTATGGACGTGCAGGAAGCGGCGGACGCACCGCGGTGGACCCATTTCCCCGGTACTGACCCGCGCAGCATTGATCAGGAGATGGTCTTGCGGATGGAAGATGGCTTCGACGAAGACGCGGTCTCCGGCCTGGAGAAGCGTGGCCACAAAATCCGGGAGTACCCTGCGGTCGGGACGCCTGGTGCCGTGCAACTCATCCACATCGACCACAACACGGGCGTCCACACCGGTGGTACCGACGGACGTTGCGACGGTTTCCCGATCCCGGAATAAAAAGCTCCAACGGCCAGGAACTCATCAAGGAATAACAATGGCAATCAGCATCGCAGCCCCGGATGAATTCGCGTCGCACTATATCGCGGATGGGACGGTCAAGATCGACGGATTTGACGTTACGTTAGGATGGGAAAACGGCGCTGCGGCCTACGCTAGCGCCTTTTCTGATTTGGCCTATGATGTAAGCATCCTTCCCTTATCGAACTTCCTGATAGCCATGGATCAGGGGCGCCCACTGGTGGGCATCCCAGTGTTCATAGATTTCTTCTTCCCCCAGGTCGCCATCCGTGTCAACAAAACGGCAGGTATCCATAGCCCAAAGGATCTGGAGGGCAAGAAGATCGGGGTTCGAGGATTCGGGTTCAACCCCGCAGTGTGGGTTCGAGGTGGCTTGGCCGATGTCTACGGCTTCGATTTCACCAAGGTTGAGTGGAAAGCGGCAGAGCCGAACTCGATGTCCCACGTCGACTTGCCAACGTTGCCTGGACTGAGTCTCGAGAAAGGTACGTTCGACTTCATCGCAGACCTCGAAAGCGGCAAGCTCGATGCGGTGATGTGGGACCGAGGTGGGGTCGACATCACCGATAACACGGCGAACCTGTTTGATGACCCGCTGGCTGAGGTGCAGACGTACTTCGAACAGAGCGGCGTTTTCCCGCCAAACACTATGTTGTTAGCCAAGCGAGAGGTAGTGGAGGCCAACCCTGGTCTCGGCCAAGCGATCGTCGATGCGAGTGACAAGGCGCAATCGTTGTTCTTCGAGAACCTGAGCGACGATGCCACCTACATGGGCATGCCCGTGAAATGGCTGCGAGAGCGCGGCATGATGCCGTACCGCAATGGTGTCGCAAACAACCACGCTGCTCTCGAAACGGTGATTCGCTATGCCCACGAGCAGGGGCTCATCAGCACGTGGCCCGCAGTAGAGGACCTTTTCTTCGCCGGGGCTATCTAGCCGCCCCTCGCGCAGAGCAGCTTCACCTGAATGTAGCTTGTGTAGCCACTGTTATTCGTGAGGTAGATGTGTGACAACTACCCATCGTGCGGTGATCACCCCATGTCTACTCTGAAGCAGCATAGGCTTGCGGAGTACTACGCGTCTTCGTGTCGGCGCATTCCACGCCGAAAGCTGGGTGTGCTGGCTCAGGAGCAAACGGGACCAAATGGAACAAACCAGAACACATCAAGATGTGTGACATTGACCCCGTCGGTGAGCCGTGCCCCCGCTCAACGCCAAACGCCTTACAGCGCGTGGCAACTAGTCGCGAACGGCGTCAACTCCCGCTTTGAAGGCAGTGAGCGTCTGCTGCACGTCCGCCTCGTCATGGCAAACCCCGACGTAGACCTTACCGGGAGGCTTGAACACACCGTGCTCCAAGAGGGTTTCGTCGAAAACCTTATTCTTCGACTTGTCGGCGCCCATGGTTGAGCGGAACCCCGTGATGGGCGTCTCCGTGAAGTAGACATCGAACATGATGTCTATCCCGCTTACGGTGGCTGGAATCTCCGCCTCATCTAGCATCTGCTGGAGGCCATTGCGCAGCCTTCCTCCAGTTTCCCAGTACCCGTCGTAGAGGCCCGGCTCACGCATGATTTCAAGCGTAGCCAGGCCTGCTGCAGCCGCAACGGGGTTGCCATTGAGCGTACCGATCTGCGGAAGGAAGTCGCTCGCGTCGACAGCGTGGGAGTCGTAGACATCCATGAGCTCTTTGCGGCCGACCACAGCGGCCAGAGGGAAGCCACCGCCAACGATCTTCCCGATTGCCGTGAGATCAGGCGTGACACCGTAGTACTGCTGCGCGCCACCGTACGCCATACGGAATCCCGTGACAATCTCGTCGAAGATCAGCGGGATGTCGTAGCGCGTAGTGACCTCGCGGAGGCCTTCGAGGAAACCGGGCAGGGGAGCGAGCACGCGCTGGACAGGCTCGACCATGACTGCTGCGAGATCGTTGTGGTTCTGCTCGATGATCGCAACCGTGGTCTCCAGGTCGTTGAAAGGGGCCACCAAGACCGTGTCCTGGACGGCCTTTGGAATGCCTGCCGACGACGGCTCCGGTGCGGGGAACGGGACCGTACCGCTCGGCGACAAGCTCATCAGCGAATAGTCGTGCATCCCATGGAAACCGCCCTCGAACTTGAGTATCTTGTCGCGTTTGCGAAATGCCCGAGCCACACGGAGAGCGTAGGAGGTGGCTTCGGTGCCGGTGGATGTGTAGCGCACCTGTTCAGCGCACGGAACGGCCTCTACGATCCGTTCTGCTAGCTCTACGGCATACGGATTCTGGGTGAAGAAAGTCGTTCCCTTGCGCATCGCCTCTTCTGCTGCCGCGATTACCTTGGGGTTGGCGTGGCCGACAACCATGGGGCCGGAACCGAGCAGATAGTCCACGTACTCGTTGCCGCTAACGTCCCATATACGAGAACCTCGGCCCTCTTTCACAACAAACGCATAGTCGTCGGCGAGACGTACGTTGCCTAGCGTACCGCCTGGCAGGACAGTCGCGGCGCGCGCCAGAATCTGCCGTTCTTCAGGGGTGCGTCGAAGGTCAGACATACTGTTCCTCGTGAGGTAAGGGAGTTTCGAGTATGGTACGCGAGCTACGGTCGTGCGTCATGGTTGACTCCGAGAGCGCGAATAATCGTGGCGTCGTATCAAGCCGAATAGCCAGAAGCACCAGGCACCTCAGGAGAGCGTTAGATATTGGTTGAGGGACGCAACGTTCAAGAATATGTTGGTTCCTTTGAACGGCTCTGAAACAGCTGAGGTGCTACTCTAGGCTGCGAAAGAATGATTGCTCAGATGACGCTGGTGCGTGTAGTGGCCGTCGCTGCGCTTACCCGTTCCATCGTTCCTGCTTCCGGTGAGTTGAGCGCCGTGACGCAGGAGGTGCAGGGCGTCATTGATGAGACCATCTCCGCCGAACTCACAGAAGCTGGAGACTACCTGAACGGCCTTGGTAAGCAGTGCCAAGGAGAGGGCATAGAAGCCTTGACCCAGGTGCGGCAGGGCGTAGGCGGCCAGGAACTTCTCGAGGCGATGGAGGAGGAACAGATTGACGCGGCCGGCATCGCGACCTATGGTCGCTCAGGTACCAGCCGGACGGTCTTTGGTAGCGTGGCTGACCAGCTTATCCGGGAGTCCGGGAAGCCGGTGTTGGCGATTGAGGGGAAGCAGTAGGCGATCTTTCCGCCTGCACGATGGTGAAATTGAGCAATCGCAGTGGCCGGAGGATAACGTGTCAAGTAGCAGTGTAGAGACGGTACGCGCTGCCGGGAACGATATGCAATTGCATACCGCAAAGCCAGATGAAGCAGGGCAGAAGCCTGCGATCATCGTGATTCAAGAGATCTTCGGCGTGGACGATCACATTGAGGATGTGGCATTGCGATTCGCTGCGGCGGGTTACTTTGCAGTGGCTCCTGAGCTATTCCACCGGGGTGGAGCGGGTACAGTGATTCCATATGCGGAGACCGAGCGGGCGTTCGGTGAGCGCGACAAGCTGAGCAACGACGACATTGTCGCTGATCTCCAGGCAACTGTGGATTACCTCAAGAGTAACCCCGACGTGGATTCCGACAACATCGGTATCGTGGGCTTTTGCTTCGGCGGGTTTGTCTCCTACTACTCGGCGGCCACGGTGTCAGCCATAAAAGCTGCAGCGGTGTTCTATGGCGGTGGCGTGCTGCCTCGGCCGGGGTCACCGGCAGACGCCCCTCGCGTGCTGGACCTCACGGCGGACCAAGTTGACGCCCCGATGATCGGCTTTTGGGGAGACCAAGACGGCGGCATCCCCCTGGAGAATGTCGCAGCCATCGAGAGCACATTGAAGTCCAAAGGGAAGGACTACGAGAGCCACACCTACGAGGGTGCTGGCCACGGTTTCTTCTGCAACGACCGCGCCAGTTATAACGCAGCGGCCGCGAACGACTCGTGGTCGAGGACCATCGACTTTTTTGGGAAGCATCTCAAGTAGCCGCGTGGTTATTGGACGCCAAAAGGGCCGCCCATCTGGGGCGGCCCTTTGCTTCGCTATGACATCCGCGTGCCGGCTACGGCGCGTCGACGCTGACTCCGAGGCGCACCGTGCGCGGCCCAGCTGTCGTTTCGACCCAAGAGGCGTCATTGTCCACGATGGCAGCGGCAGCGCGGGTGGCGTACGGCTCGGGATTCGACGCACCTGCAGGCGCTACGCCGTAAATAGCGAGCGTCTTTGCCCCATCGATCAAACGCTTGCGGACACGGATGATGCCCATGTCCGTGGTACCGAGGTGCTCATGACTGCGGTTGTAGATTGGGCCCATCCCTTCCTGCATCGCAGTATCTTGTGGCCACACTCCAGGCAGACCAGAAAAGCTCTTCGTGGTTTGAAACTCCCAGTCGATGGGAAACCGCGAGTGCCCCTCGTGCTTGAGCTTGGTTCGCCACGTCGCGTTGCCAGGGACCGCGGCCGCGGGCTCGAAAGCCTCGACGCTCGGGTGGAGTCCCTCGAGCCCATCACGTTGGTACATCATGATGTTTCGTTGCTCCTGAGACAGGGGCGCCGAAGGGTGATACGTGAAACACAATGCCATCGTGTGGGTGTCGTCGATGGGGACCCAGGCGTGACCGCTATACACGGGGCTTACTCCATATGGCGGAATCAGCGTATGGAACGGCATAAGGAACTGGGTGATGCGCCAGTAGCGAGAGTCTTCCTCCGCCTTGTATGACGCACCGATCATCACTCCAGCGTCGGTATCGAGCACCTGGAAGTGGGGGCGCTTGTCCTGCATGCGGTAGCTCTCACCCTTGGATCGGACGAGATTGACCGCCACCGGTGTGGTAAAGGCGTCGTTGCTCAGCGCGCTGTGTAGGAAAGTACTGTGGCTTGAATCGATCTCGCCTTCCAGCGCCTGCATGAAACTGCAATTCTCGATACGCTTGGTAACGTAGACCTGCTCCTCGGGAACTGTATTCCATTCCAGATTAGGCAGTGACGGCGGCGCCGCATCTGGACCCATGTATGTCCAGACGATCCCGTTGCGCTCGACGCACGGGTAAGCGGCGACAGTGACTTTGTCCTTGAAGTTGCTTTCTTCGGGCTCATTGGGCATGTCCACGCAGAGTCCGCTGGGGTCGAACATCCAGCCGTGGTACGCGCAGCGGATGCCGCCCTCTTCGGGACGCCCGTAGTACAGTGGGGCGCCTCGATGCGGGCAATGGGATTGCACCAGGCCAACGCTGCCGTCGCCCGACCGGAACGCGGTGAGATCTTCACCCAGCAGGCGCATGTCTAGCGGAGGTGACTTGGGAGTAGGGAGCTCTGACGAAAGGATCGCGGGGATCCAGTAGTGCCGGATGGTGTTGCCCATGGGCGTCCCTGGCCCGACCTGCGTTAGCAATTGGTTGTCACTAGTGGAAAGCATGGCCGCCTTTCGATCTCAAAGCAGTGAGCCCCTCCAGGTTATCTGGAGGGGCTCACTTATTCTACCGGAGCAACGGGCGTTCCTAGTCGCTATCCGGAGGCCGAGCGGACGGCGAATATCAGCGACTTGACCGTGACAGGAATGACTTCGCTGACGCCCATTGGTTTGCCAATATCAATGTAGTCAAGATCTCCGACTTCAATGCCGTCGACGGCGATGACCGCCCTGTCGAGTTTGATCTCTTCCTTCAGGATGCCGCCCAGAGATTTCCCGACGTCGACGTCAAGCACAAGGAAGATGGGTGCGCCCGGTGGCTCTGTTTTGTCGACGATGCTGTCAATAGCTTCCGAAAGCGTGCGGATGTAGCGGTAGTCGGGTTGGCCAGCCACGCTCATAGCCAGGGCCATGGTCGAAGAAAGGGTTTCCACATCATATTTGCTGAGCGCCGTGCGGAGAGCCTTCTGCATCTCTTCCAGCGTCTGCTCCTTGTCGATGTAGGCACGGGCCACCTGAATCCCACGTACAGGCATGACGTCGTGCGTAGAAATGTAGCTGGTCGACCCCGAAGCTTGAAGGGTGTATTCGCCTGCACCGATCACGGTGGCGCGGATGCCTTCGGTCGGGGTGATGAGCACTCCAGGGTTAAAGGTTGCCAGCGACCGCTCACGGACCTTGTCTCCTAGCCATGGGCCGATGTCGCCGAAGGTGGCGGTTTCCCGTTTGTAGACATATTCGGATACACCGCCTGAGTAGACGATGTGGTCGATGTCCTGAAGCGCATGGTCGTGGAGTCCCTCGGTCAGCAGGAGCGATGCCGTGAGCGGTTCGAGCGTGCCGCCGCTGATGACGTCGAACAGAATCTCAGTCTCTCTCGCTGCGAATTCTTCGCGTTGCTCAGCGGTCAGTTTGTCGCCCACTTGAACCGTGTGCCCAAGGTCCTTCATGATTGTACGAGCGGGTTGCTCCACGCGGGTGATGGTCATATCGTCGTCGTAGGCGATCAGGCGCGCGCCGACTTCCACCGCGACCATCTGCGTGATCTCGCCCGCCTTGATGAGCGTGAGCTTTGTGGTACCGCCGCCCATGTCTACGTCGAGGACGGTCGTGTTGTGGAGCTTGGAGGCGGTCACTGCTCCTGAACCGAATGCAGCAAGCAACGCTTCGTGCATGGGGCCCGCAGAGGCGCAGATGAATCTCCCCGACTCCTCCGAGAAGTACTCAAGGATCGGCTGGGCGTTCTGTTTCTTGAGCGCTTCACCAGTGATGATGACGGCACCGGTGTCCACGTCATCCGGCGTGAACCCTGCGTCGGCATAGGACTTGTCGATGAATGACTTCACCTGGTCCGTGTCGATCTCTGTACCGGTGAGGTAGGGTGTGAGCATGATGGGGGATTTGTAGAGAACGTCGCGCTCGGTTACGACGAACTTGGCCGATAGGCCCGCGCCTTCTCGGCGGAGGACTATCCGGGAGAAGATGGAGTGAGTCGTCGAGGAGCCGATGTCGATGCCCACACTGTAAAGCGTGAACTTCTCTATCCCCTCAATGTCCTCCACCTGATCGGCGTCGGAAAAATCAAAATGTGAGTGATCGTCTTCTTCGTCGTGCATCTGGCGTGCGCCCTCCTCTAGATATTGTTAGCCGGGCTAATCGCCTTTGGCGTAGTCCCATTCGAAATCGAGATTCTTGTAGGCCTCGGCGGGGATGGCTGATGTCATGCCGCGCTTGTCGAGTTCAGTCTCGAAATATTCACGAACCCACGGATCTTCAGCGGGGTACTCGATCTGGTCGTTGGCGCGGTCCTCGACTTTTTCTGCCCGCCCGGCGAATTGCTCGGGTGGGTGTAACGCCAAGTATCGGGCCGAACTGGTACCCAGGTTGAAATGTTGATGAAACCAGCGGTTCGGCGGTACGAAACAACTGGCCTCCTGCCACGGTATCACAATCTTTTCGGAGTTCTCATCGGGCCATAGGACTGAGTACCCCACACCACCAGGGATGACGATGACTCGTCCTGGTCCGTGGCGATGGCCCTTCTTGTAGGAGCGCTCAGGAAATACCGACATGTGGGCACGCATCTCAGAACCTGGAGTCTGGATGAAGACGACGTGCCCCCCCGCGCCTCGTCCCCAGAAAGGGACGAGCTTATCCCACGCCTGCATGTCCGGGAAGAAATTGCCCTTCCATATTTGCCTTCCGCTTTCGGCAAATCGTCCTTCGCCCGCGATGATCTCGGCGGCGGCTTCGGAGTAGAACTCTCCACCATTCGCTTGGAGGACGGTGGAATTGACATATGGATTATTGAAAAAGAAATCAGGCTCGGGCACAGCTGACATGGCAATCGGCAGGAAGTTGTAGTGCAGGAGTCGAACGGGATTGTTGCCGTCCATGTTGCCGAGTTGGCAGTAGTTGTTGCGCGGAATGAGGAACAGGCTACGCGTTGACCACTCAAACGTCTTTTTAGGGGATGCATCGTCCGACCAAACGCTGGCTACGCCGCGGCCGTTGAGAACGTAGACCAGCTCATCGACCGCCATCTTCAGCGGATCGAGTGTCGCACCTGCGGGGATCTCTTCGATGCGCGCTTCGACGACGCCCTGCATGCCGTGGAGCTGCATGAACGCTGCATTGATGTTGCGAGCGCTCCAGGGTGCCAGCTCTACGGTGCGCAGGTCCTCGATGTAGTAACCCCGATGTACCGGGATCCCTTGGTCTTCCATCCAGGAATCGTATGTGAAAGGCATCTTCGTTTCCTATGGCCCGCAGCCTGCTAGATGTGTAACGAACGCTGATGAGATAGCGGTAGCTCTTTTCTCTGTCGCGATGACTCCATAACCGAAAGGCAAACCTCTAGGGTTGCTTTGGCCCATCTGCCGTCGTGGGTTGGTCGAACGCCATTGACGATCGCGTCGTAGAGCTGCCGCACTAACCCGTCTCGTCCGGTTTCTTCAGTGTCTAGCTGGATTTCCCGGACTTCGTCTTCGCCATAATAGATGACGCCGTTGGGAGTGATACGTACTTCGGCTTTGTCGCCCGTCACAACGAAAAGGAGGTCTGATATCCATGAAAAGGACTGGGGAGCCTCTTCACGGAAGACGGCTATCGGCGCGGTGCCACCGTAGCGGCCCGCGCGCTTCAGCGCAAGCTCGTCACCCGCCGCAGACGCGAGTTCGCGGCGTGCTTTTGCGTAACGTCGGTTGTCGCGCGCCTGAGAGTGGCCATAGGTGATTTCCCCGGTGTGGAACCGGTCGTAGCCGGAGTAGACGGCGGTGGCGGACACGCCATTCTCGAAGTTGATGAACGCGGAGTAGCTGCCTGGGACGGGTCGCCCTCCGTCCCACGCTCCCACGGTTGCCGTGAGACTCATTCCCATCCCGCCCGCGACCGTGCGAATCATGTCGAACATATGTGGCCCCTGGCGGAAGACGACTCCTCCACCGAACTTTGGGTCGGTGCTGAGCTCTTCACCAGTGCGTGGGCGGTACAGCCAATCGCCGTAGTACCACGTGTTGATCATCCGCAGCTGGCCGAGTTCACCGCGGTTAATCATGTCGAGAATGGCACGCGTGGGAGGCGCGAAAGAATGCGGCGAGCAGACAACGACGACCAAACCCCTGCGCTCAGCTTCCGCGATAATCTGATCAGACTCCTCGATGGTCATGGCCATAGGTTTCTCGAGGAGCAGGTGCTTGCCTCGCGCGAATGCGGTCATGGCGTGTTCGAGGTGGAATTGATTGGGCGTGGCGATGTAGATGGCGTCGATGTCGTCTCGCTGGCACATGTCGCCCATGCTGGTGTAAGGCGTAACGCCTTGATCCCTAACGAACGCTGCTAGAGCGTCGGCGTCGACGTCTGCGGCCGCTACTATCTCGACACCAGGGTGCTTGAGAGCGGCGGGAATCATCTGGCGCGCGGCACCACCGAGTCCGGCGATGCCGAGCTTGATGACGGTGGATGTGGTCACTGGGAATGCCTCCTGCGGCAGCGGGGCCGATGATACACGGAGATACGTCGTTATGCGAAAACGGCCCCGCCATATGGCGGGGCCGTTCGTTGGTAGCCTTGGAGCGAGCGCTGGCTAGAGCGTCCCGGCTGCTGCTCGCGCGTTGAGAATGGGGCTGTACATGGTTGCCGCGCCCTGCCTGATGGACGTCGCCGCGTACTGTGCCTGCTCGGTCATGAAGGGTATGTATTGATTCTGCTCGGGGTCGCGGAACGTGCAGATCGGGTCTTTGCCTTCTTCGACGAGTCGGATGTTGTCCTCCAGCATCTGCCGGAACTGAATGATGCCTTTGTCGGAGCGACCAAGGTGCTCGCCGCTACGGTCCGCGATCGGGCCCTGAGTGATCCAGGCTGCAACATCCTGGCCGGAGTTACTGCGGAGGATCGGGAAGACCGGCTGGTCGTTCTCGTCGAGCATGGGCACGGGCGGATTGAAGTAGGGGATGTCTTCCGGTGCCTGCGGAGTGTCACCCGCGATCATCGGATAGCAAGCCACCCACCAGTGGCCAGTCGTGTAGTCATCGATGGGCACGCGTACTTGGAATGCGGGACCCATCAGGAAATTGCCCTGGCGGGTAGGGTTGATCAAGTTGAAGCCATCGCCACCCTGCCGAAGCATGTTCGGGAATACGATGGGATGCCCATCCTTCCACTCGGTGTCCTCCTCCGATCCACCCTCCCAGATACGGCGCTTGATCACGCCGTACTCGAAGTTGTCGAAGTGGATGACCTTGTGCGCGCGAACCTTCTTCAGTTCGTCGAGCTCGTCATTCTGCTCGCGGATGTAGTTGGCCCAAGCGACGTGAAGCCACTCGAGGTGGACGGGATCCAGCGAGTTCTCCTGGCACTGGAGCCAGTTGCACGGCAGCTCTGCGTAACCGATGTCGCGCAGGACACCGTCTGCTGCGTAGACATCCCACGCGGGAACCAGCGGCGCGGGCTGCGGTCCCATGTAGGCGAAGAGCAGGCCTGCTTTGGCCTCGACCGGGTACGCTTTCATCTGAATCTTGTCCTTGAAGCGTGCGTCGGGGTCCTCGGTCTCCTCGTAGGGCTGCTCGATGCATTGACCGGTCTCGTCGTAGAGCCAGCCATGATAGGGGCATCGGAGGCCGTTTTCTTCGGGGATGCCGTAAATCATGTTCATACGGCGGTGAGCGCAGTGGGGCTCCATGAGACCGAACGTCCCCGAGCGGTCCTTGTACAGGATCAAGTCCTCACCCAGCAGGCGGACCTTCTTTGTCCACTTGTCGTTCATCTGGGAAACCGCCGCGATGGGGTGCCAGTAGCGCCTCATGAGCTCGCCCGTCGGTGTGCCTGGCCCAACCCGGGAATATCGGTCATTAGCTTCTTGCGTCAGCATCAGTTATCTCCTTGAACGCCATCGAACAGTAAATGTTGACGTGTGACGGGCTTCGAGTCCCCACCGCCGTTGTTGTGCGGCACATAATAGGACGAGGCGAGGTCGCGGCGCCACTATCGGAGGAGCCTCGCAATGGCGGGGGCTCGATGAACGCCGCGGGTCTTTAGGCGCCCGGAGCGGCGCCTGCGGTCGCCCGTTCACTGCGCTGCCCGTCCCAGGTGGCCATGGTTTCCTCGATGAGATTTACATCTAGCGGGTCGCCAGCCTCGACGAGGTTGTACCCACTGCGGCCTCGGCTCAGGAACTTGACGTGCTCTAAGGGGAGCTCGACCGCCTGATTGGTAGCCGGGTCACGGAATGTGTTCATCGGGTCACCACCGTCCGCAACGATCTCTGCCTGCTCTTTGAGCAGCTTGCGGTACATGATGATGCCCTTGTCGGACTCTCCGAGCTTTTCGAGGTCGCGGCGAGCCAGCGGCCCCTGAGTCACCCAAGCCATGTAGTCCTGGTTGAATAGAATGTCGACGATGTAGCGCCCGTTCTCGTCCTTCAACGGCACGTAGCGGTAGGGGACCACTGGCTGCGCGGGGGCCACTGAACCGGGGGCTGCTCCCCACACGTAATAGGAGACGTGGTAGGTGTTGTAGTCGTCTACGGGTACACGGAACTGGAGCGTTGACTTGACCTCGTCACCCACAAGCAGAATGTGCGGGAACAGAATGGGGTGACCCTCTTTCCAGTCATCGTCGTCTTCCGTGTAGCCTTCTTCGACTCGGCGCTTGATGATTCCATGCTCGAATAGGTCGAAACCTATCTTCAACGTGATGCCTCGCTGTACCGGAAGCTCGTGCTTTCCGTGGCGAACCACATTGGTGTGATAGGCGTGCAACCACTCGTTGTGCAGTGGGTCTAGCGAATTCTCCTGGCACTGGAGCCAGTTGCAGGGTAGTTCGGAAATGCAAATCTCCCGAACCGCGTTAGCCCACGTGAGTTGCTCCCAACGCGGAAGCAGCGGCGCTGGCTGCGGCCCCATGTAAGCGAACAACAGTCCGCCCAACTCCTGGACAGGGTAGCCCGCGATCTTGACCTTCTCTTTGAAACGACCGTCAGGATGAACGGTCTCCTCGAACGGCTGCTCGATGCACTGGCCCGTCTCGTCGAACATCCAGCCGTGGTACATGCAGCGAAGGCCACTCTCCTCGGGGATGCCATACGAAAGATCCACTCGGCGGTGGGGGCACAGAGCGTCGATTAACCCGTACGTTCCCGAGCGATTCCTGTAGAGAACCAAGTCTTCGCCTAGTAAACGAACCTTCTTCGTTGGTCTGCCGTCTAGCTCGGCGGTTGCAGAAATAGGATGCCAGTACCGGCGCATAAGCTCGCCAACTGGCGTTCCCTTACCCACCCTTGCTATGGTGTCATTGTCTTGAGTGCTGAGCATCAATCCTCCGCAAAGCCCCATGGGCCTGTTGGTGTGTTGTTCTACTCGGACGTGTTCGCATATCCAACCCAAGTGGCCAATACCTTCTCAATGTCTGGGACAGCCTTGCTGTCACCGGCTTCAGGAGGCACGTACCGTGTGGCGGCACGAAGGCCGAATTTTACCTTCTCTACGGGAGCTCGAAGCGTCTCCCTGGTGTGGAAAACGTTCATCGGCTCGCCGCCGTCTTCCATGATTTGAAGATTTCGCTTGAGTTGCTTTCGGAACATGATTATGCCCTTGTCTGACTCACCGAGAACCTCTTTGTCGCGCTTAGCGAGCGGCCCCTGCGTGACCCAAGCCATGTAGTCCTGATTGAACGTCCAGTCGAGGATGAAGTACCCGTCATCGTCCTTGAGCGGCACTTGACGATACGGAATCATAGGCTGTGCTGGCACGGGCGCTCCGGGTGCTGCGCGGAACGAGTAGATGGAGATGTGACGCGTGTTGTAGTCGTCTACTGGCACGCGGAACTGGAAGGTCGCGCGGGCTTCGTTGCCAACCAAGAGAATGTTAGGGAATAGTACTGGGTGCCCAACGGCCCATTCGTCGTCAGTCTCATCGCCACCGAGCAGTACGCGGCGTTTGATAATGCCGAACTCAAATTCGTCAAAGCCTATTCGTTGATGGGGACGAAGCGATCCGCCGCCAGCGAGCGCGTTCCGATCGGTGCTCAAATACTGCCCCATATAGGCATGCACCCACTCGACGTGAACCGGATCCATGGAGTTCTCCTGGCACTGAAGCCAGTTGCACGGAAGGTCAGTGATTGCGATGTCACGCACAGCGTTGTCCCATAGCAACTGCTCCCACTGCGGCAGCTCCGGTGCGGGGAGGGGGCCAAGGTACGCGAAGACGAGCCCCGCCAACTCTGCGACGGGATAGCCGGCGATCTTGACCTTCTCCTTGAAACGACCGTCCGGGTGAACGGTCTCCTCAAATGGCTGCTCGATGCATTGGCCGGTCTCGTCGAACATCCAGCCGTGGTACATACAGCGCAACCCATGCTCTTCCGGTATGCCGTACGACAGGTCTACGCGCCGGTGCGGGCAAATGGCCTCGATTAATCCCAGCATCCCTGAACGGTCTTTGTAGAGAACCAAATCTTCACCCAGAAGGCGTACTGATTTGGTCGGGCGCTCCAGTAGCTCGGCAGATGCACCAATGGGATGCCAGTACCGGCGCATCAGTTCGCCCATAGGCGTTCCTTTGCCAACCCGGGATAGTCGATCGTTCTCTGCGACGCTGAGCATGGAGACCTCCACTGTTAGCCACGTATAGCGCCTAGATTAGGTAGCCGTCATACGTCGTGTCAACGGATAGAGGTCACGCGGGCTCAGCGATTGGCTACCTCAAGGGTTTCATGCGTGACACTTGCCCACGACTCCAACACGCTGCGGATGTCATCCGCAACGGCAACGGGCTCGCGTCCTGCAGATCTGCGTAGTCGGTACAGAGTGCCATCTTCATCATCTTTAGGCACCCTTTGCGAGGTAGTTATCTTGATGGAACCTTCTCCTAGGGGACGTCGAGGCCATCCTGGGAGCGCGGAGTGAAGGCCACGTGGACGGGGTTCGGCTTTTCCACGAATATCTCGGAGACAGCAAACGGGGCTCCTCAAGGAGCCCCGTTCGTTTGGACCTATTAGAAGAAGGTTTATTCACCCTCACCGGAACCGGGTGCATTGGCCATCTCCGGTAAATCATTCCAGGTACCTATCACTTCGTTGATTTTGTCGGAATCTGCGCTGAACCCGGATTCGCCGGGAATGTACTTCTTCGGTCGGCGCATTCCGAATTTGACGTGCTCCAGCGGGGCAATGATGCACGCTGCACGCTCGGCATCCCTGAATACGTTCATCGGCTCGCCGCCATCCGCAATCACGTTCAGCTCACGGCGAAGCTGTTTGCGGAACATGATGACGCCACGGTCGGACTCACCCAAGACCTCTTTCGTGCGATTCGCGATGGGCCCTTGGGTCATCCATGCCATGTAGTCTTGGTTGAACACCAGATCAGTGATCCAGCGTCCGTCCTCGTCCTTGAGTGCAACCTCACGGAAAGGCACCACGTCCTGTTTGGGTGCCGTTGTGCCTGGCGCGGCGTGCCAGATGTACTGCGAGATGTGCAATGTGTGCTCGTCGTCGATCGGCACTCGCCATTGAAAGGTCACCGAGACTTCACTCCCAACCATCAATATGTTGGGGAAGAAGATCGGATGCCCTTCCTTCCAGTCATCGTCGTCCTCGGTATAACCCTCGAAAACACGCCGTTTGATGATGCCATGCTCAAACTCGTCGAACCCGATCTTCTGGTGACTGGGTAGATCCAAGAGCGCCTTCGGGCCACTCCAATGACCGCCGTCGGCTGAGTAACGCCCGAAATAGACGTGCATCCACTCAACGTGAACGGGGTCCACGGAATTCTCCTGACATTGCAGCCAATTGCAGGGCAGGTGGGAGATCGCGATGTCGCGAACCGCATCACCCCACGTGAGAGGCTCCCATTGAGGCAGGAACGGCGCAGGTAGCGGTCCGAGGTACGCGAAGACCAAGCCAGCCAAGACCTGTACAGGGTAGGCGTTGATCTTGACCTTTTCTTTGAAGCGTCCGTCAGGGTGGACGGTTTCCTCGAACGGCTGCTCGATGCACTGACCGGTCTCATCGTACATCCAACCGTGGTACATGCAGCGCAGGCCATTCTCCTCAGGGATGCCGTATGACAGGTCAACGCGTCGGTGAGGGCACAGAGCGTCGATGAGTCCTAGCGTCCCGGAGCGATCCCTGTAGAGCACGAGGTCTTCACCCAGGAGCCGTATGGACTTGGTCGGTCGTTCATCAAGCTCGCCTGATGCGGCGATGGGCTGCCAGTAGCGGCGCATCAACCCACCCATCGGTGTGCCTTTGCCCACTCGAGTAAGTGCGTCGTTCTCTTGCGCGTTCAGCATACGGTTCGTTCCTTCTCGTTCGGTCTAGCCTGCAGAGAGACTGCCTAGATTCCATAGGTTAGGTAGTCCCTTTGCACTCGTCAACGGACTTTCGGAGCGAGCAGAGGGCCTTATGAAGGTCGGTTCATCTCAGGGGCAGCAGCCGGGTCGTGCTGGACGACTCTCGTGTAGTACTGCCACACCCCCCCGACTCGTGGGCGCCATCCGGGAGGCAAAACCTTCGCGAAGTGGGGTAATTCAATGATCGGCGTGCGCTCGGTCATCTCCGCGATGAGTTCGTCCTCGATGTACGGGTGGTCTTGGCCCATA
>CAUZFB010000022.1:0-36717 GCA_963579135.1 Dehalococcoidia bacterium | reverse complement strand
GACGCCTGGGTTGCTGAAGAAAGCGTCGTTGGGTAGTTTCGGCAGATTGAGGAGACCGACTGCGAATTCGGCGAGGCCTTCCGCGACCCAGGTCTCTTCGGTGGAGTCGATGTGCCATTGGATCAGATGTTGGAGCTCATGGGCGAGGGTACCTAGGTAGCGTTCCGAGCCTGCGTCGGAGCTGTTCATGACCATCATTACACGCTCATTGGAGAATTTTTGGGCGCTGGTTGGCAGTGCGTCTGAACTGGCGAAGTAGCCGGCAAGCCCCGGTGTGAGAGTGTTGACGATGGTGATTTTGCCTGGCAATGTGAGATCAGGTGTGGAGATGCGGAGCACCGCGGGTAGCACTCGATCTTCGAATGCATCGGCAGAGCGCTCCAGATCACGAGAGGCTATATCGATGGAATTGGCGACGTACCAGAGGGCGGAGTCGCTGACGTGCTGGAGGGTGGCCTCGACCTTATGCATCTTCGGGCCATCCACATTGAGTATCCAGAATGACGCCTGCGTACCGACGGTCTCGTCGCGATACAGAATGTTCTTCGTCAGGGGCGTGGGAGAGTTGCCGAGGTAACGTGCCACGAGATCGAGCAGGTTTCGATCTGGCGCAGGAGGGATGCCGACACCAACGGGTAGTGTGGCTGACGACGGCGTGGGGGAGGGTGATGATAGAGTGGGGGTCGGCGTTGGGTCGGAGGCGCAGGAGACCAGCGCAAGCGACGCGATTGCGAGTGGGGCCAAGGCCAAAATCGTACGTGGGCCCACGGCTAGTTGAAGTGGTTCATGGCGTGATCGGTGCCGTGCTCGACCCACGCCTCAACGGCGACAGCCGCTTGTTTAAGCGCTTCTTGGAGCAACGTAGCCTCGTCACCGGAAAACCCGCCAAGCACGTGCTGGATGGCTCCCTGTGACGGTCTGCCGATGCCGATGCGGAGGCGCGGGTACTCCTGCGTGCCGAGGTCGGCGTTGATGGAGTTGAGGCCGTTGTGCCCGCCTGAACCGCCAGACTTGCGAAGACGCATCTTGCCGACAGGTAGATCCAGGTCGTCGACCAGCACGAGCATCGAGGTGGACTTGGCTTTGAATCGCGCGGTGAGGTAGCGGGCGGCGATGCCGGTTTTGTTGACGAACGTCCGTGGCTGCGCGAGCACGACACTCTTGTCGGCGATGGTGCCCTGGCCGAGGACGACGTCTTTGCGTTTGTCATTGAGCCTGATCTCTGCACGCTCGGCGAGTAGGTCGATCAGCATGAAGCCGACGTTGTGGCGGGTGTGGGCGTACTTGTCGCCGGGGTTGCCGATACCTACGAGCAGCAGGGGAGGTTCCTTGCTGCTGTGCTTGCTACGGCTGGATAGCCAATCGAAGACTCTAGCCACGCGTATCCACCTTTAGAGGGCTTCTGGTTGGTCGAGGAGTTCGGTGATGAACTCGACGACGGCATCGTCGAGTACGTTTGCGAGCCCCGATAGGTCACTGACCTGGACAATCTGGATGAAGCGGTCAATCTGGTCGTCTCCGGAGTGTTCGAGTATACGGTGGGCGATGGCGAGAGCCAGGCGCCGGTTCTGCTCGCCGAGGGCTTCGTCCACGCAAGAGGTGAGTTGCTCGACGTCGCTGGTGGGAGGCGTTGCACCCAGCTGCATGCCGCAGGTGGGGCACATCGATGCAACGTTAACGTCGTCCATGTCGCGCTCGGTGTCACAAGCTATGACGGCGTTGCGCATCTCGCCGACGAGGGCAGGTAGGCCGAAACCCACGGGCTGGCCGAGCGTGGGCATAGCGTTGAGCCGTTCGAGGACGTTGGCCTTCCGCCAGGCCGAGTCCACGGCATGGGCGAGGGCGCCGAGCTCGGCGTGGTACGTCTGGTGATGGCGAAGGTAGGCCGTAGCGTACCGACGCTGGAAGAGGCGGCCACTCTCAACGAGGGCAGCCCATTCGTGGGGTGAGATGAGCAGGCGCGGGGCCCGGAGGCGCTCGGCGAGCACTTGGTGCTCTGTGAAGGCCTCGCCGGACGCTTCGTCGATCGACGTGGCTACGAGCCAGTCGCTGATGCCTGCGAGTGTGAATGCTTCGTCGTCTGCGCTCGCCCACGCCTGCCAGAGGGCCATCGTCGCCACGAATATGGCGGGTGTGACTGCTCCAAAGCGCGCAGCCGCCAGTGCTGCGTCGACAGAGTCGGCGGAAGCGATCTCGTGCAAGAGCGCCAGCTCGCGCGGCAGATCCTGGCTGCGCTGGGCAGTCGTTAGCCTGGTTAGCGTGCGCGCGACTTGGGGTAGGTCGTCCTGAATCTCGCTGATGCGACGTGCTGCCGCCTCTTGGATGTCTTGGCCCGGGCTTAGGTGACCGGAGAGCGCGGCAAGGTAGGGGTCGGTCGTCGCAGGAGCTTCGGTGTGGCTGAGAGATTCGATCCGCTCCCAGAGACCGAAGGGCCATCGCAGGGATGGTGTGTCGCCGGGGCCGATGACGTCGCCCTCCAAGGGCGTGGCGTCACGCCGCAGAAGGCCGTGACCGGGGCGCAGGCGAATCGAGTGGTGGCCAGTGGTTATCCACAGGAGGAGGTAAGCCGTCGCCATCGGGTAGGTGAGGCCCATCTCGTGGGCGAGGGCGTGGCCGATGTCGCTGGGCGCCCAGCCGTCGTCAACCATGGTTGATAGATGCTGGGCGATGGGTGTCTTGGAGACGTCGGTAACGCGGGGTGCGAGTGACGACGAGAGGCCCAGCGCCGGCCCGAACAAATCGAGGGCGAACGCTGAGGAATCGCTTGGGCCTGTGGCGGCGACACTCGCGACGGCGGCGTTGAAGATGATGGGCGCGTCCGATTCGGGGCGTATAGGAATCTCGAGGAGATCTGGTCTGATGGGGGTGTTGGGGTAGGCGCGCTCAAGGAGGAGCTTGCCGATGCGCTCCGCCCACGTGGACCAGTAGCCGTCGGCGAATATCTCCAGGAGGCTGGCGTCGAGCGAGGGCGCGGCAATGAGGTGGCCGTCGCGGAACGAATCAGTCCATGCACCGACGGCATTGTCCTCGATATCTCGGGTCTCGGTCGACAGCAGGTCGAACGTGTCAGTGTCGGTGGCGTAGGTGCCCATGGCTTCGCGTAGTGAGCGCAGTGCCATTTCAGCACTCTCGAGTTCGGGTGACCGTGCGCCGGGGACGTAGACGGCGATGCGATGGTCGTGCAACGACCGGGGGAAGATGTGGGCATGGCTTTCGAGGAAGATAACGCGGAAGTAGGCATCTCCTTTGAGCGGTTGCCCGTGGGTTGGGTGCCATGATGCGGTGCGGATGACTTCGCCTGTGTAGACGATACCTAAGTGCTCTACCGAGACGGGTGTGGGCCCTAATGCGTCCGAGGTCACGCCGGTCTCTCCGTCAACGCGCTGAGCTTTTCCTCCAACTCTGTGAGCTCTCGCTCGGTGAGAGTTGAAATCTGGAGCCGTTCAGCATCGTCTGCCTTGGAGCCTGGCTCCTCGCCGACAACCACGTAGCTGGTCTTCTTGCTGACGCTGCCGGTGACCTGGCCGCCACGCTCTTTGATGAAGCCTTCGGCCTGCGAGCGAGTGAACCCTTCGAGGCGCCCGGTGACGACGAAGCGCAGACCCTCGAACGGGTGCGGGATGTCGGTTTCGGGAGCGATCTCGGCTTCCAGTATCACTCCTGCATCGGCGAGCTCGGCGACGATGAGGCGATTGCCTTCGTTCTGGAAGTGCTCGACGATCGATTGTGCGACGATGGGGCCGATGCCAGGGATGGCCTGGAGGTCGTCTTCGGTGGCGTCCATGAGGCGATGGACCGAGCCGAAGCGACGCGCTAAAAGGTCGGCGGTCTCACCACCGACGTGGAATATGCCAAGGGCGGATATCACGAAGGACAAGGGGCGTCCCTTGCTCTGGTGGATGGCGTTCACCAGATTCGCGGCGCTTTTCTCGCCCATGCGCTCCATGTCGGCGAGCTGCTCGGCGGTGAGTTTGTAGATGTCGGGGAAGTCGGCGATCAGCGCCTGTTCCAGGAGTACGGCAACGAGTTTTTCGCCAAGACCCTCGATATCCATCGCGGGCTTGGACACGAAGTGGCGTATGCGCTCGTACTGCTGTGCGGGGCAGCGGGAGTTCACGCAGCGATGGGCGGCCTCTCCCTCCTCGTGAACCACCAGGGTTTCGCAGAAGGGACAGTGGACTGGCATCGCGAAGGGAATCTCAGCGCCGGTGCGCCGATCGAGTACGGGGCCTACCACGCGCGGGATGACCTCACCGGCGCGCTCAATGATGACGTAGTCGCCCTTGCGAATGTCTTTGCGCCGAATGTCGTCTTCGTTGTGGAGCGTTGCATGCTGGATGGTGACGCCGCTCACCTGCACGGGCTCAAGCACCGCGTAGGGGTTGAGGGCGCCGGTGCGGCCCACGTTGATCTCGATACGCAAGAGCTTGGTGATGGCCTGCTCGGCAGGGAACTTGTACGCGATCGCCCAGCGGGGCTCGCGACCGACGATGCCGAGGTGGCGTTGGTAGTCCAAACGATCGATCTTGATGACGACGCCATCGGTCTGGTAGTTCTTCTCGAAGCGCGATTCGACCCATTCGGTGTGGTAGTCGATGGCGGAACGGAGCGATTCGACGCGGCGGAGTTCCGGGTTCACTCTGAACCCGATGTTACGCAGCCATTCCATGACTTCTGCATGGGTCTCGGGGCTGACGCCGCCTTCGATCCGGCCGAGCGCGTAGATCCAGAGATCGAGACGTCGTTGCGCCGTGATGTTGGGGTCGAGCTGACGCAGAGAACCAGCGGCGCCGTTGCGCGGGTTGGCGATGAGTTGCTCGCCCCGCTCGGCGCGCGCTTCGTTGAGTTGCGCAAAGGAGTCACGCGGCATGTAGACCTCGCCGCGGACTTCAATCCGCGAAGGAAGGTTGTGGCCGGGCCGCAAGACGAGGGGCACGGCGTTGATGGTGCGGACGTTGGGAGTTACGTCCTCGCCGCGTAGGCCGTCGCCACGGGTGGCGCCGCGTACAAGCGAACCGTCTTCGTAGGTCAGCGCGATGGCGAGTCCGTCGACCTTTGGCTCGCAGACCATGGCGAAGGTGTCGACCTCAAGCAGGCCAGCGGCGCGTTTGTGCCAGGCGGCAAGCTCATCGTCGTCGAATGCATTGCCGAGGCTCAACATCGGCTGCGGGTGCTGGACCTCGCGGAACTCGGGGGAGGGCGGCGCTCCTACGCGCTGCGTTGGCGAGTCGAGCGTGACGAGATCCGGGTTGAAGGATTCAAGTTTACCCAGCTCCACAAGTAGGGAGTCGTAGTCCGAATCGCCTATCAGGGGCGAGTCGAGGACGTGATAGCGGTAGTTGTGGAGATTGAGTTGTTCGCGGAGCTCGTCGATGCGGGCCTTGGCGGATTCGTCTGCCATGCGCGAACTCCGTGGAGAGGTAGGCGCGAGTATAGCAGGGGCCGTGGTTAGTATCTCGAAGGGATCGTCGGCAATCGATAGAGGTTGCGAGTATCATCGGCGCGACCTTTCCAGAGTTACGCTCAAGGAGTCCCTTTGGCCGTCGAACCTGCACCTCACATCCCCCGCGCCTGGCCTTTCAAGAAGGTGTACTACGGCTGGGCCGTGGTGTCGGCATCGACGGTTGCGGCGTTCGGTATGGCGCCGATGTTTGGCCCGGTGCTAGGCGTCTTCTTTACGTCGATCGAAGAGGAGCTCGGGTGGGACAGGGCGACCATCGCGCTGGCGTTCACGATCGGGAGCTCCATGGGGTCCCTCTTCCAGTTCTTGATCGGCCACCTGCTGGACAAGTATGGTGCTCGATTGATCGTGGCCGTGGCTGGGGTGCTGATCACAGTGGCGATGCTTGGCCTGTGGCGCATGCAGGAGCCGTGGCAGTTCTGGGTGTTCTTCGGCGTTGGCCGTGGATCGGCGTTGGCGGGTATCCAGATAGGGACGAGCGTGGCGCTGTCCAACTGGTTCATCCGCAAGCGTGGACGGGTGATCGCGATCCGCGGTGTTGGGCAGCGAGCGGGGCAAGCCGCGATGCCGATGATCATATTCGCGATTATGGCCGTTTGGGGCTGGCGCGAGGCGTTCCTGGCACTTGCTGTAGTGACCGCGATCATGATCATCCTGCCTGCGGTCCTGTTCATCCGGCGGCGGCCAGAGGATATGGGCCTGACGATAGAAAACATGACGCCTGACGAGCTGGCTGATCTACGCAAAGGCGGACAATCAGGGGCGAGAGGCCTCGCGAGGCAGGTGCACGACATTTCGTTCACGCTCGCTGAGGCGCGGCGGACGAGGGCTTTCTGGATCCTGCTGTTCTACTCGATCGTGGACCGGTTCGCGTTGGGTGCGATCAACCTTCACATGGTCGCGAACTTTGAGGACCAAGGGCTGGCGCTTGGCCTGGCGGTGAGCACGCTGTCGATCTTCGCGGCAACGTCGGCGCTCACGGCGCTGCCTTGGGGCTTCGTATTCGAGCGGCTGCACGTGCGGTACGGGGCGATGCTGATGAGTGCGCTCTACTTCTTGGCCGTGCTCGTGCTTATTGTGGCGGACAACTATGCGTTGGCGTTGCTGTTCGCGGTGCTGTACGGGTTGGCGACCGGGGCGGGTAATATCGTGGGCAACATGCTGTGGGCCGACTACTTCGGCCGTGACCACCTGGGTGCCATCAGGGGCTTTGGGGCGCCCTTCCGCTTGCTTACGCCGACGGGCGCGTTTCTGACGGGGGTGATGTACGAGACTACGGGAAACTACGTGCTGCCGTTCAGTATCTTCGCGGGCATCTTCGTCTTCATGGTCGGGCTGATGTATTTCGCTACGCCACCGGTGAAGAGGGAGACGCCGGTCGAGGCTGAGAGCGAAACGTCGGCGGAGGGTTAGTTGGCGTCGTCGTCAATGGTGACGGCGACCTGGCGGCCCATGCGGACGGAGTAATTGGTGCCGCGGTCCTCGGGGTAGATCTGGGTGGTGTTGGCGAGGTAGAGCCCAGGGATAGGGGTGCGGTGGTTAGGGATGGTTTCGGCGTAGCCGGGCGTGACGATGGGTTGTGCGGCGTCCACCTTGTGGTGGTGGTATTCCGTCACCCAAGATTCGTCGAACTCCGGGTTGATGCGTGAGAGGTGGGGTAGGTACTCGCGGTACAACTCCTCAGCGCTCATCTGGTACAGCCGGGAGTCGCGCGCCAGGTAGTTGGTGAGGTAGACGATGTGCCCGCCACCGTAGTGGTCGGCGGGGATGAAGTTGGTGTGCTCAATGATGCCGAGGAATGGGATTGAGCGGTCCCCGACGTACGTCCAGTAATGGCGGCTGAGCGGCCTGTCCAGCACGAGCACGACGAGCACCGCTGCGAGGTAGGTTTTGTCCGTGAGGTGTGCGACGTAGGATGCAGGCAGGTCGGTTGCGATGTGCGGCATGATGTAGGAGGGCACGGTGGAGAGTACGGCGTCGTAGACGATTGCCTCGGGCTCGCCGCCATCGACGGCGACGCGCAAGCCGACACAGCGACCGTCTTCAACGACAGTACCCTGGACGTTAGCGTTAATGTGCACTTCGCCACCCTGAGCCCGGACCCGGTCCGCGAGCACGTCGAAGACTTCGGCGAAGGACCCCACGGGGTAGCCGAGCTGTTCCTTGAACCGTCCGAGTAGGCCCTTGCCTCGCGACGCGGTTCTGAGCGCGAACTTGTTCCATAGCCATGACATGGCGATGCGGTCGTGGTGCTCGCCGAACTTGCCTCGGAGCATAGGCTCGAAGATCACCTCGTAGCCCTTGCGGCCGGCGTGCTCCTTGAGCCACTCGGTCGCTGTGATCTGCTCCAGCGAGTGCCACTCGGTGCGTCGCTGAAGCATGAGCGTCATCAGACCGAGCTTGATGCGGTCGATGAATGGTAGTGGGCTGAAGCGCAGAAGGTCCAAGGGCGATGTGAACTTCCACAGGCGGCCATCGACGAAGTAGCCGACGTTGGAGTCGATCCACTTGAGCCGATGACCGATCCCCAGCTCTTCCATGAGGTTGATCATGGCGGTGTCGCTGCGGAATAGGTGGTGGTATCCCTTTTCGACGGGAGTGCCACGGACATCGAATGTGGACGCCTGGCCTCCAATGAACGGAGCGCCTTCGAAGACTTGTACGGTGTGCCCGCGCAGGCCCAACTCATATGCAGCTGCGAGACCTGCGGCACCACCACCGATCACTCCGACTTTCACGATTGTTCCTCCGTCGTGTCCGCGAGACGGCGGCGCGTGAGATCTGAGAGGCTGATGCTGCGGAGTGCCAGGTGCAGGAAGCCGGTGACGATCACGGGTACGAGGAGCGCTAGGTGCAGGACGACGGCGTAGGCGAAGGCGAGGCCCGTGGAGACGCCGAGGAATGCGAGCGATAGGGCGGCGAAGAATTCGAATGGCCCCACCGAACCCTGCGATGAGGGGATTGACGTGGCCAGGTTAGAGATCGAAGTCACGACGAGCATGGCGACAATCATGAGCGCGATGCTGTCGAATTCGGACTGGAGGCCGAACCCGAGGGCGACGATGTAGTACATGGTGCCCTCGGCCAGCCAGATAGGGACGGATAGCAGCAAGACCGATGCGACACGGCTTGGCCGGTGCAACCCCTCGAACCCTCCGAGAAATCGAACAACGAGACTCAGCACGGGGGCGCGGTACTTCGCCGGGACCAGCTTGGAGAAGCGCTCGGCCCACCTGATGAACGATTCGGGGTACAGCGCGGCTAGCACCATGCCGGCCAGCACTCCGATGAACGGGGTGACGACAACTGCAGCGACCAATCCGCCAGTGGGCTCGACGCCGAACGGTAGGTTAACGGTTTCGCTGACGCGTTCGGTTAGGCCGGTGACGGGGAGGAATATCGAGGCGACCGCCAGGAAGAGGAGAAGCACGAGGCCGTCGAACACACGCTCGATGAGAATCGTGGCGAGCGCGGTGGACCCACGCACGGGCTCTCGGGTCGATAGGTAGTAACTGCGGGCGAGTTCCCCGAGGCGCATGGGCAGGACGTTGTTGGCCATGTAACCGACCATGACGACGGGGAAAAGCCGGTTGGTGTACGTCGAGACGAAGGGGCGGAGGACGTAGCTCCAGCGGAAGGAGCGGAAGTAGAGCGATACGTAGTACACGCCGATGGCGGGGATGAGGTAAGCGTAGTTGGCGGATGCTAGCGAATCGCGCATCTCGCCCAAGTCGAACCGGAGTATCAGCAGCGCGAGGAAGACCGCCGTGATGGTGGACCCGACCCAGAACCGGGCGCTGGTGAGCAACGTGACCTCCGCGGACTTCGCACCACTGATGAACCTAGCAAGTGTATCAGCCGGTCGATCCGTCCTCAGAGGCTGTGGCGCGCAGGTCGGTGCAGCCTTCGACGAACTCGGCGTGGCGGTCGGCGAGGTAGATGACACCGTGGGATTGGTACATGGTGCCGCCGTACTTGCGGTCGAGGAAGTAGTCAGTGGCGGTCTTCCAACTCTCAGAGCGACGGACGTCTTCAAGGAGGGTCTCCAGAGATATCCGGCTGTACGCGGCGTTGGGGAACCACCAAAGGTGGCTGATGTCACCCGCTTTGGTGTAGCCCTCCAACGCGGTGGACAGCTTGCCTTCGACCGACTTGCTGATCAGTATGGCGTCGACGTCGATCGGCTCGGTTGGCGGGTTGTCGTTCATGAAGCGGAACTCGACGTCCTGATAGTCCCTGGCATACCAGCGCCACTGCCAGGCGAAGTTGTCCGACTCGCCGACCAACAGACTCAGGCCGTCCGTGCCAAGGCCGGTCTCGCGTGCGATGCGATTGACGCATTCTGATGCGTACTTCGTTTCCTGGCCGGTCTGGGAGTACACGAACAGTTCAGTGGGGCGCTCGAAGCTCGCGTAGGAGTAGCTGGCACGCCACCCTACGAAGGCGGTGAACACAAGCATTGCGGCAATCGCACCCAGAGCGACCGCCGCGAGGATGGGGGAGCGTCGCTCCGGCGGGAGTACGCCAAGGGCGCTTGCGGCGGCGGCGACTGCGGGCTTCATGCGGAGTTGCAGCGTGAGTACGAGGGTGCCGACGAGGACGATGGCGGCGAGCGCGAAGGCAATCCAGAAGGCGACGCTAGAGGTGATCCCTTCCGCGCGAAGGACCTGGAGCAGCAAGAAAGGAACCGCGAGCATAAGACCAAGGCCAGCGAATATCCCCGCAGGGGCGAATCGCGCGCCTCGGATCTGCTCGACCATCAACCCCACGAGGCGGCCGGCCACCAAGGTCATGGGCAAGGTAATACCGACCAGCAGCCAGGGCATGCGCTCGCCAGCTACGGAGAAAAGGATGAGCGTAAGCGCGGCCCAGCCTACGATCGCTCGGTCGAATACGTTGCCTTTGATGAGAAGGAACAGCCCGCCCAGGAGCGTGGGCACCCAGACAAGGAACTCGTAGATCGAAAGCCCGATCAGGTAGTAGTAGTACGGCTGGTTGGCGCGTTCCACGGGGTGCTGGGCGATCCAGTACCCGAGCGATCCCCAGTATCCGGTGAAGAAACCGGTGGCGTTGGTGAACACGCTGGTGAAGAGGGTAATCGTGATGCCCAGGAACAGGAGCGCAAGCCACGGCCAACGACGCTTGTCCCACAGCAACCCGACGGTGACGGAGATGCCAACGAGTACGAGGACGAAGAAGAGGGCGATGAACAGCGAGCCGCCCGCCGGCGCGCCAGTCTCCACACTTGCGCGAATGATGTCGCCGGTTGCGATGCCAGGGTCGTTGGGGTCGGCGTTGACGAGCGTGATGCCGATGACCTTCTGGAGCATGCCTGCGAACGGTGCCCACATGGGTAGCGATAGCGTGCCGAGGACGATGAGCAGATCGCCCGCGGGGCGTATGCCGGAGAGCTGCATGGAGCCCTTAGCCCATTTCCACAGGTCGGGCAGCGTCATGACGATGAGGAATAGTCCGAACGACCCCGCCAACAGGAATGACGATTCTTTGGTGGTGTACGCCAGCGCCCAGATGGCGGTCCAGGCTACGAGGAGGCTGGTGCGTGGGCGCTCGATGTAGTGCCACATGATGACGAATAGCCCGAGTGCCCAGACGGCCATGAAGATGTCGTTGCGGATGAACCTGCCGAAGTACAACAGCGACGGCGAGACGGCCAGGAAGACGGACGTGGCGAAGGCTCCCGGTACGCCCATCTGCCGACGCAGGAGGTAGGGCAAGGCAACCAACGCGGTGCCAAAGAGAGCGGGGAGCATCCGAACAGTGACGTCGCTGGAGCCGAGAAGGGCCATCATGGCTGCTGCGCCGTGGAACAGGAATGGTCCATGCGTCAGCGGTGTGTGGTTGTAACCCATCCCCTCGGCGAACCGCCACGAGTACCACGCGTGAAGGATCTCGTCGTAGTGCAGTGTGCGCCCGCCAAGATCCCACATGCGTGTGACCAACGCGGCCAGCACTACTGCGATGAACGCCCAGCCCACGGCACCGGGAGTCGTGGGGCGGGGTAGCGATCGTTTGACGCTGGTGAGGTAGCGGCGGGTCTTGGCACGCATAAGGTCGATGGTCATAGGCCAGCGGCCTCGACAATCTTGTAGATCACCAGGTCCTGTCCATTGGTGGAGTTGGTGAACACCGGCGCCCCGAGCTGCGCGAACTTGGCGGCGCCCTGTGCGCCGTAGGCGCTCCGTTCACGAGGGCCCACGACCACGTAGGCGGCGTCGTAGCGCGCCAGCAGCGCGGCGGCCTCGTCGGCGTCGGTGGTTTCGAAGATGAGGCGAACGTCGTTCAGTCGGTCGTCCAGAGCCGCGTGTAACTCGTTGCGGCGCCACTGACGTTCGTGGCCAATCCAGCCGATGATCGTGGGCCTGCCCGTGCTGCCGGATATCCGTGCTGCATCGGTATAGGAGTGGCAGCCGTTGGTTTCGTTGGGGCAAGGCACAACAGCGGCCTCTACAATCACTGCGTCGTTGGGTGTGTTATCCCGGATCCACTGGATCGCCGCGTACTCAGCGGGGGCGTTTCGTTCGACGTGGCTTTGGCCGTCCAGATCGAGCGTTTCGGCGTCTCCTGCCCGGCTGGTGATGGCGGCCAAGGGGTAGTAGCTGATTGCGCCAAGTACGATCAGCAGGAGGGATGTCCACACTGTTACGCCGATGCGCCCAGCCAGTGTGTGTCGATCCCATCGCGAGGTGACGTACCAGGCGGCGAATCCTCCAAGAACGGCGAACAGCAGCCACGCTTGGTAGTGCAGTTTGAACATGGTGTTGATGCGCCGGTAGTCGCCGCCGAAGATGTCCACCACGTGGAAGAGCTCAACGCCCATGACCAGGGCTGCTGCTACGGCGAGTAATCCGAGAGCGGGTGCGAGGGCGTCGCCCGTGGTCTCCGCAGTTGCTGGGCCAGCGGCCGTGCGGAGGACCTCGGAATCACGATGGGCGATGGTCCATGCGCCATAGGTCGCGAGCGAGATCACGAGCGCCATGGGTACGGTAACCAGCAGGCGGTCGATGGCCAACAGCTCTCCACCGATGCCTCGCTCGACGTTGTTGACGCCGTCCCAGAGCAGCCCGAGCACGATGATAGTGCTGCCGACGGCAAGGGTGGCTTTGGGGTTGTAGGCGAACGCTGTTTCGTCGGCGCGGGCCATGCGGAACCCGGTTTGATGCAGTGCGAAGGTCAGTACGAACATGCCTAAGAGAGGGAACGCCCAGATGGGCTGGAGCCACAGAGCGATGGGAGTGAATCCTATGAAAAGGGCTACTCCGAGACGCTTGGTATTCCATCTTCCTGGGACGAACACACTCTTCAGCGCGACGGCCAGCATGGGCAGTAGCAATAGGCCGGCGACGCCCCAAAGCAGAACCAGATGGAGCGGGCGGGTGAGCAGGCTGAGTAGGGGCAAAACACCACTGGCATTGCTGTCGAAGGTGATGAAGAACGGCATGAATGCCATGAGCGTTGCGGCGACGAGCAGGGCGGCGCTGGCGAGGCTGGGACCGAGCCGCCATTGTGAGGTGAATTTCTTGCTGAGCTCCCACTGATCCAGTGCGCGGTTGAACAGGTACCCTGCACCGTGTCCGCGTCCTGCTGCACCTACGATGACCGAGTCCTCTGAGAGGGCGACCGCGCCACCGAAGAATGAGTCGTTGGTGAGCCCTGGGGCGGTCAGATGGTTCTGGTGATACCATCTTTCACCGTCGGTTTCATAAACCGAGACTGACCCGTTTCGGAGTGCCTTTCCCCCACCTTCGGCGCCTACCGCCAAGAACCATCGCTGGACGGCCACGGACGCTCCGAACCCGATCTCGCCCTCTTCGGGGTCTAGCTGCTCTTGCAGCTGCCATCCATTGGGGCCAAACTGGTACATGATGGCGTGGTCGTTCGCGCCAACGGCGATGATTTCTTCGCCTGCGGAAACGGAGCGCCCGAAGCCGCCAGGGCCATCGAGACGTTGTTCCAGCTTCCAGCGCTGGCCCTGGCCGTGTTCGCTGCGGCGATAGACGAACGCGGCATCGGTTCCAGGCGAGCCGACGGCCAGCACGTCCTCCCAGAGGTCGACGGCGTGCCCGAAGTTCGCTCGTTTATCAGAGGAGGCTAGCTTGGCGACGAGGCTGTAAGCGGTCGCGATGTTTTCGAATACGAATACTGAGAGGTCGGCGCCAACCGCGGCGGTCTCGCCGTAGACGGTAACGCTCTTGCCGAATCCCACGTCTCGCTGCCCATCGGGCGCGCGGAGGGTGGTTCGGTGCACCCACTGGTCGTCTACTCGTTGGTAGACCATCGCTGCTGCAGCACCGGGTGCGCCCACGACCGCGATGTCTCGCTCAATGCTCACGGCCGTTCCGAATCGTGCATATGGCGCATTTGAGTCAAGGTGCAGCGTTGCCTCTTTCCTCCAGCGACCTCTCGTGTTCGCGTACACGGTTGCGGCGCCGCAGGCTGGTGCCAGCGTCGAATCGTTCGGGGCGCCGGAGATCATGTGAGGGCCTGATATATCGATGGAGGTGCCGAAGCCGAATGACCGCTCGTTGCGGGCGGTGCCCAGCAGGATGGCACCAACGACCAAGGCCAAGCCGAGGGGCAGGTCCCACAGGTTCATGGCGCCAAGTGCGCCTGTGGAGATGAAGACGGTTATCCCCAACGGCCATATGGGGCCTAGGAGCGCTGCAGTAGCGATGGCCAGGATCGGGAGCATCCAGAGAATGTCTACGCCGAGCACGACTGAGAGCAGGATGACCGCCCCCGCCAGGAGCGTTATGGTTGCCGCTAGGCTGCCCAGCCGTTCGCTAACCCGAACCAGCCCTTGCTGTAGATAGAGCTGGATAGAGGTGCCGACGGTAAGTAGGACGAACCCGATGGACATGACGTGCGGGTGGAGGTCGCCCACGAGGAAGCTGAACAATGGGAATTCGTTGATGTGGGCTGGAGGTACGGCACGGCTGGCCCGCCACCACCAGAGGTGGGTCTCATCGGGGTGCCACGATGCGGCTGGTCCTGCTGGCGCGGTGAAGCCGTTTATTCCCACAGCGGTCCAGAATGCCTCGTTGCCTATGCCAGCGGCCCGCACCAGCTCGAGGGTGCCGACGAGGTTGCTGGCGACCAGTAGCAGAAACGCCGCCGTGATCCCTGCGAACACTCCGCCATCGTCGGAGCCACGTGCGAGCCGCACGAGATTGAACGCTACTCCGAACGCTGCGATAGCGCCCATGGCCGCGGCGGTGGCAAGGCCTAGGTTGTAGGCGATAGGCGTGGCGATGCCGGAGAGCATGGTGACTGCGCCAAGCATGAGGTAACCCAGGTAGTAGTAGGAGATGTGCTCGCCCGCAAGCCATGGGTCGATCGGGGGGTAGTGGGGGCTCGTCGTTACGGCGTTGAGGAACATGAAGTCCATGGGCTGCTCGGTGGCGCCAATGGAAGTGACGGACGCGCGGAAGAGGGTCAGACCGAGGAATGCGGCGATGAACAGCAGCTCAGCGGTGATGACGGTGTTGAGGTTGCGACGCAGGAAGGCGAGGATTTCGTCGCGAGACGACCGCGAGGACGCCCAACTGACGAGCACGACGACGCCGAGCGCTAGGAGTACAGTCCAGCGCGAATTCGGGATGGTGTGCGTGAGGCCCACGACCCACGTGCCGAAACCCACGAACAACAGTCCGAGGGGTTTGCTGAACGCCCAGCCACGATCAGGCATCTTTGAGAAAGCCCGATATGCGATGGGGAAAGCTGCGATGCCGAACAACTCGAGGATCAGCAGCCAGAGCAGGGAGACGCCGATCATTGGCGAGGCCTAGTGCGCTCCGAGCTCATCGCCGAACAACGCATCGACGAAGTCGTCGGTGTCAAACATGGAAAGATCATCGAGCCCTTCACCGGTACCGATGAAAATGACCGGTAGGTCGAGCTCTTGGGCGATGGCAACAGTGATGCCTCCCTTTGCGGTGCCGTCGAGTTTGGTAAGGAAAACGCCATTTACGCCCACGGCTTCTTGGAAGACCTTCGCCTGCTCCAGGCCGTTGTGGCCAGTCGTTGCGTCGAGCACCAGGAGAGTCTGATGCGGCACCGATGGATCGAAGCGCTCGAAGATCCTGCGAATCTTGCGCAATTCTTCAATCAGAGGGGCCTTGGTGTGGAGGCGTCCGGCTGTGTCGAAGATGAGCACGTCTGCGCCACGAGCGACCGCCGCTTGGTAGGCATCGTAGGCCACTGCACCAGGGTCTGATCCCTGCTGGTGCGCTACGATATCGATCTTCAGCCGCTCACCCCAGACTTGTACCTGCTCGATGGCCGCTGCCCTGAAAGTGTCGCCGGCGCCGACCATGACGGTCTTGCCAAGCTCCTGATAGTGCCTGGTGAGCTTGGCGATGCTGGTGGTCTTACCCACGCCGTTGACACCCACAATCATGAGTACGAATGGTTTCGCGGCAAGGTCTTCTTGGTCATACCAATCCCAGATCGTTTGGTCCTTGGGGTCGAGGAGGACGGCCAATTCTTCCTTGAACATTTCAACGACGTCGGAGGTGCCTTCGTCGCGCACGCGTTGACGGACGCGGTTCACGAGGGCGAGTGAGGTATCGACGCCAACGTCGGAGGAGATCAGAGCGTCCTCGACCTGCTCCCAGAGAGCGTCGTCGGAGAGCGTGGCTCCCTGGAACAATGCGGCGAGTCCTCCGCCCCAACCCTTGCGGGTCTTGGCGAGGGCCTCTGTGGTTTTGTCTTTACGCCGGAAGAGTCTGAAGACCATGGGTTGTGGAGGGTCCTATGCGAGAGGCGTGGGCGTGGAGATCAACTGCTGGAAGGATACTTGGGGAGCAGGGCCCCCACAAGCAATTCAGAGGTTACGGCGAGTCGTGCGTCGAGCCTGCTGCGTTGAGCGCCTGCGCAGCAGCGGTCTGCTCGGCGTCGACCTTGCGCCGGCCCTCACCTCGGCCGAGCTCTTGGCCATCGATCAGTACGCGGACTTCGAACGTCTTGTCGTGCGATGGGCCGTCTTCGCGCACGAGCTCGTAAACGGGGATGGGCTTACCGGTGCGTTGGTACGATTCCTGCAACGCGCTCTTGGCGTCGCGAGGCGTACCGGCGGGATCCAATGCGTCAATCTTTGTCCCGAGCCAACGGAGCACGAGCTCGTGGGCTTCACGTTCTCCCTTGTCGAGCAGAACAGCGCCGATGAGCGCTTCGACGACCGCCGCCAGAGTGTCACGTCGTTCGCGCCCGCCGCTTGTTTCCTCGCCGGAGCCCATGGTGAGGTAGGCGCCGGCGTCGAAACTACGTGCGATGTCAGCAAGCGTTGAGCCTCGTACGAGCGCCGCGCGTCCGCGGGTCAGATCTCCCTCGGTGAAACCAGGGTGCCGACGGTACAGCTCGTCCGCGATTACCCACCCGAGGAACGCATCGCCGAGGTATTCGAGGCGCTCGTAGTCCTCGAAACCGTCGCCGGGGTGTTCGTTGAGGTAGGAGCGATGGGTCAGCGCCTGCTCAAGCAGGGCCGTGTTCTCGAATCGCACACCGAGGGAGTGCTGGAGGTTGGTGAGAGTGTTGGGTTCTGTGTGGGGCAACGTGTGCGTACCTAGAGAGAGCGTGAGCGAGAGAGGTCCAGGCGCATGCCTGGACCTCTCTCGTTTTCTAGTCGAAGACGCCTTTGGGCCACGGGGGCTGGGGACGCTTTACCTCGCCAATGAAGATGTCGTTAGACATCACGTTGACGACTGAGTCGAAGGCCTTCTCGGCCTGCGCTGGGGAGTTAGGGCGGATGAGTTTCAGGAACGCCGAGGCACCGTTCTCGAACACGAACGTGGGTGTGCCGAACACGCCTCGCTCTTCCACGGCTTCCTTGTGGCTGGCCGCGATTTCATCGAGAGTTGTGCGGTCGTCGAGGTCATTGGTGAATTGGTCGAGATCCAGGCCCGCCTGCGTGGCCAGCTCCTTTAGGAGATCCTTGTCGCCGAGGTCTTTGCGTTCCTCGTGCCGCGCCTTGAGCAAGAGTGGCATGTAGCGACGCATGGCGTCTTCGCCCTGGCGCTTGGCGGCGACACCCGCGCGGAGGCCCCACAGGCTGCTGTCGAGATCGTCGTCCGTTTCACTCCATGCCTGGTACTCGGGGCCGATCTTCTGATTGGCCTGTTGCAATGAGAAGGGTTTCCAGGTGATCTCTATCGGGTCTTCACCGTTGCCCCGTGCTTCTTTGACCTGATCCAGCCAAACGGCTGCATTGAAGACGAAGGGTCACCTGAAGTCGAAGTAGACGTCTGCTTTTATCGTTGCCACTAGGCACCTCCATTAGGGTCTGGCGTTAGCTTGGGGATTGATTCTACGGGCGTTGGTACCCCCTATAGGTTGAACAGACGCCGCAGGTTGCCGCCTAGCATGGCTTCTTTGTCTTCGTCGGTCAGGCCTGGCATGTTGAGGATACCAGCGGCGGTGTTGGGGAAGGTGCTCGGCGGGTGGGGGTAGTCGCTGCCGACGATGAAGTTTTGATTGCCGATGGTTTGGATGGCACCGACGATGGCGTCCTCGTCGGGCTCTGCGGCGACGTAGCTGGATCTGAGGATTAGTTCGCTGGGCTTCACCTCACAGCGCGCGCACTGGGGCTCGATGCTGTAGACCCTGTCGAGGCTGTACATGACCCAGGGCAGCCAAGAGGCACCGGCTTCGAAGAACGCGAATTTTAAGTTCGGGAAGTCGGTGAGCAGGCCGCCGAGGGTGAGGCTGGCCATATTGATCATGTACTCGAAGCCGAAACCTAGGTAGTTGGAGATGTGGAGGCGCCGCATGCGCTCCCAACCGACGGTCCAGTTCGTTGGGACGTGATCCTGCACTTGGCATGAGAACGGGTTGCCATGCACGTAGATCGGGACTCCGAGTTTGTTCATCTCGTCCCAGAACGGGTAGAGATCGACGGTGTCCCAGTTCTCGCCACGCCAGTTGGAGTTGATCATCAGCGATTTCACGCCGAGCTTGTTTACGGCGCGCTTGGCCTCGGCGATGTTGGCTTCCAGCGACTCGGTGCCGAAGGGCACGACGCCGCAGGCGATGAGTTGGTCCGGGTAGGCGTTCTGCGCGGCTGCAGCCGCGTTGTTGTAGGACATGCTCAGCGCGAGGTGGAGACCTTCGCCCCATTCGCGCCCAACCGGCGAGCCGAATGCGTTGGCAAAAATGCCGTCCGCGATCAACACCTGCATGTCGAACCCGGTGTCGGGCAGCAATTGGACGCGCTGCTCCGCGACGCCGTGACCGATAGGGCCACGATCCTGCTGCGTGACGGCGGCTGTGGGGTTGACCGCGGCGACAGCCTTGCCAGCGGCGGTCGCGCGGAATCCACCGCGACGTGCTTCGCGGTCGGCGAAGACGGCGGTGTCACGCAACAACATGTCGACTGCCGATTCGGGTATGCCTGCATTTTCCGCGACATCAGTGAAGTCGATGGGCGGGAAGAAGTGGGAGTCCCCGTCGATCTTGAGCGTCTTTGCTGGTGCCGTTGCCATGGTCTCCTCCGCGCAGTGGTGCCGATGATACAGGCATTGTCCTCTGTAGAGATTCTTTGTCAACGAAGAAAGGAGTAGGTGCGGTCGCTCCGTCGACCCGGCCCCACTATACTGTCGGTAGCCCCATAGCAGGTGAGTTTATGGTCGATTTTCGTCCGTTCCGTGGAGTGCGCTACGACGGGTCCGCAGGCAGCTTGGCAGATTTGATTTGCCCGCCGTACGACGTTATCTCGGCGGACGATGAGCAGATCCTGCTCGCTCGAAACCCGCACAACATGGTGCGTCTCGAGCTTGCGGAGCTTTCGGGCTCGCCTCCCGCAGACCGCTACGAACGGGCTGCGGCTGAGTTTGCGCGCATGAAGCAAGATGGTGCGCTCAAGCAAGACGATGTTGCGTCCTACTACCTGCTCCGCCAGCGGTTCGTCGTTGGGGGCGTGCAGCAGGAGCGGTTGGGGTTGCTCGGCGCCCTTCAACTGGAGGAGCTTGGGGGCGCAGTATTGCCCCACGAGGACACGGCAGCAGGCCCCAAGGAGGACCGGCTCGCGCTGATGCAGGCAACCTCTGCCAACTTCAGCCCGATCATGATGCTGTTCAGGGATGCGGCCGGCCGGGTGGCACAGGTCACGAGCCGAGTTGCCGCGACGACCCCCGATGCGGATTTCGTAGTGGAGGGGCAGGGCTACACGATATGGGTGATATCTGATCCTACTGACGTGCAGACAGTGAGCGCTGCGCTGAAGTCGCAGCCAACGTATATCGCTGACGGTCACCACCGCTATGAGACGGCGGTGCTGTATGGGAAGCAGGTAGGTGGGGCTACCGATACGGTGCTCACGTGCCTCATCTCGTTCGACGATCCCGGTTTGCTGATTCAGCCCTACTACCGTGTGGTGCACGGCTTGGATGAACGCAAGCTCGGCGAGATGCGGAACCTGCTGGCAACGTTGTTCACGGCGACGCCGGCGATCGACCCTGCCCCCGCTGAGTTGGACGCTGCCATCGCTAATCTTGCGCAGGATCAGGTGGCTTTGGGGGTCGTCGAGCAGGGTAAGACGCCCTTGTTGCTCACGCCCGCCGACGATACCGTTCCGGCGCCAGATCTTGCGATGACACCGCTGGAGCAGGCGAAGGCTGTGGAGGCGAACGTCCTGCAGGAGTTGCTGTTCCTCCCCGTCATGGGCGACGCGTTCCCGGAGAACGTGGCGTACGTTCACGATCCGGTAGAGGCAGTGCGAATGGTGGAGTCAGGCGAAGCGCAGATCGCGTTCTTCATCAAGGGCGTGCCAGCCGACGTTTTCGAGGTGGTGGTGGGCGCGGGCATCAGGTTGCCGCGCAAGAGCACCTACTTTCACCCGAAGCTCCCGAGTGGTTTGGTGATAAACCCGCTGGACTAGGCCTGGGGTGGCTGATCCCACCCGCCGGGGACGGTGGGTGGGTCCAGGTTGGACGCTCGCTCGTGCGCGTCGTGCTTGGGATCCGGTGCAACTTTCTGTGGCTCGGTGGGCGCTGTATGTGCTGTTCGCTGTCGGCGGTGCTCCAGCGGAGCCAGGCCACCGCGCACCGGCTTCCAGTGGCCCCGGAAGGTGAGCAACCCCGCTATCGACGACTTGTTGTACTCGCTGGAGAACTCAGCGCTCAACACGAGCACCATGGCGACTATGTACAGGAACAGCATCAAGACCACGACAGTAGTCACGCTGCCATACACCAAGTCGAGGAGGGATAGGTTCGAAAGGTAGTACGCGAACCCTCCCTTCGCCAATTCGAAGAGCACCGTGGCTAGGACTGCGGCGGGGATCGCGTCACGCCAGCGTACCTTGGCATCGGGGACGACTCGGAAAATCAGAATGAATACGAAGGCACTGAGCAAGAGCGGGAACACGGTGAACAGCGTGGCCCATGGTACCTGCAACCCGAACAAGTACTCCGTGCGTGAAGCCAAAGCTCGTCCGGTGGGGCCTATGGTGGCGGATGCCATGAACAGTACCGCGACCGCGACAGCTGCGCCGATCTGGCCGAGTTGGCGGATCAGGAAGTGGGGCGGTTCGGCGACCTTCCACGCGCGGTTCATGACTCTGTGCACGGCGCCGAACACCGCACGCGACGACCAGAACAACGTTACCAACGCGACGATTCCAACCGCCCCGCGCGCTTTCAGCAGGGCTTCGATGTTGGACGTTACGAGTTCTTCGCTGCCGACGCCGACTTGCTCTTGGAGGAACTTGAGGACGCTGTCGCGTACGTTTTCAGGGCCGATGAAGATGCTGGCGATGGAGATGGTGCCGAGGGCGAGTGGGAACAGGGAGAAGACCGCGTAGTAGGCGACGCCGGCGGCCATGTGGGAGCCGTCATCGCGTGAGAAGTTCCGGAAAACCCGATAGATGAAATCTATCAGGCTACGGATTATCGGTGGCGCGGGGAGGGTGTAGACCCAACCCTGGAAGCGCCCGTATAGCCGTCCCACCGCTCCTCGCATGAGCCCTCACCCCTTGTCCCATCCATTCTAGATAGCAAGATTGCTAATCGGAGTGAGTTAGGTGCCGGATTGCGACGAGTGCGGCTAGGGCTGCGCCGAGCGCCAGTTGCTGCCTTCGGTGGCGCGCATGAACGCTGCGTGGACTCCGGACGACGCGGCGACGATGCATCCGCTGGCGGGATAGGCGAAGGTTCCTCGGAGATCGGTGGCGATGCCGCCGGCCTCGCGTACGAGGAGCAGGCCAGGTGCGATGTCCCACGGCTGGACGTAATGGTGGACGTACATCTCAAGGCGGCCGGCTGCGGCGTAGGCCACGCCGAGCGCGGCTGAGCCCATCATGCGGACGGACTGCACGCCGGGCCAGAGGTTCTCGAGCATGGCGAGGAGCAGCTTGCCCTCGTCGCCCTTGTAGCCCATGTCGGTGCCGACGATGCACTCACGCAATGCGGACTGCTCGGAGACGGAGATACGCTGGCCGTTGAGGAACGCGCCGCCGCCTTCGATGGCGTGGAACATCTCGTCGCGTACGGGGTCGTAGGTGAGGCCGAGGACTAAGTTGTCGCCGTGGGATAGCGCGAGATTGACGCAGATGTGGGGGACACCCGAGGCGAAATTGCGGGTGCCGTCCAGCGGGTCGATGCACCAGGAGTAGCCACTGGTGCCATCGCGCGAGCCGGACTCTTCGGCGAGGATGGCGTCGTGGGGGAATGCGAGGTCCAGGATGCTCAGGATCGCCTTCTCGGCCGCGTGATCGACGTCCGTGACAATGTTGTTCCAGCCACCTTTGTTTGAAACCCGGACGGTTCGCTGCGCGGGGGGCAGCGACATTTCGGGGAGGTGGGCCATTATGACCGCGCCGGATGCGCGGACCGCCTGTTCCGCTACCTCGAATGCGCCTCTACCGTCGTTTGCGGTGGGCAGCGTTGTCGCGGGCACTGCTAGGCGAGCCCCATCTTTTCATAAACCTCTCGAATCGTCTCGCGTGCGACGGCGCTTGCTCGCGCTGCGCCGGAGGCGAGGATCTCGTTGACATAGCCAGGCTTGGCGGCGAACTCACGGCGACGCTCCCGGAATTCGGATAGGTAGGCGTTGATGCCATCGCCCAGGGTCTGCTTGTCGTCGACGCAACCGATGCCTGCGGTGACGCAGCCCTGGTAGATCTCATCAAGCTTGTCTGGGTTGAAGATCTTGTGGAGGGAGTAGACGTTGCAGGTTTCGGGCCGGCCTGGGTCAGCCTTACGCTGGCGTTGGGGGTCTGTGACCATGCGCTTCACGCGCTTGGTGGTTTCTTCGTCGTCTGCGGCAAGCTCGATCTGGTTGTCGAGGCTTTTGCTCATTTTCGCTTCGCCGTCGGTGCCCGCGATCATGGGTGTTTCGGTGAGCAGGGCTTGCGGCTCGGGGAACGTTTCGCCGTAGAGGCGGTTGAACCGTCTGGCGATCTCTCGCATGATCTCGACGTGGGGGACCTGGTCGATGCCGACTGGCACTCGATCAGCCTTGTAGAGAATAACGTCTGCGGTCTGGAGCACGGGGTAGCCCACCAGGCCGTAGGGAATGTGCTCCTCGTCCTCGCCCATCTGGCGGACCTTTTCCTTGAAGGTTGGGACGCGCATGAGCCAACCCAGGGGAGTGCTCATGCTCAGTAGCGCGTGCAGCGTCAGAACCTCTGGCACCTGCGACTGAATGAAGAGGACGGAACGTTCGGGGTCCATGCCGGCGGCGAGCCAGTCGAGGACCATTTCATGGGTGTTGGGTTTGATCTCGGCGACCTGGTTTTTGCCCTGGAGCGTTGTTAGCGCATGGACGTCGGCGACGGCGAAGAAGCACTGGTCGAACTGGTTTTGGAGCTTCACCCAGTTGGCGAGCGCTCCGAAGTAGTTGCCCAGATGCAGCCGCCCGGAGGGGCGCATACCAGAGAAAATCCGGCCTTCAGCCATGGATAGCGATCCTCACGATTCAAGGGTTGCGCATGGTCGTTGTGCGCCGGGAGGCTGTGTTAGGAGACAGTTGCGACCGTCCGAAAGCTTACCACAGGGCCTCTGCAACCCGGCGACACCGCCGCGCCTTAATGTTGGGATGAGACGGGGGAAGGCCTCTGGGATGCTGAGGATGATCTGGAAATGATTGCAGTTATCGTCACCTATAGCAGTTTGATTGCGCTCCCGTCAGGAGGATGGGGTTAATGACGGCGCTGCGGGAACAGGTGGCGGTGGGACGCTAGGCGTGGAGATCGCGCTCGTCGATGACGCGCTTGGCTTTGAATTGGGTGCGCTCAAGCTCGCCTTGGCTTTTGAGGTCGACGAATGCGCGGATGCCGAGGGTGGCGGCGAGGGTGGCTTCGAGACGTGACTTGATGTCGTCTCGCGATGCTTTCTGGCCGTCGGCGTACTCAGCGAGGACGGTTAGTTCGTCCATGACGCGCTCGCGGGTGACGATCATCCTGAACTCACCGGTCAGCTCGGGCATGCCGCGAACAATGTTTTCGACGGCGCTGGGGTACACGTTCTCGCCTCGTACTGTGACCATGTCGTCCACGCGGCCGTAGATGCCCATAGGCATCCGCGGGTAGGTGCGGCCGCACGGGCAGGGCTCGTCGGTCCAGCGGGAGAGGTCGCCTGACCAGAAGCGGATGAGCGGCTGCGAGGTGCGCTCGAGGTGGGTGTAGACGGGGACGCCTTCGGAACCGTAGGGAACGACCTCTTTGGTGACGGAGTCGACGAGCTCGGTGAAGACGATGTCCTGCCAGAGGTGCATCCCTGGACTGTGGGCACATCCACCGTTGGTCATCCAGGGTGACATCTCGCCGGTCGATCCCATATCGATAATGTTGGCGGAGAAGGTGGCTTGCAATGTGGCGCGGGTGGATGGGATAGAGGCGCCTGGCTCACCGGAGAAGAACAGGGTGTGGAAGCCGAAGCTCTTGGGGTCAATCCCGTCCTCCCGTGCGGTTTCCGCTAGGTAGAGAGCGAACGAGGGTGTGCCGTAAAACACGGTGGGGCTGGTGGCCTTTATCCAGCGGACGGCCATCTTGGTCTGGCCCGGGTTGCCCGCGCCGAAGGGGAAGCACCGGGCGCGTATGCGCTCTGCTCCGACGAGCGCACCCCAACTGCCCATATAGAGCGAGAACGGCGAGGCCATGAATACCATGTCAGTGGGCCTGATGCCTGCGCCCCACATGATCCGGGCGTGGGCGTTGCCGATGCGTTGCCAATCGTTGCGGCTGATGGTGAGCACGGTGGGAATCCCGGTGGTCCCGCTGGACCCGTGGATGCGCTCGATGTCAGACCAGTCGTCGCAGATGTTGCTGCCGAAAGGAGGGTTCTCAATGAGATCCTCTCGGAGGTCCTCTTTGGTGATGATGGGGACGCGGTGGAAGTCGTCCAGCGTTCGCATATCGGTTGGCAAGATACCGGCTGCATTCCAAACTCGTTTATAGAACGGCGATCGCTCGTAGGCCCATGCCATCTGGCCCTGGAGTTTTTCGAGGACACGCTCGGTGCGCGCCTCGGGGGATTCTGTCTCCAATTCCGGGAACCAGTATTCCTGGTCGTTGGGCGGGAGGTAGGTGTCGTCGTACTGCGGTGGCCAGTCGGACATGATTATGTTCTCGGCTTGCGATGTTCGCGGATGAAGTTTTCGATATCAGCGAGGCTGGAGCCCACGGGGAAGACGCCATCCACGCCTATGGCGGAGAGCTCTTCTTCGTCGCCCTCGGGGATGGTGCCGCCAACGAGGATGAGGGTTTCATGCCGGATCTCGCGCTCTTCGGTGGCCTTCACCATGGCTTGCATGAGCTTCTTGTGAGCGCCCGAAAGGAGGCTGATGCCGATGACGTCGGCTGCCTCTTCCTGTGCACGGTCGGCTACGGTTTCGGGGGTGACCCGCATGCCCATGTAGACGACCTCCATACCGGCATCCTGGAGGGCTCTGGCGACAACTTTGACGCCACGATCATGGCCATCGAGGCCTAGCTTGGCTAGCAGTACTTTTATGGGGCGCGCGTCATCCACCGGTTACGACTCCTTCTGCTCATGGACAGCTAGCGGGTCTTTGGTGACTATTGGCTAGGGGCTAGAAAATCCCTGGGTCCTGGTGCTCGCCGAAGATCTCACGGAACACGCCCATGATTTCCCCTTCGGTTGCGTGCGACTTTGCGGCATTCAACACCAGGGGCATCAGATTCGCGTCTCCTGCCGTGCCTTCGCGAAGTGCGTCGAGTGCGCCCGCTGTGATCTGAGGGTCGCGCTTGCGAACGACGCCAGCGAGGCGCTCTTTCTGGCGCTCCTCTTCACGGTCGTCGTGCACGTAGAGCTGCGGAGGAGGCGCTGCGTCGGGGATCGGCTCGTTGAGGCCGAGCACGAGGTAGTCCTTGTCCTCGATGCGGCGCTGGTAGTCGTAGGAGGCGTCGGAGATCTCTTTCTCGATGTAGCCGGATTCGATGGCGGCGAACATGCCATCGAGCATGCTGCCGTTGCCCATTTGGTCGATCTTCTTGATGTAGACCATGGCGCGCTCTTCGATTTCGCGGGTGAGTTTTTCGATGAAAAACGAACCGCCGAGGGGGTCGGCAGTGTCGGCAACGCCGGTCTCGGAGCCGAGGATTCTCTGCGTGGTGAGGGACATGCGCATGGCGTCCTCTGAGGGGATGTCATGCGCTTCGTCGTAGCCGCTGACGTGCAGCGATTGTGTACCGCCGAGGACGGCGGCGAGGGCTTGGGAGGTGCCTCGGACGATGTTGTTCAACATCCCATTCCGGATAAGCGTCGAGCCGAGGGTCTGGCTGTGGAACCGGCAGAGCATCGCGCGTGGATCGGTGGCGCCGTAGCGCTCGGTGACGATCCGTGCCCAGAGACGTCGTGCGGCGCGTAGCTTGGCGATTTCCTCGAAGAAGTCCATATGGACGCCGAAGAAGAATGACAGTCGTGGGGCGAACGTGTCGACGGTCATACCGCGACGTTGGCCGCCCTCGATGTACGCCATGCCCTGCGCGAGGGTGAACGCGAGCTCTTGGATCGCGTCTGAGCCTGCTTCGCGGGTGTGGTACCCGGAGATGGAGATGGTGTTCCAGCCGGGTACGTGCTCCGTGCAGTACTCCACCACATCCATTGTCAACCGGAACCCGCCGCGCGGAGGCACTGCGAACGTTTTCTGTCCGTGGAACTCTTTCAGAGAGTCGTTCTGTACCGTGCCTCGCAGGCGATCCCACGCGACGCCCTCGTCTTGGGCGTGGCCAAGCAGGAAGGAGAGCAGGACGATGGCAGGGTGGTTGATGGTGAGCGAGATGCTCACTTTGTCGAGGGGAATGTCACTGAACAGCTCCGCCATGTCGGGGAGGGTGTCGATGGCGACGCCGAGTCGGCCGACCTCGCCTTCGGACAAGGGGTGGAGGGAGTCATAGCCGGTGAGAGTAGGGTGGTCGAAGTCGGTGCTTAGGCCTGTCTGGCCGTTCTCCAAGAGGAATTTGAACCGTGCGTTGGTGGAGGCGGCGGTGCCGAACCCCGCAATCTGCCGCCGGCTCCACTGGCGCCCTCGATACATGGTTGGGTAGATGCCGCGGGTGAACGGGAACTGGCCGGGGTTGCCTAGGTCGTCCTCGTAGCTGAGCGCGGGGTTCTCCTCCGGGGTGTAGACGCGTTCAACGGGGATGCCGGAGATCGTGCGGAAGTGGTCGCGCGACTCCTGCATATTGCTGGTACTGGTGCTCAGTTCGTCGTGCTCCCAACGTGCACGCTGTGCTCGTGCGGCGTCGAGAGCCTGTTTGTCGTAGAGGGGCATCCATGGCTCCATGTAACTTGGCAGAATCGGCCAAGATCGGTGCAAAACTTGTGCCAGATCTACGCTGGCCCCAGCGCCCGAGCGAGGAAGCTCGCCGTGAACGTCGTTATCATAGGGAAACGCTCGGCGGACATTCAAGGGACCTTCGAGGCGTTGCTTCGGCGACGCGTCCCCCAATACCCAGTTGAACTCCGGTAAGGATGAGTATGATTCGCAGCCTCAAAGGGAAAACCCCCCAAATCGATCCAACGGCGTTCGTTAGTGAGGGCGCTTATCTGATAGGCGATATCGAGATTGGACCCAATGCCTCGATCTGGCCAGGCGTCGTGCTGCGCTCGGATCGCGGGAAGATGACGATAGGCGAGGGTACGAACATCCAGGATGGGAGTATCTGCCACGCGGACGGGAATATGGATATCGGCGCTTTCGTTACGCTGGGGCATGCGGTTGTGTGCCACGCTCGTTCGGTCGGCAACCACTGCCTACTCGGCAACAACAGCACGATGAATGACCAGACGAGGGTCGGTGATTGGTGCATCGTCGCGGCAGGATCGGTGCTGATCGAGGGCAGGAAGGTGCCCGATAACAGCATCTTGGCGGGCGTCCCCGGCAAGGTGATCGGGCCGATGCTGCAAAAGCACTACGAGCTGGTCAAGATGAACGCAGATGAGTACGTCAAACTGGGGCAGGACTACAAAGCCGAGGGCAATCTGGAGTGAATGGAGGTGCGTCCGCGCTTGGCCGTTGCCTGCCGCAGGACTTGTGAATTGGCTCACAGACTCGCATTTGCCGGTTGAATCACTCGCCTATCAGACCCTATAATCTGGAGCGTCAATCTGACTCCCGCCCCAGCCAGCTTTCCGGCCCCTTTCGACGACTTTTAGGAGGAACTGATGGCGAACCTGCGCCTCCCTGGCCCGACGCCCGTGCCTGATGACGTTTTCAAGGCAATGACCAAACAGATGATTGATCACCGCGGTGTTGAGTTCGCTGAACTTATCAAGCGGATTGGCGAGAATCTGAAGAAGGCGTTCGAGACCAAGAACGACGTGTTCGTCCTCACATCCTCCGGCACCGGTGCGATGGAGGCGGCGGTGGTCAACACCCTGTCGCCTGGCCAGCGAGTCCTCGCAGTCACGGTCGGAAACTTCGGTGACCGCTTCTCGAAGATTGCCAAGACGTATGGGGCTTCGGTGAACGAACTCAAGTTCCCCGACGGTGAGGCCGCCGACCCGGAGGCGATCCGCCAGGCGTTGAAGGACGACCCGGAGATCACGGCTGTCTTGGTTACTCACAACGAGACCTCTACCGGTATCACGAACGACATGCAGACCATCGCGGGTATCGTCAAGGGTGAGTTCGACAAGCTGCTGCTCGTGGATGCCATCTCCTCCCTCGGCTCTATCCGCCTGCTGGTGGATGAGTGGGACCTGGATGTGGTGGTGGCCGGCTCGCAGAAGGGCTGGATGTGCCCCCCAGGGCTCGCGATGATCTCGTTCAGTGACCGGGCATGGGAAGCATCGAAGACCTCGACGATGCCCAAGTTCTACTTCGACATCACTGAGGCCAAGAAGGCTCACGGCAAGGGGCAGACCCCCTGGACACCGGCGATCTCGTTGATGTTCGGCCTGGATTTCGCGGTTCAGAAGATGCTTGCCCGGGGTGACATGGAGGAGGTGTACGCGTTCCATCAGGAGATTGCGAGTTACACTCGCCAGGGCCTGTCGGCCATGGGCCTCGAGTTGGTAGCGAAGGACGACAAGCACGCGTCCAACACGGTGACGGCCTGCTTCGTGCCCGAGGGGATCACCGACGAGGCGCTGCTTTCTTCATTGCGTGATGACTATGACATCATCGCCGCTGAGGGACGTGGACTGCTCACGGGCCGCGTGTTCCGGATAGGCCACATGGGTTACGTGTCCAAGGCAGACATCGACAACGTGTTCAATGCGCTGAAGGACGCGCTGCCCAAGCTGGGCTACGAGCCCGCCAAGGTCTAGCGACGGCTTCCCCCCCCCCCCCCTGAAATCCTTACGACGGAGATAGGCATGGCGCGCGTTCTAGTCTCGGATCCGATTGACAACGCGGGCGTGGAGCGGCTTCGTGCCGCTGGCCACGAAGTCGACTTCAAGATTGGTCTCAATCCCGAAGAGCTTGAAGCGATCATCGGTGAGTACGACGCGTTGATTGTCCGTAGTGAAACCAAGGTAACGTCGTCGGTCATCGACAAGGCTGTGCAACTTCAGGTCGTCGGCCGGGCCGGCGTTGGTGTCGACAACATCGACCTTGACGCGGCGACCGGTCACGGCGTGGCGGTGGTCAATGCACCTACGGGCAACACCATCGCGGCCGCCGAGCATGCGTTCGCGCTCATGATGTCGCTGTCGCGCAATGTTGCGCAGGCGGATGCGTCCATGCGCCGGGGTGAGTGGACGCGCGGCAAGTTCATGGGCGTGGAGCTTCGTGGGAAGACGCTGGGCGTCATCGGCTTGGGCAAGGTCGGCTCCGAGGTTGCCACGCGCGCGGTCGCCTTCGAGATGAACGTTCTCGCATTCGACCCGTACGTCGCGGAGGATCGTGCTCGGGCGATGCGCGTCGAGATGGTGGACATGGACCGGCTGCTCTCTGAGTCGGACTTCATCTCCATTCACACACCGCTAACATCCGGTACGAAGAGCCTGATAGGCGAGCCTGAGTTCAAGAAGCTCAAGAAGGGCGTGCGGATCATCAATGCCGCTCGCGGTGGCTTGGTCGACGAGGGGCTGCTCGACGCTGCGCTGAAGAGCGGTGACGTCGCGGGCGCGGCGCTGGATGTGTTCACCAGTGAGCCTCCCAAGGAGATGGCGTTGCTCGGCAACGAGAGGCTCGTGATGACCCCGCACCTCGGCGCCTCGACCGAAGAGGCACAGGTCGAGGTCTCGATTGAGGTTGTGGATCAGGTCATGGCCGTGCTTGACGGTGAGGCTGCTCCGTACACGATTAACGTGCCGTTCGTCCCTGCGGCGGTGCGTGAGGCGCTGAGCCCTTACATACCAGTTGCGACGCTAATGGGGCGTCTGGCGATCCAACTCTCTGAAGGTCAGCTCGACACGGTGACGGTGAGCGTCGCGGGCGACATCTCGGAGCACGACACGTCAATCATAGGCGCTGCGGCGCTGGTGGGTGTGTTGGCCGAAAGTTCCGATGTTCGGGTGAACCTGGTGAACGCTCCGCTGATAGCAAAGGAGCGAGGCATCAACGTGGTACAGGAGCGCGAATCAGAAGCCCTGGCCATCTACTCCAACTACGTGAGCGTGAAGGTACGTACGAGTGCAGGCACGATGTACCTGGGTGGCACTTCCGCGAACGGCCGGGTGCACTTGTTGAGAATCAACGACTTCTACCTGGACATGGAGCCCAATGCGCCCTACATGCTGTTCACGTCGCAGGTGGATCAGCCGGGGATGATCGGTAGGGTGGGGACGATTTCGGGTTCTCACGATGCGAACATCAGCTTCATGGAGGTTGGGCGCGATTCACCCCGGGGCAACGCGACCATGGTTGTGGGCTTCGACGATCAGCTGACCGAGGCCATGGTGGCCGACATCAGGGCTATCCCGGGTATGACGAGCGCGAAGGTGGTGCACCAAGAGTTAATGACGCCTGTGCAGACCCGGCTCCGCGGAGTCTAGGCGTTACCTCTGGTCTACGCGTTCTGGCGTGTCTTGTGAGCGTTCCGAGGCCCGTGCTACTATGCGGGCCTGTCATTAGTGCAGAAATTCACGAACTTTTATTGAACACGCTGAGGGGCGATGACGCCGAAGCCTGATTCGCCTGCTTCGAGCAGCACCGAGAACGATACCGACGAAGCGCGTGCTGCGCTTCGCGAACGGGCGCGCGACGCTATCGCGACACAGCCTGCGCGCACGGTGACGATCCTCTCCTCCCTTCTGGCTGCTCAGGATGAGCTCGGCTACTTACCCATCGAGGCTATCGACGAGGTCGCGCAGCGGAATACTGCCAGCGCTAATGCCGTCTGGGGCATCGCCTCCTTCTATCCGAACTTCCGATTCACTCCCCCGAACCGTCACAAAGTTGAGATCTGCTGGGGCCCTACGTGCCACGTACTCGGAGCACAGCCGATCCTTCAGGGGTTGCTACCTCACCTCGGCCTCGACCATGAGGGTGAGACTGTGGACGGTGCGATATCGCTCAAGCTCAACACGTGCTTGGGTGTATGCGCCCACGGCCCTGCCATGAGCTTTGACGAAGATCTCGTAGGTCACATGTCGCTGGAGAGGGCGATTGGTCTGGTAGAAGGCGTCAAGGCGGTCGACGCAGGGGCGACCAAGGATGACTGAGGTCTTCGAACTCATGCTCGCGTCCGCAACGGAGCGCTGGATAGAGCTCAACTCGCGTCCGTGGATTCGCGTGAGCACGGGGATGATGGGCACGGCGGCTGGTGCTGGCGCTACGCTCAGCGCGCTGCGCCGGGACGTCGCCGAATCGGGTGTCGATGCGACCATCTCAGAGGTTGGGACAACCGGTCTCTGCTACGCGGAGCCCCTCGTGGACGTGTCGGTGCCGGGGAGGCCACGCGTCATGTACGCGAACGTGGGCGCAGAGCAGGTGCCGGAGATCGTGCAACGCCACATCAAGGGTGGTGTTCCCGCTGTGGAGTTGGCGTTGGCGTCGGTGGACGCGGACGTTCCGGGGTTGCCTCGCCGCGAGCAGTTGCCGATGATGCAGCACCAGGTGCGCATCGCATTGCGAAACGCGGGCGAGATCGAGCCCGCGAACCTCGACCACTACATCGCCAGCGGAGGCTTCGCGGGTCTCGATAAGGCGCTGAGCGAGATGCAGCCCGGTGAGGTGGTCCAAGCGGTACGGGACTCCGGCCTGCGAGGCCGTGGTGGCGCCGCTTTCTCCACCGGCACCAAGTGGAGCTTCCTGTCCGGGAACCCTGCGCCGTCCAAGTACATCCTGTGCAATTGCGAAGAAGGCGACCCAGGTGCGTTCAACGACAAGACGATCCTAGACACCGATCCGCTGACGCTGATTGAGGGTTGCATCATCGCGGGTTACGCGACGGGCTCGTCCAACGGAATCGTGTTCATCCGTCATGGCAACGATTCCCCTATCGAGCGGACGCGCGCCGCCATCGAGGCTTGCTACGCCAATGGCATCCTCGGTAGCAGTGTCATGGGCACCGACTTTGCGTTCGACATTGAAGTCTCGCTGGTCGGCGAGTCCTACGTGGCCGGTGAGGAGACGGCGCTGATGGAGGCTGTGGAGGGTAAGCGGTCGATGCCTCGGTTCCGGCCTCCGTTCCCCGCCGCGTACGGCGTGTGGGGCAAACCCTCTAACATCAACAATATCAAGACGCTTAGCTACGTGCCGGAGATCATTCGGCGTGGCGCGGCCTGGTTCAATGGCATTGGCACGGAGAAATCCGCTGGCACGGCCATCGCCTGCCTGTCTGGTGACATCCGTTACGCAGGACTGGTTGAGGTCCCATTCGGGTTGACGATGCGCCAGGTTGTCGAGGATCTTGGCGGCGGCGACCCCGATGGCAAGGCGATCAAGTTTCTCCAGACTGGAGGCCCGCTCGGCGGCGTGCTGCCTGCCAAACAGCTGGACATGGTGCTGGACTACGATGCCATGGCTGCAGGGGGCGCCATGTTCGGCTCAGGCGGACTTATCGTTTGTAACGAGACTCGCTCGGTGGTTGATCTGGTCCGCAACCTGCTGGCCTTCGACCAGATGGAGTCGTGTGGTAAGTGCTTCCCCTGTAGGCTCGGCACGTCCCACCTGCTGGAGGTGCTAGACCGGATCTGCGCTGGGGAATCCCGCGAAGGCGATATGGAGCTCATGGCGCGCATAGGTGCGAACCTCAGGGCTGGCTCGTTGTGTGGCCACGGTCAACTCGGGTACAACCCGGTGGACTCAGCGCTGAAGCACTTCGGCGACGAGTTCCAGGCGCAGATGGATGGGCATGGCACGCTGCCTATCGCGCGTTTCGTGGGCCCGCAGACGACGCGGCGGGGGGCGCAGGCCGACGGTGAGACCCCAACGGCTACGGTGAAGCTTGATTTCGTGGCGAAACTCGAATCGGTGGCGCTGACCAGTGCCGCGCCGGAGGCTGACTAATGGCTCAGGCCCTAACGACGATCACCATCACCATTGACGGGAAGGAGGTGCAAACCACTCCCGGCACGATGGTTATCCAGGCGGCCAACGATGCGGGCATCTACATTCCGTTCCTGTGCTACCACCCGGGGATGAAGCCATACGGTGCCTGCCGCATGTGCGTGGTCGAGGTCGAGGGCGGACGCGGCACACCGGCTGCATGCACGCTGCCTGCCAACGACGGCATGGTAATCAACACCAAGCCAGCAGCCGCGATCGCGGTACGCGATACGACGCTGGACCTGTTGCTGTCGGAGCACCCCAACGGTTGCCTTACATGCCATAGGATTGATCTCTGTGGTCCGCAGGACATCTGCCTTCGGCACGTGGATGTGACCGACCGCTGCGTGACATGCCCGAAGAACGAGCGGTGCGAACTGAAGGACACGACCCGCCACCACACGCAGGGCATGACGTCGCCTCTGAACTTCGTTGGCCGCAACCTGCAGGTCGAGACGAAAGACCCGTTCTACGACCGCGACTACAACCTCTGCATCGTGTGCGCTCGCTGTGTGCGGGCCTGCGATGAGCTGCGCGGCGACGAGGCCCTGGCCATGACCGAACGTGCAGGCCAGGTGTTGGTTGGCACGCTCTTCGGCGATTCACTTCTGGAGTCGGGTTGCGAGTTCTGTGGGGCCTGCATCGACGTGTGCCCCGTCGGCGCGCTCACTGAGACGCAGTACAAGTGGGAACGCGCTGCCCGGACGGAGCAGACGATCTGCACTGAGTGCCCAGTGGGTTGTACGATGACCTACGAGGTCAATCGCTGGGATAAGGCGATCCGGGCCATCCCCGAACTGAACGCTCCCGTGAACCTGGGCCAGGCCTGCTTCCAGGGGAAATTCGGATTCGACTACGTGAACGACAAGCGCCGGCTCAGCCAGCCGATGGTCCGTCGCGACGGTGTGTTGCAAGAGGCGACGTGGGACCAGGCGGTACGCGCTGCGGCCGATGGCTTGGCCGCATACGTGGGCGCAGGGTTCGGCCTGGTGGTCTCGCCGCGCGACACCAATGAAGAGATGTACGTCGCCCAGAAGTTCGCCCGCACGGTCATGGGCTCGAATAACGTGGACGTTGCGTCCAACGACCACCCCGACGTCGGAGCGGTGCTGCTTGATACATTTGGCTATGCCGCTGCAACGATGAGTTTCTCGGACCTCCGTCGGGCGTCGGTGTCCATGGTGGTCGGCGCCAACATCACAGAAGAGCAGAACGTGGCCGCGGTCGCCATCAAGCAGGCGGTGCGCGCGGGCACGCAGAAGCTCATCGTGATCGACGACCGTGAGGTGGAGCTGACGCGGTACGCGGAGCTGTGGCTGCGTCCGTTCCCGGGTACGGTCAATGTGTTGCTCGGCGGATTGCTCCTCGCGGTGGTCGAGCTGGGCCTTGGCAACGACGACTATGTGAGAGATCGCTGCGACGGCTGGGACGAGATGGTCGCCTCCCTTGAGCCGTTTTCCCGCGCGGCGGTAGTCTCTGAAACGGGTGTTCCTGCGGAGGAGATCGAGCGGGCGGCTCAGCTCTACGCGACTGGTGGGCCTGCCGCCATGCTGTTCGGCCTTGAGGGTGCCACGCCCGGCATGCTACTGAACGCGACCAGGGCCATCGCGAACCTCGCGCTGGTGACGGGCAACGTGGGCGTGCCGAACGCTGGGGTGATGCCGCTGTACCAGGGCGCCAACGAACAGGGGGCCTACGACATGGGCGCTGTGCCGAACGCGCTTCCCGGCCACCAGCCTATCGACGACTCCGCGAGTATGACTCGCCTCGGCGATCTGTGGAACGCTCAGATGCCGACCGCACTGGGGCTCGGCGTCGGCGAGATGTTCGCTGGTGCGCGGGAGGGCGGCATCAAAGCGATGCTGCTGCTGGGCGATCACACGCACTACGAGGATGGTACGTTCGGCGATGTCAACGCATCGCTGGATGCGCTCGAGTTCCTGGTGGTGAGCGACGGCTTCATGTCTGACATCGCATCGCGAGCCAACGTTGTGTTCCCCGCGCTCCAATCGCTGGAGAAGAGCGGGACGATGACCAATCTAGAGCGGCGCGTTCAGCCGCTGCGCTCGGTGCTCACGCCGAAGAAGGGCGACGCGCGCTCTGATCTTGCGATCGTTTCCGCGATCGCGACGGCTCTAGGTGCGGGTGCATTCACCGACATTGATTCGGACGCAGTGCTTGCTGAAGTGGGCAGGGCAGTGGAGGAGTACCAAGGTATCTCTCACCAGCGCCTAATGGCTGAGGGACACGTCACGGCGAAGCCGAGCAACGATAACCCGCAACCCACCCAAATGCTCTACTCTGAAGTCGTGCACCATGGGATCCAGTGGCCATGCACGTCATCGACTGAGCCGGGAACCTCCGCGTTCTATGGCGAGGGCTTTCGTGCGGGGAAGGCGCGATTGGGCACGCTGTCCTGGCAAGAGCGTCCTCAGAACCCCGATGGTTTCGCGCTGACGTTGGCGCGCGGGCGTGTGCTGGTCCAAGAAGCGCACGATGCTGGCATCTCCGCCGAGAGTGGGATGAACCAAGTGACCCGTACGGAGCATTTTGTGCTGAGCACGGTCGATGCCAAAGAACTGGGCATCGAAAAAGGCGAGCCTCTTACGCTGGTGGCCGAATCCGGCGTGGCCTACGAGGGAGTCGCGAACATTTCCGACGCCATCCTGCCTGGGATGATTTCGCTCACCACACTGTTTGGTGAGCTCGCAGCAGAGATCCAGGCGAGCGATCGACCCGATCCTATGAACCATCTGCCGCGTCTACGTACGCTGCCCGTCCGCATCGAGAAGCGAGAATCGAGGAACGAATGACTGAGCAACAGTTGGACCGTCTCGCAAAGCTACCTAAGGCGTGGATCGCGAAGAAGCAGGAGGTCGCAGAGGACCTTTTTCTGATCTGGCTGCGGCCGGAAGTGCCATACACGTTCAAGCCGGGACAGTACATCACGATCGGTACCGGCGGGATCGAGCGCCCGTACTCCATTGCTTCGGCACCCCACGAGAACATGGTGGAGCTGTTCATCGAGCACGTGCTGCCGGAGCACGGTGGTAAGCTGACGCCGCTCCTGTGGGAGCAGCATGTGGGTGAGTTCGTGTCGATGCGGCCCCGAGCCAAGGGCATCTTCGTGTTCCAACCCCAGTACCACAACCACGTGCTGGTCGGCACTGTCACGGGTGTTGCTCCGTTCGTTAGCATGGTGCGTAATGCGGTCCACGAGAAGATGCTGGGGCACCGGTTCTTCATCATGGAGGGCGCGAGCCATCAGGACGAGTTCGTTTACGATGCCGAACTTGAGCGCCTATCCGAGAACTATCCCGAGATGGTGACGTTCATCCCGA
>CAUZFB010000021.1:0-36848 GCA_963579135.1 Dehalococcoidia bacterium | reverse complement strand
CTGAATATAGGCCAATGATCCGTAATCTGCCTGGGGAGAGCGCCTGCGGGAGCGATTGTGGGATGCGGGACCATGCTCTAGCGGTGCCAGATGTGTTCGTGGGAAGAGTGAACTTGACGACGATTCGTACGGGTGAGGTGTTCCTCGACGCGGTGCGGCGACACTCTCCCGGGATCATCCTCGTCCACAACCATCCTTTACGGGGACCCTGCACCGAGCGCTGAGAATGCCGGGGGGACGCGCGACATCATGGCCGCGGGGAAGGCGCTGGACATAGGAGGCCCTCGACCACGTCGTGGTCGGCCGTAACGGGCACGTGAGCCTTAAGGAACGTGGCCTCGGCGGCTTTGCGATGACGGCCTAACGCTGTAGTTGAACCGCGTGCCGACAGCGGCATGCGGGAGGCGTTCGATTGCGGTGCGAGTGAGGTTGGCTCGTACGGGCGGTTGCGTTAGGCTACCGGCTGCTGCTCCACGCCAAAGCTACGGCCTGGGCGATATGGGGTGCGACGGTACGGTCGAGGGCCGGTGGCAGGATGTTTTCCTGGCCGGGTGCGTCTACCAGGTTGGCTAGCGCGACCGCGGCCGCGATCTGCATCTCGGCGGTCACGCGGGGGGCTCGTACGGATAACGCTCCCTTGAAGACGCCTGGGAACGCGAGGACGTTGTTGACCTGGTTGGGGAAGTCGCTTCGGCCCGTACCAATGACCGCCGCGCCGCCTGCTTTGGCTTCGTCGGGCATGATCTCTGGCGTTGGGTTGGCCATGGCCAAGACGATGGCATCGGGCGCCATGCGTTTGACGTCCTCGCGATTGATGACGCCGGGGCTCGACAGGCCGATGAACACATCGGCGCCCTCGATGGCCTCGTGGATGTTGCCGGTGATGCCCTCGCGGTTGGTCACCTGAGCGATGTCGCGCTTGGCGTGGTTGAGCTCGGGGCGACCGTCGTAGATGGCGCCCTTGCTGTCGACGAGAATCAGATTGCCAGCGCCTGCCTTCATTAGCATATGGGCGCAGGCGATGCCGGCTGCTCCGGCGCCAGAGAAGACGATTTTCACTTGCTCGAGGCTCTTGCCCACGACACGCAGGCTGTTGGTGACGGCCGCCATGGTTACGATGGCGGTGCCGTGCTGGTCGTCGTGGAACACGGGAATGCCAATGTCCTGGAGACGCTCTTCGATGTCAAAGCAGCGCGGGGCTGATATGTCCTCAAGGTTGATCCCCCCAAACGAGGGTGCGAGGTTCTTGACGATCATGACGATCTCATCCGCGTCCTGGGTATCCAAGACGATGGGAACCGCGTCGACGCCCCCCAGCTCTTTGAAGAGCAAACACTTGCCCTCCATGACGGGCATGGCGCCGAGAGCACCGAGATTGCCCAGGCCGAGGACGGCTGATCCGTCGCTCACCACGGCCACGGTGCGTCCCCGTCCGGTGAGCTCGTAGCTCAGCGAGGGGTCGTTGGCTACAGCTGTGCTGACGTGGCCGACGCCCGGCGTGTACGCAAGGGATAGGTCGTCGGCATTCCTCAACGGCATTCTGGCATCTATCGAGAGCTTGCCCTGGTACTGGCGGTGGAGGTCTATGGCACGTTGGCCGATGTCATCAGGTGAGCTGGTCATGGTTCTCCGATCTGCGGTGACAATGGTTTGCTCTCTAGGGGTTGCAGGAATGCTAGGCCGCGCGCGGGGTGAGGTCAATTCTGGTCGCATTGCGCCGCCCGGGGACGTGTAAGATATTGGCGACTGATGGGAGAACCTTATGTCTGTTAAGAGCGGAGCGCAGGACCGACTGGATGGCATCAAGGATGACTTGATCGCCCTCAGCAGGCGTATCCATGATAACCCTGAGCTGGGGTATGAAGAGGAGAAGGCTTCAGGCTGGCTCGCTGACATGCTCGATGGCGCTGGGTTCAAGGTGGAGCGGGGCATCTGCGACCTGCCTACTGCGTTCAAGGCGACCATTGGTTCCGGCCCCCTGCATATCGCCGTGTGCGCCGAGTACGACGCGCTGCCGAGCATCGGCCACGCATGCGGGCACAACGTGATCGCTGCGTCCTCGGTGGGGGCTGCTTTGGCCGCCGCTGCGGTTGCTGACGATGTGGGCCTGACGATCAGTGTGATAGGTACGCCAGCGGAGGAGATCCTCAAGACTGGCGGCAAGATCCTGCTGCTGGATCGTGGTGCGTTCGATGGAATCCACGCGGCGATGATGGCCCACCCCGCCCCGTGGGATGTGGCGATGTGGCCGATCGTTGCAGCGTCGTTCTTCGAGGTGCACTACACGGGCAAGGCGGCGCACGCTGCAGGCTTCCCCGATAAGGGGGTGAACGCGGCCGATGCAATCACGATCGCGCAGACTTCGATCGGTCTGCTGCGACAACATCTGCGCCAGTCAGATCGCGTCCATGGGATCGTTACCAAGGGCGGCGATGCTTTCAACATCATCCCGGCTGACACGTCGGCAGACTTTGCGGTGCGCGCTCGGACGCTCGATGATTTGAGCGACGTTTATGAAAAGGTGATGCGTTGTTTCGAGGCTGGTGCGCTAGCCACGGGTGCAACGTTGGAGATCGTGGGGGGCGATAAGCCATTCGCGCACATGGAGGACGACATCGACATGGCGGCGTTCTACCAGGCAAACGCTGAGGTGCTGGGACGCAAGTTCCCGGCGCCGGGTGGCCCTTCGCCAGCGACGCCTGTGTCGACCGATATGGGGAACGTTTCGTTGGTCCTGCCGTCAATCCACCCGGCACTGGGCATTGATTGCCTGCCTGCGGTGAATCATCAGCCTGAGTTTGCCGATGCGACAATCACGCCTGCTGCGGAGCAGGCGATCTACGACGGCGCGCTGTCTCTTGCCTGGACTGCGATAGATATGGCGTCGACCCCGGCAATCTGCGACCGCTTGCTGGCGGGCAGGGGTGGTCGCTAGCGCCGAACCTGCGATCTTGCGACCGCCTGAACGACAAGAACGACAAGAGGGCAAAGTGACGGAAGATTCAGTAAGCCTCGATGAACGAGGCCAAGCTACTGCCGCGCCATGGCTTGCTCGGTGGGCGCCACTGCTGCTGACTGTAGTGGTGATGACCCTTATCGTCGTGGTCCGGACGGTCACCTGGCCAGAGACTCCTACCCCGGGAGACGCGGGCATCGCGGAGGGATTCCTAATCGTGGTTGAGGAGACTCCCGTAGGGTTGGTAGTCAGCTATGGTTTTGAACTCCCTGATGGTAGCCGTGTTTTCGATAAATTGCCGGTGGGAGAGGGAGCGGGAGAAGCCAATGCTGCCTATGGATGGGCGCGGCAGGGTGCCGGTTCGCTGATCCTTGTTGCCTACGATACGGCGGACACGAGCGTGAGCCTTCCCTACCTTGAATACCCCTATTGGGGCACCGGAGCGTGGACGCTGGTCGTGGGGTCAATCTTGTTGCCGGTGGCCATCTGGGTGAGGCAACGTATGTATCCTGCGACCGCTCCGGCATCCTAGTTCTCGCCACCTGTGTCATCGGCGATAATGCAGGTCGCTTTGGGGATCCAGTACTCGGGAGGTCGCGATTATGACGAACGTTAACTACAACTCGCTCACACCGGCAGAGGCTGGGGTTATCGAATCCAAGGGTACCGAAAGGCCCTTTGCCGGTGAGTACGACAATTTTTACGAGACGGGCACGTACGTTTGTCGCCGCTGCGACGCTGAGCTGTACCGATCGGTGGATAAGTTCGACGCTCATTGCGGATGGCCTGCGTTCGATCAAGAGATGGAGGGGGCTGTGCGCCGGCTTGCAGACCCTGATGGCTTCCGCATTGAGATCGAGTGCGCCATCTGCGGTGGTCATCTGGGCCATGTTTTCTTGGGCGAAGGTTTCACTGCGACCAATGCTAGACACTGCGTGAATTCGATATCCATGAAGTTCATCGCGGGCTAGCGCCGGAGGTTGGGGGCGCCTAGGCCTTGTAAGATACGCTCCGGAGGATTAAGGTTGGCTCGTCTGCACAAGATTGGAGTAGGTCTCATCGTCCTCGTTGCACTATTATCGCGCAAGGTTGCGATGGCGGCGGCGGGGCAGGTTTCCAGGCGGTGCGGCCTAGTGTGAACGGCACGGTTGAGATGAATCTCAAGAACTGCGCCTTTGAACCAGAGAGATTGTTGTTTGAACTCCAAGAGACGGTTGAGCTTCGCCTGACCTCCGAGGATGATGTGCACACTTTCACGGTTCAGCCGCTTGGGATCAACGGGGTTGTACCGGGAGAAGCAGTGTCACAATCGCAAACGTTCTCATTCGAGCAGGCAGGTACGTTTAAGCTGATATGCGCTGTCCCATGCCACGAAGGTTTTGGGATGACGGGAACCATTGAAGTACGGTAACTCCAATGGGGTATCGGTAGTGTAATCATGAGTAAGTTAGGGAGGGAACATGCTGAGTGAAATTTATTTAGACCTGGTCCGCCTTGCGCACATCTTCTCGGGAATCCTTTGGATTGGAGTGCTGTACTTCTACAACTTTATCCAAGCGATAGCGCTTCCGAAGATGGAGGCTTCAGCACGGCCTCAATACCAGGTGACCATACTGCCATTTTCATTGTTGATATTCCGGTGGGCCGCCGCTGCCACGTTGTTCTTTGGGCTGGCATACATAGTGGGAGCGGGCGTCGCGGAGAGCGGTTATTTCGAGTCAGAGCGATTCCAGACGGTTGCGATAGGTGGGATTCTCGGTATCATCATGGCCTACAACGTTTGGTTCATTATTTGGCCTAACCAAAAGAAGATTATTGCCGCCGTTCAAGACACCATCGATAACGGCACGCCCGCCCCGGCGGAACAACCCAAGTGGGGCAGGACAGCGTTGCTCGCTTCTCGTACCAACACCATGTTGTCGATCCCGATGCTCTTCTTCATGGTCGCTGCACGCCACCTGCCAAGCTTGTGGAGCTAGACGTACGCTGAGCCAAACCTGAGGAGGTTTTTATGCAAAATCCATTAAACACCGTACGTGGGACCCTGACCGCTGGGGTTTTGATTACAGTGGTTCTCATCATTGCCGTGCGTATTATCGCGTCGGTGTAAGCCCGTCTTGTTTGAGTCGATACATAGGGGGTGCTGTTATCAGCACCCCCTATCGCGTTACGAACAGTTAGCCGCTGAGAAACCGTGTTGAATAGCTTGAACACGGTTTCTTCCTGTGCAAGCAGGAATCACCTGTCAACGGGGCCGCCCAACGATGGCCTCTACGCAGGGGCGGCCGGAATGATTCGAATGCAAGAGGGGCGGCGCGGAGTGTCGCCCTTTGTATTTGCCGGCGAAAGGAGCTACGCCATGTTGGAGTCCTATGGCCCACCCACGCCTCCGGCTCTCAGTCGATCCCGTGTAGCGCTTGAGCTCGCCGCTGAGCTTGTCGGAACCCAGGGGTGGCCCTACCTGCGGGCGCACATCGAGTTGCGCGAGCGAGATTTCGACCAGACTGGATTCGGTCTTTTCGGTAGTGGCAGCCCGGATGGCATCGATGAGGTGGCCGCGGGCCGGAGCGGTCTTGCGATGATCAATCCTTCAGCGGTGTTGTCCATGGCTTACCGTGGCACCGGGCCGTACACAGCGCCATTGCTGGTGCGGATCATCTTCCGTGTTGCCGTCGTTCGACCAGATTGTTCTTGGCGTGACGGAACGCACGGGGCTGACGTCGTTCGACGACATACGTAAGCAGAAGTACCCGTTGCGCGTGTCTCTACGTGGGCCTGAGGGAAATTCCGTGCCGTTGGTGGCCAATGAGATCTGCAAGGCATACGGCTTCACGCTCGACGATATCGTGTCGTGGGGTGGTGAAGTGTCCTACTTCAGGCGTTTGCCCGGCGCGAGACTGCCCGACATCGAGAAGGACGAGGCTGACGCGATATTCGACGAGGCTGTTCGTCACTGGGTGGGTCCGGGCGCTGCGATGGGCATGCGTTTCCTGCCGATTGGGGACGACGCGATTGCGAGACTTGAACCGCTGGGCCTGCGGCGCGGGCCCGTGCTGAGGTCAGACTTCCCGAACCTGCCAGCGGACTTCCAATCAGTCGATTTCTCCGGTTTCCCGATCTTCACGAATGCCAACGTTCCTGACGACCAAGTGACCGCGATCTGCGCTGCGTTGGTTGCCCGCAAGGCGAACATTCCCTGGGAAGGGACTGGTCCACTGCCACTGGAGCGGATGTGCATCGACAATCGCGAGGGGCCCATCGACGTTCCGCTGCACCCGGCGGCGGAGGCATTCTGGCGGGCGGAGGGGTACCTGAACTAGCGTCGCCTGCCCGCCGTCTCCCGTGCGATACCGATGACGAGAGTGGCGCTAAGCGCGAGCCAGGTGCCGGCGGCTAGGAACGCGGCAGGTGGGCCTGCGGCTTCGTAGAGCCCACCGATGACGAGTGGTACGGCGACCGAGGCTATGCTGCGGACGAGGGACCAGAGGCCAAGAAATGTCCCTCGCCCTTGTTCGGGCGCGAGGTCCATCACGAAGGCTTGAGTCGTGCCCACGGTCATGCCTTCGCCCATTCCGAACGCGGCCATGGCTAGCACGAGCGCGGCGTAGGTGGGGCTCACTGCCAGCAGCACGGTGCCGAACGCTAACAGGAGCAGGCCTGGCGCCAGGGACCACTTGCGGCCGTAGCGGTCAGAGACAACGCCGTTGGGATACGCGACAAGCATCCCTAGCAATGCGGCTACGCTGACGAGCCCGCCGAGTGCGCCAGCGGAGATGCCCACGTTGTCCAAGGCGTGCACCGGTAGGACCGAGAATGTTACGCCTTGCTGTAGCACGGTTCCCGCAACGGTCGCTGCGCCGAGCGCGAGGAAGGTCCTGTTGGCGAACGTGCGTAGGCTTATGCGGGGTACATCCGATGCGTCGTTGACTTGCCGTGCGACGCGGACTGCAGCAGGCCGAGATTCGCGGATCAACAGGAGTACGACGAGGACAATCGTGAACTTGGTGATTGAGTCGAACAGGAAGATGTGGCGTAGCTCGAACAATGTCGCGATGAGTCCACCGGTCGCAGGCCCGGCTACGGCACCGAATCTGCCGGAGAGCGTGCGTACGGCCAGGAAGCGGCCACGGTTCTCCCGTGTCGTGATGTCGGAGACCATGACGCTGGCGCTGGTGATGAAGATCGCCACACCACCCTGGGCGATGAACTCGAGCGCGATGAATACGACGTAGCTGTCGGTGAAATACTGGCCGAGAGATCCCGCCCCGCGTAATCCCGCGCCCAGCAGCATGAGAGGCTTTCTGCCGAACCTGTCGGTGAGCCATCCGGTGATCGGCCCGGCAACGATGCGGGCGGCGCCGGTGATGCTGACCATCACGGCGACGAGGAAGATGCTGTCGGTGATCTCGAATGCATAGAGGGGACGTGCGAGCTGGATAGCGCCGGAGCCGAAGCTCCACATGAAGAAGATGAAGAACAGAGGCAGGCCCTCGATGACCTGCCTCATGGTCCAAGCGTTGTCTCGATTCGACTGATCGCTGCCCATGCGGTGCGCCTTGTGATCGCGTTTGCTAGTCGGTCCGGCTTTCGAGAGCTGCGCGCACCTGGTCCGCTGCGAACGCAAGATCGTCCTCGGTGTGCGCAAGCGATACGAACCCAGCCTCGAATTGCGACGGGGCTATGTACACTCCCCGCTCGAGCAGACCGTGGAAATACCCAGCGTAACGCTCGGTGTCAGCGTCCACCACTTCGGACCAGGTGGTGATGGGCGCCTCAGCGAAGAACGTGGTGAAGGCGGAACCGACCCGGTTCACAGTGATCTGTGTGCCTGTGGCATCCGCTGCCGTTCGTATGCCTTGCTCGGCGAGCGCGCCCATCTCATCGAGGCGTTCGTAGACGCCTGGCTGATTGAGCTCGGTGAGGCAGGCGATGCCGGCCGAGACGGCTAGTGGGTTGCCAGACAGCGTCCCGGCTTGGTATGCGGGGCCCAGGGGAGCGGCCATGCGCATGATTTCTTCACGACCGCCGTAGGCTCCGACTGGGAGGCCGCCCCCGATGATCTTGCCTAGGCATGTGAGATCGGGTGTTACGGCGTACAGGCCCTGGGCGCCATGTAGGCCGACGCGGAACCCTGAGATGACCTCATCGAAGATCAATAGCGCGCCCTCGTCGCGGGTCAGCTTGCGAAGTGCTTCGAGGAATCCGGGATTGGGAGGGACGATACCCATGTTGCCCGCAACGGGCTCGACGATGATCGCGGCGATCTGATTCACGTTGGCGCTGAAGATCTCCTGCACGGAGCTGAGGTCGTTGTACTCGGCGACGAGCGTCTCCGCGGCGTAGCTCTCCGGCACGCCGGCGCTGGTGGGCACACCGTGGGTCGCCAGGCCGGAGCCCGCTTTCACGAGCAAGCCGTCGGCGTGGCCATGGTAGTTGCCGTTGAACTTGATGATTTTCGAGCGGCCCACGTAGGCCCGAGCCATGCGAATCGCGCTCATGGTCGCTTCCGTGCCTGAGCTGACGAGCCGCATCATTTCAATGGACGGGAGGGCGGCGGTGATGAGTTCTGCGAGCTGGAGCTCTTGTTCCGTGGGTGCGCCGAAGCTTGTGCCGTCGGCTGCCGCTTTCTGTACGGCTTCGACCACGGCTGGGTTCGCGTGTCCTAGCACCAACGGCCCCCAGGACCCGAGGAAATCGAGATACTCGTTGCCGTCGACGTCCCACACGTGGGAGCCGTTGCCGCGGGCTAGGAATGGGGGCGTGCCTCCCACGCCCCCGAATGACCGCACGGGACTGTTGACGCCGCCAGGCATCAGCTTCTGGGACCGTTCGAAGAGCTCCGTAGAGCGTGAGAGATTCATTGGTTCGTGACTCCGACGTAGAGGGGTGTCCGCTAGCCCATCGCCAGCATCATTTGGAGTGCGACGGGGTCGCTGAGGGTCGATCGGTACTTCCTGAATTCGGCGATCAGCATCCACCGGTCGCGGTAGATCCGAAGTCGGTCTCCAAGGGTTTCGCCGAGGTCGTTCTGATCTAGGTTCAAGGTGTGCGAGGTGCCACCGGGCACTCCGGCGGCGAAGCGCTCGAAAATATTCGACGGAATAACCCATGTCTCTTCAGGGGTGACACATAGGAAGAAGACGTAGGGTTTCGGCCGGAAGCGACCTACGGTGAAAGCGCGCGCATCGGTTTGGGATTCCAGGATGCGGAGCTCCACGTACTGGCCATCTTCCCCACGCACGGCCAGATCAATGTCGTCCGCGCCGACCAGTGGCGTGAACAGGCTGGCGCCAGCCGCTTTCAAGCGGTCCGCTACCTGCTGTTGAGTGGTTGTCAGTGCCAAGACTAGGTGTTTTCCCGCAGGACACGGGCGGCGTCTTTGGCGAAGTAAGTCAAAATCAGGTCTGCTCCCGCGCGCTTGATGGACGTTAGCATTTCCATCATGGCGGTCGTTTCGTCGAGCCATCCTGCGGCGGCGGCGGCCTTGAGCATGGAGTACTCGCCAGACACGTTGTAGGCGGCCATCGGATGATCGAAGCGCTGGCGGGCCTGCGAGAGAATATCTAGGTAGGCGAGGGCAGGCTTGACCATTAGCACGTCAGCCCCTTCGAGAGCGTCTTGCTCCATCTCGCGAAGGGCCTCGCGGGTGTTGGCACCATCCATCTGGTACGCCTTGCGGTCGCCCGACTTGGGCGTGGACTCGGCTGCGATGCGGAACGGGCCGTAGTAAGCGGAGGTGAATTTCGATGCGTATGCCATGATGGGAATGTCCGGCATTCCGGACGTATCGAGGGCTGTTCGCAACGCCGCAATCTGGCCGTCCATCATTGCTGATGGCGCGACCATATCAGCGCCAGCGCGGGCCAGGGAGACCGCGGTCTTGGCCAACAGCTCCAACGTGGAATCGTTGTCGACGGCGCCTTGGTCGGTGAGGATGCCGCAGTGGCCGTGGTCTGTGTATTCGCATAAGCAGACGTCGGTGATGACGACCATTTCAGGCATGGTCTGCTTGATGGCCCTGATTGCCTGCTGGATGATGCCGTCGTCGTCGTAGGCCTCGCTGCCGAGGCCATCCTTTGAGGATGGCACGCCGAACAGTAGGATGGCTGGCACGCCGAGGCTCTCGGCTTCGGTGACCTCTATCAGGAGCTGATCGACGGAGAACTGAAATTGGCCGGGCATTGGGTCGATGGGCAGGCGCATGTCGCGACCGTGGGTCACGAAGAGGGGATAGACGAAGTCGCGGGGGGACAGTGTGGTTTCGCGGACCATCCCACGTAGCGCTGCGGACTGGCGCATGCGGCGCAGGCGAACCTGCGGGAATCCCGCAGCTCCCTCTGTTCCACTGGTTCCGCGGCTCAACAATTCGCTCATGATCAAGCTCCCTGCCGCTGCGCGGCGTTCGTTTGCCCCGCTGCGGCCAGCGCGGCGACGACTCCCTGAACCGTGTGCTCAATGGCTTCGATGTCAACGCGTACGCCAAGCTCGCGCGCCGTGGCGCTGGTCACGGGGCCGATGGAGACTACGCGGGCGCTGTCCAGCAAGCTCAGGTCGCCGTCGATCAGCGATACGAGATTGCGGACGGTCGATGAGCTGGTGAACGTTACGGCGCCGATAGCGCCCGAGCTGAGGAGTTCGCGAGCCTTCGCGGCAGAGTTGCTGGGCGTGGTCGTGCGATAGGCGTCGACCTCATGGAGGGTTGCGCCGAGTTCGCGCAGGCCGTTGGACAGTGTGTCGGTCGCAATGTCGGCCCGCGGCAAGAGCACGCGGGCGCTTTGCATGTCGAACGCGGTGAATCCTTTGGCGACCGCTTGGGTCGTAAAGGTACTGGGCACGAAGTCGGGGATGATGCCACGTTCCCGCAACGATGCTGCGGTGGCGGGACCGATGGCTCCCACTCGGACGCCGCCGAATGCTCGGGCGTCCTTGCCAACAGTGTGGAGGCGCTTGAAGACCGCCTCCACACTGTTGGTTGAGGTGAACACCACCCAAGCGTACGCACTCAGATTGCCTAACGTCGCGTCGAGTTCCGCGTAGTCCTCGAGGCCTTCGATCTGGATGGTGGGGAGTTCGATAGGCTCCGCACCTTCGGCGATGAGTAGCTTAGAGAGGACGCTGGCCTGCTGGCGTGAGCGAGTGACCAGCACTCGCTCACCGAATAGCGGGCCAGTGTCGAACCAGCGTAGGCGCTCGTGGAGGGCAGCGACGGCGCCGATCACGGTGATGATGGGGGACGCTAGGCCCGCGTTGTTGCCACGTACGACGATGTTGGCGAGCGTGCCGCTGACGCTCCGCTGCTTGGGCGTTGTGCCCCATTGGGTTACGACGACCGGTGTGTCCACCGGCTTGCCGTTGGCGACGAGCGATTCGATGATGTTGGGCAGGCTGCGCCAGCCCATAAGCACGATGAGGGTACCTGTCACTTTCGCGAGCGCTATCCAGTCGGTGTCGATACCCGGTTTCGTGGGGTCTTCTGAGCCTGTGACGACGGTGAACGACGTTGAGACACCCCTGTGGGTGACCGGGATGCCGGAGTAGGCGGGAACGGCGATGGCGGATGTGATGCCGGGCACCACTTCATAGGGGACGCCTGCCGCGCGCAGAGTGTCGATCTCCTCGCCGCCACGGCCGAAGACAAAGGGGTCACCGCCCTTGAGGCGCACGACGGTTTTGCCCTGAAGGGCCGCTGCGGATAGCGTGTCGTTGATCTGTTGTTGGAAGCCGCCTGGGGTTTCGGGTTCTTTGCCCATGAAGATGCGTTCGGCTGTGGCCGGCGCAAACGCCAAAAGCTCAGGACTCGCCAGGCGGTCGTAGACCACGACGTCCGCGTGCTTGAGACACTCAGCGCCTTTGACGGTCAGTAGACCCGGATCGCCGGGGCCAGCGCCAACCAAGTAGACCTTGCCGACGCTCATCTCGTTGTTCCATGCATCAGATCACCTGCGCCCTGCGCCAGAAGTTCGGTGTATGCCGCTTTGCCGGCGACCTCAGGGTCATCTGCGGGGCCCGTAACCTCAACCCGGTAGCTGATGGATCCGTCCATTGGCGTGACCGTCACGAACAATCGGATCTCGTCGCCCTCCACCGTTGCATGCGCGCCAATGGGTAGCTGGCAACCGCCACCTGCTGCGCGGAGCACTTCGCGCTCGGCCGAGACCGCCGCTGCGGTGGGTTGGTGCGATATCGCCTGCATCAAGCCAAGGAGCTCGTGGTCGCCGGACCGCGATTGGGCCGCGATGGCTGCCTGGCCGGGTGCTGGCGCGCAGATTGCGGGGGACAGGTACTCGGTGATTCGTTCTGCCAAGCCTAGGCGCAGTACGCCCGCTGCCGCCAGGACGGTGCCGTCGTAGTCGGGGCCTTCGGCCTGTTTGAGACGCGTCTCGACGTTGCCGCGGATGGGGATGAACAGAACGTCTTTACGGCCGTGCTTGAGCTGAGCGATGCGGCGTGGACTGCTCGTACCTATCCGAGAATCTTCAGGCAGGTCGATGAAGTCGTGGCAGTAGCGGCTGACCAGGACGTCGCGCGGGTCTTCGCGTTCGAGGACTGGAACAATGGACAGGCCTGGAGTGCCCTCCGTTGGTAGGTCTTTGAGGGAGTGGACGGCCAGGTCTATTTGGTTGTGTAGCAGCGCTCGCTCGATGGCGCTGGTGAAGACGCCAATGCCCAGGCTCTCCAGCGGCGCGTGTGGTGAGTCGTCGCCAGAGCTGGCGATGACCTCGACGTCGAATCGGGCGGACGGGTCGAGGTTGCGTGCGGCGGCGATCACCATTTCTGTCTGGGCCAAGGCCAGGTTGCTCCCACGAGTGCCTATGCGGATAGTGGCGCTCATTCGTCGAGCGCGAACAACTCGCGAGCGGCCTGGGTGAATGATTCGTCGTTGCGGTCGAGTAGCGCCTTCGTGGGATCGTGGAGGAGCTTCTTGACCAGAGACTTGGTCATCGCTTCTAGGCGTTCGGCGTGCTCTGCGGTCAGGCCGTCGACCCGGGCGATGGTCTTTGCCACTTCGGCGGCGCGGAGCTTCTCGGCCCAATGACGGATTCCAGCGATGGTGGGAGTCATGCCACGTGACTCCCACCAGGTGTTGAAGCGGTCCACTTCTTCATCGACAATCGACTCGACCTTGAGCGCCTCGGTTTCCCGTTCGCGGCGGTTGGCCTCGGCGATCGCTTCCAGATCGTTCATGGTTTGTAGCGTGATGCCCTCCATGTCGCCGACGGCGGGCTCCACGTCACGAGGTACGGCCAGGTCGATTATCAGCAGAGGCCGGTCCTGCCGCGCGGACATCGCTTCGTACATGGTCTTGACGTCGATGACGAAGTCCGGCGCCCCGGTGGAGGTGACGACAACGTCGGCCTCGCCGATCAGCTCCGGTAGTCGGTCCAGGGTTGCTACGTCGGCACTCAGCGCCCTCGACAGCTCGAACGCGTTGGCCACGGTGCGGTTCGCGATGCAGATGGAGGCGATGCCTGCGTCTCGGAGCGCCTGCGCAGCAAGCTTGGATGCGTCACCGACGCCGATTATGAGTGCGCGCCGTCGTGACAGATCGCCCATGGCCCTGCGTGAGATTTCCACGCACGCTCGGCTGGCGGAGAGAGCGTTGCGGCTGATGGCGGTTTCGGTACGGGCGCGCTTGCCGGTACGCAGAGCGGAGTGGAATACATGGGCCAGCACGCCGGGGGCTGCGCCATGGTGGCTCGCGACTCCGAATGCGTCTCGCACTTGGCCGAGGATCTCCGACTCGCCGATGATGAGGGAGTCGAGGCTGGCAGCTACCCGGTACAGGTGCCTGACGGCGTCGCCCTGCTCCAAGGTGTACAGGTAAGGGGAGAGTGCCCCGTTGCCGTTCACTGCCGTAAAGAATGCATCCAGCGCGTTGCGGCCGGTCTCACTGTCGCGAGCGACTGTGTAGACCTCGGTGCGATTGCAGGTGGACACGACGACTCCTCTGCCAGCGATGTCCTTCAGCGTCTTCAGCGCTTCGGGTAGCTGGTCTCGGGTGAAACTCACCGACTCCCGGGTCGCCAAGGGCGCGGTCCGGTGACTCAGGCCTGTCATCACGACTCTCACGGGTCTTCTCCCTAACTTGCCGCCGCTAGAAGTGCGTCTAGCAGACGGTCTTTGGCTTCGTCGGTCTTCCCTGCTTCTACCAGTTCCAAGAGATCGGCGGTCATCGCGGCCTGCCACGCTTCGGGCGGTGCGGAGATCCCCTGCGCACGCACGCCGGCGCGGGCCTCGCCCAGGATGCCTGCCGCGTCGGCCCATTCCAGGCAGCGGCAGTACGCGTCGTTGTGCGTCTCGTTGTGCTCGGGGTTCTGGTCGCCGTTCATCAGCTCCCGCAGCTTGCGGGCAAGAGCCGGGCTGCTGCCAGACGTCGAGATGGCGACGGTTACCGGGCCTCGTTCGACGACGGACGGGGCGATGAATCCGCAAAGCGGCGTAACGTCGACGACGTTCAACAACGTGTTCTCGCGCTCAGCTTCGGTGTGCACCTGGCGATTGACAGACTCGTCGTCGGTTGCCGCGATGGCGAGCGTTGCGCCAGCCAAATCGCCTTTCTGGTACGCCCGCTGGTGCCAGCGGACTTTGCCCCCGGCCGTCAGCTTCTCGATTTCGTCGGTCGCTGTCGGGCTTATGAGCGTCACGTCGGCGTCAGAGGCGAGGAGATGCATCACCTTGCGCTCGGCCACAACGCCAGCGCCGATCACGACGCATCGTTTGCCGGTGAGGTTCAGGTACACGGGGTAGTACCGCGTCATGGCGTTGCCCCCACCTCATCTAGCTCATGCTCTACGAAGTAGCGGACGCGGGTCTTCTTGTACTCGCGGGTGCTGTAGAGCATCTGGTAGTCATCGATGCCCGTGGCTTGCGAGATCTCAGAGGCCAATTCCTCGCATTTCTCGCTGGTGGGAGCATGAATCATCGTGAAATGAGTGTAGGGCCAGTCTGGGAATGTTGGGCGCTGGTAGCAGTGCGTTACCCATGGACTCTCGGCCATCTTCAATCCGACCTCGTCGGCGCGCTCCTCTGGAACCTTCCAGACTGCCATGGCGTTGGACTTGAAGCCCGCCTTGCGGTGGTAGAGGATCGCGGAGTACCGGCGCATGATCTGTCTCTCCTGTGCCTCGGCTGCCCAATCGAACAGTTCGCCGACGGTTATGCCCAAGCGCGCGGCCATGGCGTCGAAGGGCCGCGGCTTCAGCGGCAGATCCTCCTGGAGCTCGCGGATGATTTCGACGTCGCGATCGGATACGGGAACCGCTCGGTTCCATTCGTTGTTGAGCGTGGGTTTCTTCTCTTGGGCCGAGCCCTTGGTGCCGTAACCGTCGGGCGAGTAGTACTCGTAGGCGGCGCCTTCGTTCTTGACCATGTCGAAGTTGACGCCGATTTTGAAGAACCGGATGGTCGGCATGATCCGGGCGGTCTCGGCACCAGTCTCCTCGGCCAGCCGCTCGATGACTCCGTTCAGGTCTTCGTGGGGTGGCACTGCGAGAGTGAACCAAAGGTTGTAGGTGCCGTTGCGAGCGTAGTTGTGGCTGACGCCCGGGTGCTTATTGATGTGGTGCGCGCCCTTTTCCAGCTTGCCAGGGGGCAGCCGGAACGCGACGAGCGTCGTCTTGTACCCCAGCTTTCGGGTGTCGAAGATTGCGGCGATATGCCGGATCACGTTGCGACGCTTCTGGTACGCGATCCGCTCGATGAGATCGGCTTCAGTCGTGCCCAGCGCCTCTGCCATCTCTCGGTAGGGTCGCTCGGTAAGAGGGAACCGCGATTGCACGAGATTGAGCATCCGCTTATCCAATTGGTCCGTTCGGTGGGACGTTGTCGTGGTCATTAGCGTGCACCCGCTTCTTGTGATGTCGGCTTAGGTTTCGCAGGCTTGGCGCTCTGTTTGAGAGGTTCCTGGTTGTACCAGGACGTGAGGCTCAGCAGTACGCAGTCTGTCAGCTTGGTGAGCTGGCCGAGCGTGACGTAGGCATCATTGGTTGTTGCGCCGCGCTTCGTGAGCGTGGGCTTGATGGCTTCGATGGTCGCGTTACGGAAGAAGAAGAAGGCTTGCAGTGCATCGGAGAGAGGGACTCCGCGTGAGCCGATCTCGGTGCCGTACGTTGCGCCGAGCGAAAAGGCATGCTCGAGGCTCCTGGGTTGGTCCGGTTGTGCTATGTACTCGATGCAAAGATCCAAGAACTCGCGGCCGAGCAGGCGCATCCGCCTGTGGCCCTCATCGTTGAAGAGTTCCATCCAGGAGGGGCGGTTGGAGCGTGTTTCGCCCTTGACCATGCGCCGGATGCGCGGCAGCACGGATGGGTTGCCGACGTCTACTCCATCATGGCCGTGTTGATCACCCGCGATGAGCGAGTAGATGTCCTCGGTCGAGAAGCGCCGGTGCCCGCCAGGCGTGCGGTATATGCGAACAAGGCCGTTGTCTGCCCACTGGCGGAGTGTCGCCTCGTTGATGCCCAAGAGAGTTCGGGCCAAACCCAGCGTTAGCCACTTACGCGCGCCGATTGGGTCTGCCGGTGGGGTGGTCACAATCAGGACTCCTGGCTCCAGGGAAACTCGTCGATTTCTATAGATGCACGGGCGAATCTGTAGAATCCTAATGAAACCTTGGGATATATGTCGAGAGGGGCGGTCCTCAGGTGTTCGTAATCAACTCTAGAAATAGAGCGCTTGACCGTTGGCCAGGGCGTTATGTGGCGAGCGAATGCGCTGAAATCCGTGTCCCCGACCTGTGGATTCGACACGGGGGCACCCGGTCCGTTCAAATCGAGGGCAGTTCGCGTCCGGTTTGTGATGGGCAGAGGCGATTTACACCTGACGTAGCGTGCGCGACTGTATCCATGCCCAACTCGTCGAGCGTTTGACCACTGGCGACGTTCATCGGTAACATCGAGCTACTGTGATGCCCATACCGTTGGTGTGGGCATCAATGTTTCATAGCCGTTGGCGCGGCATGGGCGGCGAGGGAGATGTTGTGTGGCTACGACGAGTAACCAGCTAGGATTGTCGGATGCTCTGAGTAGCGCTCAACGCTTGCTCGACAGCCTCAGTAGCGTAATCTTGGGCAAAGTGGAAGAGCAGCGGCTGGCGACGATGGCGTTGATGTGCCGCGGTCACCTGCTCATTGAGGACGTGCCTGGCGTGGGGAAGACCATGCTCGCTCGGAGCATCGCTCTTTCTATCGGTGGCACGTTCCGTCGAATTCAGTTTACGCCAGACCTCTTGCCTTCGGACATCACCGGCGTGTCGGTGTTCGATCAGAAGAATGGTGATTTCAAGTACCGTCCAGGCCCGATTGTTGCGCAGGTCGTGCTGGCGGATGAGATCAACCGTGCGTCGCCGAAGACTCAGGCAGCCCTCCTTGAAAGCATGGAGGAGCGGCAGATCACGGTGGATGGTGTAACGCACCCGATGCCCGAGCCGTTTATCGTGATGGCAACTCAGAACCCGATCGAGTACGAGGGCACGTTCCCTCTACCAGAGACGGAGCTAGATCGCTTCATCGTGCGCATTCACCTTGGCTACCCGTCGTTCGAGGACGAGGTGGCGGTGCTGGAGGCTCAGCGGTTCGCCCACCCCATCGAAACGGTCGCCCAGGTGGTAACCGAGGAAGAGCTCCGAGCGATGCAGGCAGCGGTCAAAGAGATCCATGTCGACGAGGCGGTCCGCGAGTACATCGTCGCGATTGTCGGTGCGACGCGGACGCATAGTGGTCTGTACCTTGGCGCGTCACCACGTGGGTCGCTGGCGCTCTTCAGGCTGAGCCAAGCGCGAGCGCTCCTGGACCGGAGGGAGTTCGTGCTGCCGGACGACGTAAAGGCGCTGGCGCTCCCTGCGTTGGGTCACCGCATCATTCTCAATTCGTCCGCTCGCATCGAGGGAGTGACGGCGGAGGACTGCATCGCAGACGTGCTCGGGCAGACTGTGGTTCCTGGGGCGGAACCGGGCGCTTAGTAGTGCCAGTGGACCCGGTGCCAGTGGCGCGGTCAGCTGCGTTGGGTGCTGTGGAGGAGGTGGTTTGAGGGCTCGTTTCTATTGGACGGCGTTGGTCGGGGCGTCGCTGCTCATAGCGCTAGTGTCTGCGTCTCCCATCCTCTATACACTTTTGTTCGCGCTGCTGGCCGTGCCGCTCGTGGGGTACGGCGCCAGCGTTCTTTCGGCTCGTCGATTGGTAGGTGAAGTGAAGCGCCTCTCGCCGTTCCTTCAGGTGGGTGACACCATTCAAGAGGCGATCACGCTCAAGAACCTGCATTGGTTTCCCAAGCTGCTGCTTGAAGCAGAACACCAGACGACGCCCTTCGGTACCAACGGCAGGGTGATGACGCTTTGGCCTTACAGTTCGGCATCGTGGATAAGTACGAAGCATTGCGAACGGCGTGGCTTGTATCGATTCGGGAAGCTTCGCGTGACGAGTCGAGACCCGCTGGGTCTGTTCAACCGAACGTTGGAGATAGGCGAGGAGCAGGTCGCTCTGATCTTTCCAGCGACGGTCGATCTGCCCGGGTTCTTCGTCCCTGCTGGCCATGGTTGGACCGAGGGTCTTGTACGAGGGCGGACCTTCACTCCAAGCCCCATCGCTGCTGCGGTTCGCGAGTACGTGCCTGGCGATAGCGTTGCGCAGGTCCACTGGCCCGCGACCGCCCACATGGGCAAGTTGATGGTGAAGGAGTTGGAGCGGGAGCCGTCCGGCCCAGCGGATGCCGTTTGGGTCCTAGTCGATCTCGACGATCGTGTTCAGGGCGGGGAGGGGACCGAAAGCTCGGTGGAGTATTCGGTGACCATCGCGGGTTCTGTGGCCAAGCGCTTCTTGGATGCAGGGCGCACGGTTGGGCTCGTCGTCAACGGAGAGGAGCAGACGATCGTGCGTCCGGGTACGGGGCTGGAGCAGGTGGCACGCGTGCTTCAAACCCTCGCACTCGCGGAGCCGGGCAGGTTGAGTACCGTGCTAGGTGCGGCCAATATGACCGCGGCCGAGCTGACGCGTGGGGCGAGCGTGGTAATCGTGTCGTCAGCGTCGCCGTCCGACGTTGCGTCGGCGGGGCGTGTCCTCGAGGCTAGCGGTGCGGGCGTGGTGCCGATCATCGTTGAAGCGTCGAGCTTCGAAGGCGCACCACCAGCACGCGGCGAGTCCTACCGTCTTCCCGGCACGACTTTCGATGCCTACGTCGTTCACGCCGGCGATGAGATCGAGCAACGACTCGACTACCGGGTACATGGGCATGGCAATGTCGTGAACCTTGCGCTGGCGCAGGAGGTTGGGCGATGAGGATGGGCGCAGCTCCGCTGCGTGCGGTCTCCATCTGGGAGCGCTACATCAATGGCTCTGGGCTCACGGTCACGTTGGCGTTACTCGTCGTGCTGGCAGTCACGTACCCGATCCAGGATGCCAATTGGGTTAAAGGAATGACCCCGCCAACCGTTATCGGCGTTATCTCTGTGGGTTTCTCGACTTGGCTTGCGAGTATCAACCTGCCCGGCTGGCGTGCGCATCTGTGGTCGCTGTTCATCGGCTTCTGGGTCGTGCTGTTCGTTGGGTCGGCCTTGCTCGACAACCAGATCTACAACCTGATTGTCGAGCTCGGGGAGTGGTCTCGCGCGCTTGGAACGGATGAGATCCAGAGCGGGGTCGCTACGTTCGCCGTCTTCTTGACGTCGGTGACGTGGCTGCTTGGGCACGTTGCGGTGTGGATGGCGCTTCGCGTTCGGCAGGGCTGGGCAGCGGTTGCGCTGGGGGGCACGACGCTGGCGATCGTTCTGAGCAACGCGGGGGCCAACGATGCGCTGTGGCTGTCGTTGTTCATGGTGGCGAGCATTTTGCTGTTGATCCACATGGCGATTGCCCAGCGTATGGTTGGCTGGCGGGCGAAGCGGCTCTCGTTCGAGTCAATCACGGTCCTGTCGCAATCGGGAATCATCCTGGTTGCGGGCGTCCTGATCATCCTGGGCGTTTCTGCGGTACCCGCTCCGCGGTTCGCTCCACTGGGATTCGTCGCTGAGGCGCTGGAGGACACCGCGCGATCTGCGTCGGAACAATTCTCGCGATTGTTCAATGGGCTGCCGTCCCGGCGTCACGTGAAAACCATCACCTTTGAGGACTTCACGGCGTTCCGTGGCAATCCGAACCTCACCAGTGACCTGCTGTTCACAGTGTCCGGCGAGCATGCCGATTACTGGCGCGCCCGTACCTACACGAAGTACACCAGTTCAGGGTGGGACACGCTCGCCCAATGGAGTGACTTCAGTGAGTCTGGCGTGGATGACGATTCCCGGGTGCGTTCCGAACATGAGTTCAACGTGGTCGCCGCCACGGATACGCTGTTCCACGCAGGGCTTGCGGCTGAGTTCGATCGGCCGATAGAGGCGCTGACGACACCGGGTCTGCCCGATGACACGCTCCAGATCCGTTTCACGGATGGACTCGAGTTTTTTCCAACCCGCACGAATATCAACTACAGAGCGTCAGGCAACGTTTCAACGGCGAGGGCGTTCGCGATACGTAGGGCGAGGGGTGTTACCCCTCCAGAGATATTCAAAACGTATACGCAGTTGCCGAATACGCTTCCGCGGCGCGTGGACCAGCTAGCAGCGCAGCTGACGGCTGATTACGACAACGTGTTCGATAAGGCCAAGGCGATTGAGCAGTACGTGCAGTCCTTCCCTTACAACCTGGACATCTCCGCGCCGCCGGAGGGACGGGATGGCGTCGACTACTTCTTGTTCGATCTGCAACAGGGCTACTGCGATTACTACGCGTCATCCATGACGGTGATGCTGAGGTCCCTGGGCATCCCCGCACGCTACGTGCTTGGGTACGCCACCGGTCAATTCGACCCGAACACGGAGAACTGGCAGGTGCTGCAACTCAATTACCACAGCTGGGTTGAGGTCTACCACGGCGATCTTGGTTGGATCCGATATGAACCAACCCCTGCCAACGGTATCGAGTTCGGTGGCAGGGCCAATCCGGCAGAGCCTCCAAGTGTGGTTGACCCCGTCGACTTCGACGGTGGTGCGCTCCTAGAGGATGAGGAAGATGAGTCCGGTTTTCCTGGCGATTTTGACGGACAGGACGGAACGTTCGTCAGCCTCAAGGGACTGTTGCTCGGTGCCATCGGTCTTACGATTGCGCTACTTGCATACATCTATTACCGGTGGTGGTGGCGACTGGGCCGACTCGCTCGCGCTGACGAGCTGTATGCCAAGATGGCTCGGTTGGCGACGCTGTTAGGGGTGCCATCCAACCCCTCGCAAACGCCGTTCGAGTACGTCGAATCGTTGGCTGCGGCGATGCCGGAGCACTCTCACTCCTTCCATGAGGTGGGGCGCGTGTACTCGATCCGTAGGTACGCGGGGGATACGATTTCGATGGATGATCGACGGCAGGCCGAGAACGCATGGCGTGCGCTTCGTTGGCCTTTGGTGCGGCGGATGTTCCGAGTGCGCCCGGCGTAGGTCAGTGGCGGGGCATCCGATAGACTGCACGTAGGCCTTCGTGCCTTCAAGGTGACTATGTCCACTGGACCCCGAAGCCGGAAGGATTCTGGCCTCTACTACGGTTGGTATGTAATCGGCGCCATGTTCTTCATGGCGTTGGTTGGCGTTGGCCCGCGACAAGGGCTTGGCCTTTTCTTTGATCGTTGGACCGAAGAGTTCGACGTCAGTATCTCGATGCTTTCGCTGATGGCTGGTGCTGGTTGGCTGGTCAACGGCATAGCTCACCCGTTCATCGGCAACCTTACTGATCGTTTCGGCGGGCGAATCGTGATGTCAGTCAGCATGGTCGTGGTGGGGGCCGGCAGCTTCCTGCTGGGCGTCTCCTTCAACCTGTGGATGCTTGCGCTCGTCTACGTCCCGCTTGTTTCAGTGGGTATGGCCGGTATTTTGTTCGTCCCCGCGTCCGCTTTGGCGTCGCGTTGGTTCAAGCGCAAGCGTGGGACCGCGATCAGTGTGCTCACATCGGGCGCGTCGGTTGGCGGGATGCTGATGGTCCCGTTCATGGCTTACATGTTGGAGACGGTTGATTGGCGTATGACGTGGATGGTGGTCGGCGGGATGTTGCTCCTTGCGTCGCCATTGCTCTGGTTCGTGCTGCGCAATAACCCCAGGGAATTGGGCCTCTGGCCTGATGGGGACGACGGCCCGTCGGATGCTGTCGCGTTGACTAGCGTGACGGGACTGGGACGTCAGGGGCCGCTCGCAGTGGACCGTTGGCAGAACGCCTACCGGAGCCGTCCCATTTGGGTCCTGACCTTTGGGTATGTGGTTTGCGGTATCACCACGGGTTCCATCGCTGTCCACTTCGTGCCCTACGCGATCAGCGAAGGGATCTCGGTGAAGACTGCCGCGCTGGCGTTCGCGCTGTTGAACCTAATCAACCTAGCGGGGGTGCTCACGACGGGGGTCATTTCTGACCGTATGCTGCGGAAGAATCTGCTGACGGTGGTGTACGGAGTACGGGGCTTAGCGTTCCTTGCGCTAGTGCTCTTGCCCCCAGGCTTGGGCCTTTGGGTCTTTGCCATCGTGGGCGGCATGTCGTGGCTCGCGTCTGTGCCACAGGTGGGTGCGCTCACAGCCGAGATTTACGGAGTCCAGCGTGCTGGAACACTGAACGGCATGCTTACACTCGTCCATCAGGTCGGCGGCGCGTCTGCCGTCTTCGGCGCCGGTCTTGTTTTTGATCTGTCCGGCTCTTACTCGCCATTCTTCGTCGTTGCCGCCGCGACGCTGGTTTTCGCTTCGGCCATAAGCTGGGTGCTTCGTGAGCGTGTTTGTTCAGTGCGGTTCGTCGAAGCCGATGGCCAGCCGGGGCTCGCTGCCGAGGGTACATAGGGTTCGCTATGCCAGCGCTAGCGGTGCTTGCGCACCATTCAGAACCGAGTGACCCTCGTTTGTTGCGATGGGTTATCGACACGCTTGAACCGCTGTTGGGATTGGGCCCAGCCACCGTAATCATCCCTGTGACTGTGTTCGTGGTAGCGTTTCCAATCGTGCTCGCCTGCTTCGCGCTTAGGTCGCGTCGTCGTCAACTCGACGTACGTGAGACTGACGACGATTGTGATGGCCGCCTCGCCAAGTAGAAAAACAGCGACGACACCAGTGCACCGACCGCGAAGGCCGAGAATACGAAGTCGTAGCTCCCCAACAGGTCGAACGCTATAGCCGCAATCAGCGGACCCAAGGCGAGTGTTGGCATGATGATCAGGGTGGAGATCCCCGTGATCGCGCCCACACTGCGACGACCGAAGAAGTCGGGCCAGGCTTGCGCTTGCAACTGCGCTGCGCCGCCCGTTGGCACGCCGACGAAGAACGCCGCTGCGAATAGCGAGGGACCGTCGAACGCCAGCACCATGGAGGCGATGGATAGTCCATAGACCACGGCGTATAGCGTGAGGGCAGGGTGGACGCCGAGACGCGTGGACACGAATCCCCAGATAGGCCTGCCCGTCAGTGCGCCGAAGCCGAACATGCTGAACGCTGCGGATGCCATTCCGAGCGATAGACCTTTGTCACTGAAGTAGGGCAGCATGTTGGAGATCATCCCGCTCGTCGGGAAGCCGACGAACGCGAATCCCAGCACCATAAACCAGAAGGCTTTGGTTCGCAGCGCTTGGGCCGAAGTCCACTCGGGCTCGGCGAGGGACACAGCGGACGTGTCAGGCCGTGGAGTGTCACCGTCGGGGAGCTGGCCATGATCTTCGGGCCTGCGCCGTACGATGATCCAGATCAATGGGACGAGCAGCACGAGCTCCAACGCGCCAATCACGGTCCACCCCGATCGCCAGCTTGTCGCACTGACTAGGTAGGCGAACGGTGCGACCGCCGTGACGCCGAAGACCGCGCGCCCACCGCTGTACCACGCGAACGCTGCTGCCCGCCGACGCACGAACCAATTGGAGATGGCTGTGCGCGGGCCCATGTTTTCCAGGCCTGCGCGCCCGATTCCCATACCCACTCCCAGAAGTGCGTAGTACTGCCAGGGCGCGGTGACGTGGGGCAGCAGGAGCAGGGCGGCACCACTGATTAGCGCGCTGATCGTCATACCAACGCGCGCGCCATGCTTGTCGTAGAAGGGGCCCATGAGCATGCCCGTGCCCGCGGTGACGAACGTCGATACGGTGAGTGCACCCAGTAAAGTGGCGCGGCTCCAACCCAGGTCCGCTTCCATAGGCAGAAGGAGAACACCGAATAGATAACTGGTGGAGGACCCGTTGAGGTAGAGCGCGAGGAACGAGACCCCGACAATCCACCAACCGCGGAATCGTGGATAGTAACGGCGAGAACGCATCAGTCCTTGAATCCGGCCCCCATAATCTGATGTACCTCCCAGTCAATCACCTCAGCACTCCGCACGTTGTAGGTGTGTATGGGATCCTCGGCGGCGACGGTGACGGCTTCATTGTGCGAGCCGGCCTTGATTACGTAGAAGCCCCGCGAGCGGTCAGGGGTCGATCTGGAGAACAGGATCTTGCCCGCGGGGTGTTGGCGTTTGAGGAACGCGAAATGATTGGTTAGTGCTTCTTTGGCTACCTCTGCTGAGACCGGCGGTAGGTCCGTATGGCTGAGCATCAAGTACCACATGGAAAACCTCTCATCGCAACTTGTTTGCTAGATTATCGATCGATCACCAGGTCACGATACCTACGACCCCACTGACGATTAGCCCGGTCGAGCCGACCTTTACTGCGATTACCCGCGTCGTGGTCACCTCGCCAAGCGCACCGCGCCACACGAGAGCAAGCAGCGTGCTGAAGATCACCACGAACATGGACCTCGTGGCAATCAACGCCGTGACCAGCGAGACGGGTCCTGTCGACAGGGCCCAGAGCATGAGAATGAGACTTGTGTTGGCGATGATCAGCTCGTTCGACGCCACAACGAGCAACCCTCGATTCCGTTCCTTGAAGAACTCCACCACATGCTGAAAAGGCTCAGGGCGTAGATGCACGAGCAGGAAAACACCCCCCAGCCCCAGTGACCGCAACCCGTGGGTGTACATCACGGGGAGGTCGTTCAATGCGACTTTACCAAGGATGTTGCCCATGGCGAAAACGCCCGCGGCCAGAACCAGGATGAAGAAGTTGCGGTTGAGGGGAATGCCCCCGAACCCGTCAACGAACCTGAGAGAGAGCATCACCGCCCCTGTGACCGTCGCTAAGATCGCGAGCCATTGCAAGGCAGTGATCGATTCGCCGAGGAAGACGAGTGCGAATACCGCGGCGAAGATGGGCGCCGTCTGCGTGACCGGTATGGTGCGCGAGACCTCTTGGCGGAAGAGCACCCACATCATCAGTGCACCGCTCACGCCGTAGATCATGCCCGACACAAACGCAGTTCCGCTCGCGGACAGGGTCACACTTTCGGGTACGCGAACCGCGGCGAGCACGACTACGCCGATAGTGGTCTGCGCGAAGCCGATCAGCAGGGGAAGCGTCTGCACCGTACGGGCGTACTTGTGCATGAACGTCTTGTCGAAGATGCTGACCACGCCGGAAACAGTGGCGCTCGCCAGCGCTAGCACTACCCAGGACAAACTCACACCCCCGCAGCCACCGTTGCCGGGCTGTTTCGTTTCTCTGCTTCAGTATGTGCGGTGACTCGCGGCGCGTTATCCGATAACCGCGATCGCCTCGATCTCAACTAGGAATTCAGGCTTCGCCAGCGCCTTGACGATGACCGTGGAACTGGCCGGCTGGGAGTCTGCCGGAAATGCCTTCAAGCGCTCCTCAGCGTAGCCCTTGTAGTCGTTCTCGCGGACCAGGAAGCAGGTAATCTTCACCACGTCCGTCATGGCTGCACCGGCGGCCATGAGCACGGTTTCTAGGTTCTTGAAGGTCTGCTGGGTTTGCTCGCGGACCGCGCCGCCTACAAGGCCGTTCTCTCCGGTCCCGGTCTGCCCGGAGACGAAGACCATGTTGCCCACCTTGGTTGCAGGAGCGAACCCGGAGGGCTTGTGGTCGGGGTTTGGGACGATCATCTCTTTGGCCATGGGATTCCTCCGTCGAAGGGGAGTCTTGCTCCCCTTATTCCAGTTAGCAGGGTGGGATTTCGGGCCACGGGCAAGGCTACCACTAGCGCGGACGACGAACCAGACTGGTTACAGGTAGCCCATGCTTCGCCAGAAGCGTTCCGCAGCCGCGTGCAGCGGGACCTCCAGAGGCGCATCGGATGCGTCTCTGCACATGCGCTCCAGTGGCAGTGGCGTTCCGCCGCTCTCCCACTGAATGCGGTCCTTGCGGGCCTCCAGCGACTCGCAGAACGCGGTCACGAATTCGTCCGGCGTGTCGTTGCGGGTGTACACCGGCCACCCGCTGAAATCGACCGTTGGCACGTCACTCTGGAGCGCGGGGAACTGCGCGCGAGCCAGTACGTTCGGCCGGAATCCGATCGTGGTTAGGGTGGCCATCGCAGAGCCGTCCACTGGTAGGAAGCGCATGCCCATGCCGGCAGCGCGGTTGACCCACGTGGACGTGGCTTCGTCGAAGATAGCATCGAGCTCGCCTGACGCGACTCGACCCAACCGCAGGGGATGGCCCGGCAGCGGCTGGTCGTAGGACACGTGGCCCCCCCATCTCTCGATGTCATCGAGAGTGAATCCGTACGTCCGGAGAATCTCGTTACCCAACAACGCAGTCGATGGGTCGTGTGCGCCTCTGATCGACACGCGCAACGGTCGACGCTCCTCCGCGACTTGCGTGAGCGAGGTGATGCCTGAAGCTTCGCTAACGGCGAACGCAAACTGGTCGTCGGAAGGAATCACCGCGATGGCCGCTAGCGGTTGCGGTTCGGCGAACGGCCCGGTGCCACGGACGGCGAGCGTCAGCATCGCCGATGGGTTCAGCATCGCCACCTGCACGTCGCCGCGCACCACGTCGCCGATGACGTCCGGGCTCTGCGTGCCCATAAGCGTGTACTCGGCCTCGTGCTCTCCACCCTGGTCCCTGAGTGTGATGCGGGCGTTGCGGTAGGGCCAGTCGCTGCGACCGGCCATCTCGGCGGCCGTCTCGAACATCAGTTTGGGCCGCAAGCTCGAAACCGAGAAGGGTTGAGGATCCGATGTCACGTCAGCCTCCTACGAGTGGGTTCCGCGCAGCACCTTGCCTGGCAACGCGCCGGTGTGCTCACCATGCTCAATGAGCACCTCGCCGTTGACGATGGTGTAGGGGATGCCCTGAGATACTTGCTTTAGCCTACGTGAGCCGCCTGGCAGGTCATGGACCTCGACCGGTTCCCCTACTGAGAGTCCGTCGACGTCCACAACAAGGACGTCCGCTGCTAGCCCTTCTTCAAGCTTGCCTCGGTCAGCAATACCGAACAGCTCTGCCTGAGTCGATGTAATCCGTTTCACGCCTTCTTCCAGGCTCATCGCCTGCTTGTCGCGGACCCAGTGGCTAAGGAAAAAGGCGAGCATGCCATAGCCGCCCTCACGGACCACGTGCGCTCCCGCGTCCGACAGTCCGATAACCACGTCGGGGCTATTGAGGATGGTGGTAATCGCATCGTCATCGTTGTTGCTCTGGTTCCTGCCGAACCAGGTGTCTAGTTTTTCTTCCACGGCCAGATCCAAGAACACGTCCAAGGGTTGCTTGCCCCGTTCCATGGCGATCTCAGCGATGGTTCTGCCGTTCAGCCCCTCGTTCTTTTCGAGGATGGCCTTCACTACAACCACGAGGTCCCAGCGGCCAGAGAACCCCAATAGCCTAGCGCTTGCGCCGTCGACGACCTCCTGGGCGAGCTTGGGGCGTAGCCCCGGGTCCGAGAGCCCCTTCATGCGCTCGTCCATCGGGCCGCCCATCAGCTCGCGCCAGGTGGGCAGGAAGTTGAAGAACTCGGCTGAGTTCATCTGGAATAACCGGAGACCGGGCATCGGGTTGAAGAGCGGGTATGCCATCGCCCCGTTCTTGTGGTTTTCCTCAGCGTGATCCAGGTGCGCTTGCCATGCGCCGGGCTCAAGGATGGATTGTGTGATGGATATATACAGCACCGGCCGCTCCGCCGCCTCGGCGACAGCCGCGCAAAAGCCTTCGGTTAGTTCAAGGTCTGTTGGGTCACCGATTTGTATGGCCCCTCGACCGAGGTCTTTCATGGTGCTGGCTAGAGCCAAGATCTCGTCCTTCGACGCGACGTTAGACGGAAGGAGCTTGCCGTTCATGTCGACGTGTCTGGGATTGCGGTCGAAGGATACGCCGACTGCGCCTGCATCTAGGCTGTCGCGCAGCACAGACTGCATCCCCTCGATCTCCTCACCGGTGGCCTCGCGTTCCAGCGATGCAGGGCCCATGACGTAGTGGCGTAGGGCGGAATGACCCACGAATGCGCCGACGTTGATACCCAGGCTCTCGTCGACCACGTCGAGGTACTCTGCGAACGTCTCCCAGCCCCAGCGAACGCCGCTCTCTAGCACGTCGAGGGGGATCGCTTCGACTTTCGCGAGCATCTGCGACACCGTGTGCTCATCGCCTTTGTGGATGGGCGCTAGCGTCAAGGAACAGTTGCCGTTGATGACTGTTGTAACGCCGTTGTAGGACGACCACGTGCAGAGCGGATCGAACGTCGCCTGGCCATCGAAGTGACAGTGGTTGTCGATGAACCCTGGCATCACGGTCATACCGGTGGCGTCGATGACTCGCGTGGCGTCACCGTGTACTTGACCGATCTTGGCAATCTTGCCGCCAGCAATGGCCAGGTCCGCCTGGAATCGGGGACTGCCTGTCCCGTCGACGATCGTCCCATTCTTGATGACTAGGTCGAAGTTCATAGCGTCTCTCCTTATCCGGTGGTGGCGCAACTATAGCAGGCATGGAGGCCAGGGCGAGGAGGCCCGTGTCAGGTGCTTACAAGACGCGTTCTCGGATCAGGGTGATCGTTCGCGGATGGGGGTGATACTGTTGTTCGGCCAAACACTAGGAGGAACCAACTCATGTCCCACACCCGAGAGAAGATTGCCGCGCTGGGGATAGCGCTTCCCGCTCCCACCACACCCATGGGCAACTACGTCCCATCGCTGCGGATCGGCAACCTGATTTACTTATCTGGCGTGGTGGCCCGTGACGCGAACGACGGTCTGCTGGCAGGCAAGCTTGGTGGCGATTACACGGTTGAACAGGGTTACCAAGCGGCGCGCTCCTGCGCTTTGCAGATCCTTGCCAACGTCGAACGAGAGGCCGGAGACCTTGACCGGATCGTGCACATCGTGAGGGTCTCCGGCATGGTCAACGCCACGCCTGATTTCACCGAACCGCCGGCCGTCATCAACGGATGCTCTGACACGCTGGTTGAGGTACTAGGTGATCGAGGCTGTCACACGCGGAGCGCATTCGGCGTCGCCACTTTGCCGGGTGGCGTTTCGGTCGAGGTTGAAGCGGTTGTAGAGATACGTGCGTAAGCTAACGGAGCGTATAAGAATGCCTCTGCGCGAACACTAGCTAATCCCGAGTTCGTCGGCGAAGGCCAAGATGCGGCCGGCGACGACCTCGGGTTGCTGCTCCTGGACGTAGTGCGCGGAGTTCTCCACAACCTCACCTCGTACGTCATCAGCAACCTGTCGCCACGCGTCCAGGACGGGAGCGTTTGCTGTTGGGCCACGGCCGCCCCAGAGCGTCAGGATGGGGACAGTTATCTTGACGCCCGCTTCTGCCTGCGTCCGCCAATATTCGCCGTCGACCTCGAGCCCGGCGCGATAGTCCGCGAGAATCGCGTCGACGGACCCGCGACGGCTGAACATGCGGGCGTAGTAATCGTGTTCCTCCGCGGTTAGGTGCGGGTTGCGCTCGAGGAATAGGGAGAAAAATAAGCGTGGGTCCTGGCCGATGAGCTGTTCGGCGACCCCCCGCTGTCGAAAGAAGTCGAAGTACCAGGTCCGGCCTGTGGTGTCCCTGTTTCGTGGTGCGGTTGCGCCTTCCGGCATCCCGTCTAGCAAGACCGCGCCTTTCACCCGACCCGCGTTGTCAGCGGCGATACGCCGCGCGGTCGGCATGCCTTTGTCGTGACCTACGACGATGAAATCTCCGATGCCCAGGTGATCCACGACTCCGAGCATGTCCGATGCCATCGTCGCGTTGTCGTATGCCTCAGGGGCACTACCACGATCCGAGTCGCCATACCCGCGCCTGTCAGGCGTAACGAGGGTGTAACGCTCCGACAGAATGGGTGCCACCTTTTCCCAGGTCCTATGCGTTCTCGGGAACCCGTGCAGCATCAGCAGTGGGAAACCGCTTCCCACTGTCTCGTAGGCGATTCGGATACCGTTGATTTTGGCGTATTCAGGCGTGCCGTGGTTCATGGCGCGGAGTGTAGCAGAGCGGTTTTCAGGTGACGGTCTCGAACGTGATCACTGGGCCATGCATCGGCCCTGTTGAGCCACCGGACGGCGAGCATCTCGGTAATCGCCGTCGCCGAGCCTGTTACCTCATCACCGCTATGGGGTGCGAGGCTGAACTTCTCAGTGAACGTGTCCCTGCACGGTTTGCCCAGGCTGGTCTCCATTGCGGTGAAGCTGGGGCCGGGTTGAACAGGTCAATGGTGGCGGTCATGCATCGCGTCTTACGTCAAATGTTCCCGGTGAGCCCGGTGGGGCATCTGAAGGGACTCGACTTTGGTCGTTCGGTATCACGCCTGCGCTCGGTTTCCGGTTCCTGCGGGTGCTGGGAGCAGTAGGGCAAACAGCGGATTTCGGGTCAACTGGACTGGAATCCTCCAAAGGGTGGTGAATCTGGCGGAACGCCGGGATGCGGTATCGCAGGCTGCCACACTGGATGTAGACGCCTGCTTGACCTGGCTGTAGGCTTCCGCCAACGAACGAGCAGTCAACGAGGGAAAAGCAAAAGGGGGAGTGCCATGGGACTACTGAGCATGGAGGGTGTGACGCACTGGTCGATTCCTGTGAATGACCTAGGTGAGTCTGAGAAATTCTACGGTGACTTGCTGGGCTTGGAGCACATCGGGAGGCTTGGCAATTCTGTTATGTCCTGCTTCGGGGTAGGGGATAACCGCATCATACTGTGCGAGCAGCCCAAGGAGATGCCACACCGCCCCAGTGCGCACGTACACCACTCTTTCACTGTGACGCCTGAAACGCTGACCAAGGCCTGCAAGGTGTTCATCGAGCAGGAAGTGGATGTTGCCGAACTGATTTATCGGCGCAAGGGCGTGTTCACTGGGCGTGAGCTTTACTTTCATGATCCCAGTGGCAATCGCCTGGAACTCCGTGACCCCACTTGGCATGAGGGTATGCCCGAGCCTACGTTTGAAGATCTCGTGGCGCGGTAGGCGCTACGAGCGACGGCGTTGCTGTCGTTCGTAGTAGTTCACGTACGCCTGTACGGTGGGTAGGTACGAACGATCGGCCTTGTCGGGCTTCGCGAAGAAATAGACCCGCACCTGCTCTTCCATGGCGTCCAGTGTGAGACCGTCGTGCATGCTGGCTTGGATCATCTCGCCGAGTTCGATGGTCACTCGCTCCACGGAGTCGATGGCGAAGGCAGGGTTCGCTGCCAGGAATCCTGTGTGCGCGGGCAGCAGGTAGCGTGGTTTCAGGTCCCGGGCGCGCCGGATCGACTCGATGCTCGCGGTTACATCGAAGTAGGGCAGCGTCATGGGCGGGTCAGGCATGAAGCGGTGAGGCATGTAATTCCCCAGTCCGTGCCCGCTGTAGAGTGCTTCGTTGGTCTCGTCGAAGATGCCTATGTGGTCCAGTGAGTGCCCGGGCATGAATACGACGCGGTAAGGGTGCCCTCCTAGGTCTAGTCGGAACCCTTCCTCCACGCTGACCATGCGTTCTTCGGGCACCGGAAGAAGCTCGCCGAAGACTTCCTCCCACTCATCCCCGAACACTTGGCGTGTCCCCTCCGCGAGCCGCGTCACGTCAGTCATGTACGGGACGCCACGGGCGTGGAATACCGCTTTAGCGTTGGGCAACTCACGCACTAGCCAGCCAGCTCCTCCACCGTGGTCGACGTGGATATGGGATGGAATCACGTACTCAATGTCGTTCGGGTCGAAACCGAGCTCCTCGCGTAGAGTGCGCAACGTTTCCTGTGCGACCACCGTGGGTCCGGGGTCGAGCAACGCTGGTGTTGGGCCGGCCACATACCAGACTGCATGGGGGAAGGCGCCGTCGGTTAGCAGACCTGCGGTGTCACGACCGTAGTCCATGTGGAGCTCGAACACTCCAGGGAAAATCTCATCAACGTCCATTTTGGCAACTCGCGTGGCTATGTTGGTACGCGAACAAGTTTATCCGTTGTGCCCGTGAGCGGCCGTACTCGGGGCCGTATTTTTCGGCGTAGTTGAGGAAGACTCCAGCAATGGTGATGGTCGCGATCAACATCTTGGTCTGAGTGCCGATGTCCTTGTTGCCGTGGGGCTCTTCGGTGAGGTAGGTACTCAACTTGATCCATACCCGGGCGAACCAACCGGCCATGGCACCTTGGCGCAGGTGGATCAGGCTGGCTTCAATGTCTCGGAGCTCGCCTTGCTGCAGGATGGGTTGCGCCAACGACCAAACACGCGGCTCGCCCAGGCACTGATCCAGTTCGCGTACGACGAGAAAGTTGAGGATCGGGCAAACAACCAGATCGAGTACGTGGACGAGAACCGGAGATCCGCAAGCATTTCGGGGAGGAGCTGGTCCAGTTTGATCTGACCTCGTTGATGCCGGATGAGGGATAGACGAACCCGGACTTTGACTGGGGCGCGGCGCTTGCGAAGGACGAGTAGCTAGCGGATCAGGCTGAAGCCGAGCTCGCGCTCAAGTACTTTGACGGCCGCGGAGATGTCCTCCTCCCCGATGCCCATGTCGAGCGCTTCGTGCCAACGGGCGCGTGCAGCCTCCAGCACGGGCAGCGTCACGCCAGCGGCATCCGCGACGTCGTGGGCGAGATCGGCGTCCTTGGTGATGAGGCGCACCGCGCCGTCGTGGCCGTACTCTCCGCTTATCACCCGTGGAGCGTTGCGCTCCCAAGCGCGGCTGTTGCCGGATGCCGTGCGAATCACGTCCACGAGCGATTGAGTGTCGACTCCCGTTTTTGCTGCCAGCGCGAGGCCCTCGAACGATACTGCGAGCGTGGTAGACATAATCAGTCCGTTGATCAGCTTGGTCAGGCTGCCCGAGCCCGAAGGGCCCATGAGGCGCACGGTCGAGCCCATGGCCTCCAGGGCAGGACCCACGGCAACGAACGCTGCTTGCTCTCCGCCTGCCATGATTGTCAGTTCGGCACGCTCAGCGACAACCCCCGAGCCCGACACCGGGGCGTCGATGAACGATGCGCCGCGTTCGGCTGCAGCAGCGGCGAGCGACCGTGCTTGGTCTGGGTTGATGGTGCTGTGGTCTACGATCACGAGGCCTGGACGGGCGCCTGCGAGGATGCCGTCGGGCCGGAACATCACGTCATCGAGCGCTGCAGCGTCAGGGAGGCAGGTGTGGAGGCTGTCGACGGTCGTCGCCATCACTGCGAATGTTTCTCCGGCGGTCGCGCCCGTGGCGGCCATCGTCTGCACTTTGCCTTGGCTGCGGTTTTGCACCGTCACGTCAAAACCCTTGCGCACGAGATTCGTACACATCGGAGTTCCCATCCGGCCCAGCCCGATCCAACCCACTCGCATCGCGATCCTCCATCAATCAGTTAGTAGCAGATAGCCAAGCGTGCCGGCGCCTAGAGGCACCAGTTCGTTCTGTGCTCGAGCGTACCTCGCAAACCAGCAGGGAATGCGAAGAGGGCTCCTGCCGCTGGCCCAAGCTCTTCGCCTGGTGACGACTCACGGCTTGACGATGTCACGTAGAGCGTGGTCATGTCGTCGCCGCCGAAGCCCACGCTGGTAGGCTTGCGGGCGTGGAGCGACACACGGCGATCGAGTGCGCCCGAGGGTTCGTAGCGTGACACGGCCCAGCTGCCCGTCGCCGCCACCCACACGCCACCTTCGGCGTCGACCGTCACGCCGTCCGGGGCGCCGTCGTCATCTTCTGGGAAAGTTGCGAACGTCCGCTCGTTCTCGATTCCGCCTGACGTCAGATCGTAGTCGAACACCAGGACGTGATTCGCCCGTGTGTCTGCCACGTACAGCAGCCGGTCGTCGGGCGAGAACGCCATTCCATTTGGCAACGTCATGCCTTCGTGGAGCTTCGTTGCTTTGCCACCAGGGCTCAAGCTGTACAGCGAGCCACTGCTGACACCCTCCGTGGGCAATACTCCGCAGATCACGCGCCCCATGCGGTCCACAAGTGTGTCGTTGAATCGGGTGTGCTCCTCGCCGGGCAACCCGTCGACCATGATTGTGAGGTTGTCTCCAGTGGCCAGGGCGATACGAGTGTTGTTCATGAAGAGCAGTAGTGCTCCATCCTGTTGGAGAGTGAAGGCATAGGCCGCGTGCCCGTCCACTACCGTTTCGATCTCCCCCGATGCCGGCGTGTAGCGGTACACGCGCTCAGATCGGTTGTCGGTCCAGAGGAGCGCCTGGCGTGGTTGGTCCCACAGTGGACACTCGCCAACTAGGTCCGGGTGTCTCGTCACGACATCGATAGTAGGCTCTGTCGTCATCGTGATTAGCCTTTCCCGCTGGCGGTACGGCCGCTGGGTATTGGGTGTCGTATGGGCAACGGGACGTCGGTCGCGATGGAGTGTATCGCGACCGCGGCCAGGCGATCACAGGCATCGGCGCTGTCGTGTGACGGTCGCTGAAACGCGGGCCCCGTAGGCGGGGGAGCGGGGGATGGTGTACGCGGGTGATTGCGAATGGGGTGGTTCGTGCGTCTTGGAGGGCGCTAATTAACGGATTTGTTCGCTTTTGGTCGAGATTGAGCATGGGTGGCTAGAAACGCGGCTGATTTCGCGTTGCTCGGTCTGCCTCTATGCACGATCAGCCAGTAGCATCGGAATCATAATGCTGGACCTTCTGGCCGCTCGGGAAGCTCCAGGTGGTGGCCAGATTACATCGACTTGGGCAGGTCATGGAGAGCGCAGATGGTGGCCCAGGAGTCCTGCTCGAGGGGTTTGCCGATACCTTGGGAGAGGAAAGTGTAGGCGTTCCAGCCGTTGGCGAGGCCCTGGTGGACGGTGGCGATGTCGAGGTGCTTGAGGGGGCTGAGACCGTTAGGGGTGAGGTGGGTGAGGGGTGCCCAGAAGCGTTTGTAGATGTCGGCGTGGTACTTCTCGAATGACTCGGTGTCTTTGCCGAACTTGGTGAGCGTTTTCTCCCACTGATCTCTGAAGGGGTGGTCGGGGCTGACCCCGGAGAGTCGCGAGTCGAGCCTGAGGCTGTCGGCCATGGCGGCGTCTAGCATGGTTTGGAACATGATGATGCTGGATGAGAGGAGCCTGAAGATGTCGATGGCCAGGTATTCGTTGCGAGTGACGAGAGCGACATAGCCGTCGGCCCCGACCGGGAAAGCTTCCATGTTGGCGGTGTTCCGTGCCAACTCGGCCTGGGAGTCGTGGGCAACCTTGAGGATGCGCAATGCGCTGTGTCCGTACTCGCTAACGACGTCCCAGGGGGTTCTTAGGTTGAGGTTCACGGTCGGCTCCTTGTGCGCCGGGCGGTTGTGGGAGAGCCCCCCTGGCTTGCCCTACGGTCGTTACTTGGGATTGAACGCCGGCCATTCCTTCATCAAGAGCCCCTTATGGGAGATCTCGTATCGCTTGCCGATCTGGGAGGCGATAGACCACAACATCGCAGGATTGCTCGCGATGACAGGAACGCCAAATTCCGCTTCCATCTCGTCGATGACATCCAGAGGATCCAGCACGGCACCCTGAAAATAAATGGCGTCGAAGCCTTGGTGCGAACGTACGGCCTTGCGTGTCAGCTGATAGACGACGTCAGTCTCCAAATCGACAGCTTGCTGCTCACTGGCGAACCCTGAATCTGCAAGGAGGATTTCAAGTCCGGTTCGTTCTAAGTGTTCGACTATGAGATTGTTCATACCTTGATCGAATGGGGTCATCAGGAGGACGCGCGTTAGGCCATACGCAGCTAGTGCGGACACACCTGCACTAAGGGCGGTGGTGAAAGGTATCGATAGGCTCTGGGCCAGTGCCTGGTTAAGCCCGGGATTGTGAACCTCGACGGGAGCTCCCGGAACCATGACGGCTTGCCAATCTCTTTGCTCAGCAAGAGTTTTAGTTCGGTCAACAATAGGATCCAGTTGATTTGCAAAATCTTGTAGTGAACCATGCATCACTTCAAGTTCGCACATATCGATATCAAGATCCGCAGGAATCATCTCTGCGAAGTGAGCGTAATGGCTTCGGCCCGCTCCGGGTTTCATGAATCCTATTTTTGTGGTTGCCACGCTGTCAGTCCTCCGCTTTGATGCATTCTTGTGACTGCCTCGGAGCCGCCCATGGCGCCCCCCGCGCTGTGTCTAGTGTGTGGCTGGGCCGAAATGAATTTATTCCTGCTTCAATCTGTGGTTATTTCAGCACGATCAAGTGTAATGGTTAAAGTGCGTAAGGCGTTTATGTGGAAGCCTGCCGTGGGTCTTGGCCGTGCTTGTTGGGCCCTACATCACCTCGTTTGGTTGCCCACACGAGGATAACTACTATAGGGATAATCAAAAGAAAGCCAATCCACAGCAATTGCCACCAACCGCTCTTGTTGATGTCATGCAGTCTTCTAGCACCCAATGCCACTCCCGGAATCAGTGTGGCAAGGCTAAAAATGGGTTCAAGCGGTAATCTGGTACCCGCACCTAAGATGCCGAATATCGTCGCTCCAATCGCAGCGAACAGGAACCACCACCAAAATTCTGCTCTGGTTGATCTATCTTTAAATATGGCGTAATTGCTGAAACTACGCTTTACGGAAGTAACAAAATCGACCATCGGTAATTCTGGAAATGACCCTGTGGAATCGGGAACCACTGATACCCTAAGAGGTGTGCCACATCCGCCACAAA
>CAUZFB010000020.1:0-37662 GCA_963579135.1 Dehalococcoidia bacterium | reverse complement strand
CCAGCGGAGATAGTGCGCGGTCAATCAGCAACCCGCGACACACGGCAAACCCGGTACTCGTTCCCATCACGGTTCCCGTCGCGGACTAGCTCGGCAGTGGTCTCTGGCCCCCGAAAGCCGCGTCGCGCGGCGATCATCACAGCGCTCGCGGGGCTTTCTCCTAGGTCCACGCCCCTTGACGGGCGTTCATGAATCGTTCATAACCTACTTGGATTAATTCACGGCGACTGCACGGGACGCCTGCTAGGTTCTCCTAGGCAGTGCGCTCAACGCTGTTTGTCAGAGGAGCGTCGCATGGCGGACCGAACTTCAGTAGTCACAACGGTTGAAGGCCCCAAGGGATCTGCAGATGTTGTCGAGATTTTCAAAGACGGCTCGAACCAACCCGCCTACCAGGTTCACTTCCAGGGCAAGATCGACACTTACGTGACCGAGGGTGAAGCCTCGATCGAAGCGATGGAAGCTGTCGGCAAGTAGAGTGTGGAGCCCCCCTTCCTCCGCGGGGCTCCACGCTCACTCACGAAGAGAACGAGTACTTGACCTGCGTAGGGCCAGGTACATCGGCAGGCGAGATGCTTCGCCGGTATTGGCACCCTATCGCACTGGCCTAGGACTTGAGCGATGAGAACCCCGCCAAGTTCGTGCGTGTCCCTCGTGAGAATTGCTATTCAGGGACAAGTCCGGAAACACGGGGTGGATGCAGGTCACTCCCACCGATTGGCCGCGGCCGCTTACTTGCCGTATCACACACGTATCGCGACGCGGTACCATCTTTGGCGCTCCCTGACTGATCTCGGAGTCACTTACAACAAGGATGACCATGACTCACATCGAGAGCGGCCGGGTCGAGGTTGACGGCGGCCACCTCCACTACGACAAAGCAGGGCACGGTCCCACGGTCCTCCTGATCCACGGTTTCGGTGTTGATCGCCGCTCATGGAACGATCAGATTGAGCCGTTCGCCGAACGGTACACCGTCATTGCATCCGACCTTCGCGGCTTTGGGCTCGCATCTATGCCCAACGGCCCCTACAGTCACCATGAGGACATCGCCTGCCTGCTCGATCACTTCGGCATAGCGCGAGCGTCGCTGGTTGGCAGTTCCATGGGGGCGCGAGTTGCATTCGATTTCGCCATCGCCTACCCCGAGCGAACGCGCGCCGTCGTCAGCGCCGACGGCGTGCCCAGCGGCTTCGTTTTCGATCGCCCGCCTGGAGTTCCGCGAGGCCCCTCTCGGGAACAGGTCGCGCAGACCATGGCGAACCTCGGCGCAAAGCGAGCGGCCATGTTCAAATCCATCGTTGCTGACTACACGCGGTGGCACCGCAAAAACGAGGACCCACGAGTCGAGGTTAACGCGATCAGCCGCCTAGGAGAGGTGAAGGCACCCACCCTAGTCATTGTTGGCGGAAAAGATCTCCCTGATTACCGAAAGGCCGCCGACATGTTCAGCGCAGGCATCCCCCAAACGCAACGGCACGTGATCGACGGCGCCGGTCACCTCCCCAATCTTGAAACCCCGGAAGAGTTCAACCTCGTCGTTCTGGAGTTTCTCGACCTCCACCGATGCGACGCTACGAGTCGATGACCAGACCGAAGGGTTCGCACCACATCAAGAATCTCTAGGAGCACATCATGCCTAACGTCCAAGCTGACCGCCTCCGAACCATCGGCATACGCCTGCTCATCGCTGCAGGCGCCAAGCCTGACCACGCGGAAACCATCGCACGGCACACCGTGGGAGCCAACCTTGCTGGTCACGACTCCCACGGCATCATGCTCGTGCCGACCTACATCGAACGCATCAACAGGAATCACATCGAGCCCCTCGCGGACTACGAGATAACGCGTGAAACAGACGCAACGCTTACGGTGGACGGACACTGGGGCTTCGGGTACGTGGTCTCCGAGTATGCGATGGAGCGAGTGATCGAGAAGGCCAAGGCCCACGGGCTCGGCGCCGCTACTGTTTTCCGCCAAAGCCACGTGGGGCGAGTCGCCGACTATCCGCTGATGGCCGTGCGTGAGGGCATGATCGGCATCATGACCGCCGATTCAGGGCGGTCAGCCAAACAGGTCGTTCCCTTCGGTGGGCGCGAGACCCGATTGGGCACGAACCCCATCTGCATCGCCATGCCCTCCAACCTGGATGGACCGCTGTACGTGGACATGGCCACAAGTGCCGTCGCGGCTGGCAAGATCAACGTCGCGGTCGCACGCAACGCCTCGATCCCCGAAGGTTGGCTCATCGACAAAGACGGTAACGCAACGACCGACCCCGCGGCCCTGCGAGCGGGTGGGGGGCTCTTGCCGCTGGGTGGCAGCGAGGGCTACAAGGGCTACGGACTTTCCGTCATGGTAGAGATTCTCTCCGGCATCCTGCCTGGGCTCGGATTCGGTCACGAGCCGTCGGGCCGCCACAACGACGGCATCTTCATGGCGGCGTTCAGGGTCGACGCGTTCCTGGATCTCGACCAGTTCAAGCGGGAGGTCACCGAATTCGCCCAGTATCTCAAGGCGACGCCGAAGGCCGAAGGCTTCAAAGAAATCTACTACCCCGGGGAACTCGAATACGTCACCACACAGCGCAAACTCGTAGACGGAATCTATGTTGAAGACTCCACCTGGAACAAGCTCGCGGAACTTGCAGAGGGGTACGGCATCGCCTCAGATCTGGGCCTCCCGTAGGCCTTACAAGGGATCAATCACGATCACCCTGACCTCATTCACGTAGGTCGTGCTGTCGTCCTCCAGCATCTCGAACGCAAACGCACCCTCAAGATACGGCTCGGGATTAAGCAGATGCATGCGCAACTGTCTATCCACGTAAACGCTGACGGCCCCGTCTCGGCCTAGGATGCGGACCTCATGTCAGCTATCGGCAGCAGGCCGATAGCCGCCACCGGCCAGCAACATGACAAAGAAGGTCACACCCGACACCGCAACTAGCGCGACGATGACATAGGAACTCGCACGTCACGTGCCCTTTCGCCAATCTGCTTCCTGCCAAGCTGAACCACCTGGCCCCCCCACACGTCAGGTTAGGCGCCTGCCGTCAAACCCACGTGAGCCCGCCTCTCGTGTCCGGGAATGCCTGGTGCAGGGCTCACGTCTAGCCCCAGACCTTACGTGCGGTCTCCACCACCAGTTCAAGCTTGCGCCATTGCTCATCTTCGGTCAGCACGTTACCCGCCTCTGTGGACGCGAATCCACACTGTGGGCTGAGCGCCAAACGCTCAAGCGGTACGTACTTGGACGCCTCGTCAATCCGGCGTAGCAGATCCTCCTGATCCTCGAGAGCGGCCTCCTTTGTGCTCACCAAACCTAGGACAACGACCGTCTCCGGCCGCACGAATCGCAGTGGTTCGAACGATCCTGAACGTTCCGAGTCGTACTCCAACAGCAACCGATCAACCTTGATGTTGGCGAACAGCTGCTCAGCGATGGGTTCATAGCCGCCTTGGGCGTACCACATGCTCTGGTTGTTGCCCCGGCACACGTGAAGCGCCGTCGTTGCGCTGCTACCTAAGGCCGCATCGAAGCAAAATGCATCTGCCTGCACCGCCTCAGCCAGCAACGCGTCGGGGTCCTCACCAAGCTCCACCAGGTGCTGACGCCACTTGGGGTCTACGTAGTACGCGTAGCGCGGCGCATCCACCTGGATGTACGGCACGCGTTCATCAGCTAGCGCTGCGATCTCAGCCTTAATGATCCCCGCGATGTCCCACAGCAACTCAGAACGACCCGAGTAGAACCGATCGGTGAGACCTGGTTGGAATCCCAGCGTCGGAAACTGGTTGGCGCTCGGCACCGTCATCTTAAAGGGGCCTGGTGCATGCTCTCTCAAAAACGTCGTTTGCGTTTCGGTGAGCCGCCGGAACTGCTTGAGCCTGGCACCCACCGCCTGCGTCGTGCCCTGACGCTCGGGCTGCTCCTCGCCCGTCCCTCCTTGCCACATCCGCTCAACGACCGGGAGTTCAGTGTCCACATAGCCTTCGACCGCCTCTATGAGGTCCCATTGGAACCCTGAGCGGCGGAACTCACCGTCCGAATAGATGTCGACCCCGGCCTGCTTCTGGCGGTCCAGTGCCCCCAGCACAGCCGAGTCTTCCACCATCGTCAAGACCTCCTCGTCGATCTCTCCCATCTTGAACTTAACGCGGGCTTCTTTGACACCGATCGGCCTCAGGAAGCTCCCTATCTGGTCCGCATTGAACTGACTAGCCATGCCCTATCTCCTTGGTCGTTCGTCTACAGTCGTTCGCTTGCGCGGCGCGCGCCTTCAACGAGAGTCGCATACTTCGCCCAAGCGATATCTGGGTGGCCGATGCGTGTGCCTATCCCGCAATCCGTCCCGGCCATCAGGTGGTCGCTCCCCACAAGTCCGGCGTACCGGACCAAGCGTTGGGCCACCAATTCAGGGTTCTCGATGAAGTCAGAGAAATGGCCCACCACTCCAGGAGTCAGCGTCGTGCCTTCCGGCAACTTCGCCTCCCGCCAAACTTCCCACTCGTGTTCGTGTACCGGGTTAGATGCCTCAATCGAGTACGACTGCGCCTTCACCTTCAGAATCAGGTCCACAATCGCCTTCAGCGGTATGTCGAACTCGTGGGGACCATGGTAGCTCCCCCAACACATGTGGAACCGGACGCGGTCTCGCGGAATATCCCGTAGCGCATAATTCAGCGCGTCGATCCGCATCTCCGCGAACCTCCGGTACGCAGGCACGTCCATCTCCGAGTGCAGCTGCCACGCGTCAGCCAGGTCGGGATCGTCGATCTGCAGCAGGAATCCCGCGTCGACGATGGCCTGGTACTCCTCACGCATAACATCAGCGATTGCGTACAAGAACGACTCATCGTCAGCGTAGTGGTCGTTGTTCAGCCAATGCTCGATCGTCCCTGGTGCGACGGCAGGCAGGAACGGCTCCACCTTGGAGGCCCCAGGCAGGTCCTGAACCGCATCAAGCGCCGCCTTGAAGTTCGCGATGTCACGCTGCAAGGGAACCTGGCCTTTGTACGAGAGCTCATCCACGCAGAAGAAGCGGCGTACCTGGACGCCAATCGCCGCTAGCCCACCGCGCGTGAAGTAGCCCGCGTACCCGCCCGCTCGGTCGCGGTCCGAGATCGAAAGATTCGGTCCATCGCCCACCGGGCGCTCTTCGAAGCCTGCCAGACGATCGCGCATGTAGTTATTGAAGTTCGACTTGCCGAACTCACCATCGTTGATGCTATCCAGGCCCACCTCAACCTGCCTGCGCACTACCTCGGCCACCGCCGAACGCAACTGCGTATCGAGCGTCTGCTGGTCGTATGGCTTACCCGACTCACGCGCCACTACCAACGAGTGAAGCTCGGGCGGTCGCGGCAGGCTGCCCGCATGCATCGTCTTAATCTGAGTCATACGGCCAACCTCTCCCCTTTTTGCGTCTTACCGTGTGGCCCGTTTGGTTAGCTAACACCAGCGGCCGCAGTGTTACCCGCGCCGAGGTGCTTCTCGTAGAACGCCCACACTTTCGTCCAAGCGTCCACCGCCTGCTCGGGTCGGTAACCTGGGCGCTCCCAGCCGAAGAAGCCGTGACCCGCGCCATCGTAGCGGTGGAAGTCGTAGTCCTTGCTGTGCTTCTTCAGCTCGGCCTCCATGGTGTCGACGTCCCCAGGTGCCGGATTCTGGTCGTCGTTGCCAAAGATACCGAGCATGGGCACCTTGATTTCCGAAGTCATGTCGAGGACGGCCACCGGCTGTGCGTCGGTGAGCTTCCCCGGAGGAACCACCACGTTGCCGCCCCAGCAATCCACTGCAGCGTTGATGTTATTGAGCTTCGCCGATCCCATGTAGACGATGCGCCCGCCCGAGCAGAAGCCGATGATGCCCACCTTACCGGTGCTCGCTGGCGAAGCGTTCAACCAGTCGACTCCCGCTTGCAGGTCAGCGATGGCCTGAACGTCAGGCGTTCCGCCACCGTCACGCACCTTCGCGACGACCTCGTCCAACGTACCCTCACCGGCGCGGTGGTGCAGGTTGGGGCAGATCGCTAGATAACCGTGCTGAGCAAACCTCCGCGCCACTTCCGTGCTCCACTCGTCCCAACCTGGCATGTGGTGGATAACCAAGACGCCAGGGAACGGACCGTCGCCATCAGGCGTGGCCACGTAGGCGTCGATCTGGTCACCGTTATGCCCCGTGAGTTGGATGCTCTTACTACTCTGGCCTACATATGCAGTCATGGTGCCTCCTCCGATTACGGAAACTATTCAATCGTTGTTGCGAGGGCAGAGGATACTACGCGATGCCACCTCGTGGCGCCTTTGATTGAACGTTCACGCGCGTCTGCGCTCAGAACGAGCATGCGGCGCCGGTCCCACTACATTGCAACGACTGCTTATCGGGCTCCGCAGAGCCCACTGTCTACTACGAGCACGCGTCACGGTATACTCGCGTCCGCCTGTCAGCGCAGCCATTCACTGGCCACTAAACCCATTAGCTAGAGGTGCCCCTTGGAGTACGGAATCGCTTTTCCCTCGATGGATATCTCGGATCCCGGAGCCATTCGGGAGTTTGCGCAAGGAGCCGAGGCGCTCGGCTACAAGCAACTTACCGCTCTGGAGCACACCCTGGGTGTCCGCAGTAGTGTCGACTACAACCCGGACGTCACCATTCACGAGCCCATGGTCCTTTTCGGATACCTGGCAGCCGTCACCAAAACCATCCGTTTCTCGAATTCCATCCTGATCCTTCCGCAGCGCCAAACCGTGCTCGTTGCGCGCCAAGCAGCGGAGATCGACTCTCTCTCTGGGGGCAGGTTGACCATCGGGGTAGGCATCGGCAGTAATGCCGACGAAGCAGCAGGCATGGGCACGGACTACCATACCCGGGGAGCACGGGTCGAGGAACAGATTGAGTTGATGCGTGCGTTATGGACGCAGCGGGAACTATCGTTCCACGGCAAGTGGCACGACATCGAGAACGGCGGACTCATGGTCATGCCCATTCAGCAACCTATCCCACTATTCATGGGCGGTGGCCACGGCCCCAAACCGCTCGAGCGCATCGGACGGCTCGCTGATGGCTGGGTCGCGCTCGGCAGCGCGGGTCCCGACGTGAGCACCCAGATTGCCGCTATCCGCGAGTCGTCGGTGGAGGCAGGCCGCAGCGAAGACGCAGTCGCCGTTCAAGGACGCATGTCGCTGGTCACGGGAAGCCCGGAGGACTGGATCGAGCGCGCTCAGGGCTGGCAGAATCTCGGCGCAAGCCACCTGATCGTCAACACGGGCAGGGGAGGTCTCACCGACGTGGGCCAGCACCTCGAGCTCGCTGAGCGGTTCATGAACGACACGGCTCCGCAGATCTAGGCGCTCTGCCGCCAAGCCCTAGCCCTCGGTCAGCTGGAGCCTTTCCCAAAATGTGTCGCGAGCGTGGCGTGCCCCGTCGTGCGTGATCCCGAAGTGCTTGAGGATGCTCAAGCCCATGCCGTCGGTCACGCGTAGTAGACCCAGCAGCAGGTGCTCCGTGCCGATCGGGTAGCCAGCGTGGAACAGATTCGCCTCATCCAGCGAATCCTCGATCGACCTCAACGCCTCAGGCGTGTGGGGCTGATTCTGCCAATCCACGATCTCGCCCTCGGCCCCATCTCGCCTCCGTCCGTAGAACAGCATGAATCGTGTTGTGTCGATGGCCAACTGAAGATCGAGGCCCATCTTGCGGAGGATCAGCCCACCAGCGCAGGTAGGCTCCTGCAGCACGCCCAGCAAAACGTGGCCAGTCATGATCGCCGGGCGCCTGCGCTCCGCCGGCGCTTCGTTCCGCGCTGCAACCGCGTGTTGCCACGCCAGCAACGCGCATCGACCGAAACGCTCGATCGGTACGGCGCTGTCCGTCGGCTGAGCCATGACTCACACTCCTCGACTCTGCTTGCGCCGCGTAGGCTACCACCACGCTCCCACCGCGTCTGGCCGTCCTTAGCTCGGAGGGCGCTCGATCGATCCCGGGGCCACGCCAGAGCGTAAACATCAGAGAGGGCGGCCAGGTGGCCGCCCTCTCGTTCCGCATCTATAGAGCCTGTCTAGAAAGGCAACTCGCGAGGCTGCACGTACACGCCGGTTTCCGGCGTCCTATTGCTAGGAATCAGTCGTCCTTCAATGATCCGGTCCGACCCAGTCTGCGTGCCGGCTCTGAGGATGATGAGCTTCTCCTCGCCCGAGCTCTCGAACCAGTAACCAGCACCCTTCGGCAGAAAGATCGCGTCGTACTGCTTGGCGACCACGGCGTTCTCATCCTTCTCGAAGTGGAACGTACTCTCTCCCTGCAGGATGTAAAAGGTGTGGTCCTCGGCGGGATGCGTGTGCATCCGGTTCTCGCCTCCGACCTCGTAGCGTTTCACCACGCCGGAGAGCTGCTCCGATCCAGGCAGGATGATGTCCCCCGTGCCCGCACGAATCTCATCATCAAGGAACGTGAATACCTTTGCCGCTACCGCAGTCTTGTTTTCCGTTGCCATGATCAAACCTCCTCGTCCCACAATCTTGGACTCAACCTTGAGGCTGATACTGCCCTCTCCCACCTCGCCTGTAAAGCCCAAAGAACGCCATCTCATGTCAAATCGATGAGCGCCTCTTGGCATTCTCACCCTGGCACGTCGCGAGTTCGGGAAGTAACATTTGCTCGATTCGATCTTTGGAGGTCCTCAATGACTGAACCCTGGTACATATCCGCCGACGGACACATGAGCGAGCCGCTCGACCTTTGGACCGAGCGCATGGACAAGAAGCTCCGCGACCGCGCTCCCCACGTCGAGTTCGAGTGGGATGGCGTACCCGGTACGTGGTGGGTCTACGAGGGATATCCCGCCCACGACCTCGCCGTCGGTATCGCAGGCGGCAAGAGCCGGACCGAGGAGGAGAAGATCGAGTTCATCAAGGCTGGTGGGGGCTATGCCGACGCTCGTCCCGGTGGCTGGGATCCCGCAGCCCGGCTCATCGACGCTGCCCAAGACGGCGTCGCCGGCGAGGTCCTCTTCACCACGCTCGGGTTCCGGCTGTTCTGGCTCGAAGACCCCGAACTCCAGCGCGAATGCTTCCGCGTGTACAACGACTGGCTCGCCGAGTTCTGCAAGTACGCGCCCGACCGGTTCAAGGGTCTCGCGCTCATCTCGCTCTACGACCCCAAGCTCGCCGCTCAGGAGCTTGAGCGGTGCGCCAAAATGGGACTCAGTGGCTCCATGATCTGGGTTTCGCCCCCTGAGGACGTTCCCTACAACCTGGACATGTACGACGTCTTCTGGGCCAAATCCCAGGAACTGAACATGCCGGTGAACCTCCACCCGCCCACGGGGATGGATCGCCCCAAGTACGAGTTCGGTCGCGAGAATCGCATCCTGCGCCCCATCATCGGCGCACAGGAAGTCCAACGCTCCATGGCCGTCATCATCGTGTCCGGCGTGCTCGAGCGCTTTCCCGAGATGAAGCTCGTCTGCGCCGAGTACGGCTGCGGCTGGGTTCCCTTCTGGTTGAGCCGGCTCGACGCCATGCAGGGCTCTGGCTCCAGCCGCCGCGGTGGGTACTCAACGCCCCTCTCCATGAGTCCGCGCGACTACTACAACCGCCAGGTGTGGATCACGTACATTGAGGAAGAACTAGGCGTGAGATACCGCGACGACATCGGCATCGATCGCCTGCTCTGGTCATCCGACTACCCCCACGCGGCGTCCACGTGGCCCGAGTCATCGAAATTCATTGAACGTGACTTCGCCAGCAGCGATGACGACAAGCGCAAAATTGTGCATGACAACGTGGCGGCACTCTACGGTTTCAAGATCTAACTACATCCAGTACCACAACGGGAAACGAGACCCGATTTCCATTGGAGGAGACGCAATATGGCGACCGAAGCCGACAAGGACATCATCCGGGCACAGGAACCTGCTGACGCAGTGACGGAGTTCTACAAGCCCGACCCCTACGTGGACTGGATTCAAACCGAGGGGGTGATGCGGATCGAAGAGTTCGCGTTCGATGACCTCAACGCTGTTGAGCTCGGGCCGTGGGAGCGCAAGGGCGGGAAGGGAGCCGTCATCACCATCCCCTACGAGTCACTCACCAACGACACTCAGCTCGTCGAGATTAAGCCGGGCGGCCAGTCGGAGCCCGAGCACCACATGTACGAGGAGTACATCTACGTACTCGCGGGCCGAGGCGCTGCCTCTATCTGGCTCGACGAAAAAGAGAAGCACACCTTCGAATGGAAGGCGGGCAGCCTTTTCACCATCCCCCTAAACGCCAGCTACCAGCTCTTCAATGGCAGCGGCACTGAGCCGGCACGGTACATGGCGGTGACCAATGCTCCTGTCATGATGCGCCTATTCATGAACAATGACTTCATCTGGAACAACCCGTTCCAATTCACCGACCGCTACTCCAGCGCCGAGGACTTCTACGGAGGCGGCGGCAAGCTCTACGCCCGGCGTGTGTGGGCGTCGAACTTCATCCCTAACGTACCTGACATGCCGCTCTACGCCTGGGATAGGCGTGGCGCTGGGGGCATCAACGCCATGTTCGAGATGGCCGGAAATGCCACGCGGGCGCACGTCTCAGAGTTCCCTGTAGGAACGTACAAGAAGGCGCACCGCCACGGCCCCGGTGCCAATCTCATGCTCCTCAGCGGAGATGCTGGCTACTCCCTGTTGTGGACCAAGGAAGACCGCTCCGACATGCGCAAAGCAGACTGGAAAGTCGGATCGCTGGTGATCGTTCCCGCCGATGGCACATTCCACCAGCACTTCAACTCGGGATCGCGCCGCGCCCGGTACCTCGCCCTGACCCCTGGCCGCTTCGGCTTCATGGCACCATTCTCCGGTTCGCCCCAGGGTGCCGACACCAGCTTCGACGAAGGCGGGTACCAGATCGAGTACCACAACGAGCACCCCTCGATCCTCGATTTATTCGAGGAGGAGTGCCGCAAGCACGACGCCACCCCGGCCATGCGCCCGTTCTTCCCAAACCGTACCGACTTCAAGGCCGATCTACTCAAGTAGGAGAGTCCCACAGTCCCTAACCTAACGCAAAGGCACCCGCCAATATTGGCGGGTGCCTTTGCGTTAGGTTAGGGACTGTGGGACGGGCGGCTTAGCGAAAACGGTTGCAACGAGCCCGATGGAAAACAGAACCGCCGAAATCGTAAACGCGATAGTGTAGGTACCTGTTGACTCAAACAGAACGCCTGCGACAAGCGGTCCCATCGGGCCCACCAGGCCGATAAACAGCGACGCGCCTCCCCTGATGGTTCCCACCGAGAAACGCCCGAAATAATCCGCCCAGATCAAGCGTTGCGCCACGAGGAATCCACCTCCGGCGAAGCCCGCTACCGCTCCATAGAGAGCTGCCGCGGGGTACGACACCGCCCAGATGATGATCAGCATGCCCAACGTATTCAGCACGGCCACGACTATCAGCGCTGCGCGCGCCGAGGTGCGCTCGATTGCTATGCCCCAGCCAAACGTCGACACTGCCGAAACCCCGGCGAACACCGCCGGGATTGTGAATGCCATTCCCTCGCTCATCCCTCGATCGAGAAAATTCGCCACCGCGTGAAAATTCGCCGCGGTCTGCCCAAACATACCGGTCGCCGTCGCTATAATCAGAAGCCAGAACGCCTTCGTGCGCATCGCCGCCGCCAGTGTCCAGCTTGCTTCGCCACCGTCGAGCACCCGTCGCCTCGGAGTTCCGCCGCCAGTGGGGTGTTCCGCGCCATCTGGCAGCAATCCGTAATCTTCCGGTCGCCGGCGCAGGTAAGCCCACGCGGGAAGGGCAACGAAAAGGAACGCGCCGCCTGCGAGTGCCCAGTACGCCTCACGCCAGCCGTATCCGAGGATCACGGGAAGGATCAGCAAGGGAACGATTCCCTGGCCCGCACGTACGCCGAAACTCGGGATCGCGGAGGCGCGACCGCGTTTGACGATAAACCAGTTAGTGACCGCGACCATCGTGCCCATCTGCACGCCGCTCATCGCGATACCGCGCCCCGCCCCCATGAACACCCACAGGTGCCAAGGTTCCGTCATTGTCGCCATACCGACCAACGACCCAGCGATCACGACGCCTGCGAACGTCACCACGCCGCGGGACCCAAAACGATCCAGGATCATGCCTATCGGCGCACCCGCGAACGTACCGATAATGCTGCCGATCGTGAAGCCCAACGCAATGGTCGCTCGCGACCACCCCGTTTCGTCCGCGATCGGCTTCACGAAGATCGACACCACGGGGCCATACATGGGTGCCTGCGCGATGGATACCACGAGGCCTGCCCACACCACGGCCCAGCCGTAGAACAGATTGGGGAACGGCCAGAACCGGGAGACCCGGTCGACCTTGGTTTCAGGAGGGAACAAGCGACCGCCTTGGCCCGACAGCAGTCCTAGCGCGCGTCTTTGGATCAAGCAACGAGTCAGAGAGGAGCAAGCGAAGTATATCGCCCAAACAAGCCGCAGGCGTCGGTGTCGCGGTCGGCGCGCAGGGTCCTGCGATCGTCGCCACCTCCGTCAGCCTCATGTAGATCAAAGATCGAGCGCCCACGCGGATTGGATGCTGGGGCATCGACACCGATTCCCACGCACTGCGGCGTTTTCGTTCTACCGGCACATGCATCGCGCGCTACCTCTTGCAAGGGTACATCCGCTGTTTGAGAATGCCCACAACACATTCACGTGTCACGGAGGCCTCTCATGGCGACGATTGGAACGAAGCAAGGCGTCGTCGACGCTGACGCCCACGTCATCGAATGTGAACACACCTGGGACTACCTGCTCCCCCATGAAGAGAAATTCCGTCCCAAGTTGTTCGCCTCACCGGAAAACCCTGACGATGCCTATTGGATCCTCGGCGGCGCGATCATCGGTCACCGCAACCCGGCCGCCTCCGAAGAAGACCTGATACGCCAATCAGCCGAGACGGGACGAAATCTCGTCCCAACCCGATCATCTCGCGAACTCACGGATGTCAAAGAGCGTGTTCGCCACATCGACGACCTCGGGATCGACACTCAGGTGCTCCACAACACTTTGTGGATCCAGCCAGTCACAACGGATCCGGCCGCCGACGTTGCCCTCTGTGGCAGTTGGAACCGCTGGATGGCAGACGTTTGGCAACAAGCCGGAGGTAGGCTGCGGTGGTGCGCCGTCATGCCCACGCTGGACATGGAAGCATCTGTAGAGCAGGTGCGGTTCGCCAAGCAGCATGGCGCGGTCGCCATTGCCATGCGCCCCCTGGAATCCGGTAAGTCCCTCGCCGACTCGCATTTCTATCCGATCTACGAAGAGGCTGAGCGCCAGAACCTGGCCATCGCCGTGCACATATCCAACGGGAGCAGACCAGCCCTCCAGATGCTGGGCTCTTCATTCGATCGTGCAGGGGGCTTCGCTGCCTTCCGCATACCCACCGTCATGGAAACCCTCGTGCTCATGATGAGCGAGGTCCCGGATCGATTCCCAAACCTCCGCTGGGGGATCGTCGAAGCCTCCTCAAACTGGGTCCCGTGGATCGTGCGTGAGGTGCAGCAGCGCTACCTAGCACGCGGTCGAGGTGCAGCACCTGAGAATATCCTCAAGCACTTCAAGGTCTACGTGACCTGCGAGACTAGTGACGACATTGAGTTTGTCATTAAACATGGAGGCGATGAGAACTTACTCATCGGTACGGACTACGGCCACGCTGACCTCTCCACGGCGTTGAACGCGATTCGGACGTTCCAGGGTCTCGACGGCATCAGCGACGAGTCCAAGGCCCGTATCCTCTACGACAACCCCACGAGGCTATACAACCTCTAGGCGAGCGCCTCGCTAGCTTGCCGTCGCCGCAGGCGTCGTTGGATACATGACGTCCATCATCTGCGCATGCCAGTCCGCATCGTCGGGCACGATGCCGTCCATCGCGCGCAGGTTGTAGTAGGTAGGTGCCACACCGCTTGGGTCTCCCCCGTCCTGCACCGCGCGGACCGCCTGCTCGAGCAGGCGACGTGTCGCGATGATCGCCTTGTCAGCCGAACCGAGGTGCTCCTGAGTGCGGTCCACAACCCTGCCCATACTCTCCTGTACCGCCCTGTCCTGAGCGTTGATGCCGGTGATGCCCGAGAACGTGTCCCGCTTCTGGGCAGCCCTATCAATCATCCACTTGTTCCGTGAATTCCTGACCGATCTGAAATCGTTATCAACGCCGATGTCCGTACCGAAATTGTTGCCCGCATTGCGGTCGTAACTCTCGCTCGCAGTCAGCGGCTCCTTGCCATAGGAATAGCCAAAGTTGGAGACCATCACGTTCTCGTCGTCGATCGGCACCCAGTAATGCCCATCGACGATCGTCTTCGGCCCGTTCGGGCGAAGCTGCGTCAACGGCATGATGAAATGATAGCCACGGACGTATCGGCCACCCTCGGGCATCTCCCTGATCCCGAAGTAGCGGTCACCGTAATCGGTCACCTCCACCTCTAGGGTAGGGGCCTTGCCGCGCGCGAAAGCCCCATCGAATGGGATTCCCAAGTGAGCCGCGTCCTTGTGCAGCGCTCGGTGGAGAATCGGGGCATGCGACGTGTCGATGCCGCCCTCCAGCGCTTGGAGCCAATTACACTCCTTCCACACCTTCGTCACGTACCGATGAGGCTCGCTCACTTGGGTCCACTCGAATCTCGGCGGCGCGGGCTGTCTCTCTGGAGGCCCCATGTACGCTCAGATCATGCCCCCGAACTCCTCCGTCGGGTAAGAGACCGTACCTTCATCTTCTCGGCGAAATCGAACTGCGGGGGCTCGTTCATCATGTCCACACACTGTCCGTTCACGTCGAACTTCCAGCCGTGGTACACGCAACGCAGTCCATCGTCTTCATTTCGCCCCAGCCACAGCGACGTCCCCCGATGCGGGCACATCTCCGCAACGGTCCCGATCCGATGTGATGTGTCTCGGAAACCGACCAGGTTTTCGCCCAGGATCTTGAAACGCACCGGTGGGCAATCTGACTCTGGAAGCTCGAACGACAGCAATGCCGGCATCCAGTAGCGACGGAGCACGTCACCCATGGGTGTCCCTGGCCCCACGCGTGTCAGCAGTTCATTGATCTCAGGGGTAAGCATGTCTTCGCCTCCGCCAGCCAGTCATCACGCGGTTCTCCTCTGGCCTCGCAGGATGATATACGCTGCTACGCATCCGTACGAAGGCATCTGGCATCCAAGCAGCAGAACAACATTTATCCGCCCGATAGTGACGCGAGCACATGTGTCACGATCAGACGAGACGAAAGGAAAAGGTAATCCATGACCACATCCTCCCAGGATCGTAATCTTCCCGTGATCGAGGAATTCAGGGCCAATGGCGGCAAGGTCGGAGGTCGCGGGGAAGGCGGTCACCTGCTGCTACTGGGCACCACTGGGGCCAAGAGCGGGGCCAAGCGCATCACGCCCATCACCTACCTGCCCGAAGACGAGACTCTCTACGTTTTCGCCAGCAAGGCCGGCGCCGACGTTCACCCGGACTGGTACCACAACCTCGTTGCGAACCCCGACGTCACGGTCGAGGTCGGCACCGAAACTTACGACGCCACCGCAACGCCCCTCGCGCGGACCGAGCGCGATCGCATCTACGCAGCCCAGTCCAAATTGGCACCCGGTTTCAAGACCTACCAGGATGGCACCGAGCGGATCATCCCCGTCGTAGCACTCACCCGAAAGTAGCTATCTGCGCTCGTCGAGGATTGATCTCGCAATGGACAGATCCCACATCAGCAACGGATTATGCCCCTGCATCTCAGGGAAGTCCTTGACCACCATCGAATAGAAATTGGCGATCGCCTCAGGCGTAGGTATCGGCGGATCGGCGAGTTCGTCGCGCAAGCTGACGTACACGAACTCGCGGTCCTCCTCCGTCGCCAGCGTGATGTTCGGCGGCTGCATCAAATCAGCGGGGATATCGTGCATCGTCCGCAGCACCGCCGCCTTATCAGACTTGAACGTGCGTACTGCGTCGAACGCCCCCCTCACCAGGTTCATCATGTCGGCGCGCATGACATCGCGCTTCTCCAGCGTCGTCGTATACACGACGTTGCCCAGGAACCCGAACGTCGGCGCCGCCAGCGTCTTCAGTCCTGCCTCAAGTGCTGGCCGTAGGAACAGGTTCGTCACGATCGCCGCATCACAGTCGCCATCCACCACTCGCTTCCACGGCGACCAGCGGCCTGACTCGGCTTCAGGCACGAACACCAGCTCGGCGTCGCCCAGGCCCAATTGAGCGATCCACACCGGGTCTGAATAGTCCGTTGGGTGCATGCCCCTAATCGCGATGCGCTTGCCCTGCAGCTCCTCCAACGACCCGATGTCCGGCCTGACGACGAACTGCTCGTTCACCGTATTCACCGCAGCAGCCAGCGCAACCAGCGGCCAACCCCTCGCTGCTCGGTTCACCTGTTGGTTCCAATAGTTCTCCGCGACCACATCCGCCCGGTCGTCCAGCAGCAACTCGCCGAACTCACGACTCTCCGCCTGCATCAGCTCGACCGTGGTGCCGTACACCAACGCCGCATCACGCACCGTGTGGAGGTAGGGCAAGCGATCGGCATCTCTCCACAGAACTCGCAGCGTACCCATGGGTACCTCCTCACGTGAATCGGGAATAGAGGCAAAAGGAAAGCCCCGACTGCTTGTCCATCAAGCACACCGGGGCAAACCTACCTCAAGGTTATCGAGCGGAGACTGCGGGGTTCTCTGAAGCGGCGGCTCCTGCCAAGTCTTCGAACTGCTCCTGCGTACCGATGCCGTGCTCGATGTTCCAGGTCGTCGCATCGAAGCACTTGCCCGTGACGCCAGACTTAGCGTCCCGACCGCCTAGGAACAACGCCAGCGGCACGATGTGCTGGGGCGTCAGCGGCGGCGGTGCATTGCGCGAGCCGATACCCATCTCGCGACGCGCGATGTTCTGCTCATCGAAGCCCGTGGTTCGCGTGTGGCCAGGCACCATCAGGTTGACCGCCACGTTGTCCTTCTTGATCTCATCGGCGAGGTAGAACATCATCGTCAGCAGCGCCGCCTTCGTCGACTGGTACGGCATCTCGATGCTGTTCGGGCGGAACGCCATCTGCGCACCACCGAATGAGCTGTGCAGAGCGCCGCTACTGATAACCGACATGATGCTGCCACTCTTCTGAGCGATCATCGGCCGAACGAACCGGCGTGTCACCTTGAGCGCACCGAACACGTTCACCGCGAACATTTTCGTCCAGTCCTCGTCCGTCGTGTCCAGAGTCAAACGTCGGCCTGACGGCGGGAAAAGATTGCGAGAGCGCATCGCCGCATCGTTGATCAACACGTCGCACGTGCCCCACTTCGCGATAGTCGCATCGTAGGCCGCGTCCAACTGCTCATCGTTGCTCACGTCGGTGGAGCACACGATAACGTTGTCGTTCGCTCGCAGGTCCTTCACGAACGTTTCATCGTTATCGCTTGAAACTCCCGTCGGCTCCCAGGAAAGATCCATCGCGACGACCTTGGCTCCCTCGTTCAGGTACGCCTCGGTGAACGCCCGACCCATACCGCGAGCGGCGCCCGTGATAGCAACTACCTTACCTTCAAGTTCTGACATCTGATAACTCCCCTGTGTGATACGCGCTAAAGATTCTGTCGGGCGGATTCGGCGACGTTCCTACCCTGGTTCGCCGCCGCCGTCCTCGCCAAGAAATCGGCCAACACATCAATCGCCGTATTGAACGGCCCTGAGTTGTGATGCTGGAGGTACCCAGGCGTGTAGTTTACCAACGGCCCGTAGTCCTCCATCTCAAGGTTGATGAACTCATTCTCCGGCGGGTCACGGAACACATTCATCGGGTTCTACCCCTCTTCCCCCACATGAATCTGCTCCTCTGGTCACCTCGCGAAGCATGATAAGACCGCGATTCGTTTCCGCAAGTTTTTCGACGACCATAGACGCCATCACATCGCGCGTGGGCCAAGCGGCCTCGCCATGCGTTTACCCCGACAGGCATCGTAGGCCCACGACCCAGCGCGGCCTATACTGTGCCTCGAATAGACAGCCTTCGCATCCCTGCCCTATAAGACCCCATGGTCATCGCCGTCCTCTCCATCATTGCTGTCATCGGCCTGGTAGCACTTGCCTACGCCAGGTTCATCGAACCATCGTGGCTTCGCATTCGGCACCGGCTCATCCCCATCGCGGGCTGGCCACCGAGCAGCGCGGGTCTTCGCATCCTCTACCTCTCCGACCTGCACGTGGGTCGCTCCACGCAGCGGACTCAGCGGTTGATTGCCCGCGCAACCGCTATCCCCGCCGACATCGTCGTCATCACTGGCGACTTCGTCGACCACCGTCGGCACCTACCTGAGCGGGCCGACACACTCCGGCCCATCATCGCTGGGAAGCGCCCCGTACTCGGCAATCACGACCGCTTCGCCTACGTTCGCCGGCTGATACGGACCAGATCTCACGCATACGACGCTGAGCCGCTCATCCAGACCAGGCGCTAGTTTTGCGTCGATCTCTTAATCGACGAACTGCGGATGGTACCCACGCGGGTAGGGGACATCACCGTCGTCGGGATCGACTTCCGCTCCCACAACGCGAGAGGCCTCACGCGTGCACTCGGCGATCATGGAGATAACGGTGGGGGGATGCTCGCTCACTCGCCGGACGCCATGTCCCTGGCAGCGGACGTAGGTATCGCACCGTTGCTCTCCGGGCACATGCATGAAGGGCAAGTCTGCATCGGCCCATGGTCGTTAAGAGAAAAAGCCCCCGGCGTTTGCCGGGGGCTTTTTGAATCTGAACGCTCTAGCTAAGTGCTAGGGGCGGCCCGCTTCGCGCTGGCTGCAGTCGCAGCAGCGGCTGCGCGCTTCTTCTTGGGGCTATTGTTGAACCCAACCTCGTCTTCGAACGGCGTGAACGCACGCTCGGCGTGGCAGTACTTGCACTCGCCCTTCATCGTTGCGCTAGGCGACCCAAGCACCCAGTGATGCGCGCCGGTCGGCGAGCCCGTGCAATTCGCTCGATCTGCTCGCTCTAGCTTAGACTGCTGCTGTTCCTTCGTTGTCACGTGGCATGCCCTCCGTAATTCGCTCCCACCGACAGGCCCCCAGCATTCGGACCGGAGTCCCGATTCGCATCCCATCGGCCGCCCGAGACTGCCTGGTGGAAGAAGGGCACAGAGCCGCCCTCTAGAACCCTTTAGCCTTCACGATACCACATATCACCGCAAGCCGCTACGAAATTCGTACCGGCTTGCGGTGATATTACATCTCCGCGCCCTCACGAAGCGGCGAACGGGACCAGCGGGCCCGATCTCAGCGGGCGAACCAAAAGAGACCCCGTCTTTCGGCGGAGCCTCTATCCTATTCTTGGTGGAGATGGCGGAGGACCGAATTCGTCCGCGCGGTCCCAACTTGGCGAAGCTGGAGATACATGCACAGTGGAGCGGATCGTGGGCGAGCACTGGACAAACGCCACTCGACTTCCCGATGGAACATTAGGTGAGCCTTTAGGGGTGGCGAGGTAACTTTCGTTTATGGCCTTTATCAGTATGCAAGGAATATCTCTTGCCTTCACTGGCATTCCACTTTTTGATGGGGTCAACTTAACCATCGATCAGGGAGAGAAGGTTGGCCTGGTAGGCAGGAACGGGTCCGGGAAATCAACGCTGCTGCGGCTGATAGAGGGAAGCATTAAACCAGACTCCGGATCTGTTGCACTCCAAAAGGGCATAATCTCCGCCTATCTTTCACAAGAGGTGCCCCAAGAGTTACCCGGAACCGTCTTCGATGTAGTCGCCAGCGGGAGCAGAGAATATATCAACCTGATCACACGGAATCCGCCCCAAGGCCCCATGTTGCTACATGAAGGCACGCCGCCTCTACACGAAGGATTGGACAGCATTCACCATACCCTGGATATGGAAGGCGTGTGGTACAAGAGGGAACAGGTCAACAAAAGCCTCTCTCAACTTGGGTTGGATGCTGGTCGCGCTTTCAGTTCTCTCTCCGCTGGTCTAAAGCGTCGAGTACTCTTGAAGAGGGCGCTCGTTGGTGAGCCGGATATTCTCCTACTTGATGAACCAACTAACCATCTTGATATAGATTCTATTAAGGATCTGGAACAGACGATAGTTCGGTTTACGGGTGCCTTGATCTTCGTTACCCACGACCGGATGTTCCTGCAGAGCATCGCTACCCGGGTATTGGAAATCGATCGGGGCCGGCTGTTTGATCAGGCCTGCGACTATGAGACATTCGTGGAGCGGCGAAGCGCCGACCGCGAGGCAGAAGAGACCAGAAATGCTCTGTTCGATAAGAAGCTGCAACAGGAAGAACATTGGATTCGGGGAGGTATCAAGGCGAGGCGGACGCGCAACGAGGGCCGCGTAAGGGAACTGGAAAGAATGCGCGAGATGCGCAGCAGGTCCAGACGGGACCAGCCCGGGAAAGTGAAGATGGAAGCCCAGGAGGCCGAGCGTTCCGGAACATTGGTGGCCAAGGTTGACAATATTGGCTTCAGCTATGGCGATACTCAGGTAATTTCGAAATTCTCGACCGCCATTCTGAAAGGAGACAGGATTGGAATTCTAGGCGCCAACGGCAGCGGCAAGACCACTCTCTTGCGCCTTCTTCTTGGCATGCTCAGTCCCGTTACTGGAACAATCCGCCTCGGCGCTAACTTGCAAATCAGCTACTCCGACCAACTGCTTGAGCAATTGGACGAAAACAAAACTTCCATAGAAAACGTCGGCGACGGCAGTGACACAGTTACCGTTGACGGGAAAAATCGTCACATCCTCGGCTATCTGCAAGATTTCTTGTTCTCTCCAGATCAAGCTCGCTCTCGTGTTTCTGTTCTTTCCGGTGGGGAGCGCAAGCGGCTCATGCTCGCCCGTCTCTTCACACGGCCCTCCAATCTCCTTGTGCTGGATGAACCCACCAACGACCTAGATATCGAAACCCTCGACCTCCTTGAAGGCCTCTTGGTTAACTACGCAGGAACGATTCTCCTCGTCAGTCATGACAGGACCTTCATCAACAACGTCGTGACGAGCACTATCGTTTTTGAAGGCGGCTCCGTCGTGAAGGAGTACGTGGGAGGCTATGATGACTGGCTGCGTCAGCGCCCAGAGGAAGCAAAACCGAGTAGGGATTCTGCGCGCAACCAAAGCTTCCCCGCAGCTCAGGCACCCAGGGCGAGGGTGAAATTAAGGTTCAGCGAGCAAAAGGAACTAGATGCACTACCCGAGACTATTGAGTGCCTCGAAAGGGAACAGCAGGAGTTGTTCCGGGCCACGGGAGATCCTGCACTCTACAAAAAGGATAGGGCTGACATTGTGGCCACGACCGATAGGCTGGAAGAACTACAAAGGCTTTTGGCTGAGGCTTACACACGTTGGGAACAACTGGAACAACTCCGCCTAGATGGCGAAAACAACAGGCTGCCAAAATAGAGAGTGCCAACCAGCGTCAAGACACAGCTAATCGGGAAATAAAAGGCATAGGCACGCCTCCAACATTCCCGGCCCAGGGCCCCCCAGACCGTATTTGAGAAGGGCCATCTCAGATATCGCGCACGGTATAGTTCCACAGGGACCGAAAGGTACCTTACCGTCCATCGGTTCTCGTCAAAACAAGAGACCCCGCTTCTCAGCGGGGTCTCTTTGGTGTTCTTGGTGGAGATGGGGGAGGGTCGAACTCCCCGTCCAAGAGACGCCAGGCGCGGATGTACTACAGGCTTATCCGATGTTTATTAAGCGGAGCGAGCCGTCCACCGGCAGACCGTTCGACCGCTTGCCTCTGATCTTAGGTGCCCCTTAGTGGCGTCTGGGACACAGCACCCCGGCGATATAGCACCCTCAGCCGCCGTCGGGGCGGGCAACTGGGAGCGTGGTCACGTGAGTTACGCGGCCATTGCGAGTTGTTTCTCGCCAGTTACTTTTTTTGCCACCTTATTATCGAGTGGATGACAAACTCGACCTGCAATCCTGCCCAATTAATCCCCTGTCGAAACCACGCATCCCCAGGGCACCTCTATCTTACCACGATCCTCTATTTTGCCTTTGAAGTCGGGCCTAAACCCGCTGACGCATCGCCCGGGCGATCTCCCGGTCCGTCTCCCGCTGCTGAATCACCTTACGCTTGTCGTACTGCCGTCGGCCCTTCGCCAGCGCCAGCTCCACCTTGGCATAATGCCCCTTGATGTACAACCGCAGCGGCACTAGCGTCAGTCCCTGCTGCCCGGCCACTCGGGCCAAGCGATCGATCTCCTTGCGGTGCATCAGCAATCGGCGAGGGTGAACCGGCTCGTGGTTCCACGGACCACCACCGTCCCACGGCGAGATGTGAAGGTTCTGCAGCCAGACCTGGCCGCCCCGGACCTGCGCATACGCATCCCGAATCATCGCCTTGCCCACGCGGATCGACTTGATCTCTGTTCCGCTCAGAACGAGACCCGCCTCGAACTGCTCCAAGATCTCGAAATTGAATCGAGCGCGACGATTGTCTGCCACCGTCTTGAAGTAGGGAGTAGATTCGGTCTTCGGCTTCGCCGCAGGTTTTGTTTTGCGTGTGGTAGGCATCTGTGTATCAGTCTATCAACTTATTAATCTCTGAAAGCGCTCTGTCCAACTGTTGATCCGACGACGGCTCATCGCTTGTCGTCGCCTCAAGCGTACACAGGCCATCCAGCGCGTCCACGAAATAATCCAGGCCATCGAGCTTGTCACGCTCCTCATCGAACGCCACGCACAGCGGCTGCGTCAGTGCTCCCAGGCGCTGCGCCGACTGCACGTTCCCATTGGCACCCACCACGATATCCGGCGTGATGCCATTGCCTTCAATTACCTGGCCCTCAGGTGTGAACCATCGCGCCACAGTCACGTACAAACCCGACCCTGTTTCCAGAGGCAGCAACAGGTTCACGCTACCTTTTCCGAACGTCGTCGTACCGATGACCGCCGCGCGCCTGTGATCTTGCAGCGCGCCCGCAACGATCTCCGACGCGCTGGCCGAAAACCCGTTCACCAGCACAACCAACGGCAAATCATGTGCCGAACCGGTCCCAGAAACCCGATGCAGGTCCTCCTCGGCTCCTGGATTGCAACCCGTGCAAACCAGGCCTTCAGTCACAAACTCACTCACAACGCCCACCGCCGCCTCCACCAGCCCGCCGGTGTTGTTGCGGAGATCGAGGATCAGGCCCTTCGCACCAGTCTCACGCAGATCCGCGACCGCCTGAATCATCCCTGAAACCGTCACTGCGTCGAACGCATTGAGCCGGACGTAACCCACGTCATCTTGTTGCATCCGTGCCAGCACGCTCGTCAACTCGATTGTGTCACGGACCACCGGAATATCCAGCGGTCGAAGCGAACCTGCGCGCAGGATGGTGAGCACCACCGTCGAGTCTTTCGGCCCACGGATTAGCACAACCGCCTCCAGAAGGTCGAGTCCCTCGGTAGGTTCGCCATCGACCGCCAGCACGATATCGCCAGGCTCCACACCAGCCTTGATCGCCGGCGACCCGGGCAGCGGGCCAACAATCATCACCTGACTGTCGCGAATCGACACCTCAGCACCGATGCCTTCAAACGTAGCACCAGTGCCGCTCAGCGAGTCGGTGAAATCTGTATAGCGACCGGCTTCCAGGTACGACGTGTACGGATCATCCAGGAAATCCAAGATTCCCTGGATCGCAGCCTGATTGATCGCATCGTCGGAGAGGGAAGCACGGCCGATGAACACCTCGCGAAGCTGCGCGACGACCTCCTCGGTCTCGGCGAGGCTCGAAGGCTCGCTGCTACCACAAGCAGCCAACAGCAACAAACCAACCGTGGAGAGAACAACCACCGGGAAAGCGCGCAAATCCAGGCTCCTCACGCGCTCGGCAAGAGGTCATCGCCCCGCAAACGCACAGCTACGATTTTAGCACGCGCCCAAGCGTTCCCAACGCCCGGACTACCGGCTCCAGGAGTGCGCTTACACCCAGACGCCCAAAAACGCATGCATCCACGCAAATACGACCCCGTGGACAAACCACACGCCCACAGGCACCTGTTTCAACAGGAGACTCCAGCATCTGGAGACCATCCTGGAGAGCGGACAAAACTTAGGCTAGTTTACATAACGTAAATAGTGCGTAGCTATGATGCATAAGGGAGAGACAGGGTGAGACACCCTTAGCCGCTACTCACATGACTCAGCGGGACCCAACCAACCACCGTTAGCGCGCGGCCATGAATCCCATGCCTGAGTTTCCATCCTCGAGTCCGCCCATGTACAGAAACTCACCGTCGTTCCGCTGAACGCGCGCCAGCATCTCGGCAAAGTCCAAGTGCACCACGACTCCGCCATCGCACTCCACGCTCACGACATCACCTTGGCGTCCCGCAAGCTTCAGCGGACGCTGTTCAAATACGTTCCCGGGACCCACGCACAACTTCAGCGCTGGCTCAATAGACGCCAACGCGAGCGTATTCCGCATCAGCGCGCCGTCCACGACCGAAAATCCATCCTCTTCACAGCTGAAGAAGGCCCTCGCGGGCAGCGTGAACTCGTCATCCATCCTTTCGTCGTCCTTTCGTGGCGGCAGCCCGCCACTCATCTTTGTTCGGGCGCGTCCGCACCAGAGCAAACAACCCCACTGCAATGAACACCAACGACATACCCATATTCGCCGTCAGCAAGAACGCCACGAGACCCAGCACCGCCACCGTCTCATTGATTGCGCTGCGCATTAACTGCGCCGCGGCTAACGCCTCCGGAATGCTCTGGCCCTTGGCCAACGCTGCGCGGGCCCCCGCAGCTGAGAGTCGCTCCCTGACCAGCAATAACACGACCGCAGCAGCCGCGACAGTGCCAAGCACCGCAACATGTAGGCGGTCGTCCAGCTGCGGAAGCATCGACTTATCGGCCAGAAACGCAATGATCAGCGCGTAAATCACCGGCGCGGCCATGAAAACCAAGTGCACCACAGAGGTCACCGTGAAATTCTTGTTCAGCTCTTGATCGTCCTGCATTTGCGTCCGTGGTCGCCTTCTAGGCCGTGGTAACTGCGCCCAGCGTCGCAGCCGCCTGGTGCGCCACCATCTGCAGAGTGTCGAGGAGTTCGTCGAGCCCCAAGCCGGTAACGACCGACGTCAAGACAGCCCTCGTTCCACCAATCTCTGCCATCAGGCTCGAGTCGGCACCAGGGTCCAGCAGGTCCGCCTTATTCAACGCCAATACGCGCGGTTTATCCGTAAGTTCCAGATCGCTAAGGATCTTCTCAACCACCTCAACGTGCTCAGGAGCATTGGGGTGCGAGATATCCACCACGTGCAGCAAAACAGTCGCTTCTTTGAGTTCTTCAAGCGTGGCACGGAACGCCGCGACCAATCCCGTGGGCAGCTTCTGGATGAATCCCACTGTATCAGTCATCAGAACGGGTGTTCCGTCACCCAGCATCACACGCCGAGTAACCGGATCCAGCGTCGAGAACAATTGGTCCCTCGCGAGCACACCCGCCTTCGCAAGGCTGTTCAGCAAGCTGCTCTTGCCAGCGTTCGTGTAGCCCACTAGGGAAATCACGGGGATGCCGCTCTTGGACCGCCGCTGCCGATGCTGTTCACGCTGCTTGCGCACCTCGTCCAACTCACGCTTCATGCGATGGATGCGATGGCCGATCAGCCGGCGGTCCGTCTCGATCTGAGACTCACCGGGGCCCCGCGTGCCGATACCGCCGCCGAGGCGCTCCAAGTGGCTCCACTGTCCTGCAAGCCTCGGAAGCAGGTACTCGGCCTGCGCAAGCTCTACCTGCAACTGCCCTTCCCTACTGCGTGCATGGCGTGCGAACACGTCCAAGATCAGCGCGGTGCGGTCGATGACCTTCACCTCCTCCTTGAACGCACGTTCAAGGTTCCGCTGCTGGGTCGGCGTCAACTCGTCATCGCAGATCAACGTATCGAACTGCAACGCCTCTCGAAGCTCTAGCAGTTCCTCAACCTTGCCCTTGCCGATGTACGTGATGCTGTGTTTGTCCAAGTTTTGCAGGATGGTGCCGACCACCTCAGCCCCAGCGGTCGAAGCAAGCTGCTCCAGCTCACGAAGCGAATCGTCGATCGTCCATGGTGTTCGTTTGCCCTTGATGGCAACACCCACTAGCAGCGCCTGCTCAGGCTCCGCCTGGGTATCCACCGATCCTTTTCGTACCTTCGCTATGAACCGTGCTCCTCAGCCAATTACTACTAGTCTATGACCACAGCTCTCCATGACATAGATGATTCTCGTCGATTGCGACTGCGGTTAGGGCTTCTCAGGCAAGCGCCAGCCTTCCAGCCGGCGCAACCCCTCTTCAACGCGGTCGTCCGGCGTCGTGAGCGATAGCCGGATGTACCCCTCGCCTGCCTCACCGTAGCCACGCCCAGGCGTCACCACCACTGCATGCTTGTCCAGCAGCTCCGTGGCCACTGCAGCCGATGTCCAACCGTCCGGGCACCTCGCCCACACGTAAAGCCCTGATTTGGGCGTCGGAGCGCTCAGACCGATCGAGTTCAATACCTCGACCACCCGGTCGCGCCGGCGCCTGTAGATGTCGTTGTTCGCCTCGATCCACTCCTGCGTGGTATGCTCCAGGGCCTCGATGCCCATGTACTGCACTGCGTTCGAGATACCCGAGTCCAGGTTCGATTTCACCCGTATCAGCCCATCGATGAGCTGCTGGTTACCCACCGCGCTACCCACGCGCCAGCCAGTCATGTTGTACGTCTTCGACAGCGAGTGAAATTCGATGCCCACGTCCATCGCGCCCGGCACCTGCATGAAGCTTGGCGCAACGTAGCCATCAAATGTGACCTCGGAGTAGGCCGCGTCGTGGCAGACCGCGATGGAGTGTTTCTTCGCGAACGCCACGACCTCTTCAAAGAACTCCAACGTCGCCAAGCCACCCGTCGGATTGTTCGGGTAGTTGATCCACATCACCTTCGCCGCGTCCGCGATATCGTCAGGGATTGCCGTCAGGTCGGGCAGCCAACCACGCTCTTCCGACAACGGCATCAAGGACGACGTTCCACCAGCGAACATCGTCCCCACCGCGTACACCGGATAGGCAGGATCGGGGATCAGCGCGATATCGCCAGGGTCGATCAGGCACAGCGCCATATGGCCGATGCCCTCCTTCGCACCGATCAGTGGCACGACCTCCTTGTCACCCAGCGTCACATCGAACCGGCGCTTGTACCAATCGCCGATCGACTTCCGCATCTCAGGAAGACCATCCGACTCCGGGTAACGATGGTTCGAAGCATCCTGCGCCGTCTTCGAAAGTTCGTCGAGGATGTGCTGAGGAGTCGGGATATCGGGGTCGCCTATACCGAAGCTCACCACGTCCGCACCCTGGGCCCGCTTCTCAGCGATCTTCCGGCTGATCTCAAGGAACAGGTACGGCGGTAATTTATCTAGCCGGCTAGCAAGCTGCATGGATCCTCCAGGAGTTCGTGATAGGCGGCGCCGATTATAGCGAACACTTTGTGGAGAGCGAACGGCTCACACCTCGTTGGGGCCGCCGGTCGGTTAGGTCAGCAGATCAACAGGGGCTCGAACGACGCATGAACTAGAGATGCTACGCGGGGAATGCCCCCGAAAACACCTCGACAGCGTCGCCTTCCATGATCACCTGCCCATGACCGGGCCACGTGATGCCAAGCGTGCCGCCGGGCCAATCGAGCGACACATGATCATCCACCAGCCCGTGCAAGCGAGCAGCAACCACCACCGCGCTCACACCCGTCCCGCAAGCCAGGGTGATCCCTGAGCCACGTTCCCAGGTTCGCCCAACCAGATGGCCACGATCCTTGATGTTCACCACACTCCAATTCACCCGGTTCGGGAACACAGCGTGGTGCTCCACTAGCGGACCTACCTTATCGAGCGGGATGTCATACACCGGCGTGTCCAGGAACGACACGAAATGCGGATTGCCCATCGAAACAGCCGTCCCGAAAATGGGGTCGTTTCCGACCTGCACCGGCGCGTCGAACATCAGATCGCTAGGAAGCAACCCTAGGTTCTCGATCAAGGCGACATCCAATGCAGTGTAGTCTGACTCTCCCGCCTGCGAAGGGTCGGTCGGCACGCCCACGGCCCGCAGGATCGGTTCGCCCATGTTCACGCGAGCGCCCACGATACTCGCGGCATCCCAGAGCGGCTCCACCGTCAGCACTCCCGCACCGGTCTCAACGTTCAGCGATTCGCGGCCGCCAGCTACCAGATCACGGTCGATTACGAACTTCGCGAAGCAGCGCAGCCCGTTGCCGCACATCTCGCCTTCCGAACCGTCAGCGTTGAAGATCCGCATCCGCACGGCGGCATCGGCCACTTTCGACGGCGCCGCGAGAATGATGCCATCTGCGCCCACGCCAAAATGACGATCCGACATCGCCTTCGCCAGCCTCGGCCAATCCCGCTGCTCAGCAAGAGCGTCGATGAACAGGTAATCGTTCCCCGCACCCTGATATTTCGTGAATTCAACCATAGGAAACTCCAAGAACGATTCTACCACCGCCATGTCCCACCAGCTCCGCGCCAGCGAAGTCGAAGGGCCTTTCACATCTCCCCAACTGAGCACGCCCTTACAGCCCCAAGAGCCCCGGCACATCCGCCATGCTCACGAACACCTCAGCCCCCAGATCCGACAGCCCGTGCCTATCGCCCTTCGGCGCATAACCGAGCACGCGCATCCCCGCCTCCATCGCCCCCTGCACCCCAGCAGCGCTGTCCTCGACCACCACACAATCCTCCGGCACAAACCCCATCCCTAACGCCGCGTAGAGGAATAGATCAGGCGCAGGCTTACCCCTGGTAACGTCATATCCACTGAACACATGTCCACCAAAGTACCCCAGCAAGCCTACCCGCTCCAACTTCACCCGCGTTCGCTCCACCGTCGCGCTGCTGGCGATGCACAGCGGCAGCCCCGCGTCCGCAATCCGGCGCACCGCATGCGTCGCCCCTGCCATCACCGGCACCCCATCACGGTAGCGAGCCAACTTGCGTTCCTCTACCCGATCGAGAAATCCATCGGGCAACAGCACCTCATACTTGCCAGCCAGATCGTTGAACATGTCCGAATCACGCGTACCGAAGTACCTCTCGTGCTCCCCGAACGTCAACGTGATGCCCAGCTCCGCCGCCATCCCCCGTGAAACGTCGTATGCAACGGCCTCGCTGTCCACCAGCACGCCATCGCAGTCGAATATCACCAGCCCTGGTTTGCCCATGAGCGCGATGTTACTGATATCGTGACCCCCATGCACTCGGCCCTAGCACGACGTCTCCCCTTTTACTACGGCTGGGTCATCGTCACTGTATCCGGACTCAGCGGCGCCTTCATTTCCGGCACCACCTCATGGGGCCTTGGCATCTTTGTGACCCCCATGCAGCAAGAGTTCGGTTGGAACCGCACCCTCTTCTTCCTCCCCCTTGCCGTCGGCGCGCTCGTGTCCGCTGCAGCGGGCCCTCTCTTCGGGCCCGCCTTCGACAAGCGTCACGGTGTTCGGATCGCGTTCGCCGTTGGAGTCGTCATCTTCGCCGGGTCGCTCATCGCCATGCGCAACGTCTCCGGCTTCACCTACTACCTGCTCGTCTACGGCGTCCTTGGAGGCATCGGCCAGTTTGCCCTCATCTCCACGCGCGCCATTCTCCCCAAGTGGTTCATACGTAAGCGAGGCCGGGCGTTCGCCACAACAGGCAGCATCACGAGCCTTGGCCCACTCATTTTCCCACCCGCCCTCCAAATCATGATCACCACCATCGGCTGGCGCGATACTTGGATGGTCGTCGGCATCGCCTTCCTGGTGTTGATGATTCCCGCGACTACCCTCATCATCCGTAGCCCCGAAGACCTCGGCCTCCACCCAGACGGCGACACACCAATCACCAGTACGACCCCCCAAGCTACCGTACATTCCGCCGCCGCCACCGAGATCAGCTACACGCGGCATGAGGCCGCCCGCACCCTGCGCTTCTGGCTGCTCATAGCCGCAGTCGTCGCAGGCACCGTCTCGCTCCGCGGGATGATCCCCAACATCCAACCATTCCTCGTCCACCAGGGACTCTCCGCCACCGCTGCATCCTTCTCCTTCTCCGTCTACGCCGTCACCACCATCGTCTCCGCCTTCATCTGGGGCACCTTCGCCGACCGCCACGGCGCGCGTGGGCCGTTCCTCGGTCTCACCGTCGTCATGGCAACGTCCATGGGCCTGCTCTGGATCGTTGACGCACAGCCCATCATGTTCGCCGCCATGGCCTACCTCGGCGTCGGCGCCAATGCGTTCTTCATCATGGGTGGCCTCTTCGTCGCTAACTCCTTTGGCCGTGCCCACTACGGCGGCATCAGTGGTCTCTTCCAGCCTTTCAACAGCGCCGCTACCTACAGTGGTCCGCTCCTTTTCGGAGTCCTCTACGATCTCACCAACAATTCCTACGGAGTGCTCTTCACTTTCGCCGTCTCCCTGTGGGTGATCTCGTTCGTCACCGCGTACCTCGTGCAGCCCGGGCAACGCCCCGTTGCCTCAAGCTCTGTAGCGCGTTAGCGTATGCCGGAGCCCCGTTCTCGCCCGACCCCGAAAAGGACCTACTACGTGAAGCTAACTCCCACCGATGCCCTCCTCGTGATCGACCTGCAGAACGACTTCTGCCCGGGCGGCTCAATTGCAATTGCAGGCGGAAACGCGGTCGCTGCGCAGATGGCCAAGGCAGCCGCCTACTTTGCCGAGGCTCAAGCCCCCATCTACGCAACCCAGGACTGGCACCCGAAAGAGCATGCTTCATTCCGAACTAAGGGCGGCCCCTGGCCTCCCCACTGCATCCAGAACACCCCCGGTGCAGCGCTCCACCCCGATCTCGAGCTTCCCGCTAACGCCATCGTCGTCAAGAAAGGCGCGACCTCCACCAAGGACGCCTACTCGGGCTTCGTCGACTCGAACCTTGAGGACCAGCTCATCGCCGCAGGCATCAAGCGCGTAGTCGTTGGCGGTCTCGCCACCGACTACGTCGTGCTCAACACCGTGATCGACACCTTGGACATCGGCATCGAGACCTACGTTCTCACGGATGCCGTCGACGCCATGAATATCGAGCCCAACGATGGCCTACGTGCGCTCCACCTCATGCAGACCACCGGAGCGACCCTCATCACCCTCGCCGACCTCCTAACCGACGTCGATGGTGGCTCCACGTCAGCGATACCAACCGACAACGAGCAATCGTGAATCGCAGCACTGGCCGCACCGTCGCCGCTCGCGCTAAAATCGACTCCCTAGAGCGCCAGAACAAAGGATCCGTGGAATGAAACTCGGCTATTTCACCCTAACCGACAACCCGGTTGGATACGGCGAGCGCCGCCGCGACCCCAACCAATACTTCGATGAGGTCATCGAAGAGGCGATCTACGCCGATGCCCTTGGTTACAATTCCGCCTGGCTGCCGGAGCACCACTTCGGATTGTTCGGCGTACTCGGCGCTACATCCACCGCACTCGCCTACATCGCCGGAAAAACGGAGCGCATCAAGCTCGCGCCCGCCACTATCCTCCTACCGGCACACCACCCAGTGCAGGTCGCTGAGCAGTACGCAACCCTCGACCGTCTCAGCAAAGGCCGTGCCATCGTGTCGGCTGGGCGCGGCTACGACAAGCGTGAATACGACGCGTTCGGTATTCCCTTCGACGAGAGCCGCGAGCGATTCAACGAAGGCATGCTGCTGCTGCGCAAAGCCCTCACGGAAGAGAACATCACCTGGGCAGGCAAACACTACCCGCTGCCGGACCCCATCACCGTGCTCCCCCGCTCCGTCCAGCAGCCATCGCCGCCGATTTCCGTCGCAGCCTTCAGCCGCCCCACCGTGGAGTTCGCTGCCGAGAACGGCTTCGACGTGATCTTCGCGCCATTCGCCGCTTCCATGATGTTCGGCGGCCTCGAGAATGCCGTCGGCGAATTCAAGGAGATCGCAACTAAGGCGGGCTATCCCGACAGTAAGGCGCTCTGCTCCTACTTCTTCGGCCTTGCCGACAACGACGCGGAAGAGCGCGCAATCAAGGAGCGCCTGCTCTTCTACCTCCAGGCCATCACGCCTGCCTTCCCTGGCGACATCAAGACCGCGCCACCCCACATCGCCTACTTCGTGGACATCGTGAACAAGCTCCTCTCCATGAAGGCCGAGGACCTCGGCGAGCGCAGCATCGTCACCGGCAACGCCGAACGCGTCACCGAGCACCTCAAGTCTGTCGAGGCCGCTGGCATCTCGGAGGTCATCCTCTACTTCAACATGGGCGCCTACCCCCACCTCGACACCATGCGCATGATGGAACGCTTCGCCAAAGAAGTCATGCCCAACTTCTCCTAACTCACTTCCGCCACACCCCCTGGTTCCTCAGTGCTGCGCCGTTGTTCCCTGATCACAGCGGAACCGAATCGATCTCTCACCACCCCATCATCCCCCCTAGCAGTCGACGTCCGGAAACGCCCGCAACAACAAACGGCGAGCCATCACTGGCCCGCCGTTCACGTCATCTAGTACCTATTCGGACGAGAACTAAGCCTGCGCATCCACCGCAGCTGACGTCCCCGCCAGCTTGCCAAACACCGAACCAGCCATCAGACCCGCGCCACCGGCATAATTGTTGTAGAACAACCCCCCAACCATCTCACCTGCCGCGTAGAGGCCCTTGATCGGTTCCTCAGACGTGTCCATCACCTGCCCACGTTGGTTGATTCGCAGACCGCCGAACGTGAACGTGATGCCGCACGTCACACCGAAACCCTGATACGGAGGTGAATCGAACGGCAGCGCCCAGTTGGACTTCGCGGGCTCGATGCCTTCGGTGTGTACGCCATCCAGGACCGTCGGGTTGTACTCGCCTGGCTGCACCGCAGCGTTGTACTCCATAACTGTCGCCGCCAACCCCTCAGGGTCAATATCCAACATCTCCGCCAGGTCCTCGATCGTATCCGCCTCGGCCATCGTGACCTCTTTGATGCGGTACTCCTCGCGCAGCAAGTGCAGCGTCTTCTGATCGAACAGTTGGTAGGCCACACGTTGGGGCTGCGTCAGGATCTGCTTACCGTACTTCGCGTAGGTGTAATTGCGAAAATCAGCACCCTCGTCCACAAAACGCTCACCGTTAGCATTGACGATTAAGCCGAACGGGTACGAGTGCTTCTGGTACAGGTCAGTGATCGACCGATTGCCGAACGGCGGAGCGTTCAAATCCCACGCAACGGCATGGCAACCCTGCCAGTGACCGAACGATTGCGCCCCGATGTCCAACGCCATGTTGATGGCATCGCCCGTGTTATAGCGCACGCCGCGCACCTTTGCCAGGTCCCATCCTGCGCCGAGATACCGTGCGCGCATCTCAGCGTTTGCCTCGAACCCACCGGCCGCCAGCACGATGCTCTTGGCGTACAGATTGCGATAGCCGTCAGGCCCCTTCACCGTCACGCCCTCCACCGCGCCCGACTGATTGACGAGCAATTTGGTCGCCGCCGTCGCGTAGTGAACCGCAATCTCTTTCTTGAGCGCGATCTCGAATAGCTGGTCAGACAACCCCTTGCCACCGCCGACCGCCTCCAGACAGAGGCCGCCCCAGAACCGGAACTTACCGTCGATCTTGAACGCCTGGTGTGACCACGACGGCACCAATCGCACACCCTGCTTGGTCATCCACTGCATGGTCGGGAACGAATCACGAACCAGATAATTGGCCATCTCCTGATCGCTCATACCCTCGGTGACCCTCATCAGGTCCTCGAAGTACTTGCTCTCCGGGTACGTACCCACCTCGATCACGTCAAGCTCGGCCTCAGACATGTCCGGCACCAGCTTCAACACATCATCGATTCCCTTGTAGGAAAACCTGATTGCGCCGCCGGTAAAGTAAGTGTTGCCACCACGATCATGCTCAGGAGCCTTCTCCAGCACGATCACCTTCAATCCCGCCTCATTCGCCGCCAACGCAGCGCTCAACGCCGCGTTCCCCGCGCCGACCACAATAACGTCGGCGTCGTACGCCACATTCGAATCTGCCATAGGTACCATCTCCAAGAGATCCCCTCTCATTGGGGAGAGGGCCAGGGTAAAGGGGGCAACTGCTAGACCGTACCGGGCTCAGGCGCCCCTGTAAAGCGGCAAGCGTCCTGATTGGGAGATCACGATCGCTATCCCTGTTAACGTCATTGTGAGGCCGCGCCGCGCGGTACCGAAGGGTCGCTCTCCGGTCCCCTCGCCGTCCCGCTAGTTTCGCGAAAGCCAGCCCTTAGGCTTGAAGGGAATCTCTCCCCACTCCCGCACCTCTGCTTCCCCTTGGTAAAGGGGAAGCAGAGGAAGCAAGCGCAACGCGATGCAACAGAATGCGACAAGCCACACAATGCAGGCCACACCACTAACGCCCACGCGCCATTCGGGTCTGTCGAGAGTCACCTCACCCCAAGCCCCGCCCCACAATGTCTCTCCGCCAGCCCTTCAGCCAAATACAAAGAGCCCCGACCGTATTCTTGACTCCTTGGGCTAACGGTCTGCTCACCGAGCACCAAACCACTGACGCCTTGAATCAACAGGGCCGCAACGTTGCCAAAACCAAAGCCCCAATCCCTCGCGTTTGACAGCCAGCCAGGCCCACGCGTATGTTCACGCACGTCCAAGCGACGATTAGACGAGTACCGGAGGGGATCCATGGCCGACAAGAAACAATTCAGCTTCATCTCAGCAAGTAACGAGCGCATCGCTCCCCTGCTCAGCGGTGACGTGCAGGTTGAGGGCGCGGAACTCATCTGGACCAACTCTGATCCCTCCGAGACCTTCTGGCGCCAACTCAAGTTCGAGGAATTCGAGGTCTGCGAGATGTCCTTCTCGTCACTCCTCATCGCACTCTCCCAGGGCATGGACATGGTCGCCATCCCCGTATTCCCCTCCCGCCGCTTCATGCACGCCCTCATCTCCGTCCATGCCGACGCTGGCATCGAGAAGCCCAACGATCTCAACGGCAAGCGAATCGGGGTCGGTGAGTACCAGCAGACCGCGTCCCTATGGCTGCGCGGAGTGCTCCAGCACGACTTCGGCGTTGACCAGTTCACCGTCGACTGGTACATGGAACGCTCCCCCGAGCTCAGCCACGGCGGGGCCACGGGCTTCAAGCCCATGGACGGGATTAAGTTCCACCAGATTCCCAACGACAAGAGCTTGGCAACCATGCTCGCGGCCAACGAGATCGACGCCGCGCCCATCGGTCGTGCATTCACCACAGAGAAGAACGTCATCGACCGCTCCACCACCGTCAGGCCGGCCAACGCCGACTGGAGTAAAATTAAGCCCCTGTTCCCCGACCTCGTCGCGGAGGGCACTCGCTTCTTCAAGGAGCACGGCTACATCCCTGCAAACCACTGCTACGCCATCCGAGGCGACGTATACCGCGCAAACCCCTGGCTCGCCTTCAACCTCTACGCAGCTTTCGTGAAGGCGAAGGAAGCCTGGTACACCCAGCTCAACAGCAAGATCCCATCGGACATGGTCTTCGGCCCCCAATACATGGCCCAAACCCGCGCCACCTTCGGCAGCGACCCCTACCCCTACGGGGTCAAAGACAACGCCAAGATGATGCAGACCATGATCGACTTCTCCCACGAGCAAGGATTCATTCCCCGCAAATTGGAGTTCGGCGAGATTTTCGCGCCCAACATCTTGGACCTGTAGTCACCAGCGCCCAGACCTGGTATCACAGCAGCACCAACTCTGCACAGCAGCGAAGAAAGAGGAGCAACATGTTCGGAGAAAACAAAGTCATCGACGTCCACGGGCACATGACAACGCCTGCAGGATTCCGCGGAGCCATCGCCAACTGGGTGTCCCAAAACACCGGCCCCAGCAACCACGGCGCCTTCCCTGAGCTCAGCGACGACTCCATGGCCACCGCCAACAAACGCCACCTCGACATGCTGGACGATCACAGCATCGACTACCAACTACTCTCACCGCGCCCCATCGCCATGTGGCACTGGATGCGCCCCCATCTGCAGTACGACTGGGCCCACTTCACGAACGACACCATCGCCCAGATCATGCGCCTCTGGCCCGACCGATTCGGCGGCATCGCACAACTCCCCCAGAACCGCGACCTCGACTCGTCCCACCTTGTGGAAGAGCTCGAGCGCACCGTCAAGACCATGGGCTTCGTCGGCGCACTCGTGAACCCTGACCCCGGTGGAGACCGTGGCACGCCCGGCATGCACGAGAAGTACTGGTACCCCCTCTACGAGAAGGCCCAGGAACTCAACGCCGTCCTGATGATTCACCCCTCTGTCAGCCTCGACCCTCGCTTCGAGATCGTCCCCGCCAACTACCAGATGAACAACGTCATCGAGGAGTACATCGCCATGCAACTCCTCGAGCACGGGCGCGTTTTCGACGACTTCCCAAACCTCAAGGTCTTCGTCTGCCACGGCGGCGGTGCACTCCATCGCTTCATCGAGGAGGACTACCACCGCGGCCACCGCGATCTCACCAAGAACCTCTGGTTTGACTCATGCATCCTGGAGAAGGAACTACTCTCCACCATGATCAAGCAGAAGAACCCGAAGCAGGTCCTCTTCGGCACTGAGGCCCCTGGTTCCGGCGCAGCCGTTCGTAGCGAGACCGGACGCCCTGGCGACGACCTAGTTCCAGTCATCGGCTCCTACGACTTCCTCTCCAACGACGACAAGAAGGACATCTTCTACGACAACGCCTTCGACGCAGTGCCCCTGCTCACCAAGGCCGCTGTCGGCGACTAAGATTTCACAAGTTCAGCAAAAAAGGGGCGCTCTCGGTGGAGCGCTCCTTTCTGATTCGTCATCTAAGCGCCCGCCTACGGGAAGGTCGCCTCAACCGCCCCCACGCCTGCGAACTCCGACCTGATCGTATCGCCCCGCAAGATTGGGTACTGCCGCGTGAACGACCCCGTCATCACCAGATCGCCCGCCGCCAACGACCTTCCGAACTCCGCCAAGCGGTTCGCCAGCCACATCACCGAGTTCACCGGATGCCCCAGCACCGCATCACCCGTCGCAGTATCCACAACCGTTCCGTTAATCATCACCGTCAGCCGAACTCGATCCAAGTCAGGAGCATCCCGCAGACGCACCGGCGTCCCCAGAACGACCCCTTTCTGTTGGAGATTGTCCGGAACCACCATCTCCAGATGGCCCGTAAAATCCCCACGCGTCTCCACCAGCTCGAACGCCAGCGCGACCGTTGAGATTGCAGCCTCAGCGTCAGCCCGCGTTACACTCGGCCCCACCAGGTCACTCCCCATCGTCACGCATAGCTCATTCTCGAACCCTGGCCCGATCAGCGCATCGTGAGCAATCGCATCGCCTAAGCTATGCAGCCCATCGTCCAGCAGAAAGCCGAACCCCGGCTCGTGCACGCTGAACTGGTCCTGAATGGGCTTCGCCGTCAGCCCCACCTTCCAACCAACCTGCCGCCTCCCCCCGACGCATAATGAGCCACCAGCGCCAGTTGGACCGCGTACGCCTCTTCCAGCAGCAGATTGCCCTCCCACACCTTCGGGAAGAACCCTCCTGCCTGTCTACTCTTCAGGAATATCTCCAGCGCCTGGCCAGCGTCGAAATTATCCACCGC
>CAUZFB010000019.1:0-40656 GCA_963579135.1 Dehalococcoidia bacterium | reverse complement strand
TATCGGCGTCACTGCTAACGAGGCGAGGGCCTATCGATTGGCATCGGACGAGCTTTGGTCTCCTGGCCGAACAGGAAGACCATCGCCCCACCCACGATGAGCATGCCAGCGACCACGGTGAAAGCAAGTCTGAAGCCGTACGCGTCGGCGAGCATGCCGATGAACAGGGGCCCGACGATCTGCCCGAGATTCATGAAGAGTCCCCAGCCACCGAGGAAAGAGCCGCGCTTGTCCTCCGGGGCTAGATCCATGGCGTAGACCTGCATCGTGCCCGAGCCGAACGCTTCGGAAAGCCCGAAGGTGACGACCGCGACCGCTGCCATGGTGAACGTCGCACCGAGCGTCATCACGTAGACCGCCAGCGCAGTCACGAACAATCCGAACAGCAATGTTCGCTTACGCCCATAGCGGTCGGTGATGATGCCGGCGGGCATGGTGGCAGCAAGCGCCACACCACCAGCGAGCGCGAGCAGCAAGCCAATCTGCCCTTCGCTCAGGCCGGCGCTTGCTGTCGCGTGGGGCGGGAAGAGCGTACGGAACACGCCGGTGCCCCCGCCGACCATGCTGATGGTAAACGTGCCTATGGCAAGAGCCAGGAAGGCGCGTGTCTTGAACATTGAAACGTCGATGCGGCGCTTGGTGCTAGAAGTCATGCGAGGGACCTTCTCCCGTGCGCGGCGCGTTTCCTTAATCCACATCACGGTAACAATGATCACAGCGACCTTGGACGCCGCGATGAACAAAAAGATGTACTTGAGGCCGAATACCACACCGATGAGGCCCGCAGCCGCAGGGCCCAATAGCAAGCCAACGCGGGACGATATTTCGCGCACGGCAACAACGCGGCCTCGAGTCTCGGTTCGGGTAGAGTCGGCCATCAAGACATTGGCGCTGGTCATCCATACGGAGATACCGATACCGCCGACGATCTCGAGCAGCAGGAAGGGCAGGTAGGTGTCTACGAAGAAGTCGCTGACCATTGCGACAATGTGCAAGAGCGATCCAATGACCACGAATGGCTTGCGCCCGAGACGATCGGTCAGGTAGCCCGTGAGCGGCCCTGTCACCAGCCGCGGCAGAGCGCTAATGGAGGAAATGACCGCGACCAGGAGGAACGTTCCTCCGGTCTCATAGGCGAAGAGCGGACGGACGAGCCAGAGCCCACCGGTGCCGAACGCCCACAAGAAGTACATTAGGAAAACCGGAAAGGTTTCCCGTCGCGTGACGTCTTGGATGAAACTGCTTTGTGATTTCAAGGGTAGTAATGCCGACGCTGCCGTCGCGGTCGGATGCTACCACCTTTGCCGTCGCGTACCCTGGGTGGCACTTTCGCTCGCTGGACGCCGCATAGAATGCCCCTATGCAATCGCTGAACGCTACAGCCAACTGGGAACGCTTTTACCCCAACTCCGTCGTGGGGGCACGTGTGCTGGTATTCGACGAAGTGGACTCGACCATGGACGTCGCTCGTGACATCGCTCATGGTGGCGCGCGGCACGGGACTGTCGTGCGCGCAGAGGTTCAGCATATGGGGCGCGGACGCTTCTCTCGACGGTGGGAGAGCGCACCGGGCGATTCATTGTTGACTTCCGTCGTGCTACGGGTACCACCAATTGACGCAGGTGCGCCCCTGTCGGTAGCAGGATCACTCGCAGTGCATGACGTGGTCGAGGAGATTCTGGGTGTGCCCTGCGGGATTAAATGGCCTAACGACGTGCAAGTGACCGGCAAGAAAATCGCGGGCATACTCGTAGAGTCGCAGATCGCTACTGACAGCACAGGGTTCGCAATCTTAGGTATCGGACTCAACGTGAACCTAAATCCCGGTTCAGTCGAGGACATCGCAGAGACAGCGACGAGCCTCGCTGCGGTACGCGGTGCTCCGGTGGAGTTGGACTACGTTGAGGAGATGTTATTCAGGAAGCTTGAGGCCACACTGGGAGACCTCGCTGACAGCAGCGGGAAAGTGATTAATCGATGGCGGACACATCTCACGACGCTAGGGCAGCAGATCGCCGTGCGTACACGCAACGGCGTGGTCGAGGGGGAGGCGGTGGGCGTCGACCAGCAGGGGGCGCTACTCCTACGTTCGGCGGGGGGGGAGACGCATCGCCTGCTGGATGGGGATGTCAGTCTGCGAGATTAGCGGTGGCGTCTGCTAAAATGGCGCCCGTTGCCGTTCACGAATGGAGATCTCCTCAATCCGAACGCCCAATTATCATCTCTGGTGTACCCCTTGAAGACCGCGCGCGATTACTCGCCAGCACTTTGGCGGCGTCTCGTCACCATCCACAAGCGCCTCGAGAGCTTCCTCGATCGCCGTGGCTACGACGTTACCGCTACTCCTATCCTCGAAAGTACCGATCTATTCCTCCGGAAGTCGGGGGGAGAGCTTGCGTCCCAGATGTACAGCTTCACTGACCCGTCTGGTCGCCAAGTGAGCCTGCGGCCGGAGTTCACGTCGTCCGTTGTCCGTCAGTTCATCGACGGAAACCTCAAAGGACCGATGCCACAGCGTTGGCAGTATTACGGCACAATTTTCCGGTACGAGGGCAACTCTGAGGGTAAGGATGCCCCAGAAGGCCTCGAGTTCCAGCAACTTGGAGCGGAGATCGTCGGTTCCTCATCCGAGTTCGCAGACGCTGAGGTGCTCGCCACGGCAGTGCAGGGTCTGACCACATTGGGCGTCAGGGGTCACAAACTGCGTATCGGCCACATGGGCGTCGTAAACGCGATGCTGGATGCGCTTGGGCTCTCCGAACGAGCACGTGTGTTCGTGGTTAACAGCCTCGGTGACCTCCGAGCAGGCGACGCCGGAGTCGAAACTGTTCGGCAGCGCGCCACCGACCTGGGGTTGCTCGGCGAAGAGCGGACCCAATCCCTCTCACAGTTGGCCCGCAACATGGCGCCCGACGATGCCGAGGGCATGGTCGAGGGATTTTTGGCGCAAGGCGTCACAGGTCTTTCAGGGCAACGAACAGCCGAAGAGGTGTTCAGACGATACCTGCGGAAACTCAAGGAAGCCGATGTTCCGGAACTCGTCGACGCCGCGATCCGCTTCTCTGCTGAGCTCGTGGCGCTGTCGGGGCCCGCAGATGTGGTGTGCAAGAAGTTGGGCGCACTGATCAAGCGATTCAAGCTAGACGACGCCGTCCTCGCGCCCGTCGACAAGCTGTTGAAAGCGTTGGGCCAGTACGATCTTAAAGACGTGCCCGTGATCCTCGATCTGGGCATGGCCCGCGGCATCGCGTACTACACCGGCGTCGTGTTTGACATCGACCATCCCAAGATCAAGGGACGGCCCGGTCTAGGTGGCGGTGGCCGGTACGACGGCCTCGTGCGGGCGCTTGGCGCCAAGCAAGACGTTCCTGCGCTGGGGTTCGCCTATGCGATAGACCGAATCGCGGAGGTACTTCCATCGGATTACGGCAGCGACGAGGAAACGGGCATCGTTCGCGTGCTCGTCACGGCGCAGGAGACCCAGCGAAGCCAAGCCGTCGCCACAGCAGAGCGACTGCGGGCACAGGGAATCCCTGCAGAGCTAGATCTCAGTGATCGCAACGACGCTGAGGTAGCGAAGTATGCGGCGCAACGCGGTATCCAGACAGTGATGAGAGTGGGGTCAGATGGTGGAGTCTCTGAGACAGCACTCTAGCGGGGACCGCCTGAACGGTGGTCTACGTCTCGCCATCCCCAGTGATGGCGAAATGTTCGAACCAACCCAGCGCTTTTTGCAGCGGTGCGGCATGGCGATCAATCGCCCGAGCCCGCGTCGCTATACGGCATGGGTACCTACGGTTCCGGGCCTGGAGGTGATCTTCCAGCGCACGGCGGACATCACTGCGAAGGTCGAGGATGGCCATGCCGACCTTGGCATGGTAGGCCGCGACCGATTCCAGGAGAGTCGAATCGAGAGCGGAGACACGATCCTAATCATCCCGGAGCTCGGTTTTGGTGGATGCGAGTTAGTCGTCGCAACTCCGGATGCTTGGATGGACGTGGACTCCATGGCTGACCTCGCGGATCTCGCCGTCGAGTTCAGGGAAAGCGGTCGAGAGCTACGCGTAGCGACCAAGTACCCACGCCTGGTGAGTCGGTTCTTCTTCGGCCACGGTGTGAACTACTTTTCCATCCCCTCGGTTAGCGGCACGCTTGAGGCATCGGTGGCAATGGGATACGCGGACATAATCGTTGATGTGACGGCTTCAGGCGTGACTCTGCGTGAGAACAGACTCAAGCGACTCGAAGACGGCACCGTGCTCGCCTCTGAAGGTGCGCTCATCGGCAACAAGAGATTGCTGAAAGAAAACCCCGAACGGCTCGAGGGTGCGCGCGAGATCATTGAGCGCATCGAAGCGCACCGGAGCGCAGGCGGATTCCAGCGGATATCGGCCAACATCGAAGGCGAGTCGGAGAAAGCGGTCGCGGCGAAGGTGCTGGAGCGGCCGGCGTGCGCAGGCCTACAAGGGCCGACGATCGCCCGTGTCTACACGCCGGACGGCCGCAAATGGTACTCGGTCACGGTGTTCGTGGACAAAGTGTCGTTGACCAATATCGTCGACTTCTTCCGAGCCATCGGTGGCGTCTCGGTGACCGTATCCGAGGCTAGCTATATCTTTGGACAGGAGAGCGCGAGCTACGCGAAGTTGCGGGCCGAGCTCGGCCTTTCGTGATGCGTATCGTCGAAGGGTTGGAGCAGGGCTTGGCGGTACTATCCCGTACGCCTGGATACGACGAACCCAAGCTTTCTCCCAATGCGGCACGCCGCACCGCCGAAGTGTTCGGCGAGCCGCTCACTGCCACGCAGGCCGTGCGTCGGATACTGGATGACGTTCGCCTGCGGGGCGACGACGCTGTCCGTGAGTACACCCGCCGTATTGACGGCGTCGAGCCGGGCAATCTCGAAGTTCCCAAGGAACGCTGGCGCGGGGCGCTGGCATCGATCCCCAAGGAGCTCGCAGATGCGCTGCGGATCGCCGCAGACCGCGTTCGCACTTACCACGAGGCTTGCATGCCTCAAGAGTGGCGTGATGACCACGCTGGCTACGGCCAGCGACTGGTGCCGATCGAACGCGTTGGGTTGTACGTTCCAGGTGGTACGGCTGAATATCCATCCACCGTCTTGATGTCCGCCGTCCCCGCGAAGGTAGCGGGTGTGCCGCAGGTGATCCTCTGTACGCCGGCTCCCAGCCCTGCAACACTGGCTGCCGCAGAGATAGCAGGAGTGGACAGGCTGTTCGTCGTGGGGGGAGCTCAGGCGATTGGTGCGATGGCCTTTGGGACCGACACTTTGCCACGGGTGGACAAGATATGCGGGCCTGGCAACATCTTCGTTTCCATCGCGAAACGTGAGGTGTACGGGCAAGTGGATATCGATGGCCTCTACGGGCCGACGGAGACGATCGTGATCGCTGACGACGGAGCAGACGCCTCACTCGCTGCTGCGGACCTGCTCGCGCAGGCGGAGCACGACGAGATGGCATCACCTGTGTTCATCACCACGAGCGCCGACATGGCGCGGCGAGTGAGCGCCGAGGTGGAGCGACAAGTTACGCTCCTGGACCGCCAAGCCGTCGCATCTGCAGCGATAGCGGGGCAGGGCGTCGCGGTCATTGTTGCGTCAATAAATGAAGCCATCGAACTGTCCGACGCATTCGCGCCAGAGCACCTGTGCTTGTTGGTGGAAAACGCAGAGTCATATGTGGGGCTGGTGCACAACGCTGGAGGGATCTTCGTGGGGGAGCACTCACCCGAAGTCATGGGGGATTACGTCGCGGGCCCAAGTCATGCCATGCCGACCGCAGGAACAGCTCGCTACGCCTCGAGCCTAGGCGTGCATCATTTCCTGAAGCACGTGCCAGTGATACGCCTCAGCACTGCGTCCATGGCAAGCTTGGGACCAGCGGCGGCGGCGATCGCACGGGCGGAGGGTCTTACGGGTCACGCCAGAGCGGTTGAGCTGCGCCTCGAAGGCGCAGGGAGCCAGACGGACAAGGACTTCTTCACGGAGGTCAACTGATGGCAGGCAGAAAGGGTCCGCTCGATTTCGTGCGCCCGCACCTGCTGACGCTCGCGCCGTACGAGGCTGTTGATCCACCTGACGTCCTCGCCGAAAAGGCGGGTATGCCTGAGTCACAGACGGCCAAACTCAACGGCAACGAGAACCCCTATGGGCCGTCGCCTCGGGTCGCCGAGATGATCGCCGCCGTGAATCGCATGCACATCTATCCCGATCCAGGGCAGGTTGCCATGCGAACCGCGCTTGGCGAGTTCCTGGACGTACCCATGGATCAGATCGTCGTAGGTAACGGCAGCGACGAGATCATCGACCTGGTCTTTCGATGCGTGTTGGGCCCCGGAGACGCTGTCATCAACTGCGAGCCAACGTTCGGCATGTACGAGTTCACCGCGCACGTGTGCGGTGGTCGAACCGTAACGGTCGAGCGCGACGAGCGATTCGCGGTCGATGTTGACGCCGTGCTTGCGGCGGTCGACGAGAGTACGAAGATTGTTGCGATCGCCTCGCCCAACAACCCTTCGGGCAATTGCACACCGCTAGCTGATATCGAACGATTACTGGCAGCGAACGTCTTGGTATTGGTTGATGAAGCATACGTTGAGTTCGGTGGTACCAGCGTTGGGACCTGGGTTGCACGCCACCAGAACCTGATTGTTTTGCGTACGTTTAGCAAATGGGGAGGGCTTGCGGGGCTACGCGTAGGGTACGGAATCATGGATTCAGCGTTGGCCGACTTGCTGCTCCGTGCGAAGCCACCGTACAACGTCAATCAGGCGTCTGAGGCGGCGATGTTGGCAACTCTCTCTGATACCGACACTCTCGACCAGCGTGCTGCGCTCATCGTAGGCGAGCGCAAGCGCATGTCCGCCGCGCTGGCTGAGATGCCAGGTGTCGAGCCGTTGCCGTCGGAAGCGAATTTCCTGCTGTGCCGCATGCCTGAAGGGCGAGGCAAAGCAGTGTACGAAAGCCTCGCTCGGCATGGAGTATTCGTGAGATACTACTCGAGAGCCTCACTGGCCGATTATCTGCGCATCAGCGTCGGGACGCCGGAGCAGACGACGCAGGTCATCGAGGCAATGATTCAATCCCTTGCTGAGTGATTACGCTATGGCAAACCGCACCGGAACCTATGCACGCACCACGGGCGAGACGGACGTTCGCGTCACAATAGGATTGGACGGCACAGGCGTTACGAAGATCGCGACCGGCAACGGTATGCTCGACCACATGCTCTCCCAACTAGCCCGGCATGGCCTATTGGACATGGATGTCAACACGACCGGTGATTCAGCCCTGACCGGCTGGCACCACACCGTCGAGGACACAGGCATCGCACTAGGGCGAGCCTTCGCCGACGCCATAGGCGATGGTAAGGGCATCCGGCGCATGGGACACGCTATCGTGCCGCTGGACGAAGCGCTCTCCCGGGTCGTCCTCGACATCAGCGGACGGCCATACGCGGCCGTCGATCTAGGAGTGAGCGGGGAAGACATCGATGGACTGCCCGGCGACTTGGTGCGCCACTTCCTAGAGTCCTTCGCGACCGAGGCACGCATCTCACTGCATGCCACTGTCCTCACGGGTGTGAATGCCCACCACAAGATCGAGGCCACGTTCAAGGCACTCGCCAGGGCGCTACGCGACGCCATCGAGATCGACAACCGTGCCAGCGGCCAGGTGCCGTCGACAAAGGGCTCCATCAGCAGCTAGCACGCGTGGTTGGCCTAGGCTTGCGCCAGGCTGATCTCTGTTTCGTAGGACTCAATGACCGTGTTTGCGAGCAAACGCTCGCACATGGCGTCAACCTGCGCCTTGGCCGCTGGTTCGTCAGCCGCGTCTAAGGCGAGGGTGAGGTACTTACCGACACGGACGGCTTCTACCGACTTGAAGCCGAGCGTGTGCAGGCTTGCCAAGACGGCGTTGCCCTGAGGGTCGTTCACCGTAGGTTTAAGCGTGACATGGACCTGCGCACTGAATCGCATGCTAATTCCCCGAAAGGCCGACCGGCGCAGCTTCGGGAAGCGTGGTATCTGCTCCGCAGGTTTGGCCGAGGAATTGCGGGGCGTTGTTCCTATGATCCCCCACGAATTGCTGCATGCCGGGACGGTCGACTCCCGTGTAGGTCTCCATCCATCCCCAGGACGTGAGCGTGACTGTACCTTCAGCCACGCCTGCGTGGGGTTGCAGGATGAAGCATCCCGGGTAACCGGGCTGTGCCTCAAGATAGCTCGTTAGATCAGCAATCTGTGCTTCGTCTGCAAGGTTGTGGTTGATAACGACCGCGCCTTGCTCAAGGTTCCGAACCACCGCTTCGTCGGCCCGCTGTTCTGAGTAAATCCCCCATTCAACGCCCGCTGCGTAGCTTGGCCCGGAAGTCGGGGGCACACTGGGGTACGAGGTGTAACTCTCGCCTTCCGCGAGAACGCTGCTGGCCTGCACGGCGATGGCGGTGCCGACGGTCGCGATATCGCCGGTCGTGTCACCAGACTGGGTACGGCTAGGCGTGATCAGGCCGCTGAAAGAGGGCAGGGCGAGGCCCAAGATCAGCGTTCCCGCGACGATACCGCCAAGGATGCCGTAGAAGGTCCGTTTTCGTTTCCTCCGGGACGTGGATCGACGCCGGCGGCCCTCTCGGATAACCGTTCTGCGTGAGGGGCTTCTCTCACGCAGACGTGGCACCCGAGCCCGCGCTGGCGGGGTCTCCGCCTCGCCGTCGCGATCCAAATTCGGTCCGTCTTGAACAACATCGCCAATCTCGTCAGCCACAGGCGCGTCTGCTTCCGGAAGGTCGGCTTCCGGTGCATCAGCCCCTGGTGCGTCAGCGTCCGGTGCATCGGCCTCTGGGGGATCACTCTCTAGGGAGCCCGCCACTGGCGAGGGCTCCCTAGAGAGTGATCGCTGTTCTTCTTCCGCGTTCTTCTCAATCACACAATGTCTCCGAGGCCAGATAGCACGCTAGTAACTACGGTAGCGCCTGCCCGGTCAGCCTTCTATATGCTTCGAGGTACCGCTCGCGAGTCTTTTCGATGATGTCGTCAGGAAGGGCGGGAGCGGGAGGGGTGCGGTCCCATGGCTGTTCCAACAGCCAGTCGCGCACGAATTGCTTGTCATAGTTGGGCTGCGATTTGCCCGGCGCGTACTGGGTTCCCTCCCAGAAACGGCTTGAGTCAGGCGTCAAAACTTCATCGATGAGGATTACCTCGCCATCGCGGATGCCGAACTCGAACTTAGTGTCAGCGATGATAATCCCGCGCTTAGCGGCGACGTCATGGGCGTATTCGAAGACGGCGAACGAAAGATCGCGAAGCTTGAGAGCTAGGTCCGCCCCCACCAGCGCTGAAACCTCGTCTAGGGTCATCGGCTCATCGTGGCCAATCTCAGCCTTGGTGGTTGGAGTAAAGAGCAGTTCTGGGAGCTTGCTGCCATCTACCAGTCCGGGAGGAACGGGTATACCAAAGATAGTTCCGGTTTGGTTGTAGTCCACAAGTGCGGAGCCCGTGAGATATGCCCGGACGACGCACTCAACGTCGATGCGCTCCGCACGTTTGATCACCGTGGCCTGCCGCGCGATGTCTGGTGGAAGCGTCTTGATGAGCGGGTGGTTCACCAGATCAGCGAGGCCTTCGGGGTCATCCGCCAGCGCGATGAAGTGGTTCGGAACGATCTGGCCCGTCTGGTCGAACCAGAACTTGGACATCTGCGATAGCACACGCCCTTTGTCGGGTATCCCGCTAGGGAGCACCACATCGAACGCTGAGATGCGGTCCGTGGCGACCATGAGCAGCATCCCGTCACCCATGTCATAAGTGTCCCGGACTTTGCCTTGGTAGAGTTTGTCAGGTAGGTTCGTCTCAAGCAGTGGCACCGGTGCACTCCTTCGCCTCAAAGCCCAAGCGGCTGAATGTTCGTCCAACGTGTCTGAGGTAGTAGTCGTAATCGAATAAAGCCGCCACCTCGGTGGCGCCGAGGCGCGATGTCACCTCAGCATCTGATTTAACAGACTCACGGAAATCTTCCCCGTTATCCCATGCGAGCAACGCGTGACGCTGCACCAACTCATAGGCGGAGGTTCGGTCCAGTCCGCTCTCGACCAGGGCGAGCAGCACGCGTTCGGAGAACACGATGCCTTTGGTCAGTTCAAGGTTTCGCATCATGTTTGCAGGGAACACGATCATGCCTTCGAGGATCCTGGTGAACGTGTCGAGGATGTAGTCGATCGCCAGTGCGGAGTCGGGGAGAATCATGCGCTCCGCCGACGAATGAGAGATATCGCGCTCGTGCCAGAGCGGTACGTTGTCGAGCGCAGTCTGACTGTGCCCACGCACGAGGCGCGCGAGCCCGCATATGCGCTCGGAGAGCTCAGGGTTGCGCTTGTGGGGCATGGACGATGAACCCGTGCTGACGAACCCGGGGGTGCCGAAGGGCTCCTCCACCTCGCGGACTTCCGTGCGCTGAAGTGCTCTGATCTCGGTCGCGAACTTTTCGAGCGAGGCGCCTATGAGGGCCAAGGTCTGCACGAACTGGGCATGCCGATCGCGTTGCAGGATCTGATTGGACACGGGAGCAGGGGAGAGACCCACCTGCTCGCAGACTGACTCTTCGATGTCCGGCGGAATACTGGCGTAGCTCCCGACCGGCCCCGAAATCTTACCCACGGACACCATTTCACGGGTGAGCGCTAGGCGTAGCTTGTGGCGACGCATCTCGTCCCACCAAAGCGCGAACTTAAGGCCAAAGGCCATCGGCTCGGCATGAATGCCGTGGGAACGCCCGATGCAGGGCGTTGCAGAGAACTCTTCGGCACGAGTCTTCAATACGGCCATGCACCGGTCGATATCGGCATCGATCTCGTCGACAGCCTGCACGAGCTGAAGGCTAAGCGCCGTGTCCTTGACGTCATTGGACGTGAGACCGTGGTGTATCCAACGTCCTTCAGGGCCAAGGCTGGGCGTGACCGATCGTGTGAACGACACTACATCGTGGCGCGTCTCCTCAAACCATTTGTCGTAGAGAGCGCGGTCGAACTTAGCTCCACGAATCTTCTCGGCATCCTCTTGTGGGACGACTCCGAGTCCTGCCCAGGCGACGCTCGCGGCGATCTCAACCTGCAGCCACAGATCGAAGGAATTGTCCTCCGACCAGATGGTTTTCATGCGCTCGCGTTCGTAGCGGTGATACATCAGGAATTCTCCCTCTCTTGCTGTGCCACGTCGCCGGGTAGCATGGTGGAATCGGTCTGCGCCCGCAGGGCCGAGAAACTCAGCAGGTTCTGGCATGGATTGCCCCAACCGTCCGCAGGAGTCCCGGACGGCTCGCTGGCAGGTGCGGCAAACAGCGCGGTCACAGCGCCGCAATCGGCAGTCGTGTCGGCGAAGTCGCAAAGAATGACCATTCGATCCTTGGCCTCGGCTATGGCAGCAGATTCGAGGTCGTTATTGGACAGCTTCAACGTTCACGCAGCCGCTGGCGGTACTCCTCAACGGCCTCTCGAATCTTACCATATTTAAGGCCCAAAACCTGGGCCGCGAGCAGGGCTGCGTTACGAGCGCCCCAGGCGCCGAGAGCGACCGTTGCAACGGGTATTCCTGGCGGCATCATGACGATGGAATGCAACGCGTCTACGCCATTAAGATCGCTGGATGTCAGCGGCACGCCGATCACGGGGAGGGTCGTGTGAGACGCGACGACGCCGGGTAGGGCAGCCGCACCACCTGCGGCTGCGACGATCACCTCAATGCCGCGTGCTTCGGCGCCTAGTACCCATTCACGGACCTTGTCCGGGTTGCGGTGCGCGGATATTGCGACGAGCTCCGCCTCCACTCCCAGATCCATAAGCGTTTTTAGAGTGTCTTCCATGACGGGCTGGTCGCTAGTGCTGCCGACGATAATTCCTACCTGTGGCAAGATTCTTTGCTCCTGATGGTGATGAGTGGCCGTTCGCTGCAAGCAGGCGCGAGCAGGAACAAGAGGGAGGGTATTGGTTGGAGAGAGCGTGAGTCAACGAGTATCGGCCTGGGGTGTGGCCGGAGTTAGAATCTCGCCATGCCCATCAAGCTTCACGTCGGTGCCCCAGCAAGCGCGTCCATCGATCGGCAAGTCGGCTTCATCGCACGCGCGGAAGCGCTCGGCTTCAGTGGCGCCGGCGTGGCTGACGACGATCGATTTGGGGACCCGTTCGAGACGCTGGCTGCGGCAGCGAGCGAGACATCACGCATCTGGCTGTACCCTGCAGTGACCAATCCAGTAACGAGATCAGCGGCTGCACAAGCCCAAGCGACCCAGGACCTAAGCGGAGTTGCGCCGGGGCGAGTGAAGTTGGCCATCGGCGTCGGTGATGCTGCGATCGGCGAAGGGAAGCGCCCAGCCACGTTGCGCGAACTGAAGAAGGCCGTGCTCGACATCCGCGAGGTGCTTGGAGAAGGTTCAATCGCATTGTTCGATCGCGTACCTGCAGGCACGCCTACCGAGCTACTCCCTCCGCCCGTAATGATGGCAGCAAGTGGGCCTCGGACGCTGGAGGCGGCGGGAGAAGTCGCGGACGAGGTGCTGGTCACCTCCGGCCTCACCCGCGAAGCGCGTGAAGCCGTCACAGACGCGATCGCGGAGGGCGCCAGGCAGGCAGGCAGGCGTGTGCGCCAAGTGCCGGTTACGTATTACACGCTGGTCTCGCTGCACCCGGACAGGGAAACGGCTATCGAGCGTGCACGACCGTGGATTCACTTCTGGCTAACCCAGGGCATGTTCCGCCTGAGCTTGAAAGCGATGGAGATTCCGGTGCCGCCATTCCCGACGCCGGACAGCATTCCCGCACAGTTCTTGCGACGTCTTGCGAACGCACTGGTCCTTGCCGGGACACCCAAGGAGGTCGCGGCAAAGCTTAGGCGGCTCGAAGAAGACGGTGTCCACACGGTGTTTTGCATGCTGCCCCGTGGGCCCAAGATGCACGAGGAGGGTCTAGAATTAATCGCGGATCATCTACTGCCCGTAACACGCCGGTAGACCCACGACTCTTGTTGTGGCATCACATACACATCCGCAGATCTGATTGAACATGGAATACCGAGGCCTAAGCTCGCGGAATGTCCCTGTGCCGACAGCTAGGAGACTCATGAGCACAACACCGTTGGCCCGGAGTACCACCACCCATCTCGCGGCGTAGATCTCGCGGCCGACGGTCGCGGAGATCTACGCGTACCGGAAATACGTGGATGCAGGCACGCTCGCGCGATTCGAGGAGGCGAGTCCCGGCGTCTTGGCCGAGCTCGCACGGCTGATCGAACGTGGAGTGAATCACAAGCAGCAGCACCAAGAGCCCATGGTTACGGACCTGAAGTACAACCTGCAGATCACCCCGCTGAGGCCCGCATACCACGACCGCACGATTTCTCGGGGAGGCGCCACAGCTGCGATTGCGTGGGCAGAACATGTGGGTGGCGTGGTTCAGAGCGGATGGGACGGCAAAGCATGCGCCTTCCACCATGAGTTTCCCCGGCGCAACGCCTTGCTACACCCGCGTCGCATCTAGGGTCACAACCAATGGGAGTACCTGGCGTTCATGGCTGACGGCGGCTACGCGAACGGCAGAACCTGTGGCTGTCGCAAGGACGGTCGAAGATCACGAGCGGAGGCCGGAAAGCGCCGCTGCCTTAGGAGAAGATCGACGAGAAGCGGTGGCACTACGCACTCGCGGGGATGCAGAAGGTTGATGAGCATGCGCCGGTGGTCCATGTGAGCTACTTCGCGGTGGAGACCTTCGCCCACTCCGCAGGCAGACGACTGCCTTCGGAGCACGAGTGGGAACACCACGCTGAGAACATGGCCCTCGAGGGCCACTTCGCTGATGACCGCCTCTACCACCCACTGCCGCTGGACACGGGCGCCGGCAAACCCGTTGGCGGAGTTGCCCAGATGGACCGCGACGTATGGCAGTGACGGGCTCAGCGTTCCTGTCGTACCCCGGGTTCCCGCCTCTCGAAGGTGGGCCTAGCGAGTACACCGGCAAGTTCATCATGAACCAGATGGTACTGCGTGGTGGGTCCGCCGCCACACCCCTGAGCCACATGCGATCAAACTACCGCAATTTCTTCTAGCCGTCTGATTGCGGGCAGTTCAAGGAATTCCGTCTGGCGGAGAATCTTCGCTAGCCAGCGTCGTCGGCGATGTCGGTTCGGTGCTGCGCGCCATCGAACGCAATAGCGTCCACCGCCTGATAGGCGAGGGTACGCGCTTCGGTCATCGTCGCAGCACGCCCAACCGCCGCGAGTACACGGCCGCCGCTGGTAAGGGTCTGACCTTCAAGCTCGGCTGTCGCCGCGTGGAACACAATGGTGGACTCAGGGACGTCGCCAAGACCGGTGATGGGTTTGCCCGTGGAGTACACGCTGGGATAGCCCCCGGACGCGAGCACGACCGCCACGGTTACGTCATCCGACCAGCTCAGATCTAGGTCGGCGACGTGCCCGTCGATCACGGCATCAATCACGTCAAACAGGTCATTCTCCAAGCGAGGCATGATGAGCTGGCACTCGGGGTCGCCTAAGCGGGCGTTGAATTCCACGAGCAACGGGCCTGCGGCGGTCAGCATCAAGCCACCGTACAGCACACCCTCGAACGGAGTGCCTTCAGCGGCGAGCCGGCGGATAACCGGCTCAATGCAAAGTTCACGCACGTCCTGCTCCATGGCTGCGTCCCACCACGGCGGCGGGCTGTAGCCACCCATGCCTCCCGTGTTGGGGCCCTTGTCCCCATCGAAGACACGTTTGTAATCGCACACGGCCACCAGCGGAGTAAGAGAGTGGCCATCGGTGAACGTGAAGACGCTCACCTCTTGGCCGACCATATACTCCTCGATGAGCACCACAGCCCCGGCATCGCCATGCGCCCTGTTAAGCATGATGTTATCGAGGGCGGAAAGGGCGACGTCAACGGTATGCGCGACGACCACGCCCTTGCCCGCGGCGAGCCCGTCGGCCTTGATTACGATGGGCGCACCATGATCGCGCACATACTCGGAGGCTTCTTCGTGATCAGAAAACACTTCGAAGGCGGCGGTGGGAGCGCCCGCAGCCTCCATCACTTGCTTGGAGAAGGCCTTGGACCACTCGATCCGAGCGGCCGCTTTCGTTGGTCCGAAAACACGGATGCCGGCTTCTCGGCAGGCGTCCACCATACCGGCCGCTAGGGGGGCCTCGGGACCGACGACCACGAGATCAACCGCGTTCGAGCATGCAGCGGCAACCACGCCCGGTACATCCTCGGCGTCAACCGCGAGGCAAGTCGCGAGCCCAGCTATGCCAGCATTGCCTGGGGCCGCGAACAGTTCGGGCATGCGCGGCGATTGCGCCAGCTTCCACACCAGCGCGTGCTCGCGCGCTCCGCTACCGACGACTAGGACTCGCACTTGCCTACTCCTTCGCGCCTATTCCCACTCGATAGTTCCAGGGGGCTTGCTGGTTATGTCGTAGACCACCCGATTCACAGCGGCAACTTCATTGACGATGCGGCTCGATATGCGCGCTAGTGTTTCGTAGGGCAACCGAGCCCAGTCAGCAGTCATCGCATCTTCGCTGGTCACTGCGCGCAAGGCGACGACGTGCTGATACGTACGTTGGTCGCCCATGACGCCAACCGTCTGGGTGTTGGTCAAAACCGCGAAACTCTGCCAGAGGTTGTCGTAGAGTCCATCGTTCTTGATCTCGTCCATGACGATCCAGTCGGCAGCGCGCAGGGTCTCCAGCTTATCCCACGTGATATCGCCGATGACCCGGATTGCGAGGCCTGGCCCCGGGAAAGGCTGCCGATTGAGTATCTGGGCAGGCAGGCCAAGCTCGGCGCCGGCGAGGCGAACCTCGTCTTTGAAAAGGTACCGAAGAGGCTCAACCAGCTTCATGCGCATCCGCTCGGGCAAGCCTCCCACGTTATGATGGGTCTTGATTTTGTGTGCGGCCGTGCTCTCGGTCGTTTGACTCTCGATGACGTCGGGGTAGAGCGTGCCTTGGGCCAGGAAATCGACCTGTCCCATGCCAGCGGCCTCTTCCTCGAAAACGTTGATGAACTCGTTGCCGATGATCTTCCGCTTCTGCTCCGGGTCCGTGACGCCAGCGAGTGCTGTCATGAAGCGTTCCGTGGCGTCCACGTAGATCAGCTTCAGTCCCAAGTTATGCTCGAACACTTCGCGAACTCGTTCGGGCTCTTCGCGGCGGAGCAAGCCGTTGTTGACAAAGATGCACGTGAGTTGGTCGCCGATGGCCTCATGGACCAACTTGGCGGTGACGGCAGAGTCGACGCCCCCCGACAGTGCGCAGATAACCTTCCCAGAACCGACTTGTTCACGAATGCGTGCTATGGATTCCGCAACGAAATTACCTGGCGTCCAGGAGCCGTCCAGCCCACAGGCCTTGTAGGCAAAGTTGCGAAGCATCTCCTTACCCTGTGGTGTGTGGGCAACTTCAGGGTGGAACTGGATACCGTAGATCCCATCTTCGTTGGCCATCGCGGCGATGGGGGAATTCTCGCTGAACGCGATCGCCCGGAACCCTGGCGGCAACGCGTCGATCCTGTCTCCATGGCTCATCCAAACAGGGATGTCGTCGTCTAATCCGTCCAGCAAGACCGACTGGTCGTTTCGGTGCAACACCGCGAAGCCGTATTCGCGCTCGGTCGCCTGGGCAACATGGCCGCCAAGCTGGTGCGCGATAAGTTGCATCCCGTAGCAGATGCCAAGTACCGGGACACCAGCGTCAAACACCCAACCAGGTGCGGTTGGGGAACCCTCCTCATAGACGCTTGAAGGGCCTCCGGAGAGAACGATGCCAGCCAGGTTCATCTCGCGGATAGCATCGCGAGTGGCGTCCGGCGGAAGAATCTCGCAGTAGACATTGAGCTCGCGCACCCGGCGGGCAATCAGGCGGCTGTATTGCGAGCCGAAATCGATGATCGCTATCGAGTCACGCTTCGGCGGTACGTCCGAGCCAGCGGTCGCCTGACCAGCCGTACCTGATGCGCGCCGAACCTCTTCGCTAGCAATCCCGAGGTAAGTAGAGACTTCGACGTCACCGGTCGTCGACACTCGGTGGGTCTGGTCGGCGAGCGTCGGTTCCTGTTCGTCCGGCATCGTTCATCCTGTCAATCGGGGTCGCCGGAGTGTAGCCCAGCGAGTGACGCCTCTCAAGCCGCAGAACGGCTATTCGCTTTGATCAGGAAATCTGCCACCACCCAGTTGAATGAAACAGGGTCTTCGAAATGGGGACAATGTTCGGCGCCATCAAACAAGTGGAGCGTGGCGTCTGGCAGAGCGGCAGCAGCGTGCCTCGCGTGAGCGAGGGGGGGACAGAGGGGAGAGTTCGCCCGCAGCGACGAGGGGTGGGAATGGCCATCTCTTGTAGTGGTGCAAGGAATCGCACCGAGCGCTTCACGCCGCGAATCGAGACGCCCGCCCGGAGGGCGTTGAACATCTGCTGGGGCACTCCAGACTGAAGGCTCTCCTGATAGAGAGCCTCAACAAGCTTTTCAGGGATGTCACTGCTCGTGATCAGCCACTTGAGCATGGAGCGGACTTTCCGCTCGGTGGTCCTGAAGAAGAATTCGCCCACGCCTGGCAGAATCAGCAGACGTTGCGTCCACTTTCTCTCGACCAACCCCCGCGGTGCCTGCGAGGGTCAGCGAGCGAACGAGGCTTGGGTTACCGATTGCGAAGTGACCGGCGATTAGCCCGCCCTGCGAGCCTCCGACCGGGTGGGCCTGTTCGATACCGAGCGCATTTATGAAGGAAACCAGGAACCAGAGTCCTGCTCCGGGTGTGGAACGTTCCGGCCTCAGCGCCTTCGAAGGGCTCCGCTGATCAGGAGTGGAAGCCGGCCAATGCTCAACCAGTACCAGCATGTTCCGTGTCCGTACGACCGAGGCACGCCCTAGGCCGTGAAGGAGCACGACAGGAGAGCCGGATGCGGAAGCAACGGGAGCGGTCGCTAGGCAACCGAGTCCTGCTCGGTCTCAACGCTGCACAACTCGATGGGTGTGAGTGTCATGGCGCGATTGTATCGACGGACCGAGTGTTACAGGCGTCCGGTGCTATACTTCGCTGGCCGCATTCTGCTCTCGAATCTGCCCCTGAGACCGGCTTTATCATGCCGCTAGTGCCGGACAATCCCAATAACCGTTCAATCGCCTCAATCCTTCTCCGCGAGCGGGGAGTGATTGCGTATCCAACCGACACGGTGTATGGATTGGGCGCGATTGTCTTCAACCGGAGCGCAGTCTCGACCGTGTTCGTCATCAAGGGCCGACAGCGTGACCAGGCCCTGCCCGTACTCGTGGCGTCTGAGAGTCAACTGCGCGAGGTCGCCGCTGATGTCTCCGACGAGGCGATGGCTCTGGCCAAGCGGTTCTGGCCGGGTGCACTCACGTTGGTCATGAAGCGGCATCCGCAGCTTCCGCTGAACGTCACCGGGGGCGGAGATACCGTAGCTGTGCGGTTGCCAGATCACCCGTGTCCGCAATCGCTGATATCCGCTTGCGGTTCACCGATCACCGGTACCAGCGCCAACAAGCATGGTGGTCCCAATCCCACTACCGCCGCCGAGGTGCAGCGCCAGCTTGGGAGCAGGCTGAGCCTCATACTCGACGGGGGCCCATCTCCGTTGGGCGTGCCGTCCACCGTCGTCGACGTCACCGCTACGCTGCCACGCGTTCTCCGCCAGGGTGCTATCAGCATCGAGGAGCTGCGTACCGTTTGCCCCGTAGCGGAGCCTGATCCTGTACCCACCCCCCCTGAGACGAGAGGTAGCTGAGACGATGGCCGATGACTGGGATCCGATTCCGCCTCTAACCCCGCACCGCGCTATCGTCGAGAATGCCCTCCGGGAGCACGTTGAACGCGCATCCGTCAGCGGATTACCGCTCTATCGGATGATGCAATACCAGCTCGGCTGGGTGGATCGCGACGGACTCGAAGTCCCACGTGAGCCTGCACAGCGCACACTCGGCAGCCTTTGCATGGAGGCCGCGTCTCTGTCTACAGGCACGAACCCTCACGCCGGCTATGCCGGAGCGGCAATCGAACTGTTCCGGGAATCTGTCGACGTGCATGAGCAGATGCAAACTGGCGAAGCAGGAAGCGACGAGGTCCCGGCTGTGTGGTGGGTCTGGGGACCGGCTCAGGCCATCAATGTGGGCGACGGGTTGCATGCGCTCGCCAGATTGGCCCTGTTGCAACTCCAGGGAAAAGGACAATCTCCCGAGTCCACGCTGGCGACGATGAGAGTTCTGGATGACCTGGCGTTGAAATACTACGAAGGTCAGTACATTGAACTGACGTACCAGGAGCGGGTGGACATAACCACCGCCCAATACTCTGCGATGGTTCGCTCGAAACAGGGTGCGCTCCTAGGTGGAACGTTAGCCCTTGGCGCCCGCGTCTCAGGGAGCGACGATGCGACCATAGAATCGCTCTTGGACTTGGGCGCCAGCATCGGCGAAGCGACGCAAGTGCGCGCGGACGTGGCGACGCTGTGGGACCGAAGCGCCAAACCCGAGGGTCGAGTCCTAAACAAGAGCAAACTCCATCCCGTAGTCCTCGTGCTGGAGTCAGGAACCCTGGCGGAGAAGCGGGAGATCGGCGGCATCTACTTTAAGCGAGTGATGGAAGGCACCGACGTTGAGCATCTGGCCGACGTGCTAGCCGCCGCCGGCGCCCGTGAACTGTCTGAGGCGCGGATAGGGGAGTTGATGATCGAAGTGCGGGACAAGATCGAACAGATTACCGCACTGCCCGAAGCCAGGGCTCGCTGGGAAGAAATCGTTGGTGGCCTCGTCAACGGCCGTCATTAGCCACACGGGAATACAGGGGAAAGCATGGCGAAGCAGACCGTAAGAGAGGTCGACTGGGCAGGCAAACGCGCGCTGGTCCGCGTAGATTTCAATGTTCCGTTCGAGCGAGGCACCAGCCGCATATCGGACGACATTCGCATCAGAGAGGCAATCCCCACGATCAATCACTTGCGCAACGGCGGCGCCAGCGTAGTCCTCTGCACGCATCTCGGTCGCCCTGGCGGCACACGCAGGGTCGACCTTCAACTAACCCCCATCGCTGAACGACTCGCGACCTTGCTCTCGACGACCGTCGACTATGTCCACGATGCACCCGGTGACCAGGCGTTGGCGAAGGCGAACGCATTGGAGGCGGGTCAGGTGCTTCTTGTCGAAAACATACGCTTCTGGGAAGGCGAAGAGGCGAACGATCCAGGATTCGCCCAGGCCATTGGCAGATTAGCCGACGTCTACGTCAACGACGCATTCGGCACCGCCCACCGTGCACATGCCTCCACGGAGGGAGTTGCGCACGTCTTGCCTGGCGTCGCGGGGCTACTGATGGAGAAAGAGGTCACGTTCCTTGGGGGCGTTCTGGACGACCCCAAGCGCCCTCTGGCGGCCCTCCTCGGTGGTGCCAAAGTCAGCGACAAAATCAAGGTTCTTGAGCGGCTCATCGACCACGCAGATGCACTGTATGTCGGCGGTGGCATGGCGGCGACCTTCCTCAAGGCGAAAGGGCTAGGCATCGGTAACTCGCTGCTGGAAGGAAACCTGGTGGACTTCTGTGCGGAAGTGCTGGTCCGCTGCAAGGCTGCTGGAACCACGCTCACGCTGCCCACGGACGTCGTCATCGCACAGAAGCTAGAAGCCGGTATACCCACACGCACGGTGGCGGCCGACGCGGTCCCGGACGACTGGATGATCCTAGACATCGGGCCCGAATCGGCCGACCTGTTCGCAAATCAACTCGGCACCATGGGCACCGTCGTGTGGAATGGGCCCATGGGGGTCTTCGAGGTCCCGCCGTTCCACACCGGGACAAGAGTCGTCGCTGAAGGCCTGGCCGCAGGCAGCGCGGTAACCATCATTGGCGGCGGCTCGACCGCAGAGGTGGTTGACGCTTTGGGGCTCGCCGATGAGATGACACACGTCTCAACAGGCGGCGGGGCGTCGCTCGAATTCCTCGAAGGCAAGGTGCTACCGGGCGTCGCTGCACTGCAGGACAAGTGAAGCAATCATGATCGAATTTCCTTGCCTAGCCGACATTGTCCACAAGAACGACAGCAAAGTCGTCATGCTGGTGCTCGGCGGCACCGGCGGCACACCTGAGCCAATCTTGGGGCGAACGGCGCTGGAAGCGGCACGTGTGCCGAATCTCGACGAGCATGTCTGCGAGCTTCTCGACCTAGACGCAGAGGTCCAGGTCGCCGCCGGTTACCTGGCGAACCCAGCGGACAGCAACGGCCGCTCCTGGCATGCGGTGCCGTTCGTGATACGCTCAGCCCGTACGCTCGGGGACAGCGGAGTCGAGAGCTTGAACGAGCGCGATCTGCGGTCCGGATCGCTAGGGCAGTTCGAAGCCAAGCATGCGGTGACGTTGGTCCTCGCGCACGCAGGAAGACTCAACCAGTTTGGGGATTGATCCATGGCTAGACCGTTCGTAGCGGGCAACTGGAAGATGAACACGTCCATCTCGGAAGCGATTAAGCTGGCCAGAGCCCTACGGCCTGCGTTGACGGGGATTGACGGGGTGACGCGGGTTGTCTGCCCACCGTTCATCTCGCTGACGGGGGTCTCTGCGGAGTTTGTTGGCTCAGAAATCAAGATTGGCGCACAGAACATGCACCCCGAGTCCAAAGGTGCGTTCACCGGAGAGGTGGCGGGGCCCATGCTCAAGGACGTCTGCGACTACGTGATTCTTGGTCACTCGGAGAGGCGCCAGCTTCTGGGCGAGCAAGACGACTTCATCAATGCGAAGGTCCGTGCCGCGTTGGAGATTGGGCTAACGCCAATTCTATGCGTCGGCGAAACGCTGGACGAGCGGGAAGCAGGCAACGCTAAAGCCGTGGTGGAGAGGCAACTCCAGGGCGGCCTCCGCGAGCTAACTGCCGAGGAGATCGGCAAGTCAGTCGTGGCATACGAACCCGTGTGGGCTATCGGCACCGGTCGAGCCGCCACTCCAGATATGGCCCAGGAGATGATGGGGCTGATCCGTTATCAGGTGGCTCGCCTGTCGCGCATCGATATCGCAGGAATGGTTCCGTTGCTGTACGGCGGCAGTGTCAACGCTGAGAACTGTGCCGAGCTCGCAGCACAGGACGACCTCGACGGCGCGCTCGTCGGCGGCGCAAGCCTGAAGCCTGGCGATTTCGCCGCTATCGCCAGAGCCTTCGCAGCGCGCGCGTAGCTCACGCGATAGCGATGAGCGTCTCGGCCAAGCCCACCGTGCTGTTCGTCGTGGGGCCAACCGCCTCGGGCAAGACAGACGCCGCACTTTCTATCGTCGATGTGCTGCGTGGGCGCGGGCGCACCGCCGAGATTGTTAATGGCGACTCCCGGCAGGTGTACCGGGGCATGTCTATCGGCACCGCCAAGTCAACCCCAGAAGAGCTAGCGCGGGCTGCTCACCATGTGATCGACGTCGCTGACCCGTCGGATGGATTCAGCCTCGCTGTGTTCCTAAATCTCGCGCGCACGGCCATCGCTGACATCCTCACACGTGGCGCAATGCCGATAGTCGTCGGCGGCACGGGGCAGTACGTCTGGGGACTCGTAGAAGGTTGGCAGGTGCCCGAGGTGGCACCTGCCCCGGAGATTCGAGCCCGCTTGGAGGCTGAAGTCGCCGCAGCAGGAGTTGACATGCTCTACCAACGCCTCCAAATGATCGATGCCGAAGCCGCAGCGTTTATCGACCCACGAAACGTACGTCGGCTCGTCAGAGCGCTCGAGGTCATCGAGATCACGGGACGGCCCTTCTCCGAGCAACGAACGAAGGAAGCCCCCCCGTTCGACGCCTACGTATTGGCACTCAACCTTTCGCGGGCTGACCTTTACGCTCGCATCGACGCCCGGGTCGACACCATGCTGGCGCGGGGCTGGATCCGTGAGGTCGGGCTGTTGCTGGCGGCAGGCAATACGCCAGACATGCCAGCCTTCTCAAGCGCCGGGTACCGCGAGATCGCGTCACTGTTGGCAGGCGATATCTCCATCGACGAGGCGGCGGCGAGGACGAAGACGGCGACGCACCGCTTGGCACGGTCGCAAGCCAACTGGTTCCGTGCCGGCGATGAACGAATCTCCTGGCACAACGCCCAGGAAGGGCTGGTGCTGGAGGCGATCCAAGCATGCTCCCCTTGACTGTGCCGGGACGCTCGTGCACCCTTTCGAAAGACTTCCCTGCCACGCTGAGTCAGCGCAGGGCACGCCCGTCGGCGGACGACGGGAACACAATCTCTCAGGTAGGTGAGCATGGCAGGTTATCTCGATCCAAACGATGGAATGGTTCAGGCGTTCGCCAAATTGGGCACAACGCCAGTCAGTGATGCGATGGACCGCTTGGGCCTCGGCGGCCAAGTCTTCGGCGTGAAGCCTGTTGACCGCGACTTCCAGCTCTGCGGCAGGGCGTTCACCGTGCGCAATGAGCCGATGACGGCGGGCCACAAGGGCGAGAGCGTCGGCGATTACATCGACGAGGTCCCTGAAGGTGGCGTCGTGGTAATCGACAACGCAGCCAGGTTGGACGCGACGGTGTGGGGAGACATTCTCACGATTATGGCAGACCGCAACAAGCTGGGTGGCACCGTGATCAATGGCGTATGCCGCGATTCCCAGCGTGCGCTTGCGCTCAACTACCCGATTTTCTCCCGTGGCACGTACATGCGAACCGGTAAGGACCGCGTGCGGGCGGACGCCTACAACGAGCCCGTCTCACTGGGCGACGTTCGCGTGCTACCGGGTGACCTGATTCTCGGCGACGGGGATGGCATTGTAGTCATCGCCAAGGAACACGAGGAGGCGGTGCTGAAGGCAGCGCAGGAGATTGACGAAGCCGAAGAGCGCATCCGTAACGAGATAGCGAAAGGCGGCCGGTTGGATGCGGCGCGAGAGAAGTTCAAGTACCACTCGCTCCAGAGCCGTCAGTAGGGGTTCCGAGAGAACGCCTTCCATACAACACTTGTCGCAGCGGGTTGTACCCGCTCGATTAGGTGCCTGAACTCGTGCCCGCCGATCCTGGCCGCGCTCGACCCAGCCGAAGCGCTCCAGAATGATGACTCAGTTGTCCGGAGTGCCTTCGGCGGGATTTGTCAGGACTCACTCCGCGCGCCACCAACAGGCGAAGAAACCCCACACCGCAACGCGGGCCTAACGAGCCAACTCAGCCGATAGAGTTGACTATCCCGCACTAAAAACCGTCCTCTTTTCTGTTGCCGTGATGCAGTTCCATCCGGTTGTTCAGGTACCAGTTCTGACGATGTTGCAGCTTGCGCGCGACGATTCAGCGAGTGGCCTTGGCATCTCCAGCGTCTCTCTGGCACTGTTCAGTCAGGTGAACGTAGCACTCCACTACCGTACGTCTCATCCACGAATGATTCCTTAGAGCGTCGCGCGGGCCGTATTCGCGGTGTCCACGAGCAATCTGGATTTCGCCAGCGCCAATTCTCGCGAAATTGTCATCAGTCCACAGTCTGGCGCCAGCCACAGGTTCTCCGGGGCCACATACACCAACACTTGTCTGACCAAGTCGACCACGTCGGCCATCGGCTCGAGGGGAGTATCACCAGGGTGGATGCACCCCAACATTACGATCCGCCCTTCTGCGTGCCTCAGCACCTCCGCCGGGTACGCGCTCCGTGCAAACTCCACGGAGAAGCCGGAGATGCGCGTTTCCATGAGCATGTCCAGCAGTTCAGGATAGGTGTATTCGTGTTGCTGCCCGCCGAAGCCTGGGTAGCCGTAGCAAAGGTGCACGATCGTGGGTACCGTAATCCCCTCAATCGCGCGGTCCAGCGCCTTCGCACCGTAGTCAGCGACCTTCTCGTGCCAGCGGGTCATCGCGGGCTCGTCGATCTGAATCACGTCGGCACCAGCGTCCTGCAACTCGCGCATTTCGGCGTTGAGAGCAACGGCGGCGTCCATCGCCAACGCGACCTCGTCACCATACGCAGCGTCGAACGTCGTATCGACGATCGTCATCGGGCCTGGCACGTCGATCTTCACCGGCTTACTCGTGTTTGCCTTAAGGAACTTGATATCTTCGACCGCCGCGGCCTCCCTCCGGGTCACCTGCCCGCGAATTGTGGGGACCAATCGCTCCAGATGGCCACGCCTGATCGTCTTCGACGTCGGGTGCTCGAAGTCGATGCCATCCCACGACGCGAGGATGTGATTGATGAAATTCGTACGCCGCTGCTCGCCGTCCCCAATCAGCTCAAGCCCGGCCTCCTCCTGGTCACGAATCACCCCTCTGACAGCTTCGTCCTGCGCCTCCCGCAGCGCGTCACCGTCCATCGTGAACCGGACAACTGACGCCCGCTCGCCCGGTACGCGCTCGAACAGGGTCGCTGGTCGCGGGTAGCTGCCGACCGTCGTCGGCGTGATGGGTGCGAGATCTGTCATGAAAGCCTCCTCAGAGCGTTGCGCGAACCACGTTTGCCACATCGACAAGTAACTTTGATTTCGCACGCGCCTGGTCGGGCGAAATCAACATCAGACCGCAATCGGGCGCCAGCCACAGATTCTCCGGTGCAACGTACTCAAGTGCCTGCTTTGCCAGCGTAACCACGTCGGCAATGGGTTCGATTGGCGTGTCTCCGGGGTCGACGCAACCCAGCATGACGATCCGACCCTCGACGTGCCGGAGCACTTCGGCTGGATAATTGCTACGCGCGAACTCCAGCGAGAAGCCGGAAATGCTCGTCTCCATGAGCATGTCCAGGAGCTCCGGATAGGTATAGTAGTGCTGAGCTTCAAGGCCTCCGGGATACCCGTAGCACAGGTGAACAATGGTGGGCACCGTGATGCCCTCTATCGCACGATCGAGCGCCTTCGCGCCATAGGCCACGACTTTCTCGTGCCATCGCGTCATAGCTGGCTCGTCGAGCTGGAGCACGTCGGCGCCAGCCGCTTGCAGCGCGCGTAGCTCCTCGTTGAGCGCGGCTGCCGCGTCCATCGCCAAGGCAGCCTCGTCGCCGTAAGCCGCATCGAACGTCGAGTCGACCACTGTCATCGGACCAGGAACGTCGATCTTGACGGGCCTTTCTGAGTTCGCTTTGATGAACCGCAGGTCTTCGACCGCCGCCTGCTCCCGCCGAGTGATCTTAGCTCGAACCGTTGGCACCGGCCGGGGGTTGTCTCTGCGTCTGATCGACTTGGCAGTACGATTCTCGAAATCGATTCCGTCCCATGAAGCGAGGATATGATTGATGAAGCTGGTCCGCCGTTGCTCGCCATCCCCAATCAGTTCGAGCCCTGCCTCCTCCTGAACGAGGATAGCAGCGCGCACGGCGCCGTCCTGCGCCTCACGCAGCGCGTCTCCCTCCAGCGTGAATCGCATAGCCGCGCGGCCCTCACCTGGAATCAACTCCACAAGCGATCTAGGACTCGGAAAACTGCCAACGGTCGTCGGGGTAATAGGTGCGAGGTCAGTCATACTTGCCTCCGTACACGGGAGCATACTTCCTCAACCACTGAGACGCCACGCCCCGTCGTTGGAAGCAGGCGCGCACAGGCGGGTTGGGGGTGGCCGCCGCCTAAGGCAAAATGCGACTCTGCCACGCCACACCAAGCCTGTATCATGGGCCTCGCTCGTATTCAGGAGGGCTCATGTTGCTGGAAGGCCAGACCTCAGTCGTTACCGGAGGAAGCCGTGGCATCGGATTTCAGATATCCAAGATTTTCGTCGAGCAGGGCGCTCGCGTGCTTGCCATATCTCGCTCCGCAGACAAGCTATCCGGCGCAGCGTCTGCACTTCCCGGATTGGAAACTCTCGTGGCGGACACGTCTGACCCCGACGACATCGACCGGGCCGTCGCGTGGGCGGCTGCGAACTGGGGATCCTTGGACATTCTCGTAAACAATGCGGGTATCTGGACCAGCGCCAAGGCAGATCTCACCACACCTGGTGACCGCGATTTCATCGCCACGAATCAGACCAACCTCATCGGGCCCTATCTATCAACGAAGCGATTCCTTCCCCTCTTGCTAAAATCGGCCAGCCCCCGCGTGGTTAACATTGGTTCGGCCTCAGGAATCCTGTCCCCACGGCTCCAGACCGCCTATGGAGTATCGAAAGCAGGCTTACATGCTCTCACCATCGCGACAGCCTACGAGTTGGAGGGCAGGGTGGCGGTCAATGTGCTCTCCCCGGGGTGGGTGCGAACGGACATGGCGCCTGACGGGCCCAATGAGCCACGGATGTCCGCAGAAGCCGCGCTGGAACTGGTAACGATGCCCAGCCACGTGACTGCCAGGCTGTTTCACGCCACGTCCAGCGATGGAAACGCGCCCGCTACCGCAGTTGAACGAGCATGGGTCGAGTTCTAGCGTCGAATGGCGTGGCCTCCGGACCCTTGACCCCTCCGGGGCCATACCGGTACCTTTGTCCGAACGTGATTCGTCCTCTGACTCGTCGCATAGGAGAGAGACAGCGATGCTAACTTCCATCCCTTGTGTTCTGATGCGGGGCGGGACCTCGAAAGGTCCCTACTTCCTCGCCTCTGACCTACCCACTGACCCTGCTGTTCGAGACCAAGTGCTGCTAGCAGCCATGGGATCACCTGACAACCGCCAGATCGACGGCGTTGGTGGGGCTGACCCGCTGACGAGTAAAGTCGCCATTGTTGGCCCTCCCACGCGAGAGGATTGTGACGTCGACTATCTGTTTGCACAGGTAGTCGTCGATGAGGCCGTCGTGGACGTCTCGCCGAACTGCGGCAACATGCTCGCCGGTATCGGCGGGTTCGCCATCGAGCATGGCTTCATCCCCGCAGCTGACGGAGAGACCGTCGTCCGCATCCACATGGTCAATTCCGGAGACCGAGCTATCGCCCGAATACCAACGCCGGGTAGAGAGGTGGAGTACGAAGGCGATGCCCGCATCGACGGCGTGCCGGGCACGTCGGCCCCGATCATGATCGACGTTGAGGACACTGCAGGCTCATTCTGCGGGGCGCTGCTGCCCACCGGAAACCCGGTGGACACCATCGATGGCATCGAATGCACATTAATGGACAACGGCATGCCCATCGTCGCCATGCGCGCAGCTGACTTGGGGCGCACAGGCTACGAGACGCGCGACGAACTCAACGCTGACACCGAGATTAAGGAGCGTTTGGAGTCGATCCGGCTGCAAGCGGGTCACCTGATGAACCTCGGGGATGTAACCGACAAGGTCACACCCAAGATGTTCCTCTTGGCTGAGCCGAAGATGGGCGGGGCGATCTGCACGCGATCGTTCATCCCCAAGGTCGCTCACGCCTCCATCGGCGTGCTCGCTGCCGTCACAGTCGCGACGGCGTGCGTGATTCCTGGCACCACTGCCGACGGCCTGGCGGAGGTGCCCGAAGGTACCCGCAAGATGATCATGCTGGAGCACCCCACCGGAGACTTCGCGGTCGAAATCGAGGTTTCCGGGCCGGCCGACGATCCGAAGATCGAGCGAGCCGCACTTCTGCGAACGGCGCGCAAGCTGTTCGAAGGCAAGATTCTCATCCCCGGTCGCGTCTGGAACGGCAAAGGCGTGGCCCTCGAAACTGCGCCCGCATAGGCACCTGAAACATGACAACACCTAAGCTCATTGCTGGACCGGACCAGAACCCAGTCAACCCATCCATCACGCTCCCTGAAGGCGCGTGCGACTCCCATTGTCACATCTTCGGACCCGGGACCCTATTCCCGTACCACCCGAACCGTTCCTACACGCCCCCCGACGCGGGCAAGGACACCCTCAAGGCACTTCACGACCACCTGGGCATCTCCCGCGCAGTGATTGTGCATGCGTCGTGCCACGGCACGTATATGGACGCGACGCTCGACGCCATCGGTAGTTCCCACGGCAATTACCGTGGTACAGCGATGGTGGAGAAAGACGTTTCGGACGCCGAGCTACGTAGGCTTCACGAAGGAGGGATCCGCGCGGTACGGTTCAACTTCGTGAAGCACCTGGAAAGCGTGCCTGACCCCGAAGAAGTTAGGCGTATGGCGGATCGAGTGAAAGAGATGGGCTGGCACCTCGTCGTTCATCTCGACGCCGTGGACATCGCCGAGCTTTCGCCGCTGCTGCTGGATCTGCCCGTACCGTTCCTAATCGACCACATGGCGCGCGTCAAGGCATCGGAGGGCGTCAACCAGGTCGCGTTCAGGACGTTGCTTGACCTCATGGGCCACGACAACGCATGGGTCAAGATCTGCGGCGGGGAGCGCGTGTCGTCCCAGGACGCACCGTTCCATGACGCCATTCCTTTCGCTCAAGCACTCATCGCTGCGGCCCCAAACCGGGTACTATGGGGCACCGATTTCCCTCATCCGAACGTGCGGATCATGCCAAACGACGGCGAGCTCGTGAATCTGTTCGGTGAGTACACCTCGGACCCAGCGGTACAGAAGCAGATCCTTGTCGACAACCCGAACACGCTCTATTTTGATGTGCCTTAGCGTAAGTTTAGGTTTTATCTAGGTCTCATTGGACTTCTAGCTGAGGAATAGCCGCCGCATATACTCGGGTTTGACATATCGTGCCACAGCCGCGATGCTGCGCCCACGATGACTTCGCTGACGCCATTCGCCAGTCCCGTGGCGCGCATACCACGCTGGCACATGGTGCTATGGGCAGCGATCGTTGTTCTCGGCCTGGTCGCAGGCGCTCTCAGCCTGGCGATTCCAGCTCGCGCTGCGTCCGACACCGTCGTCGTGGTCGATCTAGATACCATCATTCACCCCATCGCAGAGCGCTACCTCGAGCGTGCGCTGCAGCGGGCGGCGGATGACGGCGCAGTAGCCGTCGTCATCGCGATCGACACGCCAGGCGGGTTGCTCTCATCCACACGGAAGATGGTCACGCACATCTTTGAATCGCCCGTGCCAATTATCGTATACGTCTCGCCATCTGGAGCGCGTGCGGCATCAGCTGGCACCTTCATCACCGCAGCGGGACACATTGCAGCAATGGCCCCAGGCACAAACATCGGGGCTGCCAGCCCCATCTCGGGCGACGGCAGCGACATCCCTGACACGCTCAAGGAGAAGATCTTTGAGGACACCGCCGCCGAGATACGGGCGATAGCGCAGCGCAGGGGACGACCCGTGGAGCCACTGGAGGCGACGGTGCTCAAGGCCAAAGCGTACACAGCGCAGGAGGCCCTAGAGCTTGGGATCATCGACGAGGTCGCAGAAAGCATCTCTCACTTGCTTCAGCTGGTAGACGGCACCGCAGTACGTATACAGGGACTCACAGGCGAGGAAGCGGTCGTTCTTCAGACTGCCGGCAAAGCGCTGATGGAGATGAATCCAGGGTTCTTCGACCGGCTTCTGTCCCTGATCGCTGACCCGAACATCGCGTTCCTGCTGATTTCACTGGGCGGGCTCGGCATCTACTTGGAGCTACTGAGTCCCGGGAGCATTTTCCCAGGCGTGTTCGGGCTCCTCGCGTTGGGGCTTGGCTTCGTGGCCCTAGGGAACCTGCCAGGGAACTGGGTAGGCGCGGCGCTAATTCTCCTCGCGTTCGGCCTCGCCATCGCCGAGGCGAACGTCGACGACCTGGGTGTTTTGGGAATGATGGCGTTTGTCAGCTTCGTGGCCGGGGGAGTCTTGCTATTCGGCCATTTTGGCACGCCCGCGCCACTATTCCCGGGCATCTCCGTCAGCCTGCAGGTGCTCGTGCCGGCGGCCGCGGTCGCCGGGAGTGCCAGCGTCGCCCTGGCAATTGCGTCCAAGAAGGGGAGGCGAGCACTCAAAGAACTATCGCCTACAACAACGCTGTTGGTTGGCTTGGGAGGAGTCGCTGCAACGGCACTGGACCCAAGGGGCACCGTGCGCGTACACGGCGAAACATGGACAGCATCGGCCGAGGGGAAAGCACGCATTCGTAAAGGAACGGCAGTCGAAGTAGTGGCAGAGGAAGGGGGATTTCTTACAGTGCGGACCGCACCCGAAGGGGAATCCTCGCAAGACCAGGCAGAAGGTACAGAAGAAAATCCGGCAGGCGAGCAAAACGCCTAGGAGAAAACCATGGCACTTTGGGGTCTCAACGTCATCAAGCAGTACGAGCGATTGGTTGTGTTCACATTCGGGACTTTCACAGGGGTCCGGCAGCCAGGGATCCGATGGGTCTGGCCGTTCATCAACAACGGCTCTTCCACCGTCGACCTCCGAGAGAACCCCGTTGCTATTCCAAGGCAGACAAGCATCACACGCGATAACGCACCGATTGACATCGATTTCTTCGTGTACATGCGAGTGATGGAAGACCGGCCACAGGACACGATTCTGAACATCAGCGATTACCGCAGCGCGGCCCAGGCATTGGCCATGACTACGCTTCGTGCGGTCGTCGGAGAGATGGACTTGGACGACGTTCTATCAAAGCGTGAGCGCATCAACGGCGCGCTCCAAGCGAAGCTTGATGAGGTCACCGCCAACTGGGGAGTCAAGGTCACACGGGTGGAGATCCGTGAGGTCGAACCGCCCAGGGACGTTCAGGACGCCATGAATCGCCAGCTCTCCGCTGAGCGCACTCGGCGTGCAGCCGTGACGGAAGCGGAGGGCCAGCGTGACGCTGAGATCAACCGTGCTGAGGGTGAGCGGCGTTCCTCCATCCTCAGAGCGGAAGGTACGAAGCAAGCGGCAATCCTGGAAGCTGAAGGGGAACAACAGGCTCAGATATTGCGCGCCGAGGGATTCAGTGACGCCATGACTCGCATCAACGCCGTCGCATCACAGGCAGATCCGCGAACGATGAGCCTCCAATACTTCGAGACGCTGAAGGACATGGGCGCTGGTGCCTCTACGAAGTTCATCTTCCCGATGGAGTTCACCTCGCTGCTGGAGCCGTTCATGCGTGGGGCAGGAGCATCGACCAACGGAGGCAACAACAACGACTCGTGAACCGGCCCTTACTAGATTTTGTCTCGACCCACATGCGGCGACCTTCAAAGGTCGCGGCATGTGGGTTACTCCTGCTGGCGCTGACCGCATGCGGCGGCGAGCACTCCACACCAGCGCCTCCCTCTGCGGAGGAATTACGCAATCAAGTAGTCGAGACGCTCCGCAACGTCACTAGCGTGAGCTTCCAGGTAAGCCATCCGAACGACGGCACCGACATGGGTGGAGGGTTGGTGCTGAACACGGTGGAGGGGATAGCGGTCTTCCCCAAAGGCGCGAGCATGACCGCCAATGGAATCATCGCGCGAATCGCTGTCAGCTTCGGCATCGTGCAGACGGACGACACCACCTACTTCAGTGGGCCCATCGGTGATACCTGGCGGCTGGTCCCGCCCGAAACTCTGCCGTTCGACTTCGTGGGCATGAACACCAGCGTAGCCACGGCGCTCGGGAACGCCACAGCGCTGGCCATCGCTCCAGGAGCGAGCGTCAGCGGCCAGCCGACGTTTGTGCTCTCGGGCTCCATCATCTCCGACGACTTGAAGGGCCTCGTACCCGGAGCCGCTTTGGGTTTGCCCCTCAGTATCGAGGGTTGGATAGGTCAAGATGATGCCCTGCCGTGGAGAGTGGTGCTGACGGGAGCGCTCATCGGCTCGGACCCGGAGTCCATGGTCCGGCACCTTAATCTCCACAACTTCGATGAGCCCATGACGATCGATCCCCCGATCTAGCCGCAGGGAAATTTCTGGCGAATGAGCCGAGGCCCCGTAGAATGACTGGCATGCCCCGCCTTTCCGCAACAGGCGTACTCGTAACGGTCTGCGTCGGCGTGTTCCTCGCGTCACTGGACCAGACATCGGTCGTCACCGCGCTACCTGAGATCATGCTGGACATCGGCATCACCATCGATCGTCTGGACGATATTGCGTGGGTGGTGACCGCGTATATGTTGGGCTTTACTGTGGCCATGCCGCTTCTCGGGAGGGCAGGGGATGTTTTCGGCTACAGGCGCCTGTACCTGAGCGCAACGCTCCTATTCGGTTTGGGTTCCACTCTCGTCGCGCTGGCCGACGGACTGGGCTGGCTGATTGCGGCTCGCATCGTGCAGGCGGTGGGCGGTGGTGCGCTGATCCCCGGTGCCATCGCGCTCGCCAGTGAACGCCTGCCCCACGCACGAAGGGCGCTCGTATTCGGCATCGTTGGCGCGGCTGCGGAGACGGGTGCAGTACTCGGGCCACTGTACGGCGGTGTGATCATCGAGCTTCTTGGTTGGCGCTGGATCTTCTGGACGAATCTGCCCGTGGTTGGGCTACTGCTACTCGCGATGGTCACGGTACCGGAGATCAAGGCCACAGGCGGGCGGCTCGACCTCAAGGGTGGATTGCTACTCGCTGGTGGTCTCGCACTAGTCACGGGAGCACTCTCGCAGCGCTCGTTATTCACAGTGGACGCGGTACTTCCCTTCGCGATCGCCATTGCCGCGCTGGCTGCTATCACGCTGTTGGTCTACGTGGAGGCGAGTGCGAAGGAACCCGTGATCGCCAAGGCACTCTTCCTTTCGCGTCGGTTCGCTGCGGCGATGTCAGCGCAGCTCCTGGTGGGCGCCGCTCTGATCATGGCGCTGGTCACCGTACCGCTGATGGCAGACACCGTGCTTGGCCAGAGTCCGCTGGAAGGCGGCCTGCGACTGATGCGATTCACCGGGGCAATCCCGTTCGGCGCGCTCCTGGGTGGATTCGCCGTTCGCTGGACTAGCGTTCGACTGCCGACGATCGTGGGGCTCCTGCTGGGAGCTTTGGGCTTCATCCTCATGGGAACCTGGGACGAGCAGATAAGCGACCCTGCACTCACGATTCACCTGGCGACCGGCGGTTTCGGGTTCGGGCTGGTGATCGCACCCTTAGTGCTCTCCGTGGTGGAATCAGCTTCGGAGAGCTATCGAGGCACTGCGGCTGCATGGGTAACGGTCTCGCGAATGCTGGGTATGACCTTGGGGTTGGCGGCGTTGTCCGCTTGGGGGATGGGCGAGTTCCAGGTGCTGACCTCTACGCTGGAGTTCCCGCTGCGCTTCGCAGGTGAAGAGTCGGATGCCTACCAGGCGCGCATCGCCGCATACCAAGACGGAGTGACGGGCGCTTCGTTCGAGGTATTCAAGGCGTTCTTTCGCGTAGGAGCCGCGTTGACGTTCGTAGCCATCGTACCGTCGCTGTTCATCAACGACCGACGCAAAGCTAGCTGAACCTGACGATATCCGCCAGAGCGAACGGCGAACGCACGCGAACGCCTATGCTCGGCTCCGCGTAAAGCTCGGGAGGAACGCTTATGTCGGCCGCGTAGATCTCCCCGACGGCGGCATGTGCGTCGGGGCTACGTAGGCCAGTCTTAGGCAGCGCGAGGGTCATCGTTGCGTCGGCGACGATCACAACGAGTCCGTGAACCTCGCCGGGGCCCGCGTCCACGCCTCTTAGCACGTCCAGGGCCAACACGGGGCACTCCTGATCGTTGGCCGCGCGGATGAGCGAGGCAACTGCATCGCCCGGCGATCCGCTGAGGCTGCACCCGACCACCGCATCGACAATGAGGTCGGCATCAGGAAGATCGATCGTTCCGCACGCACGGGTAATCAGGATCCCGAGGTGGTCGAGTATCGCAAGCTATGCACGAGGCACTTCGCCAAAACCACCCACGCCCCAAGCGCCTAGATGCCACCGAGAAGTCGGAGGATGCCGGCTTCGGCATCCTCTCCTAGATGCACGCGAACCAGGCGCCGATTGTTCTCCACCAACGCCTGGTAGTCTCCCATGGCCTGCGCCGATATCAACGTACCGAACCCGTACGCCTCACCGGGGATCGTCAGGTCTTCTTCATCAACGGTGAACTGCAAGTACAGGCCAGTGCTCGGCCCACCTTTGTGCAATTGTCCGGTCGAATGAAGGAAACGCGGGCCGTATGCGGTAGAAGTGGCGATCTTGTAGCGCTCCGCCACGAGCTTTCGTAGCAGTCCCACTGCAATGTCGATTCCTTCAGACGGCTCCGCGTAGACCATGATCGCTAGGTAGTCGCCAGGCGCAGCGGTCCCCAACAGATCCTGAACATCACCCGAAGGCGCAGGCTCAGGCAGCCCCCCGTCGGCCAAGAACGTATCCAACACGCGACCGGTAGCGTCCTTCGCTCCTTGCACGTCGGGCTGATCGAATGGGTGGATCTCCAGCAGCGCGCCTGCGACGGCAGTCGCCAATTCCCACCGGAAAAACTCCCCTCCAATATCATAGGCATCCGCGATATCCAACCGAACGACGGGGTGGCCGGCGGCGGCGAGCCGTTCGGTCGCTACGTCCGCCTGAGCGTTGTCGTCGCCTTCGACCCGGAGGAACACGAACGCTCTATCGTCTCCATAGGCCTCGGTCTCTAGCAGAGGTTCGCCGACGATGGGAACGATCCCCGTGCCTTGCTTCCCAGTGCTCTCTGCGAGCAATTGCTCTACCCACAGGCCAAAGCTCACCACGCGGGGTGAGGTGATCAGCGTTAGCTTGTCGCGCCCTGCTTGGACGGCGGTACCCATGTATGCACCGAGCCATGCTCCGGAATCCTTCTCAAGGCTTATTGGTCCAGGGGGTTCTGCTGCTGCTTCGGCTCTAGCGAGCAGTCGCCCTATATCCACGCCCATGAGCGTTGCGGGCACCATCCCGAAGAAGGACAGCACCGAATAGCGTCCGCCCATATCAGTCGGATTCTGGAACACACGCTTAAAGCCCTGCTCTTCCGCCAACGATTCGAGTGATGTCCCAGGGTCGGTTATGGCGACAAAGTGCGAACCAGCTTCAGTCTCGCCAACCGCTTCCGCCACGAGCTTCCTAAAGTATTTATAAAACGAGTTGAGTTCGATCGTTCCTCCAGATTTGGACGAGACGATGAACAGCGTCCGTGCAGGATTGATAGACCGGGTCACCGAGCGCAACTTTGCGGGTGACGTCGAATCCAGCACTATCAGTTTGGGGTAATTGCCCGCGCTGCCGATGACCTGCCGAATCACCTCCGGGCCGAGGCTACTGCCCCCCATGCCCAGCAACACGACTTGATTGAAGGAGGAACTCTTGATCTCATTGGCGAACTGCGTGAGATTCGCGACTTGCGCCGCCATCTCTCGCGTAACGTGCAGCCAGCCAAGCCGATCAGCGATCTCTGTTGGATCTTCACTCCACACAGTGTGGTCCGCATTCCAGATGCGAGCAACGACGTCGTCGCGCTCCAACCGTGCGATAGCCTCGTTCACTGGCGTGGCGAATTTACCCAGCATAGCCGCTGGTTGGCGGGTTCCTTCAGTCATCAGCTATCCAGACTGAGGAGCTCGCGCGCTTCCTTCACGACTCGTTCAGCGGTGAGGCCGAATTCCTTGTAGATTGTCCCGAACGGCGCGGATGCACCGAAGTGATCGATCCCGATCGCCGTACCATTTAATCCTACATATCGGTCCCAACCGAGCGTGACTCCGGCCTCGATGGACACGCGTGCCGTGACATGAGGAGGCAGGACAGCGTCACGGTAGGTCTGAGGCTGCGCCTCAAACAGGTCCAACGACGGCATGGAAACCACGCGTACGTTCACGCCGGCTTCAGCAAGAGTTTTGCCCGCTTCAAGCGCGATGGGCACCTCGGATCCGGTGCCCATGAGGATCACGTCCGGCGTGGGCGAAGACTGCCAGAGCACATACGCGCCTTGATGCAGGCCTGAAGCTGAGCTGTACTCGATCTGGTCGATGATCGGCAAGCCCTGACGAGTGAACACCAAGACCGTTGGCCCGTCGGTTCGTTCGATCGCGGATTTCCACGCCTGGGCAGTCTCAGTGCCGTCGGCGGGTCTGATGACGTTCAGGTTCGGCACCGTCCGCAAGCTCATGAGGTGCTCGATCGGTTGGTGTGTGGGGCCATCCTCACCCACGCCAACCGAGTCGTGGGTGAACACGTAAACGACTCGCAGCCCCATCAGTGCCGCCAGACGCATCGGCGGGCGCATGTAGTCCGAAAACACCATGAACGTGGCGGTGTAGGGGATCACTCCCCCGTGGACTGCCATGCCACCAGCGATGGAACCCATGGCGTGCTCGCGGATGCCGAAGTGCATGTTGTGGTCAACCGCAGGGGCGACGTCGGCCTCCACCTGTTTGTTCAGCAGCGTCTTGGTCGAAGGCGCCAGGTCTGCTGAGCCACCCGTGAATCCGTGGACGCGTTCAGCGATGTAGTTCATCACCCGGTTGGATGCGTCGCGAGTTGCCACCGGTTTCTCGTCCGCGCTGAACAGCTTATCCAGGTCGTCATCCCATCCTGCGGGCAGGGCGCCGCTGAGGTCGGCATCCAGTTGCCCTGCCTCCTCGGGGAACGCTGCACGGTACTGCGCAAGCTCGGAGACCCATGCCTCTTGCGCGGCAGCGCCACGCCCGAGCGCCTGCCGGGTGTGGGCAACCGCCTCCGCCGGCAGACCAAATGGCCCGTAAGTCCAACCGAGATTCTTGCGAGTGAGAGCCACCTCGTCGTCACCGAGCGGTTCGCCGTGAACCCCACCAGTGTCCGCCTTATTGGGACTACCGAACCCGATGGTCGTCCGGCACACGATCAAGGTTGGACGGTCCGTCTCGGCTTGTGCCTCACGGATCGCACCCTCCACCGCGTCTGTATCGTGGCCGTCTATCGGCCCAACGACATGCCAACCATAGGCTGTGAACCGGTCACCAACGTTCTCCATGAACGCGATGTCGGTGTTGCCCTCAATCGAGATCCCGTTGTCGTCGTAGAGGTAGATCAGCTTGCCAAGCTTCAGCGTGCCCGCAAGCGACGCGGCTTCGGACGACACGCCTTCTTGAAGGTCACCATCGGAAACGATTGCATACGTATGGTGGTCGATAATCTCGTGGCCGGGGCGGTTGTAGTGCTCTGCCAGGAACCGTTCGGCGATGGCCATGCCTACGCCGTGCGCGAAACCTTGGCCCAGCGGACCCGTCGTCATCTCCACGCCGGGTATACCCAGTTCCGGGTGCCCGGGGGTGCCACTACCCCACTGTCGGAAGCTCTTGATGTCGTCGATCGAAAGGTCATAGCCAGCGAGGTGCAACAAAGAGTAAATCAGCATAGACGCATGGCCGGCTGACAGCACGAAGCGGTCGCGGTTTGGCCACGTGGGATCGGCTGGATTGTGCTTCAGGAAGCGGTCCCATAGCACGTGGGCCATCGGCGCAGCCCCCATGGGTGCGCCAGGGTGCCCACTCTTCGCCTTCTGCACGGCATCGATCGCCAGAAAGCGGATGCTGTTGATGCAGAGATCGTCGAGCTGGGAAGTGGTCATTTGAGTAGCCAAGCGTGGGTCTCCAAGCGAACGTCAAGCGTCGGCACAATTCTAGCGCAGGTGGTCACTGTTACGGGCGCAAATTCGGCTACCATCCTGAAAGTTTTCAGGCACAGGCACACGATCGTTCGCCTCACGCTTGCACCTGCCACGTCCCAGGCATAGGCTCATACCAATCAGCCAAGGAGGCCCAACGTGCTATTCATCGACAATGACACCGTCAAGCAAGTTCTGACCATTTCCGACACAATCGAGGCGTTGGACACTGCGTTCCGGGGCTTGGCGGATGGGGGCTCGATTCATCGTCCGCGCATCGACGTGTACGTGCCCACTGGCCGCGAGGAGGACTATTACCGTTGGGGCACCATGGAGGGCGCCAGCCGGGACCTCGGGGTGTTCGCCATCCGTATGAAGTCCGATGTGGTCTCGTGGCCGACGGACGATACCGGCAACTGGACCGAGGAGAAATATTGTGTGGAGCCCGGCACCTACTGTGGATTGATCTTCCTCTTCAGCACGGTCAATGGCGAGCCGCTCGCTATGATCAACGATGGCTACCTCCAGCACATGCGCGTGGGCGGCGGCGCAGGCCTGGGGGTTCGCTACATGTCGCGGGAAGACTCGCATGTCGTCGCGATGCTGGGCTCAGGCGGCATGGCGCGCTCTTACCTGGAAGCGTTCTGCAACGAGCGCGACATCCGCGAAGTCCGGGTCTACAGCCCCACTAAGGCACACCGCGACGACTACGCAATGGAGATGAGCGACATTCTCAACGTCGAGGTCAGGTCCGTTGACGATCCTGAAGCCGCGGTCCGTGGGGCGGACATCGTCTCGACCTGCACGGACACGATGTCGCCGGTCCTGCGGGGGGAATGGCTGGAGCCCGGGATGCATATCACCAATCTCGGTGGCTACGAGCTCGACGATCAAGTATTCGCCCGTGCGACGTCGATCGTGAGGCAAGGCGTCAACGGCGCGCGGCTGGCCGACGGCGACCCTCGCGTGCAGTACGGGCGCGGGCACAGCCCGGTGGCCTACGTCGCAGGCAACGAACAAGAGATGGCACGATTGCCCAAGCCAGGCGCGCAAATGGGTCGCACAGGCACCAACGAGCGCTACCCCGCATTCACCGACCTCGTCAGCGGCCGGGGCGGTCGCCAATCAGCGGACGACATCACGCTCTATCTCAACGGCGGCAATCAAGGCCTCCAGTTCGCAGCCGTCGGCTCCGTTGTCTACCACAAAGCGCTGGAGGCAGGATTCGGCCGCGCCCTCCCCACCGAGTGGTTCCTCCAGAACATTCGCGACTAGGGTAATCAAGACGAAGGTCCGGCGCCCAGTCGGGCGCCGGACCTTCGTCTTTCACTCAGGCCGCACGTCCTTCGCGTTGACGAACGAATAGTCCGACATGTACGCGACTTTCGTGGCAGCGGATTTTAAGTTCGTGGCCTTTAGTCCAGCCCAGTCCATCGTAGTCCACCGCCGTCCAATCCGCCCCGGGTAATCACCTCTAATAAGACGTCCGCGAACCCCGGCAGTGCATCGGTGGGTGCTGGCAGACGCCGTCCTTAACTGCGGTACAAAACTGCGGTACACGCAGGCCGGTCGTTGCTTGATACCCTGCCGGTCGGTGGTTGTGGTCTGGCTGTGGTCTGGCTGTGGTCTGGCTGTGGCGATGATCGAGGGGGGTATGGATTGGCGCCTGTTGTTTGGATTGGTGGTCTAGCCGTGACCGGTCAGAATCCGTAAAAAAAGGATTGGTGCTGATGATATGTGTGGATGTGTTGGTGCCGATCACATGGATTGGTCAGCACGCTCAAAGCGATAGCGCCAGATCCGATGCCCATCGATTCCTCTCTCTGGCCAATACTGCACGATGAGATATAGTCCGTCATAACGATAGCCAGTTGACGGAGACCACTGCGGATCGCCTTTGGGCCCCCTGATTACTCTTATAGGTAGGTCCTTTTCGAAACTGATCTTCAAGGCCCAATTTCCCGTATCAGTCAACTCTTGGTCTGCAATTTGCTTCCCCGAGGAGTCCCTTCCACCGTAACCTGTATACACAATGGAGTCTCCATAGTCTTTATCATCGACGTATCCACCGTTCAGGACGATTGAGTCGGCTCCATCTTTTTTGCTACCCGATATTCCCGCTTGTGGCGGCCGATGTAATCCAGCCTGACAAACTCCTATTCTGTTCGCAAAATGACTACCCACGGGGTAATTCGCTATGGGCCCGTGACCTGCCCCCCCGGATTAGGTCCAAGGATTTCTAGAGTCCGACCGGTGTTGGTCCGCACCCCTGGACTGTACCAGTTGGCGTGTGAGCCGCCAGGGTCAACTGGCTGGCGACAATGCCAGCACGAACTCCTTTGGGGACAGGTCGCCGAGGG
>CAUZFB010000018.1:0-44411 GCA_963579135.1 Dehalococcoidia bacterium | reverse complement strand
CGGGCATCTCAACCTGGTGGGTGAGCTCGATCTGCTTGTGTGTCTTGGTCGATTCGTTGATCGCGAGGCCAACCTCAAGGGTCGCCATCCCCCACTGGCCCGAGTGGAACACGGGCTTGTTGAGGCGTACGGCGTTATACAGCTCTCGGAGCTCAGCGTCCCGTGCCTGCGGCCGGCCATCGAGTACGAGTTCCTTCACGCCGTCATCCTCGTACAGGAAGATGCCCTTGGGCGATTGCCTGATCTCGCCGCGCTCGCAGGAGACGATCACGATGCCGAGGTCGTTGGGCTTCCAGGGCTTCACCTCTTGCATCTCGCCACGGAAGATGAGGCGCTCCCCCTCACCACCGATACGCAGTGAGAGCTTTTCCGCGTCCTCCTCGCGCGTGCCTTCCCGCATCTGACGCTTTATCTCGTTGCGCTGGGCGGGTGTGTACCGGGTGTTCGCGTCGCCCCAAGGCACAAGCTCGGAGCCCAGGAAGTATCCGTAGCCGTTATGAATGGCGACCGCCGGGACTCCGCTCTCGAATTCCATGAAGACGGAGTAGTACCCAGGGATGGGCCGTTCTGGCATCCACTGAGCCGCCGTGCCCCGGACGTTCCTGACTTTGCCTCCGCCGATGGAGCGGATGCTGTCGATTTGGTGAGGTGTCTGCCGGTAGACCATGCCACCACCTTGGGCGGCGTCCAACTCCTCCCACGTGCGAGGGCGAATCATCCAGTCGGTATAAGCGATCGCGTTGATTGCGCCGAGCTTGCCGATGCGGCCTGAGTTCACGATCTGACGCATGAGGCGGATGTGTGAACCGAAGCTCTGCGTGTGTCCCGCGATCAGGTGAACGCCGTTGCGGTCGCACGCCTCGACCATGGCCTCGGCCTGCTTCATGTCGAGGGCCATTGGCTTCTCAACGACTACGTGCTTACCGTGCTCGGCGGCGAGGATGGTCATGGGTGCGTGGTACATGTTGGGGGTAGAGATCCATACAGCCTCCACGTCCGGGTCCTTGACGAGGGCTTCCGCGCTTTCGAACACGCGTGCCTCCGTGTACCGCTCGCCAAACCGCTGTCGTACATCTGCGTTGATGTCTGCGCCAGCGAACAGGTCGATGTATTCGGCGTTCTCCATAGGAGGCAGCATCTCCGCTGCGCCAACCCCGATGCCGATCACTCCTAGCTTAACTGGATCGTCTGCCATCTGAATTCCCTTTCTGTGGGCGACAGGCGATGGCCTGCCGGAGATGTGTAGCTTGTGTGGCGCTAACAAAAAAGGCCCGGCCGAACGCGGGTGCGTAGCGGCCGGGCCAAGTTTCGTCCGTCAGCCGAGATTAGGCAACGGGCATCGTGTCTTCGACGACCCGCTCTTCGACAACTTTCACTGCGTACTCAATGTCGTACTCGTCCGACATCTCGACCTGGTGGGTGAGCTCGATCTGTTTGTGGGTCTTCGTGGACTCGTTGATAGCGAGGCCAACCTCAAGCGTTGCCATGCCCCAAGCGCCGGAGTGATACACCGGCCTGCCCAGGCGGACCGCGTTGTAGAGCTCGAGAAGTTCGTCGTCGCGGCCCAGCGGGTGCGATTCCACCACCAACTCCTTCACTCCGTCATCCTCGTATAGGAAGATGCCCCTGGGTGATTGCCTGATCTCGCCGCGCTCGCAGGAGACGATCACGATGCCGAGGTCGTTGGGTTTCCAGGCCTCATCGTGGGCGGTGCGGAAGATCGCTTGCTCACCCTCGCCGCCGATGCGTAGCGACAGCTTCTCCTCTGTTTCTTTGCGGGTGCCCTCGCGCATCTGGCGCTTGATCTCGTTGCGCTGGGCTGGGGTATAACGAGTGTTGGCATCCCCCCACGGCACGAGCTCGGAGGCTAGGAAGTATCCATAGCCGTTGTGGATGGCGACCGCGGGGACGCCGCTCTCGAACTCCAAGAACACGGAGTAGTAACCAGGGATGGGGCGTTCGGGCATCCACTGGCCACTGGAGCCGCGCACGTTGCGCACCTTACCCCCGCCGATGGAGCGGATGCTGTCGATCTGGTGGGGTGTCTGCCGGTAGACCATTCCGCCGCCTTGTTCCGGGTCCAGCTCTTCCCATGTTCGCGGGCGAATCATCCAGTCGGTGTAGGCGATGGCGTTGATGGCGCCGAGCTTACCGATGCGGCCGGACTTTACGATCTGGCGCATGAGGCGAATGTGCGGCATGAAGCTCTGCGTGTGACCTGCGACAAGGTGAACGCCGTTCTTGTCTGCCGTTTCAACCATCTCCTCGGCTTGCTTGAGATTGAGTGCCATGGGCTTCTCAACGACAACGTGCTTGCCGTGTTGGGCGGCAAGAATGGTCATGGGTGCGTGGTACATGTTGGGGGTGGAGATCCATACCGCCTCTACGTCCGGATCCTTGACCATCTCTTCTGCGGATGCGTATACGCGAGCGTTCGGGTACCGCTCTCCGAACCGCTCGCGGACGTCAGGGTTGATGTCCGCGCCTGCGAATAGGTCGATGAAGCTCGCGTTCTCCATCGGCGGGAGCATCTCAGCGGCTCCAACGCCAATGCCGATAACGCCTAACCGTAGTGGTGCGTCTGCCATGGTGACTCTCCTTGGGGGAACGATAAAAGGAATGGTCGAACCCTACACCATTTGCCAATGGTGTCAAGAATTGGCGAGCAAGAGCGACGCTCGTTGTAGAATGCGCGGCGCTGGTCCCGATTGTCCTCAATTCAGGCCAGAATCCAAAACCCGACCGAATCAAGGTGGACTAATGGCAGGTAAGGCGTTGTTTAGCGTGGGTGGTAGCTCCGGACTCGTGTGGAACGATTTCCTGGAAATTTGTCAGGCATGTGATGAGTTCGGATACCACGGCTTTTACCCATCGGACCACCTGATGCTGATCCAGCCGGGCCGGGGTTCAGGGCTACGCCTGGAGGGTCTGACTGTGATGGCGGCCATGTCCGGCCACACAAAAAATCTGCGCCTTGGCATGCTCGTTATCAACAACAACTTCCGCCACCCTGTGATAACCGCCAAGATGATCAATACCATCGACCACGCATCAGGCGGTCGAGTGGAGATGGGCATCGGCAGTGGCAACATCCCTGCGGAGTTCGAGGCCCACGGCCTGCCGTGGCCCAAGTTCTCCGAGCGCCTCGACCGCTTGGATGAGTCGCTGCAGGTGATGAAGGCCTTGTGGACACAAGAGCCAGCGTCTTTCGAGGGCAAGTATTACCAGCTCAAAGAAGCGCCCATGATGCCCAAGCCGATCCAGCAGCCGCATCCTCCCATTATTATCGGAGGCATGGGCGAGCGCACCATGCGGGTTGCCGCTAAGCATGCCACCGACTACAACCAGATAACGTCGATGCGCCAAGCCGAGGCCAACATCGTGAAGTTCAAGGCGATCTGTGCCGAAGAGGGCAGGGATCCTGCGGGTATGCGATTTTCCGTGCAACTCCCGATCCGACTCACAGACGATAAGGCCGATGCTGGGCGCTTCATCGCGAACACGGTGGAGACCTACACGCGCGGCGCTTCCCACCGGAAGTCCGATTTGTACGACACGGTTGAGGAACACGTGAAGGACAGCGCGTTCTGGGGCGATGTTGAGCAGGTCAAAGAGCAGGTCAACAACTGGACGAATGCCGGGGTCAACCATTTCATCCTGACAACGCCTCGACCGTTCAACGCGGCGATGATCGAGCGATTCGCCAAGGATGTGATGCCCGCGTTCAGCTAGGCCGATCGTGGGGTTTCGCGATGCTTATTGAGGCTGTGGGCTCTTGAGTCCGTAGCCCTAATGTTTCTTTGATGAAGAAAAACACCAGCCCGCCGCTGGCGATGGATGCCATCGCCAAGAAGGTGAACGCTGCCCCGAAGGTGGCAAATTCCGAGAGCAGTGCGAAGCTCCCCGGGCTTGAAAGCCGTCCTGTGTGCGATACCAGGCGTGATACACCGAAGAACGTGCCACGCCCCATCGGTGGCGCTACGTCCGTGCCCACGGTTTGCCATGAGCCCAGCATAAGGCTGACTCCGATGTGCGTCAGGACGAAGGCAGCGATGAAGCCGCTGTACGGCAACGATGCGAACGACGTTGCCGCCATAAACAACAGCGCTGCCGCCAGCACCACGGTGCCTGGCACGATGGCCCACTTGCGACCATGTGTGTCCATGACGTAGCCCGAGACCAGCGCAATGGGGATGCCAGCGCCTGCCATCACGCTGCTCAGCACGCCCAATGACGCTGGTCCTGCGTCATACGCATACGCCCCGTAGAGAAAAAGTACGCCGCCATTCTCCACGCCACCGCGGGCGATGTTGACCAAGAACTGCGCGCTGAATACGGCAGGGATCGGGCTCACGAGGAACGTTCGCCACGTTAGCTTCGCCTCCGGCTCACCGGTGGCACTCTGGCGGCGTGGCGAGTCCTGGATGACGAGAACGCTCGGCAGTACTCCAACCAGGAGGACGACAGCCTGGATGACGAATGGCCATTCGAGGCCCCAGGCGACCGCCACGAATCCACCGATGGCGGGCCCCAGCAGCGTGCCGGTGCGCTGCGCACTCAGCATGCTGGTCACCTGACGTCCGCGTTGGGAATTACTGCCGTCCGCGATCACCGTGAGTCTGCTGAGGGCCCACATCTGCTGACCCCACCCCGCCACGAAACGCCAGAACAGTACCTCGTTGAATGAGCCCGCGAACGCCGTCATGAACGCGGCGCCCGCCGTTATGAGAGGGCCTAAGAACAGGACCGAACGGCGGCCGAACTTATCAATCATGTATCCGGTGGGTAGGGTACCCACGGCGGAGCCCGCCATCTGAAGTACGAACACCAACGAGGCATAGCCAATGGAAACATCGAAGGACCTGGCCAGCGCAGGGAGTACCGGCGCGATCATGCCGTTGGCCAAGCCCGACGCGCCCGCGGGCATCCATAGAGAGAAGAAGGTATCGCGCTTGCGTGTACCGCTAGGGAGTGCTGGAGCGTCGAGTGATGAGTCGTCGGTCGTCATCAGGCCAAGCTTACTTGGCGAGACTGAGCTTTACGACGGTTTCGAACTCTTCTGCTGTGACGGGGGTGATAGAAAGGCGATTGCCCTTCTTTAGGACAACCATGTTGTAGAGCTCTGCCACCGGACGCATCTCGTCTGGTGTCAGAGTGTCGGCAAACCTTTGGCCTGCCTGAATGTCGACCATGTACCAGATGGGTTTGTCGGGTGTGCTCTTGGCGTCGGGGTGCTCTGAATCCGGGTCCCAAGCGGTGTGGTCGGGATAGCCGTCGCTAGTCACCGTTGCGGTGCCGACGATCCCGATGACCTTGGTGTTGGAGTAGTAAAACAACACCTGATCGCCGGTCTTGATTTCGTCGCGCAACCAGTTCCGGACCTGGAAGTTGCGCACTCCGTCCCACTCGGCGGTGCCGTCCTTGACGAGGTCCTCGAAGGAATACGCATTAGGTTCCGACTTGAAGAGCCAATACTTCCCTGCCAATTTCCGCTCCCTAACCTGCTTTGTAGCTCGATCGTGCGAATTATAATGATAGACGATGGGTTTAGTTCCTTAACTTCGATCCCCTCATAGGGGGCATTATTTGATGTGATTTTCGGTGTTGCGCTTGCGTTTGATTTTGTGTTGTTGTTCGCCTCGATCGTACCAATGCGAACGTTCGCCCCAGACCGGGTCTCTCCATTGGTTAGTGCAAACCTATAGCTACATTCGTTGGCATTTGACGGATGACTTTCCGGAGTTACTCGATGTTTCTGAGTAGAGTTAGGCGGGGTGTGAAGATTTCGTTCGTGACGACGACGTCTTTCACATTGCTGCTGCTGTCAGCCTGCGGTGGAGGCGAGCCTGGCGAAGCTTCATTCAATCTGGCGGTCGTTGATGGAGCCCTCGCAGGTGACGAAAGAACCTTCCTCGCTGCCCAGGGAGACACCGTGACACTGAATCTCAGCTCAGATGCGCCCGGATTGATCCACCTCCATGGATACGACTTGAAAGAAACCGTCGCCCCTGGCGCACCCTCAGCGATTACCTTTAAGGCCGATGCGACCGGCCGGTTTGCCATAGAGATGCACGCCACCGGCACCGCATGCGGTGTCGACGTCACCGGGATCGCGATCGCTCTCACTGCCGTGCCGGCAGATCATGTAGGCCATTACCTGATTTTGGTCGAAACGGAGAATTTCGAAATTTCGACTACCACCCGAAATCACTGGCACCTCATGTCCGATGGACAAATGATCGGCATGTTCTTCGATCCTTCTGTCGAGATTGACCTCGGTGAGGGGGGGCACGAGTTGAAGGCGCAGCTCAATACCGGTAAGCACTGTGCACTTCCGGTTTCCTCGATATTAAGAATTGGGGAGGCGGATAGCCACGACGGGCACGCTGCCTCAGCCGATCACGACGAGGCCAACGATGGCGAGGCGATGATGGGTGCGCATGATCAGGATGCCGCCGCAGGCGACCACAACGCACCTGGAGCTCATGCAGCAAGCGAAGACGAGCATGACCATGATGCGGGCAGTAAGGATTTCAATCTTGGTGCCCTCGAAATCAGACCGAGATAAGTCATGAAGCGTACGTTTTTTTTCGGAGGGGCGGGGGCGTTCGGATTGTTCTGGCTGACGCTGCTGTTACCGGGCCCTGCTTTCGCTCACGGGTTTGGTGATCGTTACGACTTGCCGGTACCGCTGGGGCTGTACATGAGCGCTGGCGGCGCGGCAGTGGTGCTCTCGTTCGTGGTTGTCGGGTTATTTGCGAAGCGTGACTTCAAAGATACGTACCCACAAAAGAACCTACGGCACTGGACGGTCGTCCGTATGCTGGCTCACCCCGTATTCCTCGGCGTGGTGCGGGCACTCTCGGCGTTTGTGTTTGTTGTTTATCTGGTTGCGGGCTTGTTTGGTACGCAAGATCCCAATCAGAACTTGGTACCCACCATGACCTGGGTTGTGTTCTGGGTTGGAGCCGCATACGTGTCTGCTCTCGCTGGCGATATTTGGATGCTACTCAGCCCCCAGAAGATCATCTTCGGCTATGCCGAATCGCTGATCTGGAAGGTTACCGGTAAGGATCTCGCGCGCTACGAGCCTTACCCAACTCGACTGTCTGCCTGGCCGGCGGTCCTGCTGTTCCTGGCCTTCGCCTGGGTGGAGATCGTGTACACCGGATCAGGAGTACCGCTCAACGTCGCCACATTGGTGTTGGTTTACTCTAGCGTAACGTTCATTGGCATGTGGTGGTTTGGCCGTGACGAGTGGTTGCGTAACGGCGAGGTGTTTACCATCGCGTTTGGGTTTCTTGCTGCGTTCGCACCGATTCACTGCACCGACCCTGCGGACGACGATGGTTCGACGGACCATGGTTTCAGCCTACGTCCGTGGGGCGCCGGCCTGCTTACGATGGCTCAGCCGGAGTTGCCTCGGGCGATCCTGCTCGTGCTGATGCTGGCGGTGGTCAGTTTTGATGGATTCGTTGAGACCGGAACATGGACCGAGTTGTTACTGGACTTGTTCCCCGTGTTCTCGTTCCTGGGTGCTTACGCCTTCAGCGGTATCACTACTCTCGGGCTCATCGTTGCCCCGTTCGTGTTCTTTGGCGTTTTCGCACTGACCGCTTGGCTCATGGGTTGGCTTGTGAAGTCATCCCTGAGCACCACGGAACTCGTTTGTACGTTCGTGTTTTCCCTGGTGCCCATCGCATTGGCCTACCATATTGCGCACTTCTTCAGCTTCCTAGTCATCCAGGGCCAACGCATGTTTTCGCTGGCCTCGGATCCGTTCGGCTGGGGATGGGACCTGTTCGGTACGTCTGACTACGCTATCGACATCGGCGTGGTGAATGCGCGCTTCATTTGGTTCCTGAGCATCGCCGCCATAGTGATCGGCCACATCGTAGCGGTCTACGTGGCTTACGTGTACGCGCTGCGTACGTTCGGGAAGGGCACCGCTATGTTCAGCCAGGCCCCGATGCTCGCGCTTATGGCGGGCTACACCATGGTCAGTCTATGGATAGTTGCCCAGCCCATCGTGGAGATTTGATGATGACGATGGCTAGGGTCGCCGGCGGTTGGGGTTTCAGGCACGTGCTGGTGGTAGCATCACTGCTGCTGATCTTCAGCGCCTGCGATAGCGAAGGAACGCAGATCGGTGCGCCGGACCGGCACGCTCTCGGTCCTGCTGACGCCGCCGTAACGCTGGTTGCGTTCGACGATTACCAGTGACCGCACTGCGCGGAGTTCGCCCGTGCGGTGAAACCGGTGGTGATCGAAGAGTACGTCGAGCGGGGCCTCGTGCGGTTCGTCTCCCGGCATTTCGCGTTTCTGGGCCCGGAGTCCATCCGCGCAGCAGAGGCGGCCGAGTGTGCTGGTGAGCAGGGCGGGTTTGAGGATTACTCGCGCCTTGTGCTGGCGAACCAGCGGGCCAACCGCAACGGGGGTGGGTTCGCCGACACCAAGTTGATGGCGCTAGCCCGTTTCGCAGGCTTTGACACAAATGTGTTCGAGTCGTGCCTGGTTGATGGTAAGTATGCGGCGAACGTCCAGCAGGATGTAGCCGACGCTCATGAACTTGGTGTGCGTGGCACTCCTAGCGTGTTCATCAACGGCGAGTTCGTGTCGCCTGCGGACGTGGAGACGGTTCGTGCTGCGTTGGACCGAGCGTTGGCGGTATCCGGAGGTGGTTGATGGGCTCGCGACGACGCATAATCAAGAAAGAGGCGACGCATCTTGCGTCGCCTCTTTCTTGATTATGCGATCGAAACGCTAGCCGCGGCAGAGTCCTGCTTCAGGCCCTTCGGTGCCACGGTACTCGCTGACGAATGCGCGTAGCCCGGATTCATCGTAGGTTGCTTGTGGAAGCGCACGTCCCCATACCGTTGCGGTGATTTCGAATGACTGGTCGGCGAAAGAGCCTGCGACGATGCATTGCTCGCCGAGGGACCGCACGAGCTGATTCACCTTGCCGGCAAGCTCAGGATCGTCAGGCTGGTACCAAAGGACCACGGCGCCGTGCTCCATGTTGTGGACCACCTCCTCGGGGATCAGGTCTGTACCTAAGAACCCGTAAGTGCTCTCTTGCGCGAAGTGGTTGCCAGAGGATGGGGGTATACGGCCAGGTTCGCCTGCGATAACTACGTCTTGATTGTAGAAGTAGGGGGCAGCGTGCTGTCCCGGGAGCTCGCTGAGTTTGATGCCTAAGTCGGCACCGCCACCCTGTAGCAGAACGATGGTTGCGATGATGGCGACAGCCACTACGCCGGCTACGATGCCGTAGAGGAGGTTCGTTTTCTTCCGGTGAGCCTTGGCGCCTTGGCGACGCTCGCGAGATGCCTGGGCGCGTTGCGATCCTTCGCGGCGGCGTTGCCGTTGGTCCATTCCCATTCGTTGTACCAATCCTTGTGAGTAAGCTGAATTAGAGGGAGCCTTGGATACGCTCGAGGAGCTCTCCGATGGTGAGCCAATAATAGACGATGAAGGCACCTGAGACGAGCAGCATCATCGCGCTTATCGTCCCAACGTACGGCAGCACATTGCGAAGCCGGCCCATCATCGCGCCCCTTGCAATCGCCATGCCGAGCGTGAGTAGCAGGATGACCGTGCCCATGCCGAGGCCGTACAGCAGGAACTGTAGGAGGCTGTCGAGGAACGTGCCGGTCGTGAATGTGCCGCCGATGACCGCCAGAAAGATCGGCAGCGTGCAGCTGAGCGATGCCGTGCCGTACGCGAGGCCGAACATGAAGTAGCTACGTATGCTGTTGGTGTTGGCGTTGCCCATGCGCGAAGACAGGCGCATGGCGAAGCTGTTGTATAGGTTTCCGCCAGAAAGAATGTACGTCCCCGTTATCGCCAGTAGCACGCCGATTGAGAGTCCCACCCAGGGGAACGCTCCAACGATGCTGCGAACGCCGAGGCCGATGGGCACACCTACAATAACGAACATCACGACGAACCCTGCGGTCACAATGCTCCCGACCAGTACTGCGCGTTGCAGCCGGGAAGCTAGGCCTCGTTCGTCGCCGTCGTTCCCCGAATCACCCATGTAGAGGCCCAAGTAGGCAGGGAGCATAGCGAATCCACAGGGATTCACCGACGACACCATGCCGGCGCTGAACGCGAAGCCGAGGGGGAACAGCGTGCTGGCGCGGTCGAGGAAGTTGCCGGAACTAGCCGAGGCCTCTTCAATGCTACCGACGACGAACCCGATGTCCGAACCGGTGATGATCGCGCCTATCACCGCGAAACCGAGTGCGCTGACAAGAGCGGCGATCGGGCCGATCACGGACCATCTGCGAAGTCGCTTAGTAGTGGTGATTATGTCCTGCATCGGGTTCACCCTAAGAGGCTACCAGTCGAATTTGCGTCTATTCAAGGCGAAACCTAGGTCACGAGAGCGCCAGCATGTTGGGGATAAGCCTCGCTCAACCCATTTGTTCTTGAGTAGTATCGCGAAGAGGACGAACAGCGAGGGCATGAGGGTGGCGCTGATGTTTCGGTGAACCGCTCCCCGAGCAGACGGTCGATCAATGCGCTGGCCTCCGTTGCGATAACTATGAACACTGCTCCCGATACGATTGCTTCAGTCCACTTGCGATCTGTTTTGCGGACCTGTTGGCTAGGCATCGCAATCATTTCCCGTGCTTACGGTCGTTGGTTGAAGCAAACCCCATCGGGATGCGCTCTAGGCCCCAGGCGATGCAGGCCATACCAGAGCCGTACCTTCACGCGCCTCGACGCGCCGACGGCTTCCCGGGACGAGATCAGCGAAACGAGATCGATGAAGCTCCGCTACCACCTGCACTCCGCGGTCCGTGGTGAACCTACCTAGGAGTTGGACTCCGCGGTCCACGGTTTGGTCTAGCGTTGCGTTGGGCTCGCCTTCGGAGCCCACGACCATGTTTGAAGCACGCACGCCGACGACAACCGTTCTGCCGTCTCGTACGTCGTTGAAGATGTTCTGCACACCAACGAGCCGGGCCACGCTTGGAGATACTGGTTGATGAAAGACCACCGCTTTCGGGCCGCTCTGAAGTACGCGTCCGTTCCCCATGATCACCAGGTGTTCGGCAAGTGCGTAGGCTTCGGCCACGTCGTGGGTGACGAGGACCGTCGGAACGTCGATTGCCTCGCGAAGCGCGATGAACTCTTCGACCAATGATTCCCGGCTTGGTGCATCCAGCGCGGAGAAGGGCTCATCCAGGAGAAGCAGATCAGGATGGGGCGCCAGCGCTCGGCCCAACGCAACCCGCTGGCGCTCGCCCCCGGACAACCCCGCAGGCCGTCGTTCTTCCAACCCATGTAGGCGCAGTAGGTCCACCATTCGTGACACCGATTCACGCTGTTGGGCCTTCGTTCGGCGCGAAATGCCAAACGCGATATTCTCGGCGACGGTGAGGTGCGGGAAGAGGGCGTAATCCTGGAACAGGTAGCCGACGTTCCGTCGCCGGACGGGTAGGTTAACCCGCTCCGTGGAGTTAAATAACGAGACTCCATCGAGGAGGATCTTGCCGTCGACAGGCGCTTGCAGCCCCGCAATCGATCGCAGCGTCAACGTTTTGCCTGCGCCTGATGCACCAAGGATCGCTGTCGCCCCATCTCCGGTTTGAAAAGCCGCGTCGAGTGAGAACCCGCCAGCGCGCAGCCGTATGTCCACCGATAGGCTCACGAGCGTTGCCTCCAACTGCTGGCGCTGGCACCGGCGCCGATGGCTACCAGCAGCCCTACACTCACGAACGTCAGCGTGATTGCGAGCACGCGAGCGTCGGATGTGCGTCCTGCGAGCATCGCGTCGTAGATGGCGATGGACATCGTCTGGGTGCGGCCTGGCAGGTTTCCTGCCACCATCAGCGTCGCGCCGAATTCGCCTAGTGCTCGCGCCAACGCAAGCGCGACACCGGCCAACACGGAGCGTCGGGCCAATGGCAACGCCACGTGCAAGAACACGGAGATCTCTGAGCGTCCCAACGTGCGCGCAGCTTCTTCGTACACGCTGTCTACCGACTCGAACCCGGCCTGTGCTGTCCGTACCAAGAACGGTGTCGACACGACGAACGCGGCTAGGACCGCGCCTGTCCAGTCGAAGACGAACGAGAAATCAAAGACGGAGTCCAGCAGTCCTCCGATGGCACTGCGGCGCCCGACCGCCTGTAAAAGGTAGTACCCAAGCACGGTAGGAGGAAGCACCATCGGTGCCAGCACAAGCGCTGATACTACGCCGCGCCCTGGAAAGCTGGCGCGGGCCAGCCACCACGCGAACGGCACGCCAACCAGCGTCGCCAGGATCGTGCTGGTGACCGCAACCTGCAGGCTGATACGAAGGGCGTCCCAGTCCATGTTTAGCGCGGCTCCGAGACGCTGTTGTAGCCAAACTCATGAAGCTTGGCCACGGCTTCAGGGCCGGAGAGATAAGCAACGAACGCTTGCGCGTGCTCGATATCGGTGGTTGACGCGGTTATCGATGCCGTATACATAACGCTGGTTGTCGGCAGCCCTAGCGCGGAAGGGTCGACCAGTGCCACGGCTGTGTCGAAGGTGTGCACCAGTGGCAGAGGGACGAATGCGTAGTCGACCTCGCCAGCCCTGGCGAACTGGAACGCCTGGAGCGCTGACTGGGCGTAGACGATGTGTGACTCGATATCATCCCACAGTCCCGCAGATTGGAGCAGGTGCCTGGCCGCTGTGCCGTACGGAGCAATCTCCGGGTTAGCGATCGCGATGCGTTGGGCCTCGGCGAACGATGGAGTCACGTCGTCTTCCGGTAGCGGTCGAACGATAACGAGCTGTCCGTGACCAATGGTAATGATGCTGTCCTGTCGCAAAAACAATTTTTTGGCGAGATCATCGATGTACTGATCTCCCGCTGAGATGAAAACATCGATGGGCGCGCCCTGTTCGATCTGCCGGGCCACAGCACCGGATGCTGAGTAGGTGATATGGATCTCGACGCCGGTCTGTTTTTCAAATCCTGACCTGATTGAATCCAGTAGCGGTTGCAGGCTCGATGCGGCGGCCACGGTAATACCAGATGGGTTCGGTGTGTTGGCGCACCCAGTGGATACGGCAAGCGAGAGCACTAGTAGCCACAGGTAGCAAACACGCATCTAGGCGGCCGCCGGCTCCGTCCCCATACTCGCGACGTCGTAGCCGCCGAGTGCCTCCACCTGCCGCTGCAAGCTGGACGAGCGTAACGATGCCAGCAGTTCACCGACGGCGTCGTCGTTGAGGAAGTGATCAGGGAAAACGAGATCGTACCGCTCCTGGCCCAACGGCACGAAGTCCAGGCCAAGCGCGATGGCCGCAGCTTTCACCGCTACGCCAGCGTCCGCCAGGCCCATGCCAACCGCGTCAGCGACGCTGAGGTGGCTAGCGGCTGCGCGCTCGTACCCTGCGACGAGTGCGATGGGCACGCCCGCGCCCGCGAGGGATTCGTCCAGGAGCATGCGGCTTCCAGAGCCCGGTTCGCGGTTCACGATGGCGATCCCTGGCCGAGCCAGATCCTCTATCCCTCGGATCCGCTTCGGGTTGCCTGGAGTGACCACCAACCCTTGGTCCCAAACGGCGAAGGTCACCAATGTCGCGGGGAATGGGAGGTAGCGGGCTACTGCGGCCAGGTTGAATTGGCCGGACTGCGGGTCGAGCAGGTGGCACCCGGCCACATGCGCGTTGCCAGCGGCCAGCTCGCGGAGCGCTGCCGTGCTGCCCATCTCGTGCCATGAAAGCTCGACTCCACGTGCGTGCAGGTGCGCGGCCACCACTGAAAGTGACGGATCGCATCCGACTGCCACCAGCGCACGGCCCGTGGAGTTGGCGAGCGGCTCGACGTCAGCGTCGCGTCCATTGGCGCTTTTGTGTACCAGCGCGTTCGCCACAGGCAGTGACCGTACAATCGCGGGATGTCCAGGTCCTCCTGCGAGGGGCCGTGCGACCCACCGGGCGCCTATCTGGTGGACATCCGCGCGTTGTGCCGATTCGTTGTCGTCGAGCGGGCTGGTCAGGGTGGCCATTATGGGTAGCGGCTCATAGGGCAGCGTGAACAGCGCTTCGACACTGGCGCCCAGCGCTCGCGCAAGCCGTAGCGCTACGTCGGTTGATGGAGTCGACGTGCCAAGCTCGACGGCGGAATACGCCTGGCGGCTGATGCCTGCGCGCGCGGCGAGGTCAGCTTGGCTGAGTCCGGCTTTCCTGCGGGCGGGCCGTAACGACGCAGAGAGGATGCCCATGGAATGCAGTGTAAAGCAGGCTTTACACTACTGCAATACGAGTCGACACGGGGCGCCCGCAGCCCAGCCATGGCGGTGGGTCTGTTAGTGCGTGGTGTAGCCAGTGCGTTGCTTTCGTAGGAACAACCGGAATTGCTAAGCGTTGGCTAGGACCGCTTCCGCGTGACCAGCGACCGTCACCTTGTTGTGGATCTTCCCGATTTGTCCGTCTCGTCGATGAGGAACGTCGTGCGGACCACGCCTATGTACTTGCACCCGTAGTTCATTCTTTCCATGCCTTGCCCCCCCGTGTGTTCCCCGGTGGTCTCCTTTCAGGGTTGGCTATGAGTGTGAACGGCAGTTCGTATTTCGTTTTGAAGCTCTGATGCGACTTCACTGAGTCCGGGCTTATGCCCAAGCTCACGGTGTTCTTGGAGGTGAGCGCTTCCAAGTTGTCCCTGAAATCACACGCCTCGTGGGTACGCCCAGAGGTGTTCTTCTTTGGTTCGAAGTAGAGGACAACCTTCTACCCCCCCCCCGGAGCGAGCTGAGCGAGCTGAGCGAGATGTTTACGCGGGCATCGGTGGTCGCGGTGGCATCTGGAGCCATTTCTCTGATGGCAGGCATGGCATTGGCATCAGGGATCGTCCCTGAGGGATGGGTTCGAGGGAAGGGCTGATGGACTCCCGGGAGGGTTCTGTCCGTGCTGCTTCCGCTCATAAACAACCTCTACACGCGCGTAGAGGGCCATGCAGACTGCTGAGGTGCGCCCAGGGCCGAAATCAGATACGACAAGGCCGTGAATAGAAGAACGAGAGCGAGTACCAGGACACTGGCATTCAGGAGGTAGAGGAGCAAATAATAGAATGTATCTTTGGATGGGTAGGAATACTCTGTATAAACAAGCAAATACCAGAATATATGCTTGTCGTATTCCTGTGTTCCTGCTATATTTCTACTGTGCACGGCAGGAGATTGCAGTGCTGGTGCCGAAACGGTGCCGAATCGACCCGGTGACTGGAGGAGACATGGCGAAATTGGGGCAGTACACATATCCGGACATCAGGTTCGGGGACGCGGTTGAGATCTCGGGGAGAGTTCTCACCAAGTTCAAGGGGACGGTTAGTGTGAAGGGGCTTGCATGGGAGCTGGGAATGGCCGAGGGGAGCGGCACTCTGTTCGCCAAGGTTGCAGCCATGCGCGACTTCGGCCTGATTGAAGGTCGAGGGGAGCTGCGCATATCACAGTTGGCTCAGCGAGTCCTGCACCCGGCGACGCCCGAGGAAGGGCAGGCGGCGCGCGCAGAGGCTTTCCAGCGCGTGGACCTGCTTCGGCAACTCTACGACCGGTTTGAGGGGGAAGTTCCCGACGATATGAGCATGCTCGTTGGGCTCGAGGAGATCACGCGTGCGTCCCGTGACGAGATCGTAAGGCGCGCGCCGCTGATTCAGAAGCACCTGACCGATGCGATCCGTGTGCTGGGGCGGCCGGTGAGGGCAGAGAGAAAATCAGAACATTCTGTACATACGCAGAATATGCTAGGTGTAACCGCAGCAATATCTACGTCAAGAGAACAAGGTGAAGCTTCTTCCTCTGGGCTTCATCTCTCGGCGGGAGGGCGACAGCTGTCGGTGCCGCTAACGCCCGAGTACATTGATGTTGCGATCACGCTGTTAAGCGCCCTGAAAGGCGAACTCAGGAGCGATCGCGAAATCGTAGAAGAGGCAGACGGTGTAGCTGATGATGAAGAGACCAGTGCTCAGGGTATGTGCATTGAGTCCGCAAACGTCGCCGCGCTCGAACTGGGGAGTATCGAGCAGCTCGACTTGCCAAGTGAGGCGCAGGCGTAAAAGGTAGGGCGCTCTCCTCGATCTGTTACTGGTCGGGGGCGGCTCCAAGCGAGGTACCTAGGTCTCCGCCAAGATGCTCGGCGAGCTTGCGCGCCGTAGCCCCGGACATGCCAGGCACCTTGGCGACGTCGGTGAGGCTCGCTTGCCGTATCCCCGCGACACTGCCGAACCTGCGCAGCAGTTCACGCTTGCGCTTGGGTCCGATTCCCGGCGCATCGTCCAGTGCGGAGCGGGTCGCGGCCTTACTGCGGCGCTGTCTGTGGTAGGTGATGGCGAACCGGTGGGCCTCATCACGCAGTCGCTGCACGAGATACAACCCCTGGGAGCCCCGCTGGAGCAGTACTGGCTCGGGCATGTGGGGGAGGAATATCTCCTCCTCCTGCTTCGCCAAACTGCACAGCGGTACGTCCGTGATACCGAGCTCCAGAAAAATCTCCTGGACAGCGTTGAGGTGTCCCTTGCCACCGTCGATGATGACGAGACCTGGTACGAGACCGAACGATGTCTGCGGCTCCTGTTGCTTGCCTGTGGTCACCTGATGAGGCGCAAGCGCTCCTGTTTTGGCGTAACGGCGGTGGCGCTGTCGCCCGGCCCTCGATGCGGTGCTAGCGACTGTCGCTTCCTGGTCCACGTGCTCGTCAGAGGGTCGTTCTCGCATCTCCTGGCGTTCTTGGGCAAGCCGCCGGAACCTGCGGCGCAGCATCTCCTGCATCGACGCGTAATCGTTCGGCCCTTCGACGGTCTTTACCTGGAACCGCCGGTAGTGCGAGTTCTTGGGCCTGCCGTCTTCGAATACGACCATGCTGCCCACGGAATTCGTGCCTTGGATGTTGGAGATGTCGTAACACTCGATACGAGTGGGGAGCTCGGGCAGGCTGAGCGCCTCCTGCAATTCCGTCATGGCCTGCATCACTTTGTCGGACTCCGACAACCACTTGATGCGCCTCTGGTTGAGACCTTCGACAGCGTTCTCGGCTGCCATCGCGACCAGGCGCCGTTTGTCTCCGCGCTGAGGGTGGTGAATCGACACGCGATGCCCGCGCTTGCCTGTGAGCCACGTCTCTACCGCCTCCGCGTCCTCGATGGGGTGCTGCACGATCAACGTGCGAGGGATGTCGGGCGTGGCATCATAGAACTGCTGGATGAACTCTTCGATCAGCTGCGGTTCTTCTTCCACATCGCCACCTTCCATCAGGAAGTGCTCCCGTCCGATGAGCTTGCCCTTGCGTACTTTGAACAGCTCGACCCACACTTCGCCCTGGTCGTTGGCCAACGCGATCACGTCGGCATCCTCGTCGCGCCCCGACACGACCTTCTGGTTCTGCGTCACCGAATCGATGGCACGGATCTGGTCGCGCAGCACCGCGGCACGCTCGAACTGAAGCGCATCGCTCGCGTCGGTCATCTTGTCCTTCAGATCACGACTGACCTGATCGGAGTCGCCATCCAGGAATTGGAACACCTGCTGGATGACCTCGCTGTACCCTTGGCGATCGACGGCACCGATGCACGGGCCCACGCAGCGATGGATGAAATACTCGAGGCACGCGCGTTCGTCAGTACCCGTGATGGGTTTGGTGCAAGAGCGGTAGGGGAATAGCTTCTTCAGCAGGTCCATCGTCTTGCGGACCGACCCGGCGCTGGCGAATGGCCCGAAGTAGCGAGCGCCGTCTGGCAGTACCCGGCGGGTGAAGTACACCTGCGGGAATGCCTCTTTGGGATCGATCTTGATATAGGGGTAGGTCTTATCGTCTTTGAGCCGGGCGTTGTAGAACGGCCGGTGCTGTTTGATCAGCAGGTTCTCGAGGAGCAGCGCCTCCTGCACCGACTCGGTGACGATGTACTCGAAGTCGGCTATGCGTTGCACCATCACCTGGATCTTGGGTTCTTTGCCGTGGGGCGTCTGGAAGTAGGAGCGAACCCGGTTGCGTAGGTTCGCAGCCTTACCCACGTACAACACAGAAGTGTCCTCATCCTTCATGAGGTAGACACCCGGCTGCAGGGGCAGGGCTTTCAGCCGGTCGGCGAATCGCCCTTGAATGCCTCGTGGGCTCGTGCTCGCTGCCATGGTGCGGTAAGTGTAACTTGGCCAATCGGGCGTCAATGAGTCTGAAGGTACGCTCGATTTGGTGTGTGCTATTGGAAAATCTAACGAAAAATGTTAGATTATTAGTGCATGCTTCTTCGGAACTCTTACGGAAGTGCCACGATGTTCTATGCATCGCTAGGCAATAATGGGACGCCTCATAGGAGAACAATTGATGCAAGAAGATAGCCCGGAGCAGATTCCTGAAGAGGACCGAACTCTGGGAAAGTACCCGATAAGTGTGGCCTCCAATCTGACAGGGGTTCCGGAGCACAAGCTCCGAGCGTTTGAGAGTGCGGAGCTGATTGGGCCGGACAGGACCGAAGGTGGTACCAGACTCTACTCAGACGAGGAGCTTGAGAAGATCAGGCGGATAGCGGAGTTGGCCGACAAGGGCATCAACTACGCGGGGATCCGCGAGGTACTTGAAATGGCCGAGGGGTAGCAGAACCTCAAATCGAGCACCGAGTAAAAGGACCCAACTAAAAGGGAATAAACAAACAATTTCATGGCGCCCCTCAGGTGCGTTGGGCCTCGCCGATCCCATTCGCTAGGAGTGAGGCCAAGACAATCGGGCATCCAGTGGACATCGTATTTACGGTTGCTCGTTGTACTTCCGGCAGAGGTGCCGCCCAGGTCACCGGGAAAGAATGGTTAGAGATGGATTGGGTTTTGCTTTCGCTAATCAGTGCAGTGGGCTTCACTGCAATGACCATCGTCCAGAAACGGACGTTGGAACGGCACGTCAACGGAGCGGTGGTGTTCAATGCGGTCGCTGCGCTTCCCCAGCTGGGGGGCGCGGTTGTCATACTTGCGCTATCACCTCCTGACTGGTCGTCGGCGGCCGTCGCAATCATGCTTGCGGCAGGCGTCGCCCAGGCTACGGTTTGGTTGCTCCAGGGGTATGCGATCAATCGCGAGAAAGACATCTCGCGGATTGTTCCGGTCCTCGATTCACATCCGCTATTGGTTCTCATCATCGCAATTGTTGCATTGGGAGAGGTGCTGACGCCGATTAAGTGGATTGCCGTGCTGATGGTCATCGCTGGCGCGATTATTGCATCATGGCATCAAGCGCTTCCAGGCGAACGGGTACGGTTGAACAGGTCACTCTTCGCCGTGCTCGGCGCGGCGGTAGCTATGGCGGTCGTGACGGTCTTGTTCAAGATCGCTTCGGCAGAGCTCTCCATTGTGCAGATGGTCGGGCTAGCATGGGTAGTCTCAGCTCCGATCCACCTAATCATCGCTCGCGTCACTCACGTAGGTCACGAGATGCGCCGCGTGCTCGGTTCGGGCAGGGCACTGCGCATGGTCAGCGTTACCCAAGTTGCGTTCGTCGTCGCGATCTTTTCCGGGGTCGCTGCGTTGTCGCTCGGGCCCGTGTCCCTGGCGACAGCGATCATGGGCACACGCCCGGTGATGCTCCTGCTATGGGTGGTGATCAGTGGCTTGAGCGTAGGGAACGCGCTCCGCGGCAGGCCTGAACAGGGCGGTATGGGGATCAAGTGGGCATCCGCCAGTTTGGTCACCGTGGGGGTAGGGGTGATGGCCTTCTAAGGCTTCGTTGCTGATGCCGCGTAACAATTGAGAGAAACAAGAAGAGGGGCGCCACAGGCGCCCCTCTTCTCCTGCAGGTTCTGCGTCTGCGGATTGGCGGGTTAGCGGCCCAGATCCGTAACCAATTTAATCACCGCGAGTGTGATCCCCATCAGCGCTGTCACGGAACCGATCATCACGATCTCTCTTCGAAGGCTACCGGCTGACATGACCGTCAGCGCTTGTCGTTCACGGCGAGAGGCCGCTCGCCCGGTGCGGCGCGGCGCGGGAGTGGAGGCCGGAGCAGCAGCTTCCAACTCCGCACCGCTGGCCTCGACAACAGCGACCGCTGACCCTTCTTCCTGTTCTTGCGCGAGAGGGTCAGTGGCCCCTGGAGCCTGAGCAGCTGCAGCCAAATCTGGCCCTGTTGAGTGAGCCTTTTTTTTCGCCGCCGATTTGGCCCTCGCCTGGCTTGCGGCCACCCGTGATCCCTGCTTGTTTGGCATGTCTGTCCTTGTGGAACGTACGTTATTTGGTTGGCGGTTTCGCGATGATGCTGGTGGCCGCAATCACCATGTCTGCGACCTGCCCGACATCCATCCAGTCCGTGTTGAGAATCATATGATAGTGCCGAAGGTCCTCGGGTTGAACCTTGAAGTAGCGCTGGAAGTACGCGTTTCGCGCTTTGTCATTCTCAGTAGTGTACTTTTCGGCCTCAGCGCGATCCAACGAGACCCGCTCCATAATCCGCTCAATCCGTTGGGTCTTCCGTGATGTCAGCCCCACGTGCAGAATTCCCGGTTCGTTGGCGAGAATCATGTTTGCGCCTCGGCCTGCAATGATCACGTTGCCCGATTCCGCGATCTCGCGGATCGCGGCTGCGGTCACCCGTATCAGGTCGTCATCAACCGTGCCGTCGGCTGGAATTGCGCCTTCTACCGGGAAGTCCTTGTACTCGCGTACAAGCAGGGCATCCAAGCCTCCGCCGAAGTACGGATCCGCGCCTCCACCTGCTAGCGCTGAGCGCTCGAGCACCGCGCGTACGAAGCCCGCGAAACGGTCGCCGAGGCTCGGCGCACGCTCCGTGCGTTCTGCGACAGCCGCCACAGTGGTGCCTAGTTTCTTCGCGGCTTCGGCCAGGATGAGCCTGTCGACGAAGTCGATTCCAAGCTTGCGTGCTACGTCCGCCCCGACTTCTGGGGATCCTGTCCCGATCAATCCGGTGATGGTGATAACCGGCATGGCATGGACTCCTTGGGGGTGCGTCTCAGCGACGGCCTTCGGTGCGTGTCCCTATAGCGCGGGACGTATCTCTTGCACTTTGTGGCCGACATGCTAACCCCTCCGCTGACGAAGCAAAAGGCCAGACTCTACGCCCGTGGATGCGCGCCATCGAAAACGCGGCGCACCTGGTCGTCGGTCAGGTGTGTGTAGATCTGTGTGGTTGCGATGCTGGCATGGCCCAACAACTCCTGAACGTGCCGAAGCGACGCGCCCCCGCGAAGTAGGTGAGTGGCGAAGCTATGGCGTAACGTGTGCGGCGTGACGTTTGTCGTCACGCCTGAGGTTGCGACCGTTCGCTTGAGCGCGAGCCAGTACCCCTGGCGCGTCAGTGGCCGCCCCTGTGCGTTCAGGAACACGGCGCGTGGAGCCGCACGCAGGTGATCCCCGCGAGCGACGAGGACCGGTCTCGCCTCGCGGATGAAATAACGGAGGCGTTCGGCGATGCCGGGGTACAGTGGCACCACGCGTTCCTTGGAACCTTTGCCCAACACGCGCACCCAGCCGTCCTCGAGGTTGAGGCTCGAGAGGTCGATGCCCGTGGGACCGACGACCTCGGATACGCGCAGGCCCGCGGCGTAGGTTAGTTCTAGCATCGCCCGGTCGCGCACTCCCTCCGCGCCTGGTCCCTCGCTCGCCGTCTTCAGCAGCGTTACGACGTCCTCTTCTGTGAGCACATCGGGTAAGGGGCGTCCCTGGCGTCTGGCTTTCAGCTTGTCAGCGGGACTCTTCACAATCTCACCCTCTTCGGCGAGGAATTGGAAGAACGATCGTATCGCCGCGATCTTGCGGGCTACGCTCGACTGGGTATACCCACGGTGGACGAGCTCAGCTGCGTAGTCCTGCAACCGTCGCTCGCTGACGTGGTCCCAGCGTATGCTGGGACCACGTTGATTGATAATCAACGTGAGTTGCTTAAGATCGGCTCGGTAGGCGTTCACGGTGTTCGCCGCTAGGCCACGCTCTGAGCGCAGGTGGCTAAGGAAGACCGTGACTTGGTGGTCCTGGTGGCCAGTGCCGGTTTTTGTAGCGGTGGTCATCGCTCGAGCAGCCTCATGACGTACTACGGCGTATTCTAGGGATGGCGTCGCCGTCTGCGGAACGCCTTTCCGACACACGCAGAGTTGACATAACGTATGACAATAGATATCGATCCACTTGCCTTCGGCGTGTCGCTGCTGCCGTGGACGGCGCTGCTCACCATCGTCGGCGCTTGCGGGGCGATCCTCTGGATGTTGCGCCGCGCTGCGACCTTCGGCCTCACACCGCGAACGACCTACGGTATCGCGTTGCGTGCCGCCCTGTGGTCAACGCTTGGTGGACGACTGTTTCACGTGATAGACCACGCAGACTTTTACTCAGATGTCCCATTCCAGGCGTTCTACCTGTGGAACGGCGGTCTATCGCTCTGGGGTTCGCTGATTGTTGGCGCGGGCGGCGCACTTTGGCACGCCAAGCGCGCCGGGGCTACGCTGTCTGCGTTCGCCCACGCTCTCATGCTCGCAGGGCTCGCCGCGCTCACCGTCGGCCGACTCGGTGATTTCCTCGCGGGCGAGCGGGTCGGCACGGGCTCGTCGCTTGCGTGGGCAGTCACCTACGCCAACGAGCGCTCCGTAGCGTTCTCCGCGGGTTCCGCGCATCCCGTCGCGCTTTACGAGGCGCTACTGGCCATCGTGCTGTTGGTCGTGCTCGTCCGCCTGTGGCACCGTATCAAGCGAGCCAGGGCTATCGACATCGCGTTCGCGGGTTACGCCGTTGGGCGATTCCTGATCGGGTTCGTCACGGTTGAGCGCACCGTCGGTGGCCTCGATTTTTCTCAGTGGGTCGCTTTGGCGGTCCTTGGCGTGATCAGCCTATTCGCCGTTCGCGGGTACGCGAGGTCGCGTATCCTTGATTCGCCAGCTCGAACCTAACGGCAATGACCGGGGGAGAACAGATGACGACGTTGATCACGGGCGTAGGCCTGATAGGAACCGCTTTTGCTAAGCTTGCGATTGACCGTGGCGAAAAGGTGGTGTTTGTTGATTCGGAGCCACGCGCCGACTACCTTGCCGAGAAGCTGGGATCATCCAGCGTAACCTCCGTACGACGTGACGTCCGTGATCTGCCTGCGTTGGTCGAGACCATGACCGCCAACGGTGTAGACACCGTCGTCCACACTGCAGGACTCATCGGTGGGCGTGTTGCGGACCCCCTCTACACGGGCCTCCAGATCAACATCGGTGGAACGATAAATGTCTGTGAGGCTGTGCGTTTGGCAGGGGTGAAGCGGCTGGTTCACATCAGTACTTTCGGCGTGTACGACCGAGACAAAGAAGGCGATACTCCCCTCACAGAGTCGCTGCCGCTGTGGTCAGATCGTGGCTATCCGGCATCCAAGATCGCCAACGAACTCATCGTGAACACCTATGCCACCCAGTACGGCTTCGAGCTTGTCGTGTTGCGCCCCGCCAACGTCTACGGCGTTGGCCATTTCTGGGCTGGATCAGGCGGAGGCGAGGTCCTGCAGCGCCTTGTGGCCGCAGGCATCAAAGGCGAGACCATCGAAATGCCCGTCGTGCGCGATTTCGAGTACGTGTATGCCAAGGACGTCGGCCACGCTGTCGACCTCGCGGCCACTGTGCCTCAGCCCACCCAACGAGCATTCAACGTGGGTAACGGCGAAATCACGAGCTTCGCCGACTTGGTGGAGGCGGCCAAGAGGTCCATGCCAGGGCTCAATGTCGTGCCGACAGGCGGCAGCGCCGATGGCATCAAACAGGCGATGGACCTCAGCGCAAGCAAGCAGGGCCTGGGCTGGGAGCCGCGGTACTCGCTCGCCGATGGCCTGGCCGACTACGCTAGCGAGCTCAAGGCGAGCCTCGGCTGGGTCGACGGTGCGTAATCCCGTAGCGTCAGACGCAATCGCGGACTACCGTTCCAGTGATCGATATCCAGTGTGTACACGATGTCCACGTAGCGAGTGCCGTTGACCCAATCCTGACGGAAGCCCACCGCGTCCCACGTGGCACCACCGGCGACCAGTGTGAGCCGGAAATGGTTATGGGCCGCGCCCATAGTGCGGGCCTCGCGGACCTCTGCTCCACGTGTGAGGAAGAGCGGAGCGGGGTTGCCGATGCCGAACGGTTCCATTTTGCGGAGCGCCTGGAACGTCGGTCCCATCAGCTCGACCAGCTGAACCTCGGCATCCACCACGCCGTCGATGGTCGATGGCGATTCGCCGAGCTGCTCAGCCGCGATTGCCTGCAAGCGCTCGATGAGCGCTGGCAGCACGCTGGCGTCGCAAGAGAACCCCGCCGCCTGCGCGTGACCGCCGTACCGGTTGAGCAGATCGTCGCACGCCGTGAGCGCGTCAGACCAGTGGAATCCCGGTGCGCTGCGACAACTCGCCATGATGGTGTCGCCGTCCTGGGCGTAGCAAAGGGCTGGTGCCCCGAATTCCTCGGCAAGCTTACCTGCGACGAGCCCAACGACGCCGGGGTTGAAGTCCGCAGACCCCACAGCCAGGAGCGGCGGGATCTGTGCTGGCAGCTGCTGTCGTGCGGCCAGCAGGGTTTCCTCGGTGAGCTCGCGTCGCTGGGTGTTGTAGCCATCCAGTTTGCTGACCAATGACTCGGCCCGCTGGCGGTCGTCTGTGGTTAGGAGGTCGAGCGCGATATCGGCGTGATCCAACCGGCCCGCAGCGTTGATGCGTGGTCCGATAGCGAACCCGATAGTCTCTGCCGTCACGTGCGCCAGGTCCGTCCGCGCAGCGCGCAGCAGCGCCAGTAGTCCGGTGGACGATGTCTTCGACAGGTGCTTCAGTCCACGGTGCACGATGAACCGGTTCTCGCCCAGCAGCGGCGCCATGTCCGTGATCGTGCCGATGGCCGCAAGCTCCATCAAACCATCGCTCCATCGCTCCCCATGCTCCGGTTCCAGCAGCGCCTGCGATAGCTTGAGCGTCATGCCCACGCCCGTGAGATGGTCGAAGCCGTAGCGCGAATGCTCAGCGTGTGGGTTGATGATCGCTGCGGCATCCGGCAGGTTCTCGGCCACTAAATGGTGGTCCGTCACCACCGTGTCCACGCCGCGATCCTTCGCGTGTTTGATGGCATCTACATCGGTGACACCACAGTCCACGGTGATGATCAGCTTCACACCTTGCTCACGAAGGTTATCGACGGCGGTGACGTTCAGCCCGTGGCCCTCTTGGACGCGATGAGGGATGTAGGAGAGGACGTTGAGCCCGTACCGACGCAGGGCTTTGACCATGAGCGCGGTGCCGGTGACGCCGTCGGCGTCAAAGTCACCGTAGACAGCGACCGTTTCGCCGTGATCACGCGCCGCTCTGATTCGGCTTGTGGCGCGATCCACGTCGGGGAGGGTGGCCGGGTCCTCGAACAGCGAGTCAGCCGCTTCCATGAATTCTCTTGCCTGATCGGTGGTGGTGATGCCCCGCCGAACCAGCAGGTGTGCAACCAACGTCGGCAGGTCGCTCAGTGCAGCGATGGCTGCTGGTGGGCTGTTTGGCGCCACGCGCCACCGACGTTGTTGGCCTTCCAAGACCCCCCCCTCGGAGAATGTCGACTCAGTCGACGCGGAAGAGGAAGAAGACATGGGTGTCGTGGACAAGAATGGCAATCCAAGTGGCCAGAGTATCTAAGGAATCTAGCCGCTCGGGGCGCTATGTAACAAGGGAATATCTTCGTGCTTAGGAGGGATTCCTCGCGCGACCCTGGTTGCGAGAGGTCACAGTGAGCACGAAAAATGAGGTGGCCGCTAGCGCTTGTTGCGGTAATGCTCGAGCAGACGACCGAGGCCCAGCCCAGCACCGCCGGCCACCAGTAGGAAGATCCAGGCGGCGATCATGTCTCCTCCTGTGAACTCTTCGGGATTCATGGCGTCCGTCCTTTTCTGTCGTAGCTCCCGCAGTTGGTCATTTCTGCCAACTGATGCCTGGTCTAGACTTTGCTGAAGATCAATGACGCGTTGTGACCACCGAACCCGAGGTTGTTGCTCATCGCTGATTTCAACGTGATCTGCTGCGCCTGGTGCGGGGTGTAGTCCAAGTCGCAGTCTGGGTCAGTCGACACAAGGTTGATCGTCGGTGGTACTACGCCCGTCGAAACCGCCAGCGCCGTGATCGCTGCCTCGACGCCGCCTGCCGCGCCCAGCAGGTGTCCAGTCATGGACTTGGTCGAGCTGATCTTCACCTTGTACGCTTCGTCGCCGAACGCAGCCTTCATCGCTTGCGTTTCGTACTTGTCGTTCATGGGCGTGCTCGTGCCGTGCGCATTGATGTAACCCACGTCGGATGGCACCAGCCCTGCCTCCGCGAACGCTTTTGCGATCGCGCGCGCCGCGCCTTCACCACCGGGCGCCGGCTGCGTTACGTGGAATGCGTCGGACGACGCACCGTAGCCCGCGAGCTCTGCGATAGGGGTCACGCCGCGGCGTGATACGCTTTCCTCGCTCTCTAGGATCAGGATGCCAGCCCCCTCGCCCATCACGAAGCCGTCGCGGTTGGCGTCGAAAGGCCTGCTGGCACCTGTTGGATCATCGTTGCGTTTGGACAATGCCATGCACGCGTTGAATCCGGCGACAGCGATGGGCACGATCGGGGCCTCCGTGCCGCCCGCGATCGCGATATCCACTTCGCCACTGCGGATCATGTGGGACGCGATACCTATGCCGTCAGCGCCAGATGAACAGGCGGTAACTGTGCAGTAGTTGGGCCCTTGCGCTCCGAACAGGATGGATACTTGGCCTGGAGCCATGTCCGCCAACATCATCGGTACGAGGAACGGGTTCACCCGCGATGGGCCTTTCTCGGCCAGCACCGCCCACTGCTCGGACAGCGTGAGAATGCCGCCGATGCCGCTGCCGATGACGGAGCCCACACGTGTAGCGTCAATGCTCGGATCGTCAAGCTTGAGGTTCGCCTGCTCCAGCGCTTGGCTTGTCGCCGCCACCGCGAACTGCGCGAATCGGTCGAGCCGTCGAGCCTGCTTGCGGTCGGTGTATAGCGTTGGGTCGAACCCCTTCACCTCACCTGCGATGGTTGTTTCGAAGCCCTCAGTGTCGAACGCGGTGATTTGCCGGATGCCAGACTTACCCTGCAGCAGCGCTTCCCACGTGGACTTGGTGTCCAGACCCAGGGGTGTGACCATTCCGATGCCTGTAACGAAAACCTTGCCGGACAAGCGGACCTCCTTGGAGGAGCGACGGGATTCAACGAGTCCATGTTAGGTTGCACCCGCAGACGGGGACAACCATGCACGGCGCCGGAACCATAACAGTCCCCGCTGCTAGGCGAGGACTGAATAGTCCCGATCCGGACGTGGGGATTAGGGCTAGTCCAGCGTGATGGGCCTTAGGTAGAGCCTGCCTGAGCGGTTCTCCAGGTACCCCGCGCGTTCGTGAATACCGTGGCTGAAGATTAGCAGCCAACCTTCACGCACCGCCTCGCTGAGTACCGCCCGCTTGGTCTGGAGCGTTTCCTCGGGATGACGGTCCGCGGCGGAGATGCAGGCGAGCTGCAAGTGGTAAGGCGTAGGCACGAGGTCACCCAGGAACGCTACCCGCTCACCACCGTGAGTGATTATCGCGATCTGGTGACCGTCTGCAGGACCGCTGGCGCGCCGCACGAAGAATCCTGGAGCTATGGTGTGCTCGCCGTCGATAAGCTCCAAGCGACCCTTGTCGAACAGAGGCAGGAAGTCGTCCTTGATGAATCCATCCACGTGGCGCTCTGTGGGCGACGTCGCCTCCTCCATCGCTTCGCGTTGTACGTAGTACGTCGCCTGCGGGAAGGTCGGTACGACTTCGCCACGCCGGTTGACGCGTGTGCACCCGCCGGTGTGCTCGAAGTGCAGACTCGACAGCACGACACCGTTGATGTCTTGTGCGCCGAGGCCGTTGGCCTTGAGCCCGGACAGCAACTGTGACGTGACTAGCCCGTAGTCATCACGACGTTCGAGGGAATGCTTGCCGCCGGTGCCAGTGTCCACCAGGAAATTTTGCGTGCCGATGCGAACCAGCAAGCAATTGAGGCCGAGCTTGATCCTGTTCCGGCGGTCTGCCGGCATCCAGTCTTGCCACTGTCCCTTCGGGATCTGGCCGAAGATGACGCCGCCGTCAATCTTGAAGGTGCCGTCGGACAGAATCTTGAGATCGGTGCGACCTGGTGATATGTGGCCAGTTCGCTGGCGTTGGCCGGTACGAGGAGTGCCAGAAGTCGAGGTGCCTTCCACTTGGTCACCGCCAGTAAACATAGAGTATTGGAGACGAGACGGTCGTCATCTTGCGGGGGGATTGCGAGAGCGACTGGAGGCACCCTAAAGGCCAGCGCAAACCTTGTCAACAGCCAATCCAGGGTAATCCGAGAATGCGATTTCCACCGAGTGTCCATGGCAAAATGTCGGATGCCGCAGCGCAGTAGAATGCCGTCGTCGCCTAGGGCATTGCAGCCGACGATTCTTGGGGAGGAACACCAATGGCACGCATCACTGCGTTGGATCACATCGTTCTGAAATCGGCCGATGTTGAGCGCTCACTCGATTTCTATTGCAATGTTTTGGGTCTTGAAGGAGTCCGGCTAGACGACTGGCGTGCGGGTGACGTGAGGTTCCCCTCCGTCCGCGTCAATGCTGACACGATCATCGATATCCTCGGAACCGAAGATCCGATGGGCGACGCGGCTGGTCAGCAACTCGACCACTACTGCATGGTCGTCGAACCTGGCGGGCTCGACGAGATATTGGCGAAGGTCGCTGAGTTTGGCATCGAGCCGGGTGCGAAGCAATCGCGGTTCGGTGCTAGGGGACGTGGCGAATCGTCATACCTCGTCGCACCGGAAGGCGTGACGCTGGAGCTTCGCCATTACCCGGATGGCGGCAACGATCGCAACTAGTCGGCTACGGGTAGCTGACTAGGCCTTCAGGGCTGATGTGGATAGGCTGGCGATAGTGGACTACGCGTGGATCCTCGACCGTCTCCGCGAGTGACGCGCCTGGCGGCACCATCGGATAGACGTTCTCTTCCGGCGAAACGCGGAAATCGATAACGTACGGCCCCGGATGGCTCGCGGCCGTGGCCAGCGCCATCCCTACGTGATCCTTCTCCGTGACCTTGCAAGCCGCGATTCCGTACGCCTCTGCAAGTTTCACGTAGTCGGGGCCGCTGATCGACACGGCCTTGTAGTGATGGTCGTAGAACAGTTCCTGCCACTGCCGCACCATGCCGGAGTAGCCGTTGTTGATAATCACAATCTTCACCGGCAGGTGCTCCTGTGCGATCGTCGCGAATTCCTGAATCGTCATTTGGATGCCAGCGTCACCCGCGATGGACCATACCGTCGCGCCGGGCCTCGCAATCTGCGCACCGATCGCGGCAGGTACCTCGAATCCCATGACGCCGAGTCCCCCGGAGGACACGAAGCTGTTCACCGATGGCATGAACATGAACTGTGCTGCCCACATCTGGTGCTGACCAACCCCGGTCACGACTACCGGGTCGTCGCTGTGTTCTACGATCTTGTTCAGCTCACGCAGCACGTACTGCGGCGTCACCACGTCGGCGTCCGGCACATCGATGCTGGGGTGGCCGTGGTCCAGGTCGGCGAGCCGCGTGAGCCAGGCACTGCGTGGCTCGTGACGGACCAGGGGCAGCAGGGCGTCCAGCGTCTGGCCCACATCGCCCAGGAGGGCGACATCGGCGTGTACATTCTTGCCGATGTTGCTCTTTTCGATGTCCAAGTGAACGATCTTGGCGTTCGACCCGAACGAGCCTGGCCTGCCTATTACACGGTCGTCGAAGCGCATGCCCACGCCGATGATGAGATCAGCCTCGACCGTCGCGATGTTGGACGTGTACATGCCATGCATGCCAACCATACCCATGGCTAGCGGATGATGACGGGCGAACGCACTGGTGCCGTGGAGCGTATTGAGCACAGGAATGTTGGCCTTTTCCACGAGCGCTGCCAGGGCGTCCCATGCCCGCGATATGTGCACCCCACGCCCAGCAATCAACACGGGGCGTTCGGCTTCGTTCAAGAGCCGTGCTGTCTCTTCAATCTTGGGTGTCGACGCGCGAGGAGCAGGCCGCGCTTCGCTGAAGCTTGGGTACTTGAATTCGAGTTCCTCTGCCTGAACGTCTTTCGGCAGATCGACGAGCACCGGCCCCGGCCTGCCCTCGGTCGCCACTCGGAACGCCTCTCGAATGGTGGAGGCAATGTCCGCTGAGTCCATCACCAGGAACGCTTTTTTCACCACGGGGGTCGCCATCGCGACGGTGTCGCACTCTTGGAACGCTTCTTTGCCCATAAACGCCCGAGCGACTTGGCCTGTGATGGCAACCAGCGGCGTGGAGTCCATCTTGGCCGCGGCGAGCCCCGTCATTAGATTCGTCGCCCCTGGCCCAGATGTCGCCACGCACACGCCAACCTTGCCGGATATGCGTGCATACGCCTCTGCCGCATGGGCGGAGGCCTGTTCGTGGCGTACGAGGATGTGCCGGAGTTTGGGATAGTGCCAGAGCGCGTCGTAGAACGGGAGGATCGCACCTCCCGGGAAGCCGAAGATAACGTCAACGTCTTCTTTCAAGAGGGCTTCGCAAGCGCTCATCGCGCCGGTGATCTTCATGCAGTGTCCATGGGCTACAGAGTTGGCCGTCTCCATTGGTTCTTTTCGGGGCCACGGTCTCGGAGTTTATCAATTTTGCTCGTTTTCAGTCAACGGATTTAGGAGCGAACATGGCCTTCACGTGATGTATCTCGGAGTATCACGATCGCTTGTGCCAGCCATCCACCAACGCTAGCATCCGGTCATATCCCCGCACGATGATCGAGGCAAAATGCATGGCCAAAATGACGACTGAACAGTCCGAAAAGTTCCTCGCGCTGCCTAACCTTGCCCACTTCATCACCCTTCGCGCCGACGGCTCCCCCCACGCGGCCCCGGTGTGGTACGAGTTCGCCGACGGCCGCTTCCATGTCTTTACGCCCGCCACTTCAGTAAAGTTGCGCAACCTCGGTCGCGATTCGCGTATGACGTTGTCCATCGCATCCCCCGACCAGCCATACAGCTATGTCGTCGCCAGTGGCAGGGCCGAGATCATGAGCGGCGACATCATTGGACGTGCGGTCTCCATCGCATCGCGGTACGAAGGGTTGGCTGGTGGCGTTCAGTACATCGAGACGCTGCAAACGAGATTCAGCGTCTCGGTCGTTGCGATGGCCCCGATCAGAATGGTCGGGTGGGTCACCGACTAGTGAGCTTCACCGCTGACCTTCACCTTCACTCCTCGTACGGACGCGCCATGAGTCGCTGCCTCGCGGCCTAAGCACCGGCGTGCTGAATAGAATCCAAACGAGCTCTCGCAGGCCCGGAGCGGTGCCGCGGGTCGAGGCTGGTTCGTTCATTGGCCCCACCGATCGCCGCCTACCATTTCTTACGCTCGTGTCGCTGGATGAAGTGATCGTAGAAGCGTTGGGGCGTGGGCCCGCGACCAAAGGCGCCCACGCCGTTTATGACCAGCCCATTGCCAGCGTTGGCAGAAGAACTCCACGTCCTGGAGCCAGTAACGTCTGATGTCATTGCAGCCGTCGCGTGAGGAGATGCCGCACAGGCTGTTCTCGCCGCACGGGAGGGGAAGGTCACTATCGATATGGCTACGACGGCGTCTATGGCACGGTGCGTTCCGCCTGATTCGCAGGGTGTGTCTGGTGTCTTGGAGGCTTCGCGAATCCTATGAGCGTTGCCGCGATTACCAGCAAGGCCGCCTGGCCCCAGAACGATGGCCGGTAGCTCCCATACACCCCGTACAGCATCGCCGCTGTCGGCGCACCTAGCCCAAGCCCGAGCATCGCCGCCGGCAGCACGATCCCGCGGATTCGCCCCAGGAAAGTGCGGCCGTAGTACTGTGCCCAAATGGTGTTCTGCACCACCGTGTTGGCCCCCGCTCCAGCCCCGATCATGATGCCTGTCAAGAAGATCGCAGGCTCCGAGACCACCGTGAGAGACAACACGATCGCTAGTCCGTGCGTGCCCATGGCAGCAACCCCTACGAGCCGAGCCGGGATTCTTTCCAGCAACACGCCGGTGGCCAATGCAACGACGGCAAACGTGGCGGAGTCCACCGCGAACACCGCCGCGATCAGCCCGTCGCTGAACCCTAGCTCGCTCCAGTACGCGGGCCGGTGCACCACGAACGCGCCGGTGGCGAAGCTGGTCAGCATATACGCCACCAGAATCTTCCACAGCGTGGGGGTGCGAAGGGCCTGCTTCGCGGTCCAAACCTCTTCCGCAGGCGTCGCTAGAGCCTCTCCCTCATTTCTGGGGGCATCGCCGTCCGGGAGTAGACCGATGTCCTCGGGTGTCCTCCTCAATAACAGCAAGGGTAGGGGGACTGCGAGCGCGATCATGATGATGCCCGAGGCCAGGAACGTTCCACGCCAACCGAGACTGCCGATCATCAGAGCGTGGACGACGGCGAAGATCGAGCCTCCTGCCGCGCCCCCGAACGCCACCATTGCAACGGCTCTGCCCCTTCGGCGGATGAACCATTTCGCAACCGGTACGTTGATAAGCACGTTGTTTGGAGCGGTAACGCCCGCTGCGCCGATCACGCCGAATAGCACCAGTAGCACCCAAACCTGGTCAACTCTACTGGCAATAATCAACGCGCCACCGCCGATGGCGGCGGCGATGGGCACCAGCAGTCGCGGCCCGAACCGGTCGACCAAGGGGCCTAGAAGGAAGGAGGTCCCCCCGTTGCCGACCAGCCTGGCCGTCTGCAACCACGTGATGGCGGCCCGAGAAGTTCCAAGATCGTTGGACATCGGCAAGACGAAAAGGCCGAAAGTGAATGTGGCTGAGGCCTGCGATGCCAGGCTCACCAGCCACATGACACCGACGATGACCCAGCCGTAGTAAATTCGCTGCGTCGGCACGGTACTCCAATAAGGCACTCGGGAAGCTACGGCAGAGGGATTCTACCTTTCAGCTACATGTTGACAGGCCAGCGCGCCTGGCGGAGCATCCGGTGCAGCCGAATGCGGCTGAATTATGTTTTTGCGTAAGAAGGGCTGGCATGGACGAGATTATCACCATGGAAGATATGGCTGCGGTCTACGATGTCGTCGACGAACTCGGTATTGACCGCGAGTCCATCAACGTTGAATTAGGTAAGGAAGACCCCGGTGCGTGGGGCAAGGGCGATGGAGGGATGATGAAGCACGAGATCATCCAGATCACCTTGCCGCTCACTACTCCATTGGAGGACTGGCTGCCGGTGCTCAAAGCTGGACTCCAGGATCTGGTGGTAGGAGACGCGTCATGACCAAGAGCACGACGAGACTTAGGGAGTTGCTGGCGCGGCCTGAAACGCTGCTGGCGCCGTTCACCTACGACGGCTTCACCGCGCGCATCGCGGAGGAGGCTGGATTCGACGCCGTCTATATGTCGGGCTTCGCCACGTCCATGTCCAAGGGCATGCCTGACGTTGGACTGCTCACCCAGACGGAGATGATCCAGAACGCGTCCACCATAGTCGACGCTGTTTCCGTTCCTGTGCTCGCGGACGCGGACACCGGCTATGGCAATGCGATCAACGTTGGCCGCACCATCCGGCAATACGAACGGGCAGGTGTGGCAGGCGTTCACATCGAAGACCAGGTGGCTCCTAAGAAGTGCGGCTTCTTCGATGGCAAAATGGTGATCGAGATGGACGAGGCGGCGCGTAAGATCCAGGCTGCCGTAGAGGCGCGGTCCGACGACGACTTCGTGGTTATCGCGCGCTGCGATTCGTTGGTGATCAATGGCTGGGACGATGCCGAGCGCCGCTGTCGCGCTTACGTGGACGCTGGTGCGGACCTCGTGTTTGTGGACGGCATTCGCACTGCGGACGATCTCGCGGAGTTCGCCTCGCGGCTCAACGATCTCCCGCGCATGTACAACGGAGAACTTCCTCCTACGGACGTTGCGGCGGCCGGTTTCAAGCTACAGATCCATCGCGGTCCGGTCTTCTCCCTCTATCCCATCATCAAGGAGATGATGGTTGAGCTGAAGGAGACGGGTTCGATCTCAGCCATGGCTCGTTGGGGCACCGGTGGCGCGCTCCGTATGGATATCGCCAATGCTCTGGGCCTAGAACGCATCACCGAGCTTGAACAGCGCTATGCGACTGCTGGTTAGCTGACAGCTGCCCCCTAGCGAGAACGCCGCCCCCATCGCTACCCTGTGCCGTCGGGCCACGGGCCCGCGGGCGCCGGTATTCTCATCGAGCCTGGGGCCATCGACGCTCAGTTCGCCACAAACGAGATCAGAGAGGAATCAGAATGAGCAGCATCACTCTCAAAGACGCACAGACTGCCATCGATGGCGCACTGGCCAAAGCCAAGGAGCTTGGTTACAACGTCGCCGTTGCCGTGGTCGACGTTGAAACCAGCGTTGTAGTATCCGTTCGAATGGATGGCACCAACCCGTTCACGCCTGATGTCGTTCGCGGCAAGGCCGTCGCAACCGTCATCTCTCGCGGAACGCCCAGCGGTGTCGCAGCAGAGCGTTTTCCTTTGGGCCTCAAGGAGCACGTGACCGCGCTTTACGGCGGGCGCGTCACCTGGGTGCAGGGCGCAGTGCCCCTCCGACGCGGAGACGAATTGCTCGGCGCCATCGGCGTCGGCGGTGGGCCGCCGGACCAGGATGAGATTATGGCTCAGGCCGGGGCCGATGCGCTGGTCTAGAACCGCGTCGCACGATACCATTCCGCGGGCGCTAGCCAAGGCGGCGCCTTGAGTAACTCAGAGTTACACGGAGGGGAGAGCACGTAATGATCATCGATTCCCACGGCCACTACACGACTGCTCCGGCAGGGATGCAGATATTCCGGGCTACGCAGATCGCGTTTCTGGGCAACCCCGTCAAACACCCCGTTAGCGTGAGCGATGACGAGATCCGGGCATCGCTCGACAACGGCCAGCTCAAGCTTCAGGACGAGCGCGGGACTGACCTGGCGCTCTTCTCGCCCCGGGCGTCGCACATGGGCCACCACTTCGGTGACGAGCTGATCAGCCGCTATTGGACTGAGGTCTCCAATGATCTCATCGCCCGCGTCGCAGACATCTACCCCGATCGCTTCATCGGAGTAGCCGCACTCCCTCAGTCGCCCAAGCTGGCCTCGATCCAAGGCTCCGTCGACGAGCTTGAACGCTGTGTCACGGAACTTGGTTTCGTAGGCTGTAACCTCAACCCCGACCCGTCAGGCGGTTACTGGCAGGACCCCCCGCTGGGGGATGAGTTTTGGTACCCCCTGTACGAGAAGATGGTTGAACTGGATGTGCCCGCCATGATCCACGGCTCCTCCACCTGCAATCCGGCGCTGCACACCACCGGTTCCCACTATCTCAACGTGGACAGCACCGGCATGTACCAGCTCATGGATTCGACCGTTCTCCAGGACTTCCCGGGAATTCGATTCATCATTCCGCACGGTGGCGGGACGCTCCCGTACCAGTTCGCCCGCTTCCAGGGCTTGAGCATCATGGCCAAGCGCGAGCCGCTGGAGGAGTGGGTCAAGAAGGTCTACTTTGACACCGCCATCTACAGCCAGGACGCCGTCGAGTTCCTGCTCAAGAAGGTTGGTGTGGACAACGTCCTCTTTGCCTCTGAGATGATCGGCGGCGTGCAGGCCATCGACCCTGCCACGGGCCGCTGGTTCGACGACACCAAGCCCTATATAGACAACATCGAGTGGCTCACGGACGAGGATAAGAAGAAGCTGTTCGAGACCAACGTTCAGAAGGTCTACCCTCGCATGAAGCCATTGCTGGATAAGATCGGCAGGGCTTAGCTCCCGGCGCGGGTGATGCGCTCGATCAGACGACGCACGTACCAGGCGTCCGGGGCCCGAACTAGTGGGTCAACATAGCGCTCGAGGTCTTCAAGCGCTTGGGCTTGGTGACCTTGCCTGAAACGCAGCATGCCTCGGTCACGGTGATGTCCCGCCTCGCCAGGCTGGATCGAAATGAGTAGTGTCATCACCCGCTCAGCCAGCGCCAACTCTTCTCGCTGCGTCCAAATCGCCGCCAGGTTCCGCAGCATCCGCGCCAGCAGAGACCGCGGGGAGACCGCAGCCAGGAACGCCGGGTCCCACCGCATGCCCTCGTTGATGCGCTCGTACTGCTGCCGACACTCCGGCTCGTTGAGAATCACGCCACGGTTGAACGGATCGACGTACAACCCATTCTCTTCGACGTGGCGCACGAGGAAATGGCCGGGCATCCCAACCCCGGCCAGCGGGACTCCCAGCCGCGCGCCAACCTCGATGTACAGCAGCGACAGAGTGATGGGAATTCCCAGGCGTCGCTCAACAACTTGGTTCATCAGGCTGTTGCGCGGGTCGTAGTAGTCGTCCATATTGCCGGCGAACCCGAGCTCATCGAACAGGTGGTCGTTGAGCGCGTTGATCTGACCGAGTGGCGTTTCGGCAGATTCAATGCGATGGCTGGCTCCGGCGGCCAGATCATCGAGCCTGGCGAGCCCGGCCTGCACATCGACCTCTGCGCTCAACGCGGCAGCAGCAGTGAGTGCGCACTCGGCAATGTCGAGTCCTTCACCGGTGCCGGATACGAGTTGGTCGAATCGTTCTATGGCCGTGGAAGTCTCCATCGGGTCGTAGTATAAACATGGGGCATCTACGTAGCAGAGGAGGTCTAAGTGACCCAGGACGCGCCGATTTGGGAGCAAGTGGCAGACGCACTCTACTTCGTCGAGAACCTCGCCGCCGTCGCTCAGATCGCGGATCGGTTCGAGGCGGCCTACGGGCCGGTAATCGCGACCGCGCCCACTGAAGCGGCGCGGCGGAAGGCAATCGACGCGCTATGGCACTACCTCGCCGCGGGGGCGACGCCCCGGAAGCAGTGGTCACTCAGTGAGGGTGAGGCGCAACGCGCTCTCGAAGCGCTCGTGGAGCTGGCGCAGCAAGGCGTTTGACTTCGCGGATTCCCCGTCTCAAGATTGGCCTCCCGTACGCTGCCCGTAACCTGGAGGTTCCATGATGATCGAAGCACACACCAACTGCATCGATGGGCACGCCCATCTGGCTCCGCGCAGTTTTCTGGACGCTGTGGCAGGCGCGTCCAAAGCGTTTGGCGTTACGGTCGAACGTACCGACGCTGGTCATGCTGTGGGTTTGCCCCATATGCCAAAGCTACGCCCGGCGGGGGGTAGGCTCGTGGAGTTGGATAGCCGCGAGGAGTGGATGGCATCCGAGGGCGTGACCCATCAGGTCACGGGGCCATGGTTGGATATAGTCGGCTACACGCTCCATCCGAAGAAGGAGGTCGAGTGGGTACATCTGTTGAATGAACACATCGCCGCTGACGTTTCGGGTGCGGGCGATTCGTTCAGGGCGTTGGCAACCGTGCCGCTACGATCGGGCGATGCTGCCGCACGCGAGCTCGAGTGGGCCGTGAACGAGGCTGGCATGGTCGGTGCGATGGTGCCCAGTGATCCGGTGGACGTAGACGTGGCTGATCCTTCCTTAGAGTCGTTTTGGGCGACGGCCGCGAAGCTGGGTGTGCCGGTGCTGTTACACGGCGCCAGCCACAGCAAGTGGGAGGCTTTCGGGCCGTCGTACCTGGCGTACAGCATGGGCCGCACGCTGGACACGACCATTCTGGCAGCGAAGTTGATCCTTGGCGGAGTGATGGACCGCCACCCAAGCCTAAAGCTAGCCCTTTGCCACGGCGGCGGTGCGCTGCCGTATCTGATCGGGCGCGTCGAGGATGGCTATAAACGCGGAATTGAACGCCGCGACGGCCATGAGCTAGAGCTAGGCGGCCCGACGGAGTACCTGCCGAAGATGTACTACGACACCGTGACAATGAACGAGCGCTCGCTGCGGATGCTGATCGATTTCGTTGATTCGAGTCACATCATGTTGGGTTCCGACTACGTCTGGGGCCCGATGGCCCAGGAGTTCTCGGGCCCGGCTGAGAGGACCGCAAACGACAAGGAGCTTCGGAATATGCGGCACGTGACTGCCGAGCACCTGTTCGGAATCTCGTAGGCCTGCGGAAGCTACATCGAGAGTCCAGCAAGGCTGTTCAAGCTTGGCTAGCCCTCTTTAATCTCGGGGAATACGCCGGCGCTAGGCGCGTGCTCGCGCTTCCACACCATGACGGGCCGCTCGAAGATGACCACAATGGTGCCGTCCTGTTTCACGCCACGGGTGCGGACGGTGACGATACCGCGTGTCGGGTCGGACTTGGACTCACGGATAGAGAGCACTTCAGTCTCGGCATAGAGAGTGTCGCCAGCGAAGACGGGGTTGGGCAGCACAATCTTGTCCCACCCCAGGGCGAATCCGTTCTGACTAACGTCCTTGACCGCGAGGCCGGTGATGATAGCGATGGTGAATACGCTGTTCATCAGCGGCTTGCCCCACTGCGTGTGCTTAGCGTATTCGCTGTTGAAGTGAATCTGGTTGTCATTGTTGGTCAAGAGGGTGAAATTGATGTTGTCGAACTCAGTCACCGTGCGGCCGATCGCGGAGCGGTAGATGTCCCCGACCTCGAAGTCTTCAAGGAAGCGGCCTTCCCAACCTGTCTTGATTGCCATAAACGCCTTGTTGCCTTTCGTTTGTCGATGCACTGAGTCTAATAGGGTTAGAGAGCGTTTGGGACGTGTGGTCAGCGCTCGAAAGTTGGGTTGTTCTCGCTGAAGGCCGCGGGGGAAGGGCCTGCTGTTGCTTCAGGGACGGCTTCGATCCAGAGCGTCTGCTCCCGGCATGTGAACTGATTGGGCGGCGTACTCCGGGATTTCCGGGGGGGGGGGGGAGGGGACTATTGGCGCATGCCAAGCGACTGAGTTTTCAGAGTTATGAATGATGTGCACCGCGGCCTGCTGAAGGTTACTGGAAGGAGAATCGGATGGCCTCGGAGAAGGATCAAGAGCAACTTTGGCGCACATGGCGGAGAGACCTGGTAATTTGCTGGGTAGTTCGTCGCGTAGACAGTAGCATCGTGGGAGCCGCGTGATCCAGCCATCATTACCGAATCGCCGTTCGGGTCAGGGACAGCGGCGAACTTTCGAGTCCTACGGGGTTGCACGCTTCCGATTGCACCAGGCGTCTTGGGTAACTTCGTCGATGGCTATGCAGATGGCCCAACTTGCTCGTCCGTGGCTCGCGTTCGAGATTTCGGATTCGGCGCTGATGCTTGGCGTCGTGGCCGCGTCTCAGGGCCTCGCCCAGGTGGTCGCTGCACCGTTTGGCGGGCTGGCCGCAGACCGTCTACCAAAGCGCACTGTCCTTCTTCTTTCGCAGATTGTCCTGCTTGGGATGGTGTCGGTGATGGCGGTGTTGGTGGCGTTAGGCGCGGCAGAGGTATGGCATCTAGCGGTGTTGGCGGTGATCCACGGTGTCGCGGTCACATTTAACAATCCGGTTCGCCAAGCGTTTATCCCGTTGTTGCTTCCCCGACGGCTGCTGGCCAATGGTCTGGCGTTGCACAATGGCGCTCGTAGCCTCAACCAGGTCGTCGGGCCTGCGATCGTTGGCATCCTGCTAGAGATTGAGATCGCTACCGCGTTTTTTGTGATCGTCGGATTGCACGTGATATCGGTGGCATTCAGCACTCGGTTGCCCCGGGGGGGTCCGGAGCGTGGCGAGGGCCGAAGCATTGCGGGAGAACTGCTGTACGGCCTGCGCTACGTTACGAAGCACAAGTTTCTTCGGATCATCGTCCTGCTGTCGGTAATGGCAACGATCTTCGTGCATCCGTATCCCGCCTTGCTGCCGGTCTTCCAGAAGAACGTATTGGCCGTGGGGGAACTGGCGCTGGGCTTGATGTTTGCGAGCGTCGGACTTGGGGTGCTTGTTGCGTCGCTTGCGGTTGCGACTTTTTCCGGCTGGTCGACCAAGAGCGGGACACAGCTTTTCGCAGGCTTGGTTTTCGGCGCCGTGGTAGTGGCGTTTGCGCTATCGCCGTTTTATCTGCTCTCGCTGTTGACCCTGTTCGTCGCAGGGGCGGCGTCGCAGGTGTTCAGCGTCGCCAATAGCACTCAGATGATGTACCACGCCGACCCGGCGCTATACGGCAGGGTGGCAGGTCTGAATATCTGGATACGTGCGCTCATGTCCATCGCGTTGCTTGGATACGGCGCCTTGATCGACGTGTTCGGTGCGCCAGCAACCGTCGCCACCAGCGGCCTGGTGTTCATCGCTTGCGTAGTGGGTATCTCGCTGGTGTTCCCGTGGTTCAGGCGGGGAACAATTGTTGGCGTGTCTGAGCGTTGAGCGCTTGGGCGGGAGCTGCCACGTCTGCCGTTAGGCCACCTAGATGGCTCGGTCGGCCAGCTCGAGAACGTGACGCGCGCGCGCGATGACGGGCTCTTCAAGGAACGCCCCTTTGTAGTTGATGGCGCCTGTGCCTTCCGCGACGGCTGCGTTGTAGACGGCGAGAACCTCGTGGGCGTAGGCGATCTCGTCCTCCGATGGTGAGAACGCGGCGTTGATGGGGGCGATCTGGTCTGGGTGGATGGCGGCTTTGCCTGTGTAGCCCAGCCGACGTGCTTGGGCAGCTTCGGCCGCGATGCCGTCGTTATCGCTGAGGTCAGTCCAGATGATGTCGATCGCCTGCACGCCGGCCGCAGCTGCGGCGATGGCGATGGTGGAGCGTGCGAATAGCTGATCCTTAGCCTCGGCCTCCTTGACGAGTGGCAATCCCATCTCGCGGGAGAAATCCTCTGCGCCGAACGCGATGGCGACGATTCGTGGCGAGGCTGACGCGATGGCGTAGGCGTTGACGAGCCCGAGTGGGCTCTCGATGAGCAGCATGATCCTGGTACTCCCCGGCTCAACAGCTGCTGCTTGTTCATGGTGAGTGAGTGCCGCATCGACGGAGTGAATCTCATCGGCGGTTTCGACCTTCGGCAGGCCGATGCCCTCGATGCTGAGGGCCACGGCGCACGCGAGGTCAGCCTCGAATATCTCGGCGTGCGAAGGGTGGTTGAGCCTTACGAAACGTCGGGGCGCACCCGGTGCGGCTGGTGCGGTGAGGTATTGCGCGAGCAGGTCACGTGCCGCTTGCTTCTCAGCAATGGGCACCGCGTCCTCGAGGTCGTAGATAACTGCGTCTGCCGCCAGCTCGAAGGATTTCTGCAGCATGCGCTCGCGCTGGCCAGGGACGTACAACCATGAGCGGACGAGGGGCTGGGTCGTGGTTAGCACGGTATTCCTCACTCAGCCTGCTCAATCGCGCCGTCCGCGATGAGCTCGTGAATTTTGGATGGATCATAGCCGAGCACGTCTTGGAGCACGGCGGCGGTGTGCTGGCCGAGTAGAGGCGGCGGGCCGAATGTATCTGGGTCGGCTGCCGACATTTTGATGGGGTTGCCGGGGGCCTTGAACGAGCCGCCAGTGGGGTGGGGGATGTCTACGATCATGTCACGGGAGAGAACGTGTGGGTCGGTGACGGTATCGGCCACGCCGTTGACGGGTGCGACGGGAATCCCGGCAGCGCTGAGATCGGCTAGCCACTCATCACGTGTGCGGTGCTTGAGGACGTTCGCGATGGCGTCGTTGATCGGCTCGCGGTTCTGGAGGCGGGCGATGCGTTGGAGTAGCTGCTCCTGACGTAGGAAGTCGACGTCGGCACGAACGGAGTCCGGTAGGTCCATCCGGCCAAGCGCCTTCATGAGCGCTGCCCAGTGGTTGTCGAGGAAGGCCGCGACGAAGAGGAACCCGTCTGCTGTGGGGTAGGCGTTGTAAGGAACGTGGAGCGCGTGCTGGTTTCCCCAGCGTGCTGCGGGGAGACCGGACATCATCTGCATGGTCGCGATGTAGGTGAGCATGGATACCTGCACGTCCAGCATCGAGATGTCGATGTGCTGGCCGATGCCAGTGCGGTCGCGGGCGATGATGGCGGCGAGGATGCCGAAGGCCGCTGCCATTCCCGATGATGCGTCTCCATATAGCGGTCCGGCCCGCATGGGGCCGCCGTCGGGCTCGCCGGTGATCCCCATGACCCCGGCGTAGGCTTGGATGCAGGCGTCGAGGGCGGCTCGGTCACGGCCAGGGCCGGTCTGGCCGTATCCGGTAATCGAGCACGTAATGATGCGCGAGTTGACCTCGCAGAGCGACGGATAGTCGACCTTCAGCCGCTGGGTCACGCCGGGGCGGTAATTGTCGATGACGACGTCAGCCCATCGGACGAGGTCGTCGAATGTCCTCTTGCCATTGGCGTTACGTAGGTTGATGACGATTCCGCGTTTGTTGCGCGAGAGGGTCATGATGTGGGGCGACAGCCCTTGCATGGTGTACCGGGGCTCGGTGCTCTCGAACACCCGGGCCGAGTCGCCAGGAGATGGTGGCTCGATCTTGATGACATCCGCGCCGAGGTCCGCGAGCAGCGATGCGGCATAGGGGCCGGACACGATGGTGGTGAGGTCCAGTACCTTCAGACCGTCAAGTATCTTCACGGGTTATTCGCCTCCCGAAGGGTGGGGTTAGTGTACGCTGTGCGAGCGCGAATCGCGTAGCTCCTAGCGCCGAGAGTACCCATGCCCGATAGTCTTTTCGAGGAACCTCAGGCCGGAGTTTTGGCGATCGATGATCGCTTCATTCCTGTCCGCGCTGAGGACCTGGTGGCAATGCTCACCGAGGATACGCAGACCTTTGGCGAGCACGCAGGCGCGTTGCTTGGGATCGCGGAGGCCGTGACGCTGGTCATCGACCAGGAGATGAGTACGTTCGAACGTGAATTAGCTCACGCCTACGCACCGTTCAACCCGGATCGCGACACGCTGCTGATGCCTGGCGATGAGCCTACGGGGGAGGACGGCGAGGCCGATGGGGTTATGGGGATGCTGGGAAACCTTCTTTGGCAGGCGAACTTCGAAGAGATGGACGACGATCAGGTGCTAGCTGCGATTGAGGCGGCGAATACCCACGGAATGCGGATACGCTTGGATCCCGACCGAGTGCGGATCATGCGCGTGTGGGTGCGCGGACATGGATCTGCGACGCAGATGCGGCGCGTCTGGCGGCGACCATGGACCAAAAGACCAGTCGAGGTGGCGGTGCTCAGGCGCTCGGTTGTTGCGGTGCGTATGAGGAGCAGCGCACACCTGATGCTGAAGTTGTTCAAGGACATCCCGATCGGCGATCTTGAATCGTTGTTGCCGCACGCCAAGGTGAAGATGGGCCCACGCGAGATGGTGACGCTTGGGGCGAGCGGCAGCGGGGCGGTGTGGACGATAGCGTTCAAGCTGGTCACCACGGGCTTGGCAGCCGCTGGGCAGCTGCTATATCTGGTGGCTGCGCCACTGGCGGCGCTGACGTGGAGGACGTTCAGCAGCTACAAGCGAGCCATCAAGGATCGCGACTCGGAGCGAACCAAGAACCTCTACTTCCAGAACTTGGCGAACAACGCTTCGGTCATCCATATGCTCTCGACGATAGTTGCACAGGAGGAGGTTAAGGAGGCTCTGCTCGCTTACGCTTTCTGCATCACGCACAAGCTCGAGGACGAGCGTGGTGAGTTGGTGGTCAATCTTGATGGCGTGATTGAGGAATACCTCAGAGTGCGATTTGGCGTTGAAGTGAACTTCGACACACCGGACGCGCTCGAAACGATGGACCGTTTGGGTCTGTGGGAGGACCGCGCTACGCTGCGGGCTCTCCCGCCTGATCAGTCTCTGGCTGTGCTGGAGGCGCATCGTCTAGGGCGGCGTTCTGTTGACTACCACCTTGGGCTGCTGGATTAGGCCAAGGCGTGGGCTAGAATCTTGAAAACTGCGCCCGGTGGGGCGGGAGGAATACGATGGCTTACGGTTCGCGAGGCAGCATCGGTCACGTTTGCCCGTCCATCCCGTTGGACATGATATTGAACGAGTGCGACAAGATGGTGCCCGACGATGTGATGATGGTGTACTCCAGCCTGCACGTGCAGCAGTTGCGCCAGCAGGACTTTGAGCGGGCTATCTCGATGCTCGATGAGGCGGTCGGCTTCATGGTCGATGGCGAGGTCGATTGCATCATCGTTGGTGGCGGCCCGGTGGTCGCGGCGATAGGTTCCGACCAGGGCGTCGTGGACCGGACCGTTGAGCTGAGCGGCAAGCCTTCGATCTCGACAACCGGGGCTATGATCACGGGGTTGGCCAGCTTCAAGGCGAGGAAGATCGCTGTTGCGACACCGTACACCGATGAGCGTAACGAGCTGCTAAAGAAATACCTGGAAGGTCAGGGTTTCGAGGTGGTTGGTATGGGTGGGCTTGGGTTCAGCCGCGCAGCCGAGATCGCGCGGCTGCCGTTCGACGTTCCGTACGAGCATGCGGTGAGCGTCGCGCAGAGCGCACCTGATGCCGATGCGATGTACATTCCCTGCGCACGCTTTCCCGTGGTGTCGAGCATCGACCGGATCGAGGCCGATACGGGACTGCCGATCGTGACGAGCACGCAGGCGATGATTTGGTGGGG
>CAUZFB010000017.1:0-44586 GCA_963579135.1 Dehalococcoidia bacterium | reverse complement strand
CCCCGGCCAGTGCCAGCACCTTTGTTATAGCGGCTGTAAGGGTGGTCTTACCGTGGTCGACGTGACCAATAGTGCCGACGTTCAAGTGCGGCTTGGTTCGCTGAAATTTTTGCTTCGCCATGGAATTCTTTCCTCCGAACTACTCGTCTATTCCCGTTTGGGCCAGTCCGTGAAAATGGAGCCCACAATCGGACTTGAACCGATGACCTCGTTCTTACCAAGAACGTGCTCTACCACTGAGCTATGTGGGCAAACCTTCGAACTCAGCCATCTGTCGTATCTACCGCAACAACCGCCCTTGGGGCCTTCGTGGTGGAGGGAGCAGGATTCGAACCTGCGTAGCCCATCGGGCGTCAGATTTACAGTCTGATGGATTTAACCGCTCTCCCATCCCTCCAAAGAAGACCGTCCGCAAGTTTAGCACAGAGGCGAACCCACGCCCACGGCCGATCCGTAGCAATCACGGGTCAATGGAGCCCGAGAAGGGACTCGAACCCACAACCTGCCGATTACAAATCGGCTGCGCTGCCAATTGCACTGCTCGGGCAGTACGAAATGCGCCCAACCAAAAAAGGACGGCCTTCGGGCCAGTCCAGCACCAATTATAGGTACCCGTGGGAAACCTCGTCAACCGCTCTCAGCCCCGAAGCTCTGCACGGACACCGGCTACGGTTTCATGAAACTCCGGTCGCGAGACCTGAAGGCCCTGGCCACCCCACCTGAGCCACGGAAATGTGGCTTTCCAGATAGTTCACGACAACCAAAGCCCGGTATAAAATCGCCCCTATCGATTTGACTCGCATATTTGCCGTGGCCCAACCAACAGTTGCCATGGCGCCAGATACAAACGGTGAACTCATGCGCCCAGGCCTAATTTTCATCAGCCTTTTCGCAGTACTGATTGTCATGTACGTACGACTCACAGATGCTCTCGGCACGGTGGGCACGGTCCTCCTCCAGGCCGCCCTCATACTCGTCATCCTCATCGGCGCGCTCTGGTTCTGGTACACCAAGCGTCGAAGTGGTTGGATCTTCTTCGGTGACGAGGAAGGCCGCGACCCGGGAGCCCACCCGGACAGCAAAGACGACGACGAGTCAGCGGACGAATTCCGCCAAGCCAGCTAGCCCAGACTGCCTGCTCCCCAAATGTCTGCCTTAAGAGTGAAGAGGCGCCGTAGGGCGCCTCTTCACTCTTATAAACAAACCGCCAGGCCGAGCCCCTAGAAATCAACCGTCAGCGTACGAACCATCGCCGCCTCCACATCTATCGCCCGCACAGCGTGGTTGTTCGTATCCGCCACGTAGATCGTCGACCCACCTATCGATAGCCCTCCTGGCTCGTAGAATCTGGCGCTGGCCGAAGGCCCATCCTCGTGCCCAGGCTCGCCGCTGCCTGCCAGCGTGGACACTGTCAAGCTTTCGGTTCCCAGTCGCTTGATCTTGTGGTTATACGTATCCGCGATGAATATCGTCCCACCGTCGTAGTCGATCCCCAACGGATGCTGCAGCCGTGCGCCCGAAGCGTCCCCGTCTACATCGCCGAAATCGAAAAGCCCTGCTCCCACCAGCGTACTCACGTGATGCGCACTCACTGTGTCCACCGTCCGGATCGACGACGTCTCGCTATCCGCAACGTACATCACGTTGTCCTCATCCACCGTGATGCCGCTCGGCTGTGCAAGCAACGCCTCCTCCGGCGGACCGTCAACGATATTCTCCGCCCCCGTGCCCACAGTCGCCTGCACGATGTGCGTATCCAGGTTCATCGTCCAGATCTGGTGGCTACCCGCCATTGCTATATGCAGGCTCCGGCCCGCGAGCGCTATATCCCACGGCGAGCGTAGATCCACCTCCAGCGCCAGCCCTCCCTCAACGTGCCCCACCGCCTGATTTCCCGTCCCTGCAATCGTTTCAACCGTCCCCACCTCCAGATCCACGACCCGCAGCGCGTGGTTCTCCGTATCGGCCACGAATAACGTCTCGCCGTAGACCGCCATCCCTTGGGGGTGGTTGAACTGCGCCCCTTCGAGCACGCCATCGGCGAGCCCTTGGTGACCGCTGCCGATCACCGTCTGTATCTCACCATCAAGGTCCGTCACCAAGATGCGATTGTGGCCGGAATCAGCGATGAAAAGGCGCTCGTTCTCCTCGTCAGCAACGACCTTGCCAGGGTAGCTCAACACGCCCGCACGTGGAGCCTGCTCCGAATAGTGCCCTGGTGACGGCTGCAGCGTTCCTGCCGTCCGAAACTCCGCGAGCATCTCGTCGAACAGTGTCACGCCATCCTCGTACGTGAGCTCTCCCTCGATACGGCCGACCACCATGCCCGTAGGATCAACGAACATCAACGTCGGCCACGCCCGCACCACATACGACTGCCAAACCATCTTCTCAGCGTCGTTGATGACCGGGTGGCTCACCCCGTAGCGCATGATCGCCTGCTGGATGTGCTCTGTCGCTCGCTCTTCGTCGAACTTCGCCGTATGCACCCCGACAACCGCGATCTCCTCGGGATACTGGCGCTCGAGCCTGCGCAATGCAGGAATAATATGCATGCAGTTTATGCAGCAGTACGTCCAGAAATCGAGAACCAACAGCTTGCCCTTGAAATCATCGAGCGACAGTGGTCCTGGGCTATTCAGCCATTCGATCTCGACAGGGAACGGCGGAGCGTTCACCTTACCCGCGTACTTGCTGGTCACCACATCCTCCGTGCGCAGCAGCGCAGCCGCGTGTTTGTCAGCAGACCATTCCCTGCTGGGAAAGCACGCATATGACCTCCACAGAGGCGAAGTCCGACTGACCAGTCTCAGAGGTGAGTTACTTCGTCACGTTAGCAGCAAACCGGTCGCCGTGTCGCGTATCTCAGGCGCGCCAACCCTCTGCAATGGGATTGTTCTCACCTCTTAATGCGCGTCATGGCAGAACAGCCCATAGCTCGTCGTAAAACAGGCCGGTTCTCGTTGACACCCGGCTCCGCGGTTTGGTTAACTGGCCACGACTGGAGAGGTCCAGCAGTCTCGGTGCCCTGAAAAGGCAACTCCGGGGCTGTTTCGTTTAAAGCCCCTTGCTATACTCCTAAACATGACTGAATACGAACCCGTCATCGGCCTCGAGGTTCACGCCCAGCTGATAACCAACAGCAAGATGTACTGCTCGTGCCCCGCCGACTACCAATCGGCCGAGCCAAATACCCACGTCTGCCCCGTGTGCCTCGGCCTGCCCGGCACCCTACCCGTTATCAACCGCGAGGCCATCAAGAAAATCATCTTGACCGGCCTGGCACTCAACTGCGGCATCGCCGAGCAAACCAAATTCGACCGCAAGAACTACCCCTACCCCGACCTCATGAAGGGCTACCAGATCTCCCAATTCGACCTGCCCATCTGCCACAACGGCTACCTGGACATCGATGTCGACGGCGAAACGCGGCGCGTAGGCATCGAGCGCATACACATGGAGGAAGACGTAGCCAAGTTATTCCACCGCACCGAGGCCGGTTCCGGCGCAGGCTACAGCCTGATTGACGTCAACCGCGCTGGCGTTCCCCTCATGGAGATGGTCGGCCGGCCGGACATCCGCACGGCAGAAGAAGCCCGCCAGTACTTGATCGCCTACCGGTCCATCCTCCAGTATCTCGGGGTTTCCACCGGAAGCATGGAAGAAGGATCCTTCCGATGCGACGCCAACGTAAGCATCAGGCCCAAGGGAACCACCCCATTCGGCACCAAAGTCGAAGTCAAGAACATGAACAGCTTCCGAGCCGTGTTCCGGGCTATCGAGTTCGAGATTGAGCGCCAGACCAACGTACTCAACGAAGGCGGACGCATCGTTCAAGAAACTCGCGGCTGGGTCGAAACCACAGGCAAGACCATATCTTTGCGCAGCAAGGAAGAAGCGAACGACTATCGCTACTTCCCCGAACCCGACCTCCCCCCGCTCATCGTCGAACGATCGTGGGTGGCCCAAATCGCCGAGTTGCTACCGGAGCTCCCGGCTGAGCGCAGAGCACGATTCGAGAACCATCTGGGCCTGTCCGTCTATGACGCCGGCCAGCTCACCGCGAACGCTCAACTCGCCGACTACTACGAATCGGTGCTTGATTACTACACCAAGACCAACGGCCCATCGGAAACCATCGCGAAAGCGGCGGCCAACTGGACTATCTCTGAGCTCGGAAGACTCTCCAACGACGCCCACATCGCCATCCAAGACTCACCACTAACGCCCAAGAACCTGGCTGAGTTGATCGGCCTCATCGACAAGCAGATCATCGGCACGCCGCAGGCCAAAACTGCAGCGGAGTCCATGTTCACTACCGGCAAGTCGGGCAGCGCCACAGTCGAGGAATTGAGGCTCGCCCAGATCACCGATTCGAGCGCCATCGGCGACGCGGTCAAGGAATCACTCGAGGCCAACCCTTCGGCCGTCGCCGACTACATGGCTGGCAAAGAGACCGCCGCCAAATTCTTGGTGGGCCAAGTCATGAAGGTAACCAGAGGAAAAGCAAACCCAAACATCGTCTCAGAGCTCATCGTTGAGCAGCTCGAAGCCCTTAAGTAATGCAGAAGAAATCGTCGGGAGCATAGCGTGGAAAGATTCATCGGCTTCGCCGTCATTCTCGTGGTCGGTCTACTTGTCACCACCATCCTCATGCAGGTGAAAGGCGCGGGCGGCGGGCTCTTCGGCGGCGGAGAGGCTCAATTCCGGACCCGTCGCGGCGTCGAGAAAACACTGTTCCAGATTACCATCGGCCTGGGCGTTCTGTTCGTGATCCTGGCCATCCTCAACCTGCGGTTCAGCTAGCCTAAGAGCATCGGCATGCCACCGCCGATCATCACACTCACCACAGATTTCGGCACCGCTGACTCCTTCGTCGGCACGATGAAGGGCGTTATTCTGAGCATCGCACCGGATGCACAGATTGTTGATCTCACCCACGAGATCCCACCCCAAGACGTGCAAGCAGGCGCCTTCGCCGTCGCTTCTGCCTACCCCTACTTCCCTGCGGGTACCATTCACGTCATTGTCGTTGACCCCGGCGTCGGCACCCAGCGCCTTCCCATCGCCGTCGCCACCGGCAGCACAACGTTCGTTTGCCCTGACAACGGCCTTCTCTCCCGCGCTCTTGATCAAAATGGCGCGCGTGTCGGCGGCGTCCCATTTGTCATGGACCGCACCGCGTTGCCCGACACGTGGCACGCGGTGCGCCTGACAAACGCCGATTATTGGCACCAACCGCTCAGCACAACCTTCCATGGTCGCGACATCTTCGCCCCCGTCGCAGCCCACCTCGCCAGCGGCGCGCCCATCGAGTCGATGGGCGTCCGCATCACGAATCTTGTGGCCTTCGCCGTACCCCAGCCGACGTCCGTATCAGGAACATCCATCGGCCAAGTGCTCCATGTGGATCGTTTCGGCAACTTGACCACCAACCTGCGATCAAGCGACCTACCGCAAGGCCAGATCGAGATACACGTTGGCGGAAAAGCTATCGCGGGCCTATCTGAAACGTACCAGGACGGTGGAGATCTGATTGCGCTCATCGGCAGCGGTGGCACGCTCGAAATCGCAGTCCGTAACGGTGACGCATCACGCGCGCTGCATTCCACCGTCGGCGCTGAAGTCCACGTCATCAGCCGAAGTTAATCGTCCCCAGACCAACGAGCGACCTGCTCCGCGAAGTAACCGCTGAGCAATCGTGTGCCCATCTCTGGCGCAACGAGGTCGGTGTGTGCTGCCACCGTGTTCGCCGCGCTGACATGCTTGTTATGGCCCCCGCGAAAGATGGAGAATCGCGACCAGTACGCGGCCAGCACCAGAGGCAAACTACGGATTTTCGGCGCCTTGCCCCATGCCTCGATGGCCAGCTCCGCAACCTCCCCGCGCGTGAACACCTCAGGCCCACCGACGTCGATTTCCATCTCGCGAGCCTCTATAGCATCGACGAACGCCACCGCCAGATCATCCCTGTGGATGGGGTTGACCAGCGCCGAGCCCCCGCCGATAACTCGCAGCTTCCCTTTGCGTGCCTTCTTAAGCATCCCATCGAACGAATCAAACACCGGTGTCGTTCGCACCACCTGATACCGCATCCCCGACGTCTTGAGCGCTGCCACGAACGACTCGTGACAGCGGATGTACTCATTCCCCATGAAACGTCCGCCGAAGACACTCACGTACGCGAACCTCCGAACCTTGGCCGCGTGCGCCGTATTCAGCAACGTCCGATTCCCGAAATCATCAACACTGGGGAATGAATACCGCCCTGCCCGCGAACCGACGAACCCCGGAGGCGCACCTGCCGCCGAGATCACTAAGTCAACGCCATCGACAGCTGCCTCCAGCGTGTCGGACTGCAGCAGATCACCAACGTATATCTCATCAATGTCCACCTTGACGTTGCCAGCCTGGCGGGTGAGCCCTCGTACCCAGTACCCACGCTCTTTGAGCTCCCCCGCGATTGCGGTACCGATGGTGCCCGACGCACCCGCCAGCAGCACGCGCTTACCGTGCGTCGGCTGCTCCACATCAGGCTGATTCTGGGCTGCGGGCCGTTGGCGGGACCTGCGGCGTTGATTATTCATAGTCCTAGCTTACCCGGATTGAGTATTCCATTGGGGTCAACGGCGTGCTTCAACCGCCGCGCTAGGAGCAGCGCATCCCCCCATTCCTGCTCTGCCCACGATGCCAGCTTGGTGCCGAGTCCATGACAGTACTCGACCCCACCCTCCATGCGCAGCGCGCCTGCCAGCAGTTCGTCGACGGCTCTCCGCAGCGGGGGGCCGTTGCCATCCACGTCGTCAGCGCCCTCCCCATCCCTCCCCACGCTCGGATCAATCAAGTAGATTGAGAAGAGCCTGGGGTCCGTCCAAACCGCCGTCTCGCGGATATCTAGTCCGTAACGTACTGCCACACCATCGGCGAGCCGCTTGTAATCGAGCACTCGTGTGACTGGTAGCGATACGTGCAGGTAGTCGGCCGCACGCCACCGATGATTCACCCAGCGCTCAGTCGGCCGCAGCGGTCGAGTCTCATCGCTCCATCGCTCGGCAACGGCGTGACGCGCGTCCCAGTAGTTCTGCGTCGTCTGCGCGCCGATATCGACTCCCCCTGCCGCAGTTGCTTCGGCCAACGCCCGGGTACGTTGAGCCTCGACCTCCTCGCGGTATCCCTCAAACCCCAGATAGAGCAAGCAATGGAACCCCTGAGCATCATCCCCTGGATCCTCCTCCGTGAGATCAATCAGCGCAGGAACGAGCCCCAAATCGAACAAGCGCACCACCACGGGATACCCGGCCTCGAAGCTATCGAACCCCACCGTAGCGAACTCGCGTGCCTCAGGCTCAGCGAACAAGCGGATCGTTGCCTCCGTGATAATCGCCATCGTCCCCTCAGCCCCCGACAGCAGGCGGCCCAGCATCGGGCCTGAGCTTTGGCGCGCCAGTGGCTTCGTCCTCACGATCTCCCCGTCCCCAAGCACAGCCTCATACGCGACAACCTGCTCCCCCATCGAGCCATACCTGCTCGCGAGGTAACCAACGCTATCGGTCGAGATCGCTCCACCGACCGTCGCGATGGACACACTCCATGGATCGTGCGCCACCTGCAAGCCATGGACCCTCGCCGCCGCATCCAGGTCCGCCAGCACGACCCCAGGTTGGACGACCGCAAGCCGGTCCGCTGAGCGCACCTCCAGCACGCGGTCCATGCGCCTCAGGTCGATGGCGATACCGCCGCTTAGCGGAATCACCGCTCCCATCACGCCCGTGCCACCGCCGTAGGGGACAACCGACAACGCCAGCTCATTGGCCAAGCGAACCACATCTGCAACCTCACCGGTGGTCGCGGGACGCACCACCGCATCAACGAGTGACTCTATCGCGTCGGCGCGGGCCGCCAGCCTTCCAGGGTCGATCGCATCGAACGACAAACGCTCGCGCGCTTCATCGTCGGTGCTCACATGGGCTTCGCCGGCGATACTGGTGAGCCGTGCGGAGAGGTTGGTTGGATTATCAGGGGGCATACGCCCCATTCTCGCTCATCGAAGCGCTGATAGGCGCGCCCATCCGCGCACCTCAGTGAAGAATCTCAGCCTCGGGCCTATTTCGGCGAGTCGGGGTTGACCGCCGCATTCACCTTGCGGCGTTGAGTCGTCTTATCTACCCAGGATTCGTCGGGATTAAGGAACAGCGCGTCCGCCCTTACCTGGTAAACCTCGGGATGCGATATCTCCGGTGGCGTAACGCCGTCGTTCGAGAATTTCCTAGCGGCCGCAAGCAACCGTCGCCGCACCCCGATGATCCCCGCATCCGACGTCCCCAGGTGCTCCTTCGTGCGATCGCAAATAACCCCCATCGTCAGTTGAGGTGCCGCGTCCTGCGCCCAAAACTCCGCTATCCCTGAGTACAGGCCCGTCTTCTGGAACTCGCGGTCCTGGTGGAAATCGTTCTCAATCGTCAACGCTGGACGCCACCGGCCGAACGGCGCGCTGGTCACCGGCGCACGGTTCTCCGGCGAGATCGTCCAAACGTTCGCGCTCCCCTTCAGGCGATTGATCTCCTCGTCAGTGAACCCCCGTGTCGGATGGAACGTGAGCCCGATCACGAAAACGTTGTGGTCGTCTATCGGCACCCACGCCCGCCAATTGCGAGTTGGATTGTCTCCATAGGGCGGAGTGATCGTGTGGAAAGGCATCATCTGCTGCGTCAGTCGCCAATACTTCTGCCCATCGCCCGCCTCGCGGCTGCACCCAACCAACACGCCATAGTCCGTCTCCAGCACCTCAAAGTGCGGATGCGTGTCGTTCTGGCGAATCACATCCACGCCCTTGCGGATCGAATCCGCCTTGGGCTGGAGAAAGCGGTGTGTGAACGACAGGTGCGACTGATCCAAGTCGCCCTCCATTGCCTGCACCCAGTTGCTGTACTGCACACGCTTGGATGCGATAATCTGGTCTTCAGGGACGTCCAGCCACTCAAGCCCCGGCAGTGGTGGCGGCACCTTCTCCGCACCCATGTATGCCCAGACAACTCCCGCCTTCTCTATCAAAGGGTACGAAAGGTCCGCGACCTTCTCGTGAAAATTGCTGGAGGCCGGCTCGCTTGGCATGTCCACGCAATGGCCGCTCACGTCGAACTTCCACCCGTGGTAGATGCACGCCAGACCGCCCTGCTCATTCCGTCCTAGGTACAGCGACGCCCCGCGATGCGGGCAATTCTCGGCGATCAGTCCAGGCTTGCCCGAACTGTCGCGGAAGGCAACCAGATCCTCACCTAGCAGACGCACTCGCTCCGGTGAGCCGTCGGTCTCAATCTCCCAAGAGAACAGGAACGGGATCCAATACTGGCGCATCAGCTTCCCCATCGGCGTACCCACGCCGACACGGGTCAACAGCTCGTTATCGGTCGCACTCAGCATAGCGATCCTCCTGCGTTCTTGAAGGGCTGGGCCACCCGCACCGCTGATCGTAGTGATGGTAGAACAGGGGTATACAGCGTTCAAGCGACCTGGCGCACCACTAGCCGGACGTCTACGCCCGGCTAGTCGATGTGCCAGGTGGTTCCGTCAGCCCCGTCCGTGAGCGCCACGCCCATTACGGCCAACTGGTCCCGCACGCCATCGGCCTCGCCAAACTGCCTGGCGGCGCGCAACGCAGTGCGACGATCAACCAATTCTTGAATTTGTGCAACTTTGTCGTCGCCGACCTCCGCCTGCTGCTCCTGGAACGTCAAGCCAAAGATCTCGCCACCAAGCTCGCGAAGCAACCCTTGCGCATCGCCAACGTCTGAGCCAGCCTCCGCGTCACGATTAATTTCTCGCGCCAGATCGAACAGCGTCGCCAGCGCCTGAGGCGTATTCAGATCGTCGTCCATCGCGCCCTCGAACCGTTCCCTGTACGAAACCGCATCGAGCTTGCGCTCGGCGCCCGCCTTGGCTGGTGCCAGCAACGCTTGCCGGAACCGGCGCAACGCACGCTCGTTCTCCGCCAACGCCTCGTCAGAGTAATAGCCTGGCCCGCGGTAATGCGACTTCAGAACGCCCATCCGGATAGCGTCCGACGAGTAAGACTCCAACGCCTCGCGGATAGACACGAGATTCCCGAGCGACTTGCTCATCTTCTCGTCGCCCTTCAGCAGCAGACCGTTGTGGAGCCAGAAACGCGCGAACGGCGTCACGCCGGTGAACGCCTCGCTCTGCGCAATCTCGTTCTCATGATGGGGAAATACCAGGTCCTGGCCACCACCGTGGATGTCGATGCTCTCACCCAAGTAGTGGAGTGACATCGCCGAGCACTCAATGTGCCAGCCGGGACGACCAGGTCCCCACGGGCTGTCCCACGCGGGCTCACCCTCCTTCGCACCCTTCCACAGCGCAAAGTCCATCGGGTGGTCCTTCTCGACGCCAGCCTCCACCCGAGCCCCTGCCCGCATCGAGTCGATCGAGCGATGGCTGAGCTTGCCGTAGCTCGCATTCTTCGTAACACGAAAATACACATCGCCGTTGGACGGGTACGCGAAATCCTTATCGATCAGGCCAGCGATCACCTCAATGATCTTAGGCACTTCCTGCGTGGCCCTTGGGTACTCGTCGGCCTTGCGGACGTTTAGCGCGTCCATGTCCTCAAAGTACTCATCTATGTACTGCCCGGCCAACTCCTCGACCGTCGTTCCCTGCAGCGCAGCGCGCGCTATCAACTTATCGTCAATGTCCGTAAAGTTCTGGACCCGGTGCACCTTGTAGCCACGGTATTCCAGGTAGCGATGCAGCACGTCAAACACGATGTAGCTCATCGCGTGGCCCACGTGGGATGCCGAGTACGGAGTCACACCGCAAACGTAGATCTTGACCACGTCGCCTGCAGGCTCGAAGTCGCGCTTCTCGCCGGTAAGGGTGTCCGAAAGCTTCATGAAGTGAGTTCTGTACCAGAGAGTTCCGTAACCGACGCAACGGCCATGGCAGAAATGCCCTGCCCGCTGCCGGTGAAGCCCATCCCGTCCTCAGTCGTCGCCTTGACGCTGATGTTCTCCAGGGCCGTTCCCATAGCGCAAGCAATCGCGCTGCGCATGGCCGTTATGTACTCGGAGAGCCTCGGGCGCTGAGCTACGATTGTAGCATCGACATTCACCACTAGCCATCCAGCAGCAGCCAGGAAACGCATCGTCCGCTCCAGCAACACCAGGCTCGACACGCCCTCGGGAACCGACGGATCTCCAGGCTGGAAATGCGTCCCCACATCTCCCAGCGCCGCCGCGCCCAACAGCGCATCGATAATCGCGTGCGTCGCCACGTCCCCATCGCTGTGCCCGGCCAGCCCCTGATCGTAGTCGATGACCACTCCCGCGAGCACCAAGCGCACGCCAGGGGTCAATGGGTGAGCGTCATAGCCAATGCCGAAACGAGTGCTCATGCTCCGCCCCTCCGAGCCAGAAGCAAAGCCTCCGCAATAATCAGGTCCTCAGGGGTCGTGACCTTGATGTTGGCCCGATCGCCCATGAAAACCTCAACCGCTATACCTTGCGATTCGAGCATCGACGAGTCGTCTGTCACATCGATCTCCACCTCGTCGTGAGCCCTCTCCAGTAGGTCACGACGAAAAATCTGAGGCGTCTGGATCGCCGCAATCGTCCGGCGGTCCACCGTCTCAACCACATGCCCATCATCGGTGACTACCTTGATGGTGTCGACCACCGCGACCGCAGCCGTAGCCGCACCCACGGCAACCGCAGTCAGAAGTCCATCCTCGATCACCTTCGGCGTGACCAGAGGACGAGCTCCATCATGGACCACCACCCAATCGCACTGCGGCAGCGCGCGCAAGCCGATCCGGACCGAGTCCTGCCGACGCTCCCCGCCAACCCGAACGTGCAGTACCTTCTTCCAGCGATAATCCCGAGCGATATCAGCAACTTCGTCCAGGTCCGATCGCGCGACCACCAACACCACAAAACCCACAGCCCGCGTACGCTCGAAGACCTCCACCGTCCGCGCGATTAGCGGCATCCCGCCCAGCTCAACCAACGTCTTGTCGACGCCGGCCATACGCGTACTCGCCCCAGCCGACACGATAATCGCGCCCACTCTTTCCGGATCCGGAAACTGTTCTTCCGAGTCTCTCGCCACGTCTGTCACTCTCCGCGCGAGAGCATATCAGCAAAGCCAAGCGCAGCACCGCCGAAGGGACCCCTCACCTACAGCTTCCACCACCGACGCGTCGCACGCATCCCCGCCTCCTGTGTAAGCGCCTCTCGTTGCTCCGTCGACAACCGCCAGCCTGAAGCCCCGCAGTTCTCGTCCACACGCTCGACACGATTCGTCATTGGAATCGTGATCACGTTGGGCTCGCAGATCATCCAGTTCAGCAGAAGCTGGGCCCTCGTCTTGCCCAACTCGGCGCCGATAGCGTCGAGCGTCTCCGCCAGCTGCGGCCACTCCGCCACACGGTCCTCGAACGCCCCCTGCTCCAGGGAGCTATATGCGAGCACCGTCATACCGCGCTCGCCGCAGTACGGGATTACCTCGTCCGCAAACTCGTGATCTAGCAAGCTGAACTTGATCTGGTTCTCCACGATGCGCCCCTCGCCAAGCGCCTGCTCAGCTTTGCGCAGCAGGTCCACCGAGAAATTGCTCACCCCGACGTGTCGCACCTTGCCGTCAGCCACCAGCTTGTCCATCGCTCGCATCGTCTCGTTTATCGGCACATCGTGGCTCGGCGAGTGCAGTTGGTAGAGATCGATGACGTCGGTGGCCAGTGCCTTCCGCGAACGCTCCGCAGCTTGCAGCACATCGTTGTACTTGAAGTGACTCGGCGACACCTTTGTCGCCAGGAAGTACTCATCGCGGTTCCCCGCGATTGCCTGCCCAACGTACCGCTCGGTGTCGTACGACTCCGCGCTATCAATCAGGAATGCGCCCAGCTCCAACGCACGGTGGATTGTCGCCGGATCGCCCCGGTGCTCCCACGTGCCGTATCCGATCTCCGGAATCTGGATCCCCGTATTCCCTAGCTGCTTGGTTTCCACTCCAAATCTCCCTGGTGCGCGATACTCAACCCCTCCACAGCGGCCGCTTCCACTCCAAGCACGTCGCGCAACGAGTCAATCGCGTCCTGTGGTTGTTCGGTGAAATCTTCTTGTTTGGAACCATGCTCTGATGTCGTTTCGTCGAACCCGAACGCAGGCTCCGACTCCCTACGACGGCTCAACTCACTCGGGCCGAAGCCGCTGCACCTCTCGCTCAAGGTCAGCCATCCTCACACTCATGCGGATGATGACGTCGACCCCCGCAAGATTCATGCCCAACTCATCTATCAACGATCTAATCCAGCGAGCCCGCTGCACATTCAACGGTGAGTACTTGCGGATGTTGCCTAGCGACCACGCAGGCTCAACGAGCGCTACCCGTTCGTAGCAGCGGAGCGGCGCGGATGCACGCCCACCATCCGCGCCGCCACGCTAATTACGTAGCACGGGTCGTCATCGCTCGCCCCTCTGCGTAGCGGTCACTCGCATTTCAGATATCGTCCTCTCAGCCATGCCGCATCACCTCTTGCCGACTAAACCCCACTGGCGCCCAGCTCCTGGAGTTGCTCGAAAAGCTTCCGTTCATCCGACCCCATGTTCTTGGGAAGCACCGCCTGCACCGTCACCAGCTCGTCGCCATGAGAGCCTGCGGACCCCTCTCGCCTTCTCTCCATGCCCTTCCCCTTCAGCCTGAAGACCTTTCCGTTTTCGGTTTCTGGCGGAAGCTTCAGCGCCACCTTCTTGCCCGCGATCGTCGGCACCTCGACCTCGCCTCCCAGCACCATATCCAGGAGCGGCACTGCGATCGTCGTGGCCAAGTCGTCGCGGCTCCGTTCGAACGTACGGTGAGGAGCGACCGTCACCACGAGATAGATATCCAGCCCTCGATTCTGACCTGCGGCGCCTATGTGAACGCGGGAGCCGGAGCGCACGCCTGCAGGTATCGACACCTCAAGCCGGCGCACTGCGTTTCCAGTCAGCGGGTTGGCCGGCATCGTCACCGTCCTTGAAGCCCCCGCGTATGCCTCTTCCAGCGTGACCGTAACCGCGACATCTGTACTCCGGGGTGCGGAGACATCCTCAACATGGAATCCACCACCACCACCACCGAAGATGTCACCAAAGATATCCCCAGGGCCTCCGCCAGCAGCGCCGCCACTCGAACGCTGCCTAGCTCGATTGAACCAAGAACGCGGCGACGCGCCGCTACTCGATCGTTCGTATTGATCGGCGTTGCGCCAGTTGCCGCCGAAATGATCGTACTTTGTACGATCATCGGCTTTCGAAAGCACCTGGTAAGCCTCGTTGATCTCCTTGAATTTAGCCTCCGCGGAATCGTCTCCCCGGTTTACGTCCGGGTGGTACTGCCGCGCCAGCCGGCGATACGCAGCGCGGATGTCTTTCTCAGACGCGCCCCGTTCCACTCCCAGCGTCTCGTAGTAGTTTCTCGCCATATGCCCTTCACACCGCGCCCCCCTCCTGGGGTGGCGCTAGGTTTAATGCCCCCACCAGGTTTAGCGATGCGCACTCAACCTGCCACTCATATATTGGGCCACAGCCCCTAGCTTCATATGCTTATAGTACTAAACGTTAGTGTCTATCTATCAGTCTGTGACTGAATCGTGACCCAAGCAATCAAGCCTCGCGAAACTCCCATGAGTCAGACGTCGACCAGGCCGCGGCCACGTTGACGGCCTTTGGCGCTCGCCTGTATGATAGGGGCTCGTTGCGAGCTACCAAACTGGAGAGACCGGCTGGTAGACCCCTGTGCGGAGTAGGCTAACCGCCGCGCATGGAACGACAACTGAAGGGGGTTGCCATCATATCCAACGTACTGTCCTTGCGGTGTAAGGAGTGCTCCCGGGAGTACCCGGTCGAGGCACTCAATGTTTGCGATTTCTGCTTCGGTCCCCTAGAGGTCGTCTATGACCTCGAGTCAATCGCCAAATCTACTTCTCGTGAGAAGATTGCGAGTGGCCCGAATAGCCTTTGGCGCTACGCAGACTTCCTCCCTGCCCAACACAATCCTGCCGTGGACATCAACGCCGGTTTCACCCCGTTGCTCCGCTCACGTGGTCTCGCCGAACACCTCGGCCTTGACGAACTATGGATTAAGAACGACAGCGTTAATCCATCGTTCTCATTCAAGGACAGGGTCGTCGCCGTCGCTGCTGCCAAGGCCTTGGAGCTCGGCTTCGACACCATCGCGTGCGCGTCCACAGGCAACCTAGCCTGCGCGGTAGCTGCGGTCGCCGCCCGCTCCGGCATGACCTCATACGTGTTCATACCGTCTGACCTCGAGGCCGGCAAGGTGCTCGGCGCCGCAATCTACAACCCTACGATGGTCGCCATCGACGGCTCCTACGACGACGTCAATCGCCTCTGCAGCGAGCTCGCAGACTCCTACCCCTGGGCATTCGTCAACATCAATGTCCGCCCCTTCTACGCTGACGGCAGCAAAACGCTCGGCTATGAAGTGGCCGAGCAACTCGGCTGGCGAGCGCCAGATCACGCGGTGGCGCCATCCGCTTCGGGCGCCATGTTCACCAAGATCTATCAGGGCTTTAAAGAATTTGAAGCCACAGGCCTGATCAGTGACGTCCACACCAAGATGCACTCAGCTCAGGCCCGTGGATGCAGCCCCATCGCATCGGCTTACCAAGAAGGTCGCTTCGTCATCCGCCCTGTGAAGCCCAGGAGCGTTGCTACCTCCCTGGCCATCGGCAACCCGGCTGACGGCTACTACGCGCTGAAGGTCATCGAATCCTCCGGAGGCTCTGCCGTCATCGCCGAAGAGAATGAGATCGCAGACGGCGTCAAGCTCCTGGCGGAAACCGAAGGCATCTTCACAGAAGGTGCTGGCGGGGTCGCCGTCACCGGTCTGAAACATTTGGTCGAGACAGGTAAGATTAAGCGCGACGAGTCCGTCGTCGTGTACATCACCGGCAACGGACTCAAGACGACCGAGTTGGTTGCCGACGTCGTCAACCCGGTACACATCGAGCCCAACGTAGAGGCCTTTGAAGCCGCCATGGCGGCCCGGGAGGCCAAGTAGCAGGCTTTATCGATATGCCTACCATTGAAAAAGTACGATTCACATTCCTCGACAGGCTCATCAAAGAGCCCGTCATCTACAGAGTTGGCCGCGACTTCGAAGTCGTAACCAATATCCGCCGTGCCGACATCCAAGAAGGTATCGGATGGGTGATTCTCGAGCTTGAAGGCGAACAACAGTCCATCGATAATGCTCTGAAATGGGTACGGTCGGTGGGCGTCCGTGTCGACCCCGCAGTGGGCGACGTAGTCGAAGGGTAAGCAAAGATACCTCGATCGACACTCCACTCGCCAGCAGGCAGGAGGCCATGGCGGTCGCAGACCAATTGCAGACGATCAGTCGCACAAGAAAGGCAAGTTACATGAGCGTAACGGTACGCATTCCTGGCCCGCTTCGGAAGATCACCGAAGGCGCGGACAAAGTACAGATGGACGGCGAAGACCTGAGTGAACTCATCGGTGCCCTTGAGGCCCAGTACCCGGGCATGCAAGAACGCCTCCTCGATGACAACGGTGAGCTCCGCTACTTCGTGAATCTCTACCTCAACAACGAAGACATCAGGTTCCTCAATGGTCTGAAAACCGCCATCAAGGACGGCGACGAAATCAGCATTGTCCCTGCCGTAGCGGGCGGCTGTTAGCCAGGCGAATTCCCATCACCGGAGCACTAGACAACGAGCCTCAGTCGCCAACGCCCGTCGCCCAAGACGATGAGCCAGACGACGCTCAGTTTGACGACTACGACGAGGACGAGCTAGACGAATTCGACGACATCAACCGGTCGGACGCCACCACGACGTTCCTCGATCAGCGTTGGTTCCGTTGGGCGGCCATAGGCATAGCGGTCATGATCGTCCTCTCGTTCTCGCTACCCGTCCTGTCGCCGTTCTTTGGAAACAGCGCACCTCATCAGCCTGACCACGCCGAACCTGCACCCCTCCCCGATTTCGTCCTACCCACGGCGGACGGCCAAGACATCCGTCTGGCCGAGCGAGCGGCCTCCTACTCCAACGTCATTCTGGTGTTCCACCGAGGCTACGACTGCCAGGCCTGCCGAGCGCAGCTCGCCGAACTGCAGTCTGGATACAAAGACTTGCGCATCGAAGGCGTCGAAATCCTCGCCATAGGCCTCGACGACCAGCTCAACACACAGCGACTCGCTCAGCAGATGGGCCTACGCTTCCCCATGCTCTACGACAAGTCGGGCGTGGTCGCCTCCACGTACGGCGTTCGTGAGCAACTCACGATCGACCTCACCACCGCGTTCCTGATCTTGGATCGTGAGCTTAAGTTGATCACGACCCCGATCGGGACCGTCGCCGATCAGCTGGTACCCGTCGAGGCCATTCTCGACGTCATTCGTACGGCCAACGGCAGCGGCGGCACGAGCGGGACTGCCAGTTAGCCCGCCCGCCCCTGCCGGGGGGGTAGAATCCCGCCGTGACCGCATCCACCAGCACCAGGCCGTTCCACTGGGTGAGCCGCGACGCGTGGCTCATCATCGCCGCACGCTCTCTGCGGACGTTCGCCCAAGCGTCCATCTCAGTATTCTTCGCCATCTACATGGTGGAGCTGGGATACAGCGTCACAGAAGCTGGCCTCCTGGCGACCATAGGATCCGGCGGCAGCGCGGTCTTCGCGTTCCTCATCGTCTTCATCGGCGACACCTTCGGTCGACGACGTCTCTTAGTCGGCTTCTCGGCCCTCATGGGCATCGGAGGACTCGGGTTCGCCTTTTCCGACGAGTACGCAGTGCTTGCGCTCGTGTCGTTCTTCATGGGGAGCCTTGCCATCACAGGCGGAGGGCCTCGTGGACCGATTCAGCCACTGGAAACCGCTAGCCTTTCCGATACCACCGATGCCGAGCACCGCACCGAACTCTACGCAGTCGTCGGCATCATCGAGCGCTTCGCGCGGGTACTCGGCAGCCTTGCAGCTGCCCTGCCTACGCTGTTCGTTGTCGTCTTCGACATCACCGACGTGCAAAGCTTCAAGGTGATGTTCGTTGGCTACGCGGTCATCATGCTCGCGTCAGCCCTGTTGTACTCGCTCCTCTCGCCCTCGGTGACCCACCGGGCCACCGAGGCAGGAACAGCACCCAAAGGAAAATGGCAAAACCCGCTCAACCTGCCATCCCGCCGCACCATCTTCACATTGGCCGCGATCTTCTCAGTCGATAGCTTCGCAACTCGCTTCGTATTCTTCTCTCTCGTGGCGCTCTGGTTCAAGACCAAGTTCGGGCTCGACTTGAGTGAAGTCAGCTACTTACTCGCCGCCTCAACTCTGCTCAGCGCGGTATCGCTCTGGGTCGCGGCCAAACTTGCGAACCGGTTCGGCCTATTGAACACCATCGTCTTCACGCACATCCCGGCCGTCGTGTTCACCATCGCCGTGCCCTTCGCGCCGTGGGCGTGGCTCGCGATCGTACTGTGGCTCGTGCGCGGATTCTTCTCGCAGATGGACGGCCCGCCAAAAACCTCCTACACCATGGCCATCGTCAACCGCGAAGAGCGAACTGCGATGGCAGGCGTCAACAACATGGCCCAAGCAACCGTCGGCACCGCCACACCGTGGCTAACCACCGTGCTTTTCCAGAGCGTGTCGATGATGGCCCCGTTCATCGCAGCAGGCCTACTCAAGTCGGTCTACCTCGCGGGCATGTACTTCGCGTTCAGGAATGTCCTTCCACCCGAGGAAGTCGCGCGCCAGGCCCGCAAGGCGAGCCGCGAAGATGAGGCATGAGCGAAAGCTGGTTAGCCTCGCAACTCGCGAACGGTCTGCCCGATAAGGTTCTGCGGCACACCTCGGTGAATGCCAGAGCGGCCAACGTCTTCCAGGAACACCCACGACACCTGGCCGGCGGAGACCTTTTTATCCCGACTCATGGCCTCTAGGATTGCCTCAGGCTCAATGCCCGTGTAGCTCTCTGGCAGGCCGAAACGCTTGAGCAGGGCCGCCTGCCGTTCGACCAGTTCGGCCGGCGTCACACCGAATGCCAAACCAAGTCGTGCCGCGCCGGTCATGCCGACAGCGACGGCCTCGCCGTGTAGGTACGCGTTGTAGCCCGCAGCTGCCTCCACGCCATGCCCCATCGTGTGCCCGTAGTTGAGCAACATCCGCAGGCCACTCGTCTCACGCTCGTCCTCCGTGACAATCCGGGCCTTCACCGCAGTGTTCCGTGCGACCACCTCAGCCGTCAGCTCCGGCTCCAACGCCAACAGCGCATCGGCCCGCGACTCGTAGATATCCACCAGGTCGGCATCCAGCGCTAGCCCATGTTTGAGCGCCTCAGCCCAGCCCTCGCGCAGCGCCCGTGCAGGCAGCGTTGTAAGCGCTGAAACGTCGGTCAGAACGAACTCAGGGTGATAGAAGGCGCCCACCAGGTTCTTTGCGGCGGGCAGATCGACAGCCGTCTTGCCGCCGATGCTCGAATCAACCATCGCAGTCAGCGATGTAGGTACCTGGACGAGCTTTATCCCGCGCAGGTAGGTCGCCGCAACGAACCCTGCAAGGTCCCCAACAACCCCGCCGCCTACCGCAACAATTGCGTCGCGGCGCTCGACGCGCCGCTCCGCGAGCCACTCGTATATGACACCGGCCGTCCCCAACGTCTTGCTGGCCTCACCGGCCGGGAACGTGAAGAGCCCGACTTCGAGCCCCGCCTTGTGAACGGATCGCTGCGCAGCCCGCCCATAGGGGTGAACCACGTTGCTATCGCAGATGATGAACGCACGCCCGGTAACTCCTGCAGCCACCATGCGGTCCCCAAGTTGGTCCAAAATGATGTCCCAACCAACCATCACGGGATAGATACCCGCTTCGACAGTTACCGACGCGGCCAGCAGCGGGTCACTCTTCCACGTTGCGGCACGACCGATGCGTCGCCAAGTGCGAACGACCTCATGGGCCGCTTGTTCCACGGACAAACCGTCGGTGGGAATCGTCCAATGGGCCAGCGCGTACGCCCACTGCCGCCCACGCTTCAGCGACTCGATCCGTTCCATCGGGTCGCCCTCTGCAGCCAGCATTGGGCGGGCCATTCCCTCCGCGCCTTCGTCTCCGACCGCAGCGGTCAACCGTGCGAAAATCGTCTCAGGGCGCGCGTCCATGGTGACGACGAGCCCTGCATCGAGCATCGAAGAGCGGCACTCCTCTTGGAGCATCACACCTCCGCCACCGGAAACAACCACCTTATCGCGTGTAGAGAGTTGCTCGGTCGCCTCTCGCTCGCGCCGCCGGAAACCTTCTTCGCCCTCGTCCGCGAAGATCCGCTCCACGGCTTTACCTGCACGCTCGACGATGTACTCGTCCTGGTCCACGAAGTCCCAGCCGAGCAAGCGGGCGACACGTCGTCCCACAGCGCTCTTGCCAGTGCCTGAAAAACCCACGAGAAATATGCGAGAGCCGGTGGTCATCTACTAGCTACTTCGCAGCTGGGCGCGTTGCCGGGCGTCTCTTGATCGTGCCGTCCCACTCGGATAGCGGCGCGCATTGCCAATACCAGTTGGCAGCGACTTCGTCCCGTCCACCGATCGCCAACCGGCCGGTCGTCCACCGCATCGTCGCAAAAGCGTCAGGGCCAACATCCTCGATCCACGGGAACAGCCGGCGTAATACACGCTCACAAAGGTCATGGGGTGCCGCGAATTCGATGCCTAGGCCAGCGGCGATGTCCGACGTATGGACGAGTACCTCGACACACGACATCGCGGCATAACCACTGCGGTCGGCCATACCGGCGGGGTGAAAGTAACGCCCTGCAGGCGAAGCAGATCGCAGCGTCAAGGCGAAGATATGCGCCACGGTATCAACCGTCGTTAGCAGATCTTCGACCGTCGCGTCCGGATTGGCGATGCCAATCAGCGGTAGCCGCTTGGGTGCCTCATTCGCGACCTGGCCTGAGTAAAAGAGAGTACCACTGATCAAGTGATCGAGCGTCCGCTGACAGCTCCATTCCAACGTTCCCGCCAGTTTGTCCCAGTCCCCGTCGAGAGCCGTCCCCAGCGCCTGCTGACTGATCCCTACTGCGGCGAGCACGTCATCCGCGCCTAGCTCTTGTGCTGACATCGACATCCTCTTACGCCTTGACCGGCGCATGCTTGGGGCCGAGGGTGGCCATGTAGGCCTGGTAGTTACGCTTGGTCTCGTCGATGTGGTCGCCTCCAAATTTTTCGAGGAACGCATCGGCCAGCGTGATCATCACCATTGCCTCGCCGATGACGCCGCACGTGGGAACAAACGTGATATCACTACGCTCGTAATGCGCCTGCTCTAAGTCGCCCGTCGTTAGATCGACCGACGGCAGCGAGTTGATGATTGTCGCGATCGGCTTCACGACTGCCCGAATCAGCAGCGGCTCACCGTTGGTCATGCCACCCTCAAGACCACCCGCCTTGTTGGAACGCCGGGGCCAGGGCTGCACCCATGAACCATCAGGGTTCTTCTCCCACTCGTCCAAAGGCTTAATCACATCGTGGACAAGCGATCCCCGCAGGTCTGCCAACTCGAAACCCTCGCCGAACTCCACACCCTTAACCGCGTTTACGCTACCCACTGATGCCATCAGCCTGGTGCTGAGCTTGAGATCCCATTGCACGTGCGTGCCGAGTCCGATCGGCAACCCAGTAGCGACAATCTCAACGACACCGCCCAAGCTGTCACCAGCTTCACGCGCATCATCGATTGCCTGTTTCATCGCCTCAGTCGCCACCGGATCCGCGCAGCGCACCTCGGACCGCTCGGCGGCGTCCCAATCGATAACCCCATCTCGCGTGGCCTGCACTCCACCGATGTTGAGCACGTGACTATGGACATCAACTCCAAACTCCCGAAGGAACGCTCGGCAGATCGCCCCTGCTGCCACGCGAGACGTACTCTCACGGGCCGACGAACGCTCGAGGATGTCACGAGCGTCCTCGCTGTCGTACTTGCTGATCCCCGCAGTGTCGGCATGGCCGGGGCGCAGCCGATGGATGGGCGTTACCTCGTCCTCCACTAGTTCATTATTCATCGTATGGGTCCACGGCTTGCCGTCAGGCCCATTGCCCGTCGTGTGGTCGCGGTTCTCGATCAGCATTGCGATCGGCGCGCCCCCCATAGTCTTCCCGTGACGCACGCCTGTCTGCAGAACAGCGTAATCCGTCTCGATCTTCATGCGCCCGCCGCGGCCGTAGCCTGCCTGGCGCCGTGCCAGGTCCTCCCGTATCACCGCTTCAGTGATAGGCACACCCGCAGGGAGGCCCTCTAGCAGGGCAACCAGCCCTGGTCCGTGAGACTCACCGGCAGTAAGAAAACGCAGCATCTCTGTCCCTCGAATCGTTTAGCAGAGCGCCCATGCACCACAACCGTCATTCTACCAGCGGCCGCACCGCCTCTGTCTCCTCCGGCTAAACCGGCGCGACTTCGGGCTCCTCAAGCTCCGCGTCCGGTGCAAGGGGGTGCACCACAAACCCCTCGCGGACGGCACCGGCGGTATGGTCAATCTCCGGACTGAAGCCCTCAACCTTCGCGCGTCCCTGACCGAACGAGAACGCCGTCCACGCCGCAAGCGCAGCGTCTAGCTGATCGTCCGTCGGCAAGTCACTGGATGCGAACGTGACCCCCAACGAAGCCAGCACGTCCACTCGTGCCGTCCTGCCATCCACCGTACGTTTGGGCGGCAACGCCTCGCTCGACACAATCTTCCAAGCCCCGCCGGGGTACACCTCGATTAAGTTCGCGTCGCTCGGAGGCACATCGTCCAGGCCCAGCAGCCGGAAGCGGCTGCCGCTCGTCACCAATCGGTAGAAGAGCAAAACGCTCCCTTTAATGAACCCCGCATACGGCTTACCTGGCTCAGGCAGCTCATACGGAGTACGGCCAGGCGCGCGCACCAGGCGCTCCGACTCCCGCACCGTCGCCTCCGGCGCGCCAGCGAGCCCCTGCGGCCCATCCACCGCCATGATGAACGACCGCCCCAGCGCACGGCCCGGCACGATTCCTGAGCCATCCTCTTTGTAGTTCCACTGCTCGAACGTGCAGTCCAGGTCAGGCCCAAGCACTGCCACATCGCACGGGCGCTTCCGTTCCGCGAACGGATCGGTCAGGTCCAACCCCACGTAATAGCGATTGCCCATTGGGCCATGGTCGCGTGAAGCAACGCTCCGCAGATAGCGTCGCCGACGCCACTTCGAGACGTAACGCGCCGTGATGCCCGCAGCAACGAGCGTCGCCCCAGCAGCGCCATACCACCTGTTCGAGATATCCATGATCTGAGTTTAACTCGCTAGCGGCGGTCAAGCCACGCTTGCAGGATGAGCACCGCCGCTCCCGCGTCAATCGAACGCTTCGCGGGCCTGCCCCGCTTCCCACGGCCTGGCGCGGCGCTCTGGCGGATGCGGCGCTCCGCCTCCACCGATGTCAGCCGCTCGTCGACAGTGTCGATCGTCAGTTGAGTCCGCCCCGCAAGCGCCTCGATGAACGCCAGCGTCACCTCCGCCTGCGGACCCACGCGTCCGTTCATGGACAGCGGCATACCCACCACAATCACCTCAGCGTCGCGCTCGGCAGCAAGACCAGCGATACGCGTGAGGTCAGCCTCAAGCTCCGTGCGGTCGATTGTGCCCACCGTCACCGCGATATGCGACTCCGTGTCCCCCGTGGACACACCGATGCGCACCTCGCCAACGTCCAGACCCAGCGCCCTCATCGGCTAATTCGCCTTCGTCCGGATCGACTCAACCGCCGCGATGATCGCGTCCGGAAGCTGCGAAGCCTCCCGGCCACCGGCCTGCGCCGACTGCGGACGTCCGCCGCCGCCACCGCCCATCGCGCCCGCCGCCGTCTTGACGATATCACCTGCGGAAAACCCCTTCTCCACCAAGTCTTGCGTCACCATCGCCACCACCGTAGGCCGGTCGTTGAACACGGCGCCAAGCACCACGATGCCGGAGCCCAGCTTGTCTCGCAGGTGATCGCCCAGCTCCCTCAGCGCCTCCATATCAGGCGCGCCCGCCTCAGTGGCCAGCACCGTCACGCCATTAACGTCCTCAGCTTTGGACAGCAAATCCTGAGCCTCCGACCGAGAAGACTCACGTTGAGCGGCCGTCACGGCCCGGCGCGCCTCTTCGACCTGCGATAACAGAGCGTCGATTCTCTGCGGCACTTCACCTGGAGCCGTGCGGAGCTTGGCCGAAACATGCTGAAGCAGGTGCAAACGTTCACTCACCCACGCCTCGCCGCCCCTGCCCGTCACCGCCTCGATACGGCGCACACCGGTTCCGACACTGCTCTCGCTGATCAGGCGGAACATCCCGATCTGGCCCGTCCGATCTAGGTGCGTGCCCCCGCACAACTCGAAGCTCACCGGATTCGCCTCGCCAATCTGTATCGTGCGTACCGACTCGCCGTAGCGCTCGTCGAAGAAGGCCAGCGCTCCACGCTCCGTCGCATCCCGGTAGGACTCCTGCCGCTTCACCAGGGCCAGATTCCCTCGCACCTCGTCATTGACGATGGCTTCGATACGGTCCAACTCCTCTTGGTTGACTGCCTCCATATGAGTGAAGTCGAATCGCAAGTGGTCGGAGGCAACCAGCGATCCCGCCTGGCGCACGTGCGAGCCCAGCACATCACGCAGCGCCGCGTGCAACAGATGTGTTGCCGTATGATTACGCATGATGTCCAGTCGACGGTCGACGTGGACAGCAACCCGTACCCCGTCGTGTACCGATACCTGACCAGCACTAATCTTCGCATAGTGGACGATGATGTCGCCCACCGGCTTGCGCGTGTCATACACCGCCGCCTGACCATCGAACGCCGCCATTGTCCCCGTGTCGCCCACTTGGCCGCCACCTGCAGGGTAGAACGGAGTATGGCTCAGGATAATCTCAACGTCATCCCCCCTAAACGCCTCCTCCACCGACTCACCGCCCTTGATTATCGCGAGCACCACCGTATCGGCGGCCATGCTCTCGTAGCCCAGGAACACCGAATCCTCGACACCGAGTCCCTCATAGAGCCGAATCTCATCGCGATCGCCACCGAACCGCGCCCCATCGCGCCCTCGCTGTCGCTGCGTCTCCATCTCGCGCTCGAAACCCTCAGTGTCTACCTCCAGGCCCTGCTCCCGCGCCACCTCTTGCGTCAGCTCCAGCGGGAACCCGTACGTGTCATACAGCAAAAAGGCACTCGCACCATCTACTCCAGCGCCCTTCGCGAGCATCCCTTCAAGCAATGGCATACCGAGAGCAATCGCCTCATCGAAGCGCTCCTCTTCGGACTCCAATGTCCGTATCACGAAGCGCTGATTCGTGACTAGCTCAGGATAGTCCGCACCCATGCGACCGATCACCGTCTGCGCGACCTGGGCCAGGTATGGCGCCTGCAATCCCAATTTACGCGCGAATCGGATGCCCCGGCGTATCACGCGCCGTAAGACGTAACCCCTGCTCTCGTTGGCAGGCACCACACCGTCTGCGATGAGAAAGCTAGCGCTGCGAGCGTGCTCAACAACAACTCGGATGGCGAAATCGGTGTCTTCCGCTACTCCATACTTGGCCCCGCTCAGCGCCTCGACCTTGGCAACCACCGGCGCCAGCAGGTCCGTCTCGTAGGCCGACGGCACGCCCTGCATGATCGCCGTAATGCGCTCAAGCCCCATCCCTGTGTCGATCGACGGCGCGGGAAGCAACGTCCTACTGCCATCCTTGTCCTGATTGAACTGCGGGAACACAAGGTTCCAAATCTCGATGAACCGGCCAACGTCGTCGCTGCACGGACTAGCGCCGAACCCCTGTGATGGGTCGGTGTCGTAGTGGATCTCGCTGGACGGGCCGCACGCCCCCTCGTCCCCAGCGGGGCCCCAAAAATTGTCGGCGTCACCGCAGCGCATGATGCGCTCGGGTATGACGCCAACTTCATCGCTCCAGATGGCCGCGGCCTCATCGTCCTCGTGGTGGACCGTGACCCACAGGCGCTCCACAGGCAGTCCAAGCACCTTTGTACAAAACTCCCAGGCCCAGCCGACAGCCTCGCTCTTGAAATAGTTGCCGATACTGAAGTTGCCCATCATCTCGAACATGGTGTGATGCGTTCGGTCTCCCACAACGTTTATGTCCGTCGTGCGGAAGCACTTCTGTACCGACGTCAGGCGGGGGCTCGGCGGGGTTTCATCACCCGCGTAGTAAGGCTTGAACGGTACCATTCCCGCCGACGTCAGCAACAGCGTTCGGTCGCCCGCGGGGATAAGTGACGCGCTCGGCATGATCAGGTGACCGCGCTCCTCGAAGAAGCGGAGGTAGGCTGCTCGGATTTCGTCGCCGCTCGTAGGCCGGGTAATGGTCAAGGGCCACCTCTATAAGGTCTTATCAGGAGTGGAATATTACCGATGCACGAGATGCACGGGCCGCATCACGGCCTGGAAAAGTCTACGAACACGCGCGCGCGCGTGTCAACGCGGCAGAGAGGCCTTCAACCACATTCTTTCCTGACTTTCCAGCAGGCCGTGGCCTGCTAAACGGGGTTTGACGCTCTCGTACCCCTGTGGTACGTTGGCCCCGTCTAAACCGCGCGGCGGTGACTCCTATGGCGTGAGTGGCTTCTCAGCTGGCCACTCCGATCAGCGTCGGCTAGACACCGGCGGCACGCGCACTGTCGCCGTACCCGGGAAAGCAGGTTCAGCATGCAAGCCTCCTCCGGGCCAGATTCTTCCGAGAAGCACCAGCGCGGCGTTCTCTGGGCGCTCGTCGATGAGTTGCTGGGCAGCCAGCGGCTTATCCTCGCCTCCAATCGAGGCCCCATGGAATTCCACGTCCAGCCGGACGGCGATCTCCAACCTCGCCGCGGCAGTGGTGGCGTCGTCACCGCCCTCAGTGGTCTCACCAATTACGTCGACTTCACTTGGATCGCCAGCGCCATGGGCGAGGGCGATCGGCGCGCTGCGGCACAGAACGATGGCCTCGCGGTCCCTTCACCATTGCCCGGTCAACAAGTCTCAGTCCGGTTCGTCACCACCCCGCGCCGCGTCTACCACAAGTACTACAACATCATCTGCAATCCTCTCCTCTGGTTCCTCCAGCACTACATGTGGAGCTCCCCCTACACGCCACGGGTGGATGCCGTCGTCTACGACGCCTGGGAAGTCGGCTACGTGCACGTCAACCAGGAGTTCGCCGATGCCATCGTCGAGGAAGCCGGCCGCTCCGGCCTCCAGCCCTTGGTGATGGTCCACGACTACCAGCTCTATCTGGTCCCTCAGATGGTGCGCGCCAAGCTACCGAACGCCCGCATCCACCACTTCGTACACATCCCCTGGCCGGCATCCAGCTACTGGGAGCTGCTGCCTGCGATGATCCGAACCACCATCTGCGAGTCACTGTGTTGCGCCGATATCGTGGGCTTCCAAGCGGAGCGCGACGTGCGTGCCTTCCTGGAATCGTGCGATTCGTTCCTCGATGATGCCGACGTCGATTACGCAGGCCAAGTCGTTCGTCACAACGGTCGCCAAACTCTCGTGCGCTCCTACCCCATCTCCATCGATGTTGACGAGGTCCAACAGATCGCAACCTCCCCCCGCGCGATCGAGCACGCAGCTCGCCTCACCCAGGCGCTCGGAGAGCAGACCATCATTCGCGTAGACCGGGCCGAACCAAGCAAGAACATCGTCCGTGGGTTTTCGGCATTCGAGATCTTGCTGGACCGTCACCCGGAATTCTGTGGCAAGGTGCGCTTCTTGGCATTCTTGGTGCCCTCCCGCACCCACATCAAGCAGTACCAGCGGTACATCGAAGAGATCGACATGTCCATCAAGCGCATCAACGAAAGATTCGGCACCCCGAGCTGGCAACCGATCCAGATCTACTACGAGAACAACTACATCCAGGCCATCGCCGGTATGCGCCTCTACGACGTTCTACTGGTGAACTCCGTCATCGATGGTATGAACCTCGTGGCCAAAGAGGGCCCCGTAGTCAACCAGAAGAACGGCGTCATGATCCTCTCAGAGGCCGCCGGAGCATACGAGCAACTCAAGATCGGCGCACTGCCAGTCGCCCCCGCAGACGTCGAGGGCACATCGCGAGCGCTCTACCAAGCATTGACCATGGATGCCACTGAACGTGCCCAACGCGCCACCGCCATGCGCGACAGCATCGAAGCCGCAGACATCACTGCCTGGCTCCACCACCAGCTCCAGGACATCAGCAACCTCGCCTAAACTCCCCGCCCCATCCCGCCTCCCGTTTTTCGACGGGCCAGCATTCTAGGTCTCCTCTCCAGAAGGGAGAGGGTTGAGGAGAGGAGGAATCCCCTCCATCCGTCAACATTCGCCACGCCAGACCCAGTCTTCAGCACCACCGGCGGATCCAAAGCAAGCGCATCGCAGCGACGCAGTGCGACTCAGCCCAGCGACGCCATGAGCACAACGGACAACGCGCCCGCTGCCATCCACCTCTTCCCCCATCACCCCCCTCAACCTCTACCCTGTCCCGATCCTCCATTAGCCAACCCAGCGCAGGGCCTCACGCCCAAACAAGGCTCGGCGCCCCCCCCCCACCTCGCCTCTAGCGACTTCCTTCACCACAGTGCCGCCCGCGCTCAAGTAGCGCGTTCCACGCTCGCGAGGTGGATGCGGGACGCTCGTTTCCGCTCAGAGCTACAGCACATGCGCGACGAAGCACCCTCGTGAGTTACGTAGTGCCCACACACCGGCCCAACCTACCCGGCCAGCCACACCAGCAAGCGCTCGACCTCATCGGTCCCAGCGAGCGTGTAGTCAGTAGTGGTCAGTACCTCATCGGGGATACCGTCACTGAGCACACCGATGGAAAGGCCCTGGATGTGGCCTGAGTCACGCATCCGCGTGATGGCCAGGAACGCGTCCACGTCAGTGATGTCGTCGCCGATCATGACGGCGGCCCCCAATCCTCGCTCTTCCACAACGGCGGTGACCGCAGTGCCTTTGTTGATGTCGAGAGGCGGCCGTATCTCTTTGACCAGCTTGCCTCCGCTGCGACGCAGGCCTTTGGCAGCGGGGTGCTCGTCGATGAACGTATCGATAGCCGCAGCCGCCGCAGGTCGGTCAGGTGTGTTCCGGTAGTGGATGGACACCGAAGGGCCCTTGTCTTCGACATAGATGCCCGGAAAGTGAGCGAATCGCACACTAGCATCAGCCGCGACCCGGTGTATCCGAGACACGAATTCCTGCGCAGCCGGAAGGATCCATTCCTGACCGTCGCGCAGCGACTGGCATCCGTGGTTCCCCACGTACGTGATGCCATCGACGCCGATGATCCGCTGCGAATCGTCCGTGGCGCGGCCCGACAGCACGACTACCGCCAGCCGTTCAGCAAGCGTGGCGATAGCCCGCCGGACGGCATCAGACACGGTGACAGCAGCGGGATCCGGCTGAAACGGAGCCAAGGTGCCGTCGATATCCAAGAACAGGCCCGTCGTCCGATCACGCAGCACGCGCGAAATGGCCTCACGGTGATCCAGCAAGTCAGGTGGTGAGGAGACCATCGGGCGCTAGGCCCCAGTGACCGCGGAGATGGGCACCGGCGGCGCCGACGCGTCGTAGACCAACTTGCGCACCGGGTAGTTGATCTCGATGCCCTCAGCCCTGAATCGCGACTGCAGTCGCTTGATCAGTTCGTTGGTGAGCACGAAGCTGCCCCATCGGTCGCGGGCCTGAAGGAATACCCAGAACCCTATGTTTGAGTCGCCAAAACTGTCGAAACCAAAGAACGCGTCCGTCGTCTTGACCGCATCCGCGGAATCTTCAATCAGCTTGCGCCCTATCTCCAAGCTGACCTCCTCCACCTTCTGCAGGTCCGAGTCGTAGCTGACACCGGAAGTAACCATGATGTTGATGGCATGCTCCGGTCCGCTGTAGTTGGTGACGATGGAATCGGCCATTACCGAATTGGGGATGACCACGAGATTGTTAAGCCAGGTGCGAATCTTCGTGCTACGCCAGCCGACCTCGATCACGTATCCCGCTGGCCCACCTTGGAGTTCGATATAGTCTCCCATGCCGAAGCCGCCGTCTGAGAGGACATAAGTGCCCGCAAAGAAGTTCGCCAAGGTGGGCTGGAGAGCGAGAGCAACCGCCAGACCCGTGATCCCCAGACCACCGAGGACAGGGCTGATCGAAACCCCCAGCGACTCCAGCGCAATCAGCGCGCCAAGAAGGTAGACGGACACGACGAGGAATCGTCGTAAGAGCGGGAACATTTTGTCGTCGAATTGCGATTCGGTCCTGGGAGCGACGTACTCGGCATACCAACCGAATACGACCCGAATAGCGCTCGCGGCGCCGTGAGCGAGCAGGAGCGACGCAACCACACTCCACGCCACGCCGATCTCGCCCCGCCAGGGTTCCGCTTCAGGAAGTGCCGAGACCCCGAGGAAGACCCCAAAATTGAGTAAGAGCAGGGGGCCGGTGTTGCGAACCGCACCCAATGCCATCTTGCACGCGATGTGCGCCTGGCTCCGTCCGAGACGGCGCGACAGAAACGCCTCTACCAGTCGCAGCAATATCGCAGCGAGCGCAAAACCGCCCAGCACAGCGGCGGCGATGATACGTTGTAGAGCCTGGTCGTCGGTCAGCGTGTCGAAAGGCATAGTTCCACTCCAAGTACAGCCTCAAATGTACGGCCATTCCGGCCTTCTGGGGAGCGGATAGAGTGACCTGCTGCGCCGGATTCACGTACGCCACTCCTTGTCCAGCAGTGGTCTTTGTAGTAGCGTTACTCGTCGGTACTAGCCGCGATCAGCCGCGGCCCACCCCACGGAGGAACAGCGTTATGTCGGTACGGAGTGCCGCCCCAGCCCACGCGGGCATCGTCTATTCACTGCTGATTGCCATTGGCATGATTGCCGCGATAGTCGGCGCCGCCACGGTCATCTACATCTCGTACGAATACGTCACACGCGAAGAGTTGCGTAACCCCGTACCCCACGAAGAGCCGGGACACGGCCAACTCCCCACCTTCCTCGCATAGCCCCCCCCCCGGCGGGGAAATACAGCCAGTTCTAGCGCCCCGGTCATCGGGGCGCTTCTTGTCGAGTGCCAGGGGCGTGATTACCACCCAGGGCCGCGCTATGATTACTGCCAGGCCATAAAGCCCTGTAGCCAGAGGAGATTCAAGATGCGCGTTCTGGTTATGGGCGCCGGTGGTGTGGGTGGCTACTTCGGAGCCCTGCTCGGCCGCGCTGGGCACGATCTCCGCGTGATCGCCCGTGGTGCACACCTAGACGCACTCCAAACCAACGGCCTCACGGTCGAGACTGTCGCGGAAGACGATTTCACAGTACCGGTCCATGCGCTACCTGCGCCGGAGCCCGACCACAAGCCCGACCTGATCATTGTCTCGGTCAAGTCTTATGACCTTGAAGATGCAATCGCCCAGTTCCGGTCGGCCGTCGGGCCGGAAACGACAGTCATCACCCTGTTGAACGGCGTCGAATCCGGCGAGCGACTTGCGCAGGTCTTCGGGCCAGAGCGAGTGCTGGACGGTGTGGTGTACATCGAAAGCTTCATCAAGTCGCCCGGCGTGATCGCACAGGTGGGCGGTCCACGAAAGGCGGTCTTCGGCAATCGGAACGGCGCCAACGGCGAGCGCGAGCAGCGACTGAACCAGGACTTCCTCGCGGCCGGTTGGCAAGTGGAGCTTGCTGAGAACGTCGTAGCAGCGCTGTGGTCTAAGTACGCGTACCTGGGGCCCTATGCCGCGTTCAACACCGTGACGGGCCTGAACTCGGCACAGCTCTGCCAGGCTCCTGAGTGCGAGTCCCTCATGCAGCGGATGGTCGAGGAGTACATCACGGTCGGCAACACCGAGGGTGCGGCGTTCGGCGACGACGCGATCGAGTTCATCATTGACCGCTACCGTAATCCGCTGGTCGGCCAGACGTCAATGTTCCGTGACCGGCTGGGCGGCAAGCGCATCGAGGCTGACGCCTTGGTGGGCGCGGTGGTACGCCGTGGTGGTGCTGCTGGCGTACCGACGCCAGTAACGGAGATGATCTATGCCATGCTCAAGCCCATGACGGCTGGCGGCACGCCGCCCGGGGACTAGCGGAGGACGAAGGTCCTCGTTAGGCCCTTCGATACGCTCACCGAGGTACGGCGCAAGGAGCCTAAGCTAACGCTGCACCTCATCGATAGTTCCGCCTTCCATCAGCACGACTTCGGCTTCGAATACCTTCCCGGCGCCAACGATGGAATCGAGGTTGAACAGCGTCCGTTCGAGGGTTCAGGGAAGGTGCTCAATCTCGTCTTAGGGAGGCTGAATGAGCGCCCAGCGTTCACGACGCTTCGTGACGACGGCGCTGATCCCCAGACACTCTTGAGGTTCTTGTGGGCGTGAACGACCTGGTAATCGACCTCCCGAAAGCCTCCGGAGTAGCCGTCCGTGTACCCGACAAGTTCAGCGTGGCACAGCTGCTTGTCGATCTTGAGTCGACGAAATCTGGTCGAGCCATCAATATCAAGGTAAAAATGCGTGTCCGTCTGGCGCTTGGTCACGATGTGACGACCACCGATCTGGCGCAACGTGTTCTCCTAGTCGGCTGATCTGAGAGCGCAAACTATTCTGGCGTTTCCGTATAATCGACGCGAGGTACCCATGGCTGACGATCCATTCAAACTCGATGGCAAAGTGGCGGTGGTCACTGGCGCTGGCCAGGGCATCGGCAAAGCGTGCGCATTGGCACTCGCCCGGGCGGGCGCGACGGTTGCGGTGACTGGTCTGGCTGACCGCCGTCCAGACTTGGACGAGGCTTGCAGAGAGATCGCAGCAGCGGGCGGCGAGGCACAGGCGTTCACGCTGGACGTGGGTGATGTGCCAAGCATAGTGCCAGCTTTCGCCGCCATCATCGGCGAACTCGGTTCGGTCGACATACTGGTGAACAACGCAGGTGTTCGTGTGAATGGCCCGTCGCTGGGTATCTCGGAGCAGGACTGGGACTGGGTGATTGGGATCAACCTCAAAGGCACGTTCTTCTGCTGCCAGGCGGCGGCCGCACACATGACGGCACATAGCGGCGGCAGGATCATCAATGTGGCCTCGCAACTGGCAGTGAGCGCGGCATCTGAACGCGCGGCGTACATCGCAAGCAAGGGTGGCATCGTTTCGCTGACCAAGACGCTGGCGGTCGAGTGGGCGAGTCGAGGCATCCAGGTAAACGCGGTGGGGCCGGGGCCCACTGACACGCCCATGACGGCGTCGGCAGACCCAGCGGCGAGCGCCCAGCTCCTCGCGCGATCGCCCATCGGGCGGCGTCTGGAACCCAGCGAGATTGCCACATCGGTGGTGTTCCTCGCGAGCCCCGCCAGCGGCGCGATTACCGGGCAGCACCTGTTGGTGGATGGCGGCTGGACCGCGAGCTGACGTCGGTGGGTAGCTCCTCCACGCGGAGCCGGGCCTTGCCGCACCGGTACACCAGCGCTATCGTTGCGCTCACGAATCCCGCAGGAATCAATGGCAGAAGCACAAGCGCATAGGCAGGAGCACGCGAGGAGGCTCACATGGGAACGGTTCTCTACGTAGCAACCAGCGAGGGTGTGGTCACCGTAAAGAATTCCGGCGCCGACTGGGAAGTCGGCTCGCACGGTTTGAAGGATTGGGACGTCAACGAGATCGCGATCCAGCCCGACAACCCGCAGCGTGTCTACGCAGCAACCCGCGGCGATGGTGTGCTGCGGAGCGAGGACGGCGGCGAGACGTGGAGCAAGCCGAATCGTGGCAAAGCGGGACCCGGCAAGGTCAAGTGCGTGACGATCGACCCACACGACTACAACACTATCTACGCCGGCGGAGAGCCCATCGCGGTTTGGGTGTCGCACGATCGTGGCGAGTCGTGGAAGTCGATGGACGGCATCCTGGATGTGGAGGGCATCGGCGGGATTGACTACCCCGTGCCTGCCGTGGAGCCTCATGTGCGCGATATCGTAGTCGACGCCGATGACAGGGACACGATGTACGCGACGTTGCAGGTCGGCTACATGGTGAAGACCACCGACGGTGGCAAGACGTGGAGCCTGCTGAACAATGCGGTGGACGCTGACGCGCACCAACTCGTATCGCGGAAGGATCAGCCGGAGCGTTTGTATCTCTCGACGGGCGGCCACAGCAATCGGCTGGGAGAGGCACCCGGACGCGCCCTGTACCGCAGCCTGGACGGCGGCGCGAGCTGGCTACCCATGGCGCTGGAGTTCGACCAGGAATACTCGATCCCCATGGTCACCGACCCCCGCGACGAGGACGTTGTGTACTCGGCCGTGGCATACGGCAATCCGGGCGAGTGGCGGAAGCGCGAGACCGGCGCGGGTGCCGTGCTGATCCGGTCGACGAATGGCGGCGAGACGTGGCAGGCCCTGAGCACCACGAACGAGATGTCACGCTTCTACGCCGAGGCGATCACCCTCGACCCGAGCGACCCGGACAACGTGTTCGTGGCGACTCGCGAAGGGCACCTGTTCGGCAGCACCGATAGAGGCGAGACGTGGACGAGCCTGGGCGTTCAGGTACCCAAGGTATCCGACCTGAAGGCGGTTAGCGTCTAACCGCGAGTGGCTCACCCCGAGCCCCTCGCTCGCGGCCTACCGCGACTCTCCACGGAGAAGCGAGGTCAGCATTCGCAGGTCAGGGGCAGTGTCGAGAGTAGCGATGGCGTCGGCCAGAAGTTCGGCGGACGCGGGGGCCATGACACGAGCTGAGCATTCGCCGAACTTGGCTCGGAGCTCCTCAGCGGTCATGGGGATGACGTCGCCGCCCTTGGCGGCATCCACCTGCTTCAAAAGGGCTTGGCCGTCGCGCATACGGATGGTGACGCGTGCCTGACGCCCTGACTTGGTCGATTTCAGGTCCGGTCCCAACCGCATCGTCACCTTCTGAGCGACGGCAAGAACCGTCTGGTCCTGGATAGCGGCGTCGGTGAAGGCGTCCAGGCCAACGCGGCCATCCACAAGGGCACGCGCGATGAGATAGGGCATCGAAAACTTGGCCTGCAGCTCGGTCAGCGGAACCCCGAACACAATGCGACCGAACGTACGATCGGTGACTTCGACGTCTATCGACTCGATGGAGTCGGCACTGAAATCAGCACCGCCTGCTGCCTGCTGCTCATCTCGGAGGAACACCGCGGCATCGATAGCTGTATGGGCGAGGCCGCCGCAGGGGTACGGCTTTATTTTGAGGCCGCCGTCCACTAGCTCCCAGGATGTCCCAAATCCGTCCAGCGGCGTGTCGTCCCCGGGTGTGACCCTGTAGTAGGCGTCGTAGTAGCCGGTACCGACCTCAATGGCCTCGATGTTGGCGGTGAAGCCGGAGGCCGCGAGCCTGGCGGCAAGCACTGCGTTCCGCGCGGCATGGCCGACGTGTAGCGGCTTGGTCATGGTCCCGAAGTTCGCCTCGACTCCGCCAGCCATGGATACGGCCATACCCAGTGCATGGCGCGTTCGGTCCGGAGATGTCTCGAGCAGTTTGGCGCAGGCGGCGGTCGCACCGAGAGTTCCCATGTTTCCGGGGGCATGCCAACCGTGTTGGATTACGCTGTAAAGCGACTCTGAGATCTTGGCTGTGACCTCAAATCCAACGATGTAGGCCTCCAGCAGCCGCTCGCCGCTGGCGCCGATGGCTTCGGCCATCGCAAGCGCGGCAGCGATGATAGGCGCCGTGGGCTGACCGCCTGACGCAAGCCCGTGATCGTAATCCAGCGCATGGGTCGCTACCCCGTTGGCAAAGGCCGCCTGCTGGGCCGAGGTACGGAACCCGTGGCCGAGGACACTGGCCGCCTCCCGAGCGCCTTCCTCCAGTGCGATGCCTGCCGCCAAGCTGCCCGCCTCGTCCTGGCTACCGGCAAGCGCCACGCCCAGCGAGTCCAAGAGCGCAATCTTAGCCGTATGCACGGCGGCAGATGGAACCTTGGCAAGCGTCGTTTCGGTGACGAATTGGGCGATGCGCTCGGTTACGGGGTAAGTAGCCACGAATATGCTCCTGGTGAGTCGGCGGATGCGGGCATGTTAGCGCGGACCCGGGCCGCTATCGCAATTGAGCTAACCTGGCGGCCAGAGGATGGAGGATCAGCCATGCCATCTTGATGTTCAGCATTCGGTTGCATTTACTCCCGAGCCAAAACGTACAGTGAGCCGAATTTAAGCTTGGCGTGAGGGATAGGGCCGCGTGCATCGTTTCAGCATAGGGAATGGGGGGCCGAACGCGCGAGGGGTGATTGTCTGGGGTGGTTTGCTACTCAAGCGTGCGAGGAGGGAAGCGCCCTAGGCGCCTCGATGGGACAGCAGGCTCGGGAACCAGCACTCAGAGTGATGGGTTCATCGGCGGGTTAGTATTGACGGGTGGGCCGTGGCCACGCACCCAGCGCCAATTGCGGCAGGGCTTGCGCTCATTGTATTTGGCACAGCGGTCTAGCATAGCCCGTCAACGAGTTAGCAGAACTGGAATCGCGGGCGGCGGCCCCTTAGCCCAATTCGGCGCGGAGCACGGCGGTGAGGGCGGGGATAAATTCGTGCCAGTCGGCGAGGACGGCGACGTCGACGCCGCCACGGAAGATGGATGCTCGGCGATTGTTGTTGACTACTACCAAGAGCCCCGCGCGCTGGAGGCCGACCATGTGGTTGTAGTCGCCACGCAGGGCGACGCCGATGTAGAGGTTGGGCGCTACGGATCGCCCGGTGAGACCAACCTGGAGCTGGCGCGGCATCCATCCCGCGTCGGCGACATCGCGAGTGACGACGTAGCGGGCGTCCAGCAGGTCGCGTAGCGGGTCGAGCTCGGACATGCCGTCGGAGCCGACACCCATCCCCACGCCGATGATGGACCAGGCGGCATCAAGGTCAGCGACGTCGGTTACGTCGACGGGCCGCACCTCGACGCGGCGTACACGTTCTTCAGACTGCGGTACATCGATCTGGTGCGATGCACCAGATCGAGTGGTGGTGGGGGCGAACGCTTCAAGGATTCCGGGGCGAACCGTCGCCATGTTGGGCAGTGTCTTCGAGTAGATCGGAGCCACTATGTTGCCGCCGAATGCGGGTTTGAGCTGCGCGAGGCGTCCTTCAGCGTCGACCTCGAGACCGACGCAATCTCCGGTTAGGCCGAGACCCAGCCGCGCGGCAACGCGAGCCGCGAGATCGCGTCCGTTGGGTGTCGATGGAAGAAGCACCGCGTAGGGTGCGTCATGCTCGATGGCGCGTACCAACGTCGCTGCGTAGGCATCGGTCGAGTACTCAGCGACGCGGTCGTCCTCTGCGATGAGGACAGCGTCAGCGCCGTGGGCAACAAGATCGGCGACGGCTCCACTTATCCCTGGTGGGCCGATCACCAACGCGGCCACGTGGCCACTGATCGCAGCGGCGACGGGCTGGGCTGCGGCGAGCAACTCATAGGTGACGGGCCTGGGACCGCTAGGGCCCAGCTCGGCAACTACCCATACCCCCTGCCCGACTGCGGGCCGGGTCACGGCTGGAGCGGGTGTCAATTCTCGAGGCGCCCGGAGCGCAGGATCGAGCAGGCCACGCTCTTTCAGGAGCGCGACGACCTGCGCGGCAGCATCCTCAATCGGTACCTCTTCGATAATCAAAGGCTCGCGGGACGACTCCTGAATACGTATCTCCGATACCCACGTTGGTGAGCCATCGGCGCCAACGTCCGCAGGCGTCAGCCCAAGGTCGGCGACCGATAGCTCAGGAATGTCTCGCTCCTTGGCGGCCGTAAGGCGCTCACGCCCTGGGAAGGTGTCGGCTGCGACACCGTCGGCCACCGTGACGATGGCGGGCAACGTCATCTCAAGCACCTCCACGGAATCGTCGAGGTTGCGCTCGACGCGGACAGTCGTCGCATCGATGGCGTCGAGCTTGGACGCACCGGTAATCTGGGGAAGGCCGAGCATCTCGGCGACCTCGGGGCCGACCTGACCGGTCTCGGCGTCCACTGAGAAATTACCGAACAGCACCAAGTCATACGGCTCACGCCGCAGAGCTGCGGCGAGCACACGGGAGGTCGCGAGGGTGTCTGACCCGGCGAGCGCACGGTCGTTGATGTGCAAGGCTTGGTCGGCGCCCTGCGCGATACAGCGCACGAGTCCATCGCGCGCTTGGGGTGGGCCCATGGTGATCGCGGTCACCGTACCGCCGAACTCCGCCCGCAACTCGGTCGCCCGCTGCACGGCAACGATGTCCCAGTTGTTCACTTCGCTGGGTACGCCCTCGCGCACGATACGTCGGGTCTCCGCATCGAATTTCATGCGCGAGACGACGGGAACCCACTTGATACAGACGGCGATGTTCATGCCCACTCCGGTAAACGTGCCGCTCGGTCAGCCACCGGCACAGAGATTTTGAAGATAACGAATTCTAGCAGGGGCTAGACGAGGCTCGTCCCGCCGTCGATGACGAAGGTTTGGCCCGTGACGTATGCAGCGGCGTCCGATGCGAGATACACCGCCATGAGGCCAACTTCGCGGACGCCGCCGATGCGCTCCAGCGGGATACGCTGCTTCACCTGCTCCGCATAGCGGGCGATCTCTTCCTCGGACTCTTGCTCCGGGTCAGGGAACAAGCCCGGGGAGATAGCGTTGACTCGAATTGCAGGGCCCCACTCCAACGCGGCGGCTTCGGTCAAACGTGCTATGCCTGCTTTGCTAGAGGCATACGCCGCCATGTTCCTAGACGCGCGCATCCCACGAACGCCAGAGACGTTGATGACGCTGCCCGCGCCTCTGGCGCGCAGGTGCGGACCGAAGACGCGGCAGCCTTCGAACACCGAGCTTAGGTTTAGGTCGATGATGCGATGCCAGTCCGTGCTGGTCATGCCACTGCCTGGCTCGCCAGGGGCGTCGGCCACTTGCTTGCGGATGGAGTCCCCCACGCAGTTCACAACGATACTGAGGTCAGGGAAATCTCGCAGCACCTGGGCGCCAAGCTCGTCCATGGCGTTTGCGTCAACGGCGTTGGCAGAGTAACCGGCGGATAGCACAGCCATGGCCTGCGCGCGCGTGGCGACTTCTTCAATACGTATGGCGTTGAGGGCTACGACCGCTACATCGGCGCCTGCTTCCGCAAACGCGAGTGCAATGCCTCTACCGATGCCGCGGCCAGCGCCGATGACGACGGCTTGCCGACCGTCGATGTTGAAATCATCCAGGGTCACAACTCACTCCTGTTCGTAAGGCCCGAGGGCCGGAAGAGCGCCATTCTACCGTTAGCACTGATATAGTTTGCGCATTCGCGGCACACACAAAGGAGTCAGCCATGGCAGGGATACTCGACGCAGACACGCACATCGCAGAACCGCCGGAGATGTGGGATCACCTGGATGCCGAGTGGTACGCGCGTCGCCCGGTCGTGGTAAGCGTCCCGGACGATACGCTGTACGGCACGTCTGATCACATGTGGCTGATTGATGGCCAGATCTACCCGAGGATCGCGGGCCGCGGAGGGAATAGCCTCGTAACGCCGACCTCTCAAACGCGCGTGAAAGATCGCGTGGACCGGAAGGCACGTGAGTTGATGGATCTGCCGATGCGTTTCGAGGACATGAAGGTCCAGGGAGTGGACGGTCAGGTGGTGTTCCCAACGCTATTCCTGGCGTACCTCACCCACGATGCCGCGTACGAGGTCGCCCTGAGCAAGGCTTATAACCGGTTCATGGCGAACGTGTATGCGGAGTCGGAGGGCATCATCCGCTGGGTCGTTGTGCCACCGCTGCGCGACGTGGAGGCGACGATAGCGGAGCTGCGGTTCGGGAAGGCGAATGGCGCGTGCGGAGTGTTCTTCAGGGGCATCGAGGGAGACAGGACGCTGGACGATCCGTACTTCTTCCCAGTCTACGAGGAAGCACAGGCGCTCGATCTGGCCATCACCGTCCACCAAGGTCAGGGCGCGCCAGCGCTGAACAACCTGATAGACATCACACGCAGTCACACGTTCACGCACGGGCGCATCCCTCCAATCGTGGCGTTCCGCAATCTGGTCCAGAACAAGGTGCCGATGAACTTTCCCACGCTACGTTGGGGGTTCATCGAGACGGGGGCTACGTGGGTGCCGTTCGCGATGTACCAGCTGCAGGGAACGATGAAGGCTGATCCGAGTTTCTGGGGACCGAAGCTCTTCGAGGACAACCGGATGTGGATCTCCTACGAAGTCGGAGAGGACTATGAATATCTGGTGCGCTACATCGGCGAGGACCACCTCGTTGTTGGCACGGACTACGGACACCACAACCCGGCGACGAACGACCGCCTCGCGTCCGACCCGTCGGCTCAAACGCACATGATCGCGACGCTGCGCAATTCGAGCATAGCATCGAGCGTGGTGGATCGGATTCTGATCGACAATCCGAACGCGCTGTACGGAGTGTCCTAGGCCGCCAGGTCACGCTAGCGGTACTGAACCGCCTGCAGACAGAGCAGCGTGAATCTCGACATGGTGGCCTACCTTCCTGGGATCCTGCCCCCCCAAAGTCTTTAGTTGTCCACCAAACCGGGTCAACTCCAGAGCAGGGCAACACCAGTTGGGGGGGTGAGCGAATCACTGACCTATCACAACAGTTTGATTTCTACTTGACAGTGTCAGAAACCAGTAGGTAAGCTGCGCGCGCCCGTGGGGGAGCGCACTTATACAGTTAACCTGCGTGCGTTTACCAGACACGCATCACGAGCCCTACGGTAAGTCGTTAGCTAAGCGAGGTGGGATAATGCGGAGTTCATACGCACTTGGCGCAGTTATGGCCTGTCTTTTGATTTTTGCGGTCGCAGCGTGCTCGAGTGACGACCCTACGCCGACAAGTGCTCCGGCCGCACAGCCGACTGCAACGGCGGCGCCCGCTGCGGAAGCTGCGCCAACAGCGACCCCTGATCTGTCCAAGTACGGCGGCACCGCCGTTTTCGCCGTGCGGAAAGACCCGCCTGCAGCCTGGGACGTCATGCGATCCACAAGCTACGACACTCGTCAAATGGGGATGCCTCTGTGGGGTAGTGGAAACCTCGTTCGAGCTTGCCGCGACGATGCTCGGCGTGTCTGCCCTAGCTTGGCGGAAAGTTGGGAAGTCAACAATGACTTCACCCAATGGACGTTCACGATTCGCTCTGGCGTGCTCTGGCACGACGGTACGCCCTTTACCGCCGAGGATGTCGAGTTTTGGTTGACGCTCGTGACCCAAGGGTGGATCGTTGGCGACCAGACGCGAGCCGGTGCCCGTTGGAAGAAGGATTTCGGCGACGTGCAAAGCGTTGATGTAATCAACGGCAATCAAGTTCGGCTCACCCTGACGACTCCGAGTCCCTTCCTGCTGGAGAAGATCTCATCATCCGTCTACATGATTAGCATGCCCAAGCACATAGTGGAACCATTGCTCCAAGCGGGGAATATGACTGTGGCCCCGTCCGACTTTGACTGGGTGGGCACGGGTCCATTCGTCATGGACAACTACCAGAAGGGCAGCGGCTCAGAGGTTGTGCGGTTCGACAGTTACTGGGAGAAGGATGAGCAAGGGAACTCGTTACCGTACCTTGATGGGATTAGGTTCGCCATCATCAATGATCCTTCGGCTTATGACGCGGCCTTCCGGTCCGGTCGGGTCGACGGCGGCCCCCCGGCGAACAGCTACGTCCTCACCAAGGAACGGCAGGCAAACTACGACGCTGACCTAGGTGACTCCGTTTGGTACATGGAAGTCTCGAATCCTGGGGCCACTAGCGGCGCAATGGGATTCAACCTGTTGGAGCCCGGCCCTTGGACCGACGTACGGGTTCGCCAGGCCATCCAACTCTTTGTTGATAAACAAGCAGGCATTGACTCCTACAACGGTGGGTTTGGTCTCGTAGGGGGCATCTTCACACCAACCAGTCCATTCACGGCCCCTGATCTCCTGCAATGGCCGGGTTGGAACCCCGACACCAAAGAGGCGGATCGCGCCACAGCCAAGCAGCTTATGGCCGACGCTGGATACGCTGACGGCTTCGAGATGCGCATCAATTGCAACAAGTCAGGCACCTGGCTCGCCCGGTGCGTGTTCTTCCAGGACCAGCTGAAAGGCTTGGGCATTGACCTGCAGCTTGACGTAATGGATCAGGCAGCATCGTCCCAAGCGGCGCAAACCTTGAACTATGATGCCTACCAGTGCAGTTGCTCCATCGCCGTGGAGCTTCCCGAGGCAACCGAGATAGTCTTAGGCCCGTACAGCGAGACCACGGTCGCATTTAGCAAGCACGAAGACCCCAAGATAAGCGAGTTCTACGTCGACATGAAGGCGGCCACGACCCTCCAGCAGCGAACCGATATCTGGCGGGAGCTAGAGCACTACGTGCTGGTCGAACAGGCAATGGTAATACCGCTAGCGAACCCGACGTTCGTGATGCCGTACCGCACCTATGTAAAGGGACGACCTATCCCGAGTGTGCAGGTGACCAACTACCTAGACATGACGACGGTGTGGCTCGACAAGTAGAGGCCATCGGCAAGTGAGTTCTTGTACGGAGTGGAGCGATTGCTCCACTCCGTACGGCTTGTCAAGCCTGATTGACCGAGGCTTCCGCGGGCGATTGAGTCGTTGAGCGGGACGGGAATGCTCGTGCATGGCACGCGCGCACGCATCGGCTACACATCACCACTGCTGCTGACCGAAGTTTTTACCTGCGAGTTCGACATGGGCGCCCCTCAAGGGGGTGGTGTTTGTGCTGTCCTTAGTGATTCTTTGGGAGAGTACGTGCCAGGAGGTGGAGCATACTTGGCCGCTTCACATTGAAGCGGCCAAGGAGATGGCAAGAGCCGGGGCCTACCTCTTAGTGCTGGGTGACAACCCCATCAATCTGGCCGAGGAGTTCAACCAGGTGAGGATTTCATAAAGCGCTCCGAGCAGGAGTGCGGTGTGCCAGTTACCACCAGCTTCACGGCCCCGATCAACGCGCGCCACACCTTGGGAGCGAAAGAGATCAGTGTGCTGCAGATTCAGGAGCCGCCTCCGAAACCTCGTCCCGAAGACGGTTACCTGACTCTCTCCGGGTTCCACATAGAAACAACGTAGGGCGTTGGATCTCAACCGTCACAACTCGCCGGTTGCCCTCAGCAGCCAACTCCCACGTGGCGAGAGCCTCGGCGAAAAAGCACTCCAAGGTAGACACACGCTGTACTTCCCCGGCCCGCACCGGGCGGTCATTGACCAGGTTGATCGCTGGAGCACGAGTTAGGCGTTAACGTTGTTACCGCTAAGTCAGGCCATCTTCTGGGAAGCTCTTCGCCGGTGTTTGACCACAGAACCCATTCCTGGCTCTGGTCGTTTGTTCCGCGAAGTTTTAGCCTGGCTGGTGCGCCAAACGCGTATACCAGCCTAGCCGCGCACTAGGGCACAACCAGTTGACTCCTGAGCGCGTCGGAACAGGCTTCCGCCTAACGCAGTAGCGGTGCTGGTGGGCAGGACCGGGGCGTGCGAAAGTAGCGGGTTCCCGAACCTAACAGTGGTCGCAATGCTATCTGGGTAGCGGCGTCCATCAAGTCGAATCAGTCCTTCTACTTTTACGCGTAGCTGATGCGCGGATCCACCTTGGCGTACAGCAAGTCGACGACTAGGTTCAGGGTCAGCATCATAGTAACCAGTAGCATGGTGAGACTCTGAACCACCGGAAAGTCTCGGTCGCCGGCCGCCCCCACGAGGCCTTGCCCAATGCCAGGCAGGGAAAACACCGTTTCAATGATGATTGTACCGCCTATCAGAGTTGCTACCTGCAGTCCGCCTAGGGTGATCACCGGAATCAGGGCATTGGGTAGACCGTGGCGCATGACGACTACTCGTTCCATTAGTCCCTTGCTTTTTGCCGTGCGCATGTAGTCCTGTCGCAGAACCTCCAACATGGTTGATCGAGTGATGCGGATGAGGTAGGCACTATAACCCCAAGCCAGCACCAACGTTGGCCAGACCATTTTCTGGAAGTGGAGCCAGGGATCCTGCCAGGAATTGTAGTAGAAGATTGGCGGCGTCCAACGAAACGCTAGTAACAAGAACAGCACGATCATTAAAGCGACCCAGAAATTGGGTAGGGCATGGCCCAAGACCGCCACAATACGCACTGTGTAATCGGACCTCGTATTTTGCCGGATCGCCGCGAAGATCCCCAAGGGGATGGAGACCAGGAAGGATAGAATTAAGGTATAAGAGGCTAGCTGTAGCGTAACAGGCAAGCGTCGGGCAATGATGGACGAAAGCGCCTCACGATCAATGATCGAACTGCCGCCAAACTGCCCATTGACCATACTCCACGCCCAGTGGCCGTACTGGACGTAGAACGGGTCATCCAGGCCAAGTTCGTGACGTAAGCTGTCGAGCTGGGCGAGGGCCGAAGGGCTGCTCTCGGCGCCACCCAAAATTACCAGCGCCACATCCCCCGGGAGGACTCGCATCGCCGCGAAAATCATCAGCGACGCCAACAGAAGCGTCGGGATGTACAGCATGAGTCGTCGAACGACATACTTCCGCATCGCGATCTCCTGAATCCCGCTGCGCCCTGCCCAAGTACA
>CAUZFB010000016.1:0-46442 GCA_963579135.1 Dehalococcoidia bacterium | reverse complement strand
CTTAATGGGTCACAAGGAGGGTCGCTTTGTCAGGTGACATCAGCTCGTTGATGCTGGAAGCCACGCTGCGGAGAGCGTCGATGTCGAGGCCGGAATCAATCTCGTCGAGGATGCGGAGCTTGGGCTCTAAGACCGCCATCTGAAGTATCTCGTTGCGCTTCTTCTCACCACCGGAGAACCCCTCGTTGACGGCGCGCTTGGTGAGCGTCGCGTCCATCTCAACGACCTTGGCCTTGGCTCGGATCAGGCGGTCGAACTTGAGAGGGTCGAGCTGGTCTTCCCCTTGGCTTTTCATCACGGCGTTGTAGCCTGCGCGGATGAAGTGGTCCATGCGCAGACCGGGAATCTCCACGGGGTGCTGGAAGGATAGGAACACGCCACGGCGCGCCCGTTCTTCGGGTGCGATGGTGGCAAGGTCCTCGCCTTCGAACTCAATGGTGCCCGCGGTTACGCGGTACGACGGGTTGCCCGCGATGACGTTAGCGAGCGTGCTCTTGCCTGAGCCATTGGGCCCCATGATGGCATGAACCTCACCTGCACCCACGTGCAGGTTCACTCCCTTGAGTATCTCGATGCCGGCGACTTCGGCGTGCAAGTCAGTTATCTCTAGCATTTAGCCGACGGCACCTTCCAGGTTGATTTCAAGCAGGCGATTGGCTTCGACTGCGAACTCCAGCGGTAACCGCCGCACGACGTCGCGGACGAAGCCATTGATGATGACGGATTGCGCGTCTTCAGGCGAGAGGCCACGCTGCTGACAGTAGAAGATCTGCTCCTCGCTGACCTTGGTGGTCGAGGCCTCGTGCTCAACGCTAGATGAGCTGTTCTTGACCTCGACGTACGGCACTGTGTGTGCACCGCAGCGGTCGCCGATTAGGAGTGAATCGCATCGCGTGAAGTTGCGTGCGTTCTCGGCCTTCGTGCCCACCTGCACCAGCCCACGATAAGTGTTCTGGCCCTGGCCGGCTGAGATGCCCTTGGAGATGATGGTGCTCGACGTGTTCTTCCCCAGGTGATGCATCTTCGTGCCTGTGTCGGCCTGCATGCGTCCCTTGGTCAGCGCGACGGAGTAGAACTCGCCGATCGAGTTGTCGCCTTGGAGGATGACGCTGGGGTACTTCCAGGTGATGGCAGAGCCCGTCTCCACCTGGGTCCACGAGATCTTGGATGACCGCCCGGCGCACTTGCCGCGCTTGGTTACGAAGTTGTAAATCCCACCAACGCCCTCGTCGTTGCCGGGGTACCAGTTCTGAATCGTCGAGTACTTGATCTCGGCGTCGTCCAGCGCCACCAGCTCTACAACCGCAGCGTGTAGCTGGTTCTCGTCACGCATGGGGGCCGAGCATCCCTCCAAGTAGCTCACGTAGGAGCCCTTGTCCGCGATGATCACCGTGCGCTCGAACTGGCCCGAGCCCTGCGCGTTAATGCGGAAGTAGGTAGAAAGCTCCAGTGGGCAACGTACGCCGGGCGGGATGTAGACGAATGAGCCATCGGAGAAGACGGCGGAGTTGAGGGCTGCCCAGTAGTTGTCGGAGTAAGGGACCACGGAGCCTAGGTATTTCTTGACCAATTCCGGGTGCTCTTTGACTGCTTCGGATACCGACGAGAAGATGATTCCGTACTTCTTCAGCGACTCCTTCGCGGTGTTGGCGACAGACACGCTGTCGAAGATGGCGTCGACGGCGACGCCCGCGAGGCGCTTCTGCTCCTCGAGCGGGATGCCCAGCTTCTCGTAGGTTTTCAGTATCTCCGCATCCACCTCGTCTAGGCTCTCAAGCTCAAGTTTGGGTTTGGGTGCAGCGTAGTAGGAGATCGCCTGTAGGTCGATCGACGGAATCTTGAGATTGGCCCACTCGGGGTTCTGATTCTCTTCAACCAACTTGAAGAAGTGGCGGAGTGCCCTTAGGCGCCACTCCATCAGCCATTCGGGCTCGCCTTTCTTCGCGGAGATCCACCGGACGATCTCTTCGCTGAGACCGGGAGGAGCCGATTCCTCTTCCACGTCCGTGGCCCAGCCGTAGAGGTACTGTCCGTCCGCGACGCTCTGGATCTCTTGGTTACTTGTGGCCATGCGGCTTAGGCTCTTTCGTCCCCGGGTTGGTCGGAGAAGGGTCGGCTGATTGATGAGCCTTGGGGGAATGCGCATCAACCGACAGTCGTTCGATGCACAGAGTGTTCAGCGTGATGGCGCGATTAATTGTTGACCATTCGCATCGACAATATGCTAAGGCCCCACGCGGACGGGTGTCAACGCGCGCTGGCGTGGGGCCAGGGTGGCTCGCCGAGGTAGGATTCGACTGCTGCACGCGAGGAATGGTTGAACGTGAAGCCCAATTCTTTCTCGATGCGGTCGGTGCTTACGATCCACGGCCAGCGGATGTAGTCCAACCCCACGCCGGGCGCGTCGTTCTGGAGGCGCAATCGCCACGTCAGGTTGGTCAGGCCGTAGGCGAGGGGTGCGGGAAGGCGCAGCAGCCGCTTGTGCGCCATCTTAACCACCTCCGACCAGGCCACAGTGCCGGGTCCTGCGATGTTGAACGTGCCTGGGTGTGGCTCACTGACGAAGCGCCACAGGACCTCCGTGAGGTCCTCTTCATGGACGAATTGCATCTCTGGGTCGTCGCGCCCCACGGCAATCAGGGCAGGCTTGTTCAACGCCTGTGTAATGAAGTTATCAACCATGGGCCCCATCACCACGCACCCCCGTAGGATCGACACTTGTGTGCCCTGGCCCTGACGGCCGTAGTTGCGGTAGAGCCGCTCCACCATCGCTTTGTCGTTGGCGTAGTTGAACGCTGGCGGAGGCCGTAACGGTGCGTCTTCGGTCAGCAGATGGTCATTGTCAGAGTGGGGGCCGTAGACGGTGGCGCTGGACATCAGCACGATGCGCGAAACACCGGCCGCCTTGCTGGCTGATAGCACGTTGGAGGCGCCGCCCACGTTAATCCGGTGACTCTCGTTTGGATCGCGAAGCTGGCGTAGCACGAATGCGAGATGGACGACGGTGTCGACCTGGTTGCTCTTAAACAGTGTATCCAATGGGGCTATGACGTCGCTTACCACCGACGTCAGTTTTTCGTGGTCGGCCCGCGATGGCTTGACGTCGATGCCGATGACTCGCGCGATGGATGGCTCGGCGAGCAGCCGGTTCACTATGCGCTCGCCGATGTATCCAGAGGCGCCCGTCACGGCGACCACGCGCGGGCTAGGCGTCGTGGGCATCCCTACCGCTAGCCTTTGGCCGATGCTGTGTCGGAGAAATCGAAGCCTAACTCTCCAAGGCCCGCCACTTCGAAGCGCATGCCAACTTTGTGCTCGCCCTCGGCGATGGCGCCACCACTGTAGGCAATCGTCGTGGTTTTGTTCATCGCGAGAGTGAACGGAGTGTCGTTGGATACTGCGTCGAACGCCACCACTTTCCCGTCGATCTCGAACGTGGTGCTGGCCATATCCAGCTCTTCGCCGTTGAGGATCAGCGGTAACAGTCTGCGGGCATAGCCCGACCCAAGCTTGTTACGTATCTGGAACTCGAACCCGTCCGGCGTGGTGGCGAGGCTGCCCTTCACGTAGAGCCGCCGAAGGAGGAAAGCAGGGATCTTCATTGATTCGCCTTGGCAGCCTGCTGCATCCGGAACAATTCGATCTCCGTTGCCACCGCATCTGCGGGAATCTGCTGTGGCACCCCCACCGTTTTCGCGATGGTGTAGATGTGGGCCGAGTGTTCAGTTATTTGGCACGCGCGCAGAGCCTCGGCCGGCGTCTTGCCGACGCCCACTAGCCCGTGGTTGCGGATCAGCGCTGCGTTGCGCTCCCCCAGCGCGACTACCACACGATCGCCGAGTTCCTCGGTGCCTGGGAACGCATACTCAGACACCTCGATGGCACCGCCCAGGTGGACGACGATCTCATCGATCAATGGCGGCAGCCGTTCCCCGGCGACCGCTAGGCCACTGGCGTACGTGGAATGCGTGTGCATCACCGCTCCTACGCTAGGGCGTGCGCGATAGATCGCCGCGTGCATCAACATCTCTGTCGAGGGAATCGCGTCCCCCACGATGGGCTCGCCATCGAAGTCCACGACCACGATGTCGTCGAGTGTCATCGCCGCATAGTCCGTGCCGGACGCGGTGATCGCCAGCGAATCCCCGGTGCATCGGGCGCTCACGTTGCCTGACGTGCCCACGACGAGGCCGTCGCGCAGCATCGTCTGCGCAGCTTCGAGGACTGCCTGCCGGATGTCGATCCAATCGCTCATGGGACGCCTGTCGTTCACGCTGGCAAGGATAGCAATGAGACGCTGTTGCTTCCAGGCGTCTAGCTGGTCATGGCCTTCCCGTCTGGGTCGTTGACCTCGTGGCGCGCCATCATGACGCCTATGGGCACCAGGAACACGAAGAACGCCGCAAGAACCGCGAACGCTGCACCGAATCCGACCCAGTCGGCGATGGCACCCACCACGATCGGCCCCACCAAGGCCGCCGAGTGCATCGCGGTCTGCGTCTGTCCGAAGAACCGCCCGCGCCTGCCGCGGGGTGAGATATCGATGGCGAAGGCGTTAGTCCCGACGTGCACCAGTGTTGTGCTGGCGCCAAGCACGGCGCCGAGCAGTACAAGGACTAAGGCTCCGGGGCCAGCGATCAGAATTGCCAATCCTGCTGCTGAGATCAGCGCCCCAGGGATCATCACGGAACCCACACCCCATCGGTCCGTCATGCGACCGCCGATGAACGATGCGCCGAGCCCGCCTACGCCCATGGCGCTGAGCACAAAGCCCAATGCCGACTGCGGCAGGCCCAGCTCATTGCGAACGTAGACGGGGATGATGGTGTCGCCGACTGCAGCCCGGAACAATCCCGCTGCAAACAGCCCGACCAGCACCAGGATGAACCCCGACGCGAAGACCGCGCCCCAGGTCTCGAGCGTGCCAGGTTTGGCGACGACGGGCTCGACCGGTGCTTTCGCCGGAGTCTCTGGCACATCGACGTCTGATAGTGATCGCGTTTCAACCATCACGAACAGGAACACGAGTAGGCAGATGAGCTTGCTGAATCCGTTGATGAAAAACGGGACTCGGATATCGCCGGTGGCGGCCCAGGCAGCCGCTCCGAGGATCGGTCCGATGACTTGGCCCAGGTGCATGTAGCCTTGGCGGCTCCCCGTGATCGTACCTCGATCCGCGCGGGTGGAGATGTCTGCGGTGATCGTCGCGAGACCCGTGCCCCAGATGGCGGTGCCCACCCCAGACATGAACCGCGACCCCACCAGCGCGAGGTAGGTTGGAGAAAGCCCTTCGGCGAAGGAGAAGATCATCCTGATCGTTACCCCGACGATGGCAACTCTGCGCCGACCGAATCGATCGAGGAGGAACCCGGTTCCGTAGGACACGAACAGACGGCCTGCGCCACCCATCGTGATGACGAGCCCCGCCAAGGCGATGTTGTCTTGGAGTTGCATCGCGAGTAGCGGGATGACCGGTACTGCCGCACCTAGGCCGACGCTCCACGAGAAGGCGACAGTGTTCAGGCTCCAAATAACGCGCTGTTTTGAGATGTGTTTAGGTTTACTCGCCATCTACAAGCCCACGGCGAGCTGGTCCAGAGCTCGCCGCACGTGGAGCCAGCGCTCATAGCGCTCCGTCGCGTCCCGCGCGCCGGTGTGCGATGGCGTCACGTCGACGGCCTGCGACGCAATCTGGTCGGCTGCGGCGCCAATGTCGCTGGCGGCTAGCGTTGAGACCAACGCTGCGCCGATGGCTGCCGCACGTGGCGACTGGACGCGCACCGGTCTGCCCACAGCCGCCGCCAACACCGACGCGAATGTCGAGCTGTTGGCCATTCCTCCGGTCAGCGTCAGTGCATATCCACCAGCGCTGCCACCGGCGACTTCGTCCAGCAGCGCCAGGCACTCGCGGATGGCGAATGCGATGTTCTCCAGCGTTGCGCGGGCGACCGCACCCGCGTCAATGCCCTCGTAGGTGATCGGCGAGGGGGCGATCAGTCCGCCTAGCGACATGCCGGGGTTCGACATGTCCAACGCGCGCGGACCCCACGCTGCCACGATGGGCAGCTCACGTTCCGGTGCACCCGCTGCCAGGCGATCGAAGCGCTCCAGGCTCATGCGTGGGCCGAGCATGCGGCGGACCGTTTCGAGCGTCCTGCCAGTGTCGCCAGGATTCGCTTCGAGGATCCAGCAACTGTCCACGGCGTGGCGGCCCGCCCACGTGCGCCGCGCGGCATCGAACGTTGGGATGGCCGTGACTCGCTGCACCGGCGCACTCCAGCCAGCGATGACGGTTGTGTCACCGGGACGTACGCTGCCAGCGCCCAACGCCGTAATCTGGGCGTCGGGGCCTGCTAGTGCGACTGGCGTTCCGATGCGCAGGCCCATGGTGTCGGCCGACTCTCGACCGAGAGTGCCAACGACTGCGCCTTCGCTGACGACGTTCGGCAAAGCGTCGAGCGATACGCCCAATCGCGCGAGCAACGCCACTGCGGGGTGCCCCGTCGTTACGTTGGCCAACCCGGCTTCGACCAGCGTCGAGGGCGTTTCGCCGAGATCACCAGTTAGCTGGTGCGCTGCCCACGATCCCAGCGAGGCTACGGTCGCGATACGGCGCGCGCGTCGTGGTTGATGCGCGTGCCACCAGTGCAGCTTGGCGGGCGCGAGGAACATCGACGGCAGGTGGCCTGTGATCGCGTAGACCTCTGCGGCTAGTTGGTCATCGATTGCAGCGCCTTCGAAGACTGCGCGCACGTCGGTGTTCGGGCCCGCGTACAGGGTGGCGCCGTGGGCATCGAGGAAAGCGGTGCCCCCACGTTGGGCTGTGATGGAGATACGCGAGATCGCATTCGGCGCCACGGTGGCCGCTCGGACCGCACTCGCCAGGCAGTCGAGGACACGCCTGCGAAGATCTGCGGGGGTGAAGTGCTCTGCGTGCCCGGAGCTGCGGTAGATGTGGTACGGCCGTTTCACCTCACTCACGATTCGGTACTCAGGCGAGACGACTACCGCACGGAGGCCGCTGCTGCCTAGGTCCAGGGTGAGCACGTGCCCAATGTTTTCGCGCGTCATGATCAGATCACCAGCGCTATTGCGCCAACGAGGGCGATAGCCGTTCCCAGGATGACCTTGCGGCTGAAGCTCTCGATGTCGCGGTTCACGTAGTACGACATGATGTAGATGAACACCGCGCCGCCGCGAAGCAGTGGGACCGCAACGGTCACGGGCGCGTGGGCGATGCCGAGGAACCGGAAGGTCTGCGCTGTCATGATGGCGATGGCGCTGACCAGGAACCAGTTGCGGGTGGTGGGACTCACGGCTCGTAAGCTGCTGATCTGCCCGGGCGTGAGAAGTATCGCGACAAGCAAGAGGCCGGCCGCGGTGTAGGAGATCGCTCCGCCTAGCACGCCGAGGCCCGTGTCGCCCAGCGCCTCTCGGATGAACAGCGGGCTGATGCCGAACGCGATGGCGTTGACGATGGCCCAACTGTAGCCCCGCACCAGGCGCCCACGGGGGAGGTCGTCGAAGGACACGCTGGGAGACCCGCCCGCAGGGACGAGCGCCCGCTTGGGCTTTGAGCTACCCGCAGCGACGGCCGGCCCGATGATGACGAGGGCGATACCGAATACCATGAGAGGGGTGAGCCCCTCACCCAGGAAGAGCACTGCCAGCCCCACGGATACGAGCACGGAGGTGACGATCACGGTCGATGCCCTATTCGCTCCGAGTGCGGCCATGGCTCGCAGCGTGCAGTAGCGGCCAATGATGAAATGCACCAATCCGGACGCGACCAACAGAATCACGTCGGCTTGGTCGAGGCGGTCAAAGTCGAATAGCTGGCCTGTAGCGAGCGCGGCGAGCCAGAATAGCGGTATTCCGGGCAATAGTGTGAGGTAGAGCCCGTTCAGGGCAGATCCCGACGCTACGCCACGGCGCATGCTCACGGTGGAGATGCCAAAGAAGAAAGCTGAAATGAGTGTGAAGACGATGCCGAGCACCGCCCAAGAGTAGCACCGGCGTCGGCTCTAGAGCTTGCGGCGCCGCGCCCAAACGCCAGGGTTCGCCAGGTGTTTGGGCTTGATCCCTCTCGCGAAGCGGCGAAGGTCCTCGGCGACCATCGCCGAATGTCGGTCGATCGTTTCCTTGGTGGCACCACCGATGTGCGGAGTTAGCAGTACGTTAGGCATGCCGATGAACGGGGAGTCGGGGGCCAGTGGATGCGAGTCGTGGACGTCCATGGCGGCGCCTGCGAGCTTGCCTGTTCGCAGTGCGTCGACCAGCGCGTCGCGGTCGACGATGGCGGGCGAAGTGACGTTCTCCAGGTAGGCGTTTGCGCGCATCTTGGCGAGGGCTTCGCCGTTCAGCATGCCGATGGTTTCGCTGGTCTCCGGCACGTGGATGGAGACGAAGTCGCTGGCTGCCAATAGGGCGTCCAGTTCAACCAGCGTTACGCCAGATGCGGGACGTGTGTCGCGTGTGACGTAGGGGTCGTACGCAAGTATGTTCATGCCCACGCCACGCGCAAGCCGGGCGACACGCCGACCGATCTGGCCGAGGCCGATCAGACCGAGAGTCGCGCCTGCGAGCTCACGCCCTTGGAAGCGCGTGTAAGCCTCCGTCGGATCTTGCCACTGGCCGTCGACGACGAAGGAATTCGATGGTGGGATGTGACGAGCCAGACTCAACAGATGGCCGAGCACCAACTCCGCCACGGCTTGCGCATTGCGTCCTGGCGTGTGGGTGATGACAACTCCACGGTCGGTGGCGGCTTCCAGATCGACCTGATTCAATGCCGCGCGACAGATCGCGGCGAACCGAAGGCCAGGTGCGGTGTCGAATAGCTCATTGAACAGGAAATCGATCTCGACGACCAATGCGTCGACGCCTTCGTCTGCTATTCGCTGGCCTAGCTCCTCGGGGTCTTGAATCTCCTGGGTGTCCGTCCATGGCTCATAGACAACGTCTCCCAGATCGCGCAGGCAGGCTAGACCGTCGGTTGAAAATGGAGCGAGAACGAGGGTTTTCATGAGTCGTTTCCCTGGATGGTTGCGGCCGCGGTGTTGCCGCTGCGAACGGCGCTCTCCATCGTCGCGGGCCAGCCGGTGTCCGTCCAGTCACCGGCGAGCACAAGGTTGGCTATGGGAGTGCGCGCTGCCAGTCGATTCTCGGATGCGCCAGGTAGTGATTGAAATGTTGCTCGTTGTTCTTTCACCACGACGAACCGTTCAACCTGTGCGCCTTTGGCCAGCGGGAGCAGGCGTTCGAGCTCAGGCAGGAAGAGCTCGCGTAGTTGGTCTTTGGTTTGCGGCCAGTGGTGCCACGCTCCGCTCAGCGAAACCGTGAGGTAATCGCCAGGGCCGGTCAGTCCAGCGATGCGAGTGCGGTTGAATACCCACTGGACCGGTGAATCGACGAACGCCACGAAGTCGAAGTCGGCTACAGGACGGTCGTACCAGATGTGCAGGTTCACGATGGGCGCCCAGGTGTGCGTCGCCGCCGGCGCGAGCGCGGGATTGTTCCGCCAACGCTGGGGCAGTAAGCCTAGCATGGCGTCCGGTGGCAGGGAGCTGACGTAATAGTCAGCCTCGACGGTCTGGCCGTCAGCTAACACTATTTCAGTGGCGAGTGCCGTGCGGTCGCCCTTGCTGATGGTGAGGTGGTCGACGCTGCGGCCGAGCATGAGCGTCGCGCCAAGCTCACGTAGCCTCGCTGCGATGGGCTCGCCCATGACATTGGACAGGCCTGACTTCGCGTAGCCGACATTTGCGCCGTGGGCGTTCCGCAGAAATGCGACCTGGAACAGCATGAAACCCATGGAGGCCGATACGTTCTTTGATGAGTCGTTCAGCGAGGGCAGGACTATCAAATCCCAGAAGTTGGCGATGGCGTGCCGGGATTGGCCGTGCTGGCATAGCCAATCTGCGAAGCTGATCGCGCTGAGCTCCAGCCGGTCGCGGTTGCGCTCTCGGTGGATACGGAGCAGGGCAGGGGCCGCACGTAGCTTGTCACGCCAGCCGATGTGGGGGTACCGGAAGAACGACGGCAGCAGATGCAGCGGCGCAGGCAACGGCAGGCCGCTGAGCACGCCGCGCTCGCCGTTCGGCGCGCGCACTTCGACGCGCAGGCGTTGCTGAAGGAACGTTCGTTCTAACGTGCCCACGTCGTTCAGCAACTGGGCGTAGGCGGTGCAACAGCTGAGGAACACGTGCTGGCCGTTGTCCACCTGGGCACCGGTCTCGTTGTCCACGAACGAGTATGCGCGTCCACCCAGGTAGGGTCGCCGCTCGATCAGCGTTACGGCGTGTCCAGCTTCGGCCAATCGGAGTGCGGTGGTCATGCCGGCAAGCCCACCACCGAGCACCGCGACCGAAGCCAGCGTGTGTGAAGCTACCGTGACAGGCGACTCGTGATGAGACTGGTTGCCCAAAGGCTGAATGTCAATCGCAGTTTTTCCCAGGCTGGGAGGCTCACTCGCTCGCTGAAAACGTCGTAACCACGGCGTTCGATGCGATCCAGCAGCTTGGAGTAGATCTGGTGTAGGCCGGACGCGCAACCACGTGACCGAGGCTCCAGCAGCGGAAACAGCACAGTGCTTGACGCGAAGTAGCGGCGTGCGCGGTCGGCTTGGAATCGCATCAATGCGACGAGGTTGTCGTCGATGGTACCCGTTCGCAACTGTTCCTCGGTACAACCGAATCGTGCGAGCTCGTCCTGAGGAATGTAGATGCGACCGTTGCCGGCATCCTCGCCCACGTCCCGGATGATGTTGGTCAACTGCATGGCAAGTCCCAAATCAACGGCGTGAACTTTGGCCTGCGGGTCGTCGTAGCCGAAAATCTGGATCGACACCAATCCGACAGTGGAGGCCACTCGGTAGCAGTACTCACGGAGATCCTTGAATGTCGCGTACCTGCTCTTGGTCAGGTCCATCTCGACGCCGTCGATGATGTTGTCGAACAGCGACTCTGGGATGCCGTACGTTGTCGCAGTGTTCGCCAGAGCGATCATGATTGCTCCCTCGGGCGCTCCGCCGAGCCCCCTGTGGAGAGCCTGTCGCAAGCCACTCAAGGCTACTGATTTGCTCTCGATGTCTACGACGCCGTTCACCCCGTCGCCATCTGCGATATCGTCTGCCAACCGGCTGAACGCGTACGCGGCGTAGATAGACCGGCGCCGTGGCTTCGGTAACGTGATGAACGCGTAGTAGAAGTTACGCGCCTCACGGCGAGTGATCGCCTGGCACTCGTCATACGCGGCTTGCAGAGATATGGGGGGAGAGTTCGTGGTCATGGACGCCTTAGTATCGCGAGCCTGGCCGCAGTGCTCAGAGCGAGCCACAGCTTGCGTAACGTGGGCACGGTGGGGCGCTCGGCGAGCACGTCGTAGTCGCAGGCCCGGATGGCCTCCAGCACGCGGAGCCCGCCCCTGCTGAAGAGGGCGATGTCGAGTTTCATGGGGCCCTTGATGCGGTAGACGAGCGGGAGCCCTTCCTCGAACAATGCCTGTGCGCGACCCACCTCGAAGCGCAGCAGGTCTTTGAACGCAGGGTTCGCCGACGCATGCGCCAGTTCGGACTCCGCTACGCCGAATCGCGTCATGTCCTCCTGCGGGATGTACACGCGGTTCTTGTTGCAATCACGGGCCACGTCCTGCCAGAAGTTGGCCAGTTGCAGGGCCGTGCATGTGGCGTCGGAGAGTGCCCGGCTTTCTGGCGATCGGTCGCGCAGGAGGTAGAGCACCATCTGTCCCACCGGCATCGCAGAGTGTGCACAGTAGTGGAGCAGGTCGTCATAGGTTGCGAACCGCACGCGGCCTTGGTCCATGCGATTCGCCCGGATGAGGTTGCGGAACGGCTCTTCCGGGATCTCGAAGCGGCGCACCACATCCTGTAGCGCGACCATGATGGGGTGTTTCGGCTCTCCGCCATAAACGTGGTCAAGCTCGGGTTCCCAAGCGTCGAGGAGGGCGAGTCGATCGCCTTCTGCTTCGTCACCCAAGTCATCGGTGTGGCGACAGAAGGCGTAGATCACGTAGAGGTACTTCCGGATATCTTGCGGAAGGAGCCATGACGCTATTGAGAAATTCTCGTAGTGGCCTTGGGCTAGCGCCTTGCAGGTGGCGTAGGCGTTTTCGAGGGAGGGCGTCGGCCCCGTGGCCCGGGAGCTCACGGCCACGCAGCACCTCTACGTACCAAGGACAGAAATCAGTATGTCTCGCTCGCGAGGGCGATCCAGTTCAATGACGAACACGCTCTGGTACTGACCGAGCTGCAGGTCGCCGTCGATGATGGGAATCGTCTCGCTGGTTCCGAGCGTCAGGCTCGCGCAATGCGAGTGCCCATTGGGGCATTCGTCCTCCGTCATGTTGACAGTGCGAATCTCAAAATCGTTGTGGGCGTAGTACTGGTCGAGGGGGGCAATATTCTTGAGGAACGTCTCCATGTCAGAGAGGAGCAAGGGCTCGTTCTCATTGATCTTCACTGCTGCGGTGGTGTGCTTCGAGTAGATGCACACCAGTCCATCGCGAACGCCTGAGTCCTTGACGTGAGCAACCACATGCTCGGTGATGTCTATGAACTCGGGGGCGCGAGTGGTCTCCAATTTGACGCGGGTCACGAGTGCGTTCATGCGACGCTGAGTCCTCCCGGTTAGGTGGCGCCTTGATTCCCAGTCTACAGGCGGCACACTAGCATATCTGCCTTCGGTGGTACAACCGGACAAAAGGGCCGCCCTCGTCCAGTGAGATTGTTTGAAAGGATTCTAACTGGCCGACGCCTTTCCTACATAGCGCCCCAGGGCCCAAAGTGGGAAATAGTTGCGGTACAGGTGGTAATTGATCATGAAACCGGACCCCAACTCCAGCCCTTGCCAGCCCACAGCACCCGCCTCCTGGTACTTCGTGGGCTGATTCCCTGACCCGTAGCCTGGAAATCCACATCCTGTGAATTGTGGTTCATCCCATGTCCCGTCCGGCAACTGCGTGCGCACCAAGTACGCGATTCCACGCTGCGTCGATTCGCTCCATCGATCGCCCGCCGCAAGCAGTCCCAGCAGCGCCCACGACGTTTGGGATGGCGCGCTCTCGCCCTGACCCTGCAGCGATGGATCAACGTAACTCGCGGGCGATTCACCCCAGCCACCGTCGTCGTTCTGATGTGCAACGAGCCAGTCAACCGCACGACGCACCCTTGGTTGCGTCATGTCTTCGCCGACGGCCGCGAGCGCGGGCAGTACCGCGCCGGTGCCGTATATGTAGTTCACTCCCCAGCGACCGAACCACGCGCCGTTCGCCTCCTGCTCGCGCCACATGTAGTCGAGACCTCGGGCGACAACCGGATGATCCTTGGCGTAGCCCAGCCGGCCGAACATCTCAACCACGTGCGCCGTCACGTCCACGCTTGGCGGATCGAGGAGCTCACCGAAGTCCGCGAACGGGATCTTCGCCAGGTACGACGCATCGTTATCTTTGTCGAACGCACCCCAGCCGCCGTTTTTACTGTGCATGCCCGTCATCCACGCGGTGGATCGCGCGAGCACGTCCTGCCGTGCGCGCTCTTCCGTAGGGTTCGTCATGTGCGCTGCGGCGATATCCATGACGATGATGGAGCTATCGTCGATGTCTGGGTACATGTCGTTCTCGAATTCGAATGCCCATCCACTGGCCTCGAATCCGGGGTTGCGTACGGCCCAATCGCCCTTCGTCCGTATCTCCTCGCGCATGAACCAGCGTGTCGCTCGTTGGATCGCCTCGTGATCCGCAGGTAGCCCTGAATCAAGTAGGCCCATCGTCGCCAACGCCGTATCCCACACAGGTGAGAGGCACGCCTGCACACGCAACGTGTCGCCGTCGTTGCTCGGCAGGCTCCACTGATGGCGAAAGCCCTCCAATCCTTTCGCCATCACGGGGTCGTCCAACGGACGCCCCAGATGGCTCAACGCGATGAGCGCGTATACCCACGGAGGTTGGATGCCCCCCCACGAACCGTCCGCTTCTTGGTGTGCCTCTATCCACCGCTCCGCACGGCGTAAGGCCAGGCCTCGCAGAGGTTTCCACGGCAGCTTTTCGTACCAGCGCAATAACCTATCAGCCGCGAGGAACGCACGCTCGAGACTGAACAGACCACCTCCACGGTGGGGAAAGCTTAGGTCGGCGTCTGCGCGAGCACCCACGTAGAGCTCGTTCAGCGCCAGCCCGGCTGGTACGGACCGGGTTGGATGTTGCGTGAGGATGATCAGCATCGGGACGATGGTCGCCCGGGCCCAGCTAGCGAACTTGTAGAGATTGAACGGTGCCCACGTGGGCACCAACATCAGTTCGGGCGGCATCAAGGGTGTGCCCTGCCAATCCCACTGGCCAAACAGCGCTAGCCATATCTTGGTGAAGATGCGTGCTTTGGGTATGCCACCCTTGGCGAGGATGAAATCGCGTGCCCGCGCCATCGCGTCGTCGTCCGGCGATGCCCCCGCGAGCTTCAGCGCGAAGTAGCACTCAATCGTGGTGCTCAGATCTCCTGGCGCGCCGTAGTACATGCACCATGAGCCCTCGGGCGACTGCCTGCGTCGTATGTCCTCTGCCACCCGGGGGATGCGGTCCCCCTCGTCAGAATTAAGGAAGCGAGTCAGCATGACGTATTCCGCTTCCATCGTTGGGTTGGACTCCAGTTCCCCCCACCAGTAACCATCGGTGTGCTGTGTCCGTAGGAAGTAATCCCGGACTCGCGAGAGCGTTTCGGACGCTTGCTCTTCGAGCGACGCCCCGTCTGAGTCCGGTTCTGGCGCGCTGCTCAACGCACACGCTCTTGCCGCCGTGACCGCCTCGCCCGCCCGTGTCCGCCGCCTTTGGGGTAGCTAGGAGGCGCCGGCGCGTAGCTGTGCTGAACGAACCAAGCCACGGCTTGTGCCAGTGCTTCATCCACCGAGTGCTGCGGCATGCCAAGGTCACGGATAGCCTTGGAAGGATCAGCCCACATCTTGTGGTGGGCCATACGCACACCGTCCATGGGAATGCGGGGCTCGTGGCGGAGTAATTCACCTTCGATGAGTCCGTCGAGCCTCCCCATCAGCCGGGCGAGGGCGTGGGGGATGCGCCAGCGCGGCGCAGGTTGTCCCGTGATCTTGGAGAGTCGAATCAGCAACTCCGCCAACGTCAGATTGCCATCGGCGTTGCCCAGCAAGTAACGCTCGCCTGGGGTGCCCTTCTCCAGCGCCAGTACGTGCCCCTCGGCGACGTCTCCGACGCCAACGAAATTGAGTCCAGTGTCCACGAACGCCGGTAATCGACCGCGCAAGAAATCGACGATGATCCGGCCGGTGGGCGTGGGCTTGGCGTCCGCCGTACCTACGGGTGCGGTCGGGTTGACGATGACGATAGGCGCGCCGTTGCGGGCTAGGCGTAGTGCGATGCGCTCGGCCTCGTACTTGGAACGCTTGTAGTGTCCTGCCATTCCCTGCGGTCCCGCGAGGTCTGTTTCGGTTGCTGGTGCGTCCCTGCGGAACCGAACGGTGCCCACCGTGCTGGTGTGCACGATACGCTCAACGCCCGCCTCAATCGCCGCACCGAGTACATTGCGCGTGCCCTGAACGTTCACGTCGTAGATCGCAGATGGGTCGCGGGACCATAGCGCGTAATTGGCCGCGGCGTGGATGATCGCGTCGCAGCCGTCGAGCGCGGCGCGTACGCTCGCGGCGTTGCGGATATCCCCCGTGCGCACCGTGAGAGAGTCGTGACTCCACGTCATAAGGCTGTTCGGCCTGGTCAACGCGATGACTTCGTACCCGTGCTGGAGGAGTGACCAGGCGATGTGGCCGCCGATGAAGCCTGTAGCACCGGTGAGCAGAATGCGATTCATCGGTGGGCGGCCCTAACGGGCGCGTCCTTGGTGAGTACCGGTAGGAGCGCATCGACGACATCTCGTAGAGCGCCCACAGCCTTGCGGGAGCGCGTTGCCAGCGGCAGAAGTGCACCAACGGTGGTGGGATTCTTCATGGCCCGCAGCGTGTGGTACCACTCGCGCTGGCCGCCATCGGCCGTGATGTGGGCGACGAGGTCTGGCAGATCGTGGTGCATCTCGTCGATCACTGTCCTGACGGTAACGAGTGGTACACCCGCACGATCAGCTTCCTGAGCAATCCAGAACGTTTCCATATCCACCACGGAGGCTCCAGTTGAGGCGCCGTGGCGTTGCTTGTCGTCGCCAGTCATAAGCGGTATAGGGACTGTTAGAGTGCTGCCTTTGGTTACGCGCATCCCGGCGGTGATGAGCGCGCCCATCGCCTCGTCCGTCAGTTCTGGGTGCATGCCGATGCGTTGCGTGGGTAGCTGCACCGCAGTCGCCTCGACGCTTACTACCACGTCGCCGGTCCGCATGCTGCGAGTGAGCGCTCCACCGAAGCCGATGGAGAGCAGTATCTGAGGTCGCCGGGTCTTGAGTATCTCGCGGAGGTTGTCTGCAGCCGCGCGTCCCATACCGACTTCGGCGACACCGAACCCGCTGAGGCGATTGGGTCGCAATCCGGCCAGCTCGCGCTCGGTGGGTGCCACCACCAACAGGTGGGCGGCACTCGTGTCATAAGTGCGGCGCAGGTGGGCGTCGCTCCATCTATCGGTTAGTTGTCGCATGATGAATCGAAAGACAGTTAGGGCCAGGTGCAACTTCGAATCCCAGTAGCGAAGGCTACTCATGGGCCTCTGTTGCCTTGGCATTCGCGCTACGGCGGCGCTGCCATGCTTCCAGGCTTTGCCCCGCAGCGGTATCCCGCCCGGTGAACCGGATGGTCTCTATCTGATTGTACGGAAGCCGCAGCCGCTCTCCCGTTTCCGTTTGTATCACCTCAGCAATGGGCATGGTGTTGGCTGCTGTGTGCCCAGATTGATAGTTGAAGAGATAACCCACAATCGTCGTCCCGTCAACGAGGTCGACACTGACGTCGCCTCTGTACGTGAATGCGAGCTCCACCACTTTGGCCAACGGAATCTCGTCCCCGATGATGGCGTCCCAGCCTTGAAGCGACTCTTCTTCTGGCATGGCTAGATCTTGCCGGTGAGCGTGGCGACGGCGGAGTCCTTCAGCCCCTTGAGCGACGAGAACGTCGCATGGACGGCGGTCGGCTCGTAGCCCGAATGCACCATGCAGTTCTGGCATTTCTCGTTGCCAGAGGCATGTCCGAACTCTTCCCAGGGTGTTTCTTCCATCAACTCTTTGAAGGTGCTCGCATATCCCTCTTGAAGCAGGTAGCACGGGCGTTGCCAGCCAAACATGTTGTAGAGCGGATTACCCCAGGGCGTGCATTCGAGGTCCTGGGCACCCATGAGGAATTTCAGGAATAAGGGCGACTGGTTGAACTTCCAGCGCCGCTTTTTGTTAGAGAGAATCTCTTTGAACAGCGCCACAGTACGCTCTCTACCGAGGAAGTGCTCTTGATCGGGCGCCTTGTCGTAGTTGTACCCCGGCGAGAGCATCATGCCCTCGACCTCCAGATCCATCATGGCGTCGAAGAACTCACGGACCCGCAATGGCTCTGCGTTGTCGAACAACGTAGTGTTCGTCGTCACGCGAAACCCTCGACTGACCGCTTCGCGGATGCCCTCTATCGCTAGATCGTATCCGCCATCGCGACACACAGACTCGTCATGCTCTTGGCGGAGGCCGTCGACGTGCACGCTGAAACTCAGGTACTTGGAGGGCGTAAATACTCCTTCGTCGAGCTTTTCCTTGAGCACCAGTGCGTTGGTGCAGAGGTAGATGTACTTCTTGCGCTCGATGAGCTGCTCGACCAGCTCCCCGATGTGTGGGTACAGCAGTGGCTCTCCACCAGGGATGCTCACAATCGGCGCCCCGCACTCGTCCACGGCGTCGAGACACTGCTGCACGGTCAGGTTGTGCTTGAGGATGTGCGCCGGGTACTGGATCTTTCCGCATCCTGCGCACGACAGATTGCATCGCAACAGTGGCTCCAGCATCAACACCAGCGGGTATCGCTTACGCCGTATCAGGCGTTGCTTCAGCACGTAGGACGCTACTGTCACTGCTTGAGAGGCAGGTACACCCATGACTACTTCCCCCTCGTGATGAAAAATTCGGCCATCGCCCGGATCGTTTCCCTGGCTTGATCGGTCAGGCCGAGGCCGTTCATGGTCTCCATGGCGCCGTTGGCCTCCGCAATGGCGGCTTCCTGCACATGCGACGGGGTTCCTAGGCGATCGAGTAATTCAAGTATGCGCTCGACGTCCTGCCCTCGAATTTCACCATCCGTCGCGTAGGCCTCGTCCAGCCACGCCCGATCTGCCAGGGCGGCATGCTCGAACAGATGGACCACCGGCATCGATTTCTTCTTGCGCCGAATGTCTGCGCCAACTGCCTTTCCGGTCGCGGCTGGGTCGCCCCAGACGCCTAGGTAGTCGTCGCGGATCTGGAACGCCAGCCCTAGCCGGCGTCCGCATGCACCGAACCATCGCGCTTGCTCGGGGTTCGAGGTCGCCACCAGCGCCCCCATGTACATGGCGCTCTCGATGAGTGCTCCGGTCTTTCGACCGACCATGTCCAGGTACTGCTCTACCGTCACGTCATCTGATCCTTCGAACGACATGTCCATGTACTGGCCTTCGATCATCTCCAGGTAGCGACCCGTAAGCTCCACCGCCGCATCGCTGACCAGGCTGGTTGGCATGCCTGAGTTCGCGAGGCTCATCAGGGTGTGGTCGGCTATGACGCGCATAGCGTTGCCTGCAGCGATGGCCTTTGCTTCACCCTGCACCGTCCACAGGGTAGGCCTATCCCACCTTCGATCATCGCGGTCTTGGATGTCGTCGTGGATAAGCGAAAAATTGTGGACCAGCTCCAGCGCTGCTGCTGCTGGAAGGGCATCTTGCCAGTTTCCTCCGGCGATCTCACAGGCTGTGAGGCACAGGATCGGACGCAGACCCTTTCCGGTCACGACGCTCGTCGGCCTGCCGTCGGCCTCTTCCCAGCCCAGGTGGTACCGCAACAGCGAAAAAAACCCTGAGTCGGTGTTGACCACAGCCCCACGAAGCGCGGCTTGGACTTGGTCCCGATACCGGTGCTGGAGTGCGGATACATGTTGAGCTGCGGTGACGACCACGGGTCTCCTGCGGGTTCCTGATCTGGTGCTTTTCCGAGGTCGGGCCTGGTGCGTAAGCGTGAGAACCGTATGATAACGCCCATGAATGGAACTCGGGCGTTCCCTACCCGCGAGGGATCTTGTGATTTGCTGGCCCGGGAGGAAGGCCACTAGGGAGAGGGACATGGACAGCATCGCCGTGATCGAGGACCTGTTCAGCCGAGGGGAAGAAGCGATAAAAATGATCGACGACCTCTCAACCGACGCGTTGCACGCGTCACCCGCGCCAAGCATCGCCTGGCAAGTCTGGCGCATGGGGCGTTCGGTCGACTACAACATCTCGCCGTTGTTGGGCCAAAGCCAACTTTGGATCGACGGCGGTTGGCACCAACAATTCGGTATGGCGGCGGACCCCAAGGACTTCCAGCCGGGTTTCCCTCCGCCTGGTGATATCGTTTCAACGTTCAGGGCACCCAGCGCTGAATTGCTCGTTGACTACCTGCGGGCCACCCTCGGCTTGGTTCGTGAATACCTCTCGACCCTGACCGCAGTAGACTTGGAGACCGAGATCGACGCTGGTCGCTATCCGTACCCCGTTAGCATTGGCGTCCGCTTGGTCAGCGTCGGCGTATCGCTCTCCCAAAGCGCAGGCGTGATTCGCTATCGCCTTTGGATGAACTGAGCGACGAAAGCAGATCTGCTACCTCGTGGCGCGACCGATCTCTTCAATCAATTCCGCCGTGTGCATGATGCCGAGGCGGAAGTAATCGCGCCGGATGTTCTCGTTGGGGGCGTGGATACGGTTGCCGGGGTAGTCGATGCCGCACGATGCTACCGGGATACCGAGAATCTCTTGTACTGGGTGCTGCGGTCCTGTGCCCGTCATGGACGGCATGATGTACGGCTCCGTCCCGTATGCCGAGCGTGCCGAGTCGGTCACCAGCTTCACGAACGGGTCGTCGATGGGCGTCCGTGCGGGGCTCTCGGCGCTGTGCACTTTGACGGAGATGTCACTGAACCCGTGCTCATCTAGGTGTTTCCGGAGGCTCTCTAGAACTTCATCGGGGTTCTGGTCGGGCACCAGCCGGAAATCGATCTTGGCAGTAGCGCTCGCTGGTAGGATCGTTTTAGCACCGACGCCGGTGTAGCCGGAACCGAACCCCGCGATGTTCGCAGTAGGCTCCATGATTAGTCGTCGCCTGAATTCGTAGCCGGACGCCTCGCCCAGCGCCATTTCAACGCCCAGATTGTGCAGGAACTCGCGAGAGGTGTCCGGCAGCGCCTGGATCGCCTCGACCTCCATATCGAGGGCAGGGCGCACCCGATCGTAGAAGCCGCGCAGCGCGACGTGCTCGGTTTGGTCCTTCAGAGAGCTCAGGGCCCACACCAAACGCCATGCGGGGTTGGGTACCACGGGAGCGTAGGAGGAGTGGGAGTCTGTGGATGCCGCGACGCATTCGAGCTCGACGTATAGCAGGCCCTTAACCCCCAGCATCACCAGAGGACGACCGTCCCAGTTCACTCCGCCTCCCTCCCAGATGCATGAATCGGCCTTCAGGCGGTCAGCGTTGGCGTGGACGAAGTCGTGGAACCCGAGGCTGCCAATCTCCTCAGCGCCTTCGAGCAACCATTTGATCTTGATGGGCAGCGAGCCACGCGTGGCTCTCAACGCCTTGATCGCGGCAAGCCTCGCGATGATCGGCCCCTTGTCATCGGAGATACCGCGGCCGTAGATGTAGCCGTCGCGCTCGGTGGGCTGGAACGGCGGTGTCTCCCACTCGTCCAGCGGATCTGCCGGTTGTACGTCGTAGTGGTTGTAGAACAGCAGCGTGTGGTTTGCGTCGCCCTCGGTCTCGGCGATGATGCCAGGGTAATCAGGGTCTGCGGTGGGCACCGTTTCTGCAGTGAATCCCGCCGCCTGCAGCTGAGCGACCACCATGTCGGCGCATTCCTTCACGCCCAACCGCTGGGCGCTAATGCTTGGCTGTGCGGTGAGTCGCTTGAGGTCGCTTATCGTCTCTTCGAGATGCTCGTCGATGTACTTCTCAACATCTGCGTTCATGCTGGGCTCCTTGTAAAGTTGCCCAGTGGGGCGAGTTGTTACTGGTGGCTGGCTCGGCGGCGTTCGGCTCGCGTGGGGGGAATGGTGACTGGCCACACCGATTCCGCCTTGCAGTCCTCGCCGTCTTTCAGATTGCGAAGGTCTGTGATGTACACCTCGCGTGCGGGCTCTTCACTGGCCTTCACGTCGTTCTCGTGCATCCACATGTGGACCGCTCTGTGCGCGTCAGGCATGGCGTTGTGTGGGCCCTCGTAATTGGCTACTGCAGCCTTCACTCCAGGTAATTCCCCCGAGTGGACACGATCGTTGCCGTCGACCTCACCGTCGATCGGATAGCCGACCTCGACGTCAACCACCACGGCACCCACTTCGTAGTAGACGCCGAACCCTGGGCCCGTGGGCTTCACGCCCTGGGATTCCAGGTATTCAGCAGTTTCGCTGAGCAACTGGGTGACTTTCTCGGTCACCTTGTTGATGGTCGTCTTGGCCCGAACACCAGCGAAGCGCTGCGGTTTGATCTCCTTGATCGAAATGTCATATGCCATCACTGACCTCCGTCCGATTCACTGTGGTTGCTACGCACTCGTCGGTAATCCTACTCCAGGAGCGACGGGCTAGCCGCCACCGCCCAAGGCGTCATCGGCAATGCCTGGTGCGGTCATCCGGGCGGGGTCGAGAAGCATGTCAAGCTGTGCGTCCGTGAGCCCCGTCTCGGCCTTCGCCAGCTCACGAATTGTGACTCCCTTGGCGGCCGCGGCCTTCGCGATCCTGGTGGCCTCGTCGTAGCCGATGGCGGGAGTCAGACCGGTGGCCATCATCAAGCCTTGCTCGACCATCTCCGGACCCCTGCTCGTTGCTTGGATGCCCTGGAGGCACTGGATGTCAAAGTTCTTGGTGGCTGATGCCAGTAACGCCGCTGACTGGTGGATGTTATACGCAGCCACCGGCCAGTAGGTGTTCAGCTCTAGGTATCCACCCTGGGCTGCGGCGGATACGGCGGCGTCGTTACCGATGACCTGGCAGACCACCTGCACGACTGATTCAGCAATGACCGGGTTCACTTTACCCGGCATGATGGACGAGCCGGGCTGCACTGTCGGCAATTCGAGCTCGCCCAGGCCCGCGCGCGGGCCTGATGCGAGCCAGCGAAGGTCGTTTCCGATTTTCTGGAGCGAGACGGCTACGCTGCGGAGTGCGCCGCTCGCTGCCAGCATGGTGTCTTGGGTGTTCTGCGCTTGGAAGTGGTGGGCAGTCTCCCGGACGGGAAGCCCCAATTCTTCCGCGAGAATCTCGCAAGCGCGTGCCGAGAAATCTTCATGAGCATTGATGCCGGTCCCGACTGCGGTGCCGCCGAGCGCAACCTCCGCAAGAGCTTCAACGTGGGGGCGCAGCCGTTCTTGAGCGAGCTGGAGTTGGCTGGCATAGCCCGCGAACTCCTGGCCAAGCCTGATGGGTGTGGCGTCCTGCAGATGGGTGCGGCCCGTCTTGATGATGTCCCAGAAATCTTTGGACTTCGATTCAAGCGTGGCCTGCGCTTGGGTGAGGGCAGGGAGAAGGTCGTCCTTGATTACGCGTGCAACCGTTAGGTGGCTGGCCGTTGGAATGACGTCGTTGGACGATTGCGCCATGTTGACGTGGTCGTTGGGGTGGACGTTGACGCCCACGGCGATCTCTCGCGCACGTTTGGCGATGATCTCGTTGGCGTTGGTGTTGGTGGATGTGCCAGAACCCGTCTGGAAGAGATCGATGACGAAATGCTCGTCCCACTTGCCCTCGACGACTTCCGTGGCTGCGCTGACGATTGCGTCGGCGGTCCTGGCGTCGAGGAGCCCTAGACCCGTGTTGGCACGCGCAGCAGCTCGCTTGATCTGTCCCAGGATGTGGAGGAAGTCCGGAGGGTAACGCAGATTGCTGACCGGGAAGTTGAGGACGGCCCGCTGAGTGGATGCGCCCCAATAGGCGTCTACGGGCACCTCCATCTCTCCCATGGTGTCCTTTTCGATACGAGTGCCTTGCTGCGTCATCCTTGTTCCTCTCTGTCGCCTACGATTCGGTCCCTCACGCGGTGCGCCGCAAGTTCGTCATGGTATCGCCGCGAGGCCGGAACTTCCAGCGTGGCAGAGGCCGGTCCAGGATTGAGAGAACTGAGATACTGGAAACGTGCGGGGCAAGCCGATTCCTGGCCTCGGCGACGGATGCTAAGATTCGCTGAATCCCCTCGGTAGTCCCGAGCCGACGGTGTTGTATGCAAGAACGGTCCCTTTTCTGGCAGAGCGTTGGCGCGCTGCTAATATCGATAACCGTGTTGGCCGTCGTGGCTGCCACGGCGTGGTTCACGCACCGCGTTGACAACTTGTTGTTAGGTGCGAGCCCGCCGCTTCCAAGCGGAGTAAGTTTCGTTAATGCGCTCATCCTGACCGTACTAGCCGGTCTGGCTGCTGTCGTGTCAGGTGCCGTTACTCTGATTGGTATCAAGCAGGCGAAATACTTCACGCGGCAGTTCGCGTGGCTGGTCTACCTGGCGGTGGCGCTGCCTCTGGTCGCGTTGCTGCTGACTCCCCTTCAGCGTGGAGGGCACGACGCGTTCTTCGGGCTACCGTCATGGATGGTTGCAATCGAAGGCAGGGCGGTGCTGGGGGTTGCGCTCGGTGCACTCTTCTTAGGGTCGCTCGATCTGCGGCGCATAGTTCCTAGGTTGGTGCTGGAGTCGGCACGGCCTACACCACGTGTTTCTGCCACCGCCGTTCGAGGTTTGCCGGGGCGTTTCACGCCGAACGCATGGCGAGCATTGTCGTTCATGCAGGAGGAGGCTCAGCGCTTCGAGCACGCCTACATGGGCACGGAGCATCTGCTTCTGGGTTTGCTACGCGATTCGCGATCCCAGGCGACCCGTGTGTTAATCAACCTGGGCGGCGAGCCTTCGAGTATCAAGTCGCAGCTTGAAGGGGTGGTTGCTCGTCGTGGTTCGTTATTCACGGGTGGCACGGGCATGACGCGGCGCTGCCAGCGGGTGATCGAGAGTGCTGCACGCATCGCGCGTTCCAGCGGCCAACGGACGGTGGGGACCGGCCATCTGCTGCAAGCACTGGTTGAGAGCCCTGAGGATGTGGCGGGCCAGCTGTTAGATGGATTGGGAGTGACGGCGGACCGCGTAGGCGCGGAACTGCGGCACCTTGGCCCCGAAGAAGACTAGGCGCCGGTTGCGATTGCACATACCTGATCAGTTTGCGGGATAATAGCCCCGTAGCTAGCGTGGGCCGGTAGCTCAGACGGTTAGAGCCGTCGACTCATAATCGACTGGTCACAGGTTCGAGTCCTGTCCGGCCCACCAGCTGTTTTCCGCTTGATGGCCTACAAAATGGTGTCTGCGCCCTAAGTTGCTCACACTGCGACGCAACAGAACGCGTAACGAGTGCCTTTCATGAGGGCGTTCATCGCGCGATCAAAAACTTCTGCTGCGTTGGCGTCCAACCCCTGGCACGCGTGCGGGTGCGTGTCGGCCCTGATTTGAATCGCTTCTGCCATATTGTCTCCTAGAATCGGCGAGTTACGAACTCGCACGACGCGCCCAGGGTATGAATCTGACACCCGAGCGTCAAGCTGTTGGCTATGCGACGCACCGACCAGTGACTGCTGACTGTGACGGCCTCAACACCCGTTACTTCAAAGAGGGCAAGTCAGCCCCACCCATCCCTTTGTCGACACCAATCACAGGACGGATAGCAAGCCGCCGACCTAGTAACGACTTCGTCTATCGTCACCTTGGGGTGTTCCCCTGCCTGCAGCCGCGCGGTCGATCCCTATGGGTCAAGCTACCGGCGAGTTCTTAAGCCGCGATGGGTACGGCGGGAGTGCATCGGCTGCGCTTTGCGAGAGGCCACGCCAGGAGCCAATTCCTCTTACGGTGGCCCCCTTAACTTGAGGAGGGGAATGGCATGCCATTCCCCTCCTCCTACCTACACCTGCTTATTTTCCGAGGTACTGCGGGAAATACTTCTCGACGATCCGTTTGTGCTCTCGCTCCGTGATAGCGATCGAGGCTTCGTATCTGGCCTCGTTTTCGGCGGTGGCCACGGTGCCGGAGGCACGATCGGTGAAGCGCGGTGTCTCACCTGCGATCGAGCCGTACTTCTGAACCATCTTTGGATCTTGCTCGAAAGCCGTCTGGAAAGCGGTCGAGAGGGCATCTGCGACGTTGTCGGGAGTACCCGGCGGCGACCAGAGCGACTTGCTGACGTACAGCGGCGGGAACATGATCGACTTGTAAGTCTCCAAAGACTCCTCGTCAGGGAAATGTTCGAGAGCCGAGCCGCAGTGAGGCTCACCCCAATCGTTCGCCTTCAGCTCGCCAGGGCCCATGCCCGCGTATATGCGCATCATGCCACTAGGAAGCCAATCCGGCTGCTCCATCGGGAAGCGGTACCAAAGGCTGCCACGGACAGTCGTGTTGATGTCGCCTCGGGCCCACATCGTCAGCACCGCATTGGTGTCTACAGTGTCGAATGCGAAGTAGCGGAAGGGAGCCCGGAGCTTCTCCAGTGCGTAGGCCCATGCGGTGAACAACGGATTGCCCTCGCTGATGTCGGAAATCTCATCAGCGAGATAGAAAGCGCCATGCCTGCCGCCGCCGGTGGTGGCCTGACCAGCGAAGTCCCAGAGGCATTTCGTTGCTGCATCGGCACCGAGGTTTTTAACTGGGTCGTACGTCATCCAAGAACGGGTCGGGTCGATGGTCGATCCGAGGAATTGGAACGTACTTCGCTTGATGAACCTAGTGTCCTCTTCAAATCCGTATGCCAACTGCGCCGTGCTGTTCCACGAGATGTACGTGCCATCCTTTGGTGCTTCGGTGGCGGAGAAGAGGTATTCCAAGGGCTTGTTGCCATTGTTGCTAAACACAATCCGCGGATTGCCGGGAATCCACTTGCTCATGAACGCTGACATCACGCGGCCTTGGGCGTCGGTGCCACCGCCGGGGTTTGAGTTCGCGACGATGCGTATCGTCTTGCCTTTGAAGTAGGCCGCCGCGTCAAACGCTGGCGTCGGAGTCGCTTCGGGCGTCGGAGTCGCTTGGGGCGTCGGAGTGGCCGGTGCGGGCGTCGGCGTCGGTACGCCAGGTGCCAGCGTCGCCGTGGGCGTCGGCACTGCTGTTGGGGTGCTCGTCGGCGCGGGCGTTGCAGTGGGGTCGTCCCCACCACACGCTGCTAACACCAACACCATCATCACTCCCAGGGCGAGCCCCCGGGACCAGGCGGACCATCTCATTGCCATTAGTTCATCCTAAAGTTCAAACCAGAGTTTTGCCCTGGGGTTGCCAAGGCTTCCGAGCAATATACATGGCATGGCACATTCTGGCCAGAATGTGCCCCACCCGAATGTAGTGGGAACTGCGCATTTGGGCTCAAATGACTGAAATTCCCGATGCAATCTCGTTACCGATTGGATGGATGATACTGGATGGAGCCGACCGGCGCTCAGCAAACGACTGGATGACCGATTAGGCCGCGTGTCTGCGGTTAGGTGGTCTCTGTTTACGGGCGCTGACAGAAGGAGTCCTTGCGCTGGTCTCACCCGCCTCGCCCGAATAGTGTGCCGTACAACCTCGATGCTGGTACTTTCACCTGTCAACCGCCGTGGCACGGCGAATATGCGCTAGGTATACTGCGCCCGCACTGGGAGTTGCCCACACCGGGAGAGAATGATGCCAGACGACCTACGAGTTATAGACAGCGATACGCATGTGGACGAGACCGATGCGACCTGGGATTTCGTGCACCCCGAAGACGAGGCGCTGAAGCCCACCACGCAGTATCCATCGAACCCGGACCCAACCCGGCCCCCCGTGCGTTATTGGCTAGTTGACGGGAAGCGGAAGCATCGGCGGATTCGGGAAGAGGCCACGAGCGGCACGCCCCTGGAAGCCCGCGAGTTGCTAAATGTGGAGACCCGCCTTCGGCACATGGATGAATTAGGGATCCAGACCCAGGTCATCTACCCATCGCTATTCCTCGTCGAGCCTGCCGACAGCGCAGAGGCAGAACTGGTGATCACGCGCAGCTACAACCGTTGGATGGCCGACCGCTGCGCCCAGTCGCATGGCCGTTTGCGGTGGATATGCGTTCCGCCGGTTCGCAACATGGAGGCGGCGCTGGAGGAACTGCGGTTCGCGAAAGATCATGGCGCGTGCGGGGTGCTTAAGAAGGGTGATCTCGAGGCGGGGAAGTGGAGTGTCGATCCGTACTTCTACCCGCTGTACGAAGAGGCCGAACGTCTGGACATGCCAATCTGCATGCATCTCGGTTCAGGCACACCGGACCACACGTCGGCTCGTGAACTTTCCTACGGGTCGTTTATCCGGCTTAAGATGCCGGCTATCCATGGAATCTACTCGCTCATCCTGCACAGAGTGCCGGAGCGTTTCCCCCGTCTTCGGTTCGGGTGCATCGAGTCTGGCGTGTCCTGGGTTCCTTTCGTGGACTACGACCTGCGGCGCCGCCTGTCACGCAGCAAGGATTCGAATATAGGCGGCGATAGGGCGTTCGATTTGCCCGAAGACATATTCAAGGCGAACCGGATCTACATCACGGTACAGGTTGACGAGGATCTGGCATACGCGATGAACTACATCAGCGAGGACAATCTGCTCGCTGGCTCCGACTACACGCACCAGGACCAGGCGAAGGAGCTAGAGTTCCACAAGCTACTCCGGCAGCGGGCGAACAGTGGTGATATCGCCGATGCGGCAGTCGACAAGATTCTCTATGACAACCCCAAAGCGTTCTACGGGCTCTAGATGATGGCAAGTCAATCGTCGAACAAACCAGTGCCAGTGCCCGACGCCGAAACCCAACCCTACTGGGATGCGGCGTCACAGCACTCGTTGAAGATTCCTCACTGCGATAGTTGTGGGCAGTATGTCTTTCCTCCGAGGCCAGGCTGCCCCGGTTGCCTCGGCTCACCTCTCGAGTGGGTGGAGGTCAGCGGGCGGGGTACGCTTTACAGTTTCGCCGTTATGCACGAGAGCTACATGCGCGGCTTCGAGCCCCCGTACCTCATAGCTCAGGTCGAGCTTGAGGAGCAACCGGGACTTCGACTGACCGCCAACCTCGTCGGCTGCGACCCCGCCGACGCTGTGATAGGCATGCCGGTTTCAGTCACGTTCGAAGACCGTGGTGCCGGCATCTCGGTGCCCCAGTTCCAGCCGACGGAGCAGGTGAACTGATGGACCGTTCGCTTAGAAACAGCACCGCCATCGTGGGGGTTGGCTATACGCCGATGCTGCGCAAATCGGAGAAGAGCCTGGCAGCGGTGGCGGTGGACGCGGCGATGGCTGCGATAGCGGATGCGGGGCTTACCCCCAAAGACATCGATGGCTACTCCGGGACGCCCAAGGCGCCAAACGCTTCCGCGATGCATTTCGATGGTGTTGACGAGATTAGCGAGCGTTACATGGTGAGCGCGCTGGGCCTTACCAACCTCAAGTGGGCGGCCGACGCCAATCGTGGCGTGGTAGCTGACGGCATCGTCGCTGGGATCCAGGCGTTGGTTACGGGCACAGCTGACTACGTGCTTTGCCTTCGGGGTATGTACGACCGGCCAGGCGTGCGCTACGCATCGTCCGATCGTGAAGTGGCAGGCGGTCCTGAGCAATTCACATCGCCATACGGAGTCGGCATCGGTTCGATCTCAATGTGGCTGACCCGGTACATACACGATTACGGGGCTACGCGCGAGGACCTGTTCGATGTTGTTGGCACACTGCGCGAGCACGCGCAGCTCAACGAGTACGCCTACTGGAAGGGCAAGCCGTTAACGCTTGAGGACTACCTGGCGTCGCGTTGGATCTATGAGCCGATGTGCTTGTACGACTACGACATCCCGGTGACTGGCGCAGGCGCCGTCGTGTTGACGACTGCCGAGCGCGCTCGAGCCCTTCCTCACAAGCCCGCATACGTGTCGGGCTTCGCCAATACGCGGGATCGCGGGGAAGCGATTTTCGACGAGTCAGGCATCGGCAGAGATGACGTGCAAGCCGCCCAGCTCTACGACGGTTTCAGTCCCGTGGTCTGGATGTGGCTGGAGAAATTGGGCTTCTGCGGCAAAGGCGAGGCCCATGAATTCACCCGCAACGGACGGATCAAGCTTGGCGGGCAGTTGCCTGTGACGACGTTTGGCGGCAGCCAGGGAGAGGGCCGTCTTCATGGCATGGGCCATGTGCGCGAAGGGGCGATGCAGGTGATGGGGCGGGCAGGTGAGCGCCAAGTGCCAGGCCTGGAAAACTGCCTCGTCGCGCTTGGCTTCGACGCCGTGCCAGGCTGGGTTCTGATGCTGAGCACCGGGTAGATAGGGCTTCCAAGGTGCCGCCACTAGAAGGCATCCGCGTCCTGGACGTAGCGGGCGAGGCGGGGGCGTACTGCACGAAGCTCCTGGCAGATCTTGGTGCTACTGTCATCAAGCTCGAGCCGCCAGGCGGGTCACTAGAGCGTGCGTTTCCGCCGCTGATGGACAGAGACCCGACTACTAGCCTTAGTTTTCTCCACTTCTATCAAAGTGTGCGGAGCGTGACGCTTGACCCCCGCGTGGGTGCGGCGCGCTCGCAGTTCGAAATGCTGGTGAGATCGGTCGACGTGCTTGTCGATGATCGTTCGTCAGGCCTGTTCGAAATGGACTACCCCGCGATGCGCGCCATGAATCCTGGTCTGATACAGGCTTCCATATCGGGGTTCGGAAGCTCCGGGCCACGGGCGCATTGGAAGTCGTCGGATCTGGTTGGCCAGGCCACAGGCGGTCTCATGTATCGCGTGGGGTTCCCAGAGGACCCACCCAACAGCATGGGTGAGGGTTTCGCCTACCATCAGACATCGGCGCACGCGGCGGCCGGGGTGTTGATGGCGTTGGTCCATCGAGACGCCACCGGCGAAGGGCAACTCGTCGACGCGTCGCTTCAGGAAGGTATCGCGCTGATGCAGTACGACGGAATGCCGATGCACATCACAAAGGGCACGGTGATTAAGCGTGCGGGCCTTGGCCAGGGCTCCAGTGGTAAGCGCTATCGGCGGATATGGGACTGTAAGACAGGGCGGGTTCGCTTCCAATTGGTGAGCCAAAGCTCCGAGCGGGAGTGGCCGCTCGTCGTTGAATGGCTTGGTTCGCACGGTCACGGAGCGGAGCTGCGCGACGAACGCTGGGCTGCGAACGATGCCCGGCTATCGGGCCTGCGCGAGCTGGAGGAGGTCTTCGACCGGTTTTTCCTGACCATGGACGCAAGGGCACTCATGCACGAAGCGCAGGACCGCGGGATCATGCTCATGGCGTTCAATGAGGTGGGCGAACTCGCGAACGATCCCCAACTGGCGGGCGAAGGGTTTTTCCGGACTGTTCAGCATGTGGGAGCGACGCTCACCGAAGCCGGTCCTCCGTACAGGTTCGCGGGCGGCCTGGCCAAGGGTGGGCAGCTGCCTGGTCCAGGGGAGCATACCGACGAGTTGCTGGGCGCAGCTAAGTCCGCCGTGCGATTATCTAAAGCTGCGCCAGCGTCCACACGGTCAGCGCCCCTATCAGGCCTGCGAGTCGTTGATTTCACGTGGGTCATCGCGGGACCACTGCACACCAAATGGCTCGCGGCGTACGGCGCCGAGGTGATTAAGATCGAGCGCTTCAAGAAGGGCGCGGCCCTGAACCGAGGCAACATGAGCCCGGACTCGGTGGTCAGCTTCAACAACTTGAACGTTGGCAAGCAGTCGCTGGCCGTAGACATGAGCTTCGCGGAGGCGCGGGAAACAATCGAGCAACTGATCGCGAAGAGCGACGTCGTCGTGGACAATTTCGGGCCCGACGTGTTGCCGAACTGGGGTTTGACACCTGAGCGATTGGCGGAGATCAACCCACGCATCATCAGCATGAGCATGCCCGCGATGGGCAAGACCGGGCCTCATCGCCTCTACAAAGGACTTGGCTCCTATTTTCAGGCACGGGCTGGACTGGATGGACTGATCGGTTACCCCCATCGAGACGTTACGGATGTGGGCTTCGCGTATGCCGACACCACGTGCAATGCGTCCCATGCGCTTGTCGCTCTGCTCGCAGCCGTCCACCAGCGCAACGCGACCGGGCGCGGTGAGCATATCGAGCTGCGGCAGCTTGAGTCGGCGATCAACTTCCTTGGGCCAGCGTTGCTGGAGCACTCCGCGAACGGCAGGGAGCCCGTGCGTATGGGCAGCAGGTCGCGCCACCTGGCTCCTCAAGGTGTCTATCGCTGCGGTGGGGACGATGAGTGGTGTGTGCTCACCGTTGCGAACGAGGATGAGTGGTCCGCCCTGTGCCAGCTAATCGACAAAGATGCGTGGCTGGCCGAGCCCGGTCTGGGGAGTGTTGAGGGTAGGGTGGTCCGCCACGGTGAGATCGACGCGGCGATCGAGGCATGGACATCGATCCGCTCGCCTGACGATGCGGCCGGCGCGCTGCAGGCGGTCGGCGTTCGTGCAGGTGCGGTCATGAACATCGGTGAGATTATCGACCACGATCCACAAATCGCGCACCGCGGCTTCTACCACCGATTCGGAGACGATGGGACTGTGGAGGGAGTGCCCTTCCAACTCACCGACGCTATCCAGGCCTTGGACCCTCGGGTGCATGAGCTTGGGGAGGATACGAGCGCCGTGCTCTCCGAGGTTGTCGGGTTGGGCAACGAGGCAATCGCGCGTCTGTTCGAGAACGGGGCCGTCGGGGGAACTTAGCGTGCCAGCAGGTCGCGTCACCGAATGGAGAACGCCGCGAATAGGTCACTGATGTGATCTAGCTCGTCGAGGTGCCATAGGAGGTTGAGGGCTGTATCGCGCTGAGCTGCGCTCAGGTGCTCCGCACACGCTGAGTGGAACTTGGCCTCGATGTCCGCGTCGGACATAGGATTTCGGACGTGGCCCTTCGGGTATTGTGCCTGCGTGGTGAGCCGCTCGCCAGACGTGGTGATCAACTCGAACCTCGATTCCATGACCTCTGGAAAGCGCTTGGTCAGCTCCGGGTTTTCGGTGACGGCAATCCGGGCCATGAGCGGCCGCAATGCGGGGTCGAGGATCCGCTCCTGGTGGAAAGTCCGAGGCGAGATAGTGCCATCGGTTAGGGCGGTCGCCAGGAGGTAGGGCAGGCTGTGGTCCGCCGTCTCACGGGTCTGCGGGTCCCACTTGGCTGGCTCGCTACCGATCTCGCTGTAGGTCATCCAATAGGTCTCGACGTTGAGTTGCTCGATGTCGTCGGTGGACACTTTGTCTCGCAGCGAGAGTGCCAGTTCGATAGGCACTTGCGAATGGCCCTCGGCAGGGAAGAATTTCAGATTGGAGCGTTCGATGGCGTAAGGCTGGCCGTTCTGGCCACCGAGCGGGCCCACCTGGAACGGGCCCGTGATCTGCTCGAAGATGCCGTGTCGGCCCTCGAAGGCTTCGGTAGGCCCTGTGACTCCCGCCTCGGCCAGGCGCGCCGCCATGACCCCACTGCTTGCGGCTGCGGGGCCTGCGCACCCTTTCCACATACTGAGCTCGCCCGCCCTGGTTTGCCGAGTGGGTACGTTGGCGGTGACCGCGATGGCGACGGCGTTCTCCAACTGCTCTACAGTCAGTGCCATTAGCCTGCCGGCGGCTGCGGTTGCGCCCAATACCACCAACAGCCCTTGGTCCCAGCCCCGCTCGCGAATGTTCACCCGGTCGGCGATAACGGTGAACATCTCGTAGCCAAGGATGGTGCCCAACAGGAGGTCACGCCCGGAGCCCTCGCGAGATTCGGCGACGGCTAGAGCCGCCGGCATGAGATCGCTGGGGTGGCCGGAGCCGACGGACATGATAGTGTCGTTCCAGTCTAGGAATCGCACCATCACACCGTTGGCAAAGGCAGCCGCTTCTGGGGTGGTCTGAGTGCCGTCCCCAAGGAGCGTGGCTGGCCTGGTGCTGGTTTCGGTCGCGGCCATGCTGCGGACGCCTTTGCACACCTCCTCGTCGTATGCGGCAATCGCGCAGCCTAGCGAGTCGATGATCCGGCGTTTCGCTTGGTGGATGGTTCCTACGGGAAGGTTGTCGTAAGAGAGGTCATGCGCGTATGACGCGAGGCGGTTGGTGGTTTCGTCCACGAGGGACCTCCGCTCAGGCCACCGTTGGGCCAGGGATAGAATGTGACCAACTCTGCTGTCGAAGGGGCACGGCTTGCCACGTGCTTGGTTGAAGATCGAACGGTCACCCACGCCTGTGACTCGGGTGACTCGTTTCGAGGGCGATGGGAAACCCGGCGAGTGGAGGAGAACGACTGGGGAAGTTCCGTTACTGCGCCAACCACCCCCGCACATGATTCGATGGACTCGACCGGTTAGGTGCTCCAACCGATCGAGTCCATCGAGACTCTGTCCAACTCCGCTGCGTTGATGCAGTCGAAATCGCTAGCGTGACGAGAACTTGGACTACTCCGGGATTTGAACGTTGAACTGCGTGCGATTCGGGAAGAACTGGCGCATCTGCGGCGCCGCGTCGTTCTTGATGCACTCTTCCTCGAACTCATCAAGTACGGTTGAGTCCTCGATGCTGTACTCGATTTGACTCCCGCCGTCCTCGACGCTCTTGTCTGCTCCTTCAGTGTCGGGCGTGATTCCAGCGATACGTCCAAAGCGGTGGCTGCCCCATCGCAGGGCCAAGTACCGCGCGGGCTGGGCGCCGCCGTTGAAGTGCTGGTGGAACCACTCGTTCGGTGGGACGACTAGACTGCCCGGCTTCCAGTCAACGCGGATGCGGTCCTGGCGTTTTCCATCTTTGGGCCACAGCAGACTGTACCCCTGCCCCGAGAGTACGAACACATGGGCTCCGGGACCATGCCAGTGTGCCTTCTTGTATGTGCCGACCGGGAATTGCGAGATATGGGCTGCCAGTGAGTTGTAGCCGAGCTCAAAGGTCACGTTGGACCCACCTGCCCCTCGTCGCGGCAGGTCGAAGAGCTTGAAGTTGACTACGTCAGGCACGAAGTTCGTTTCCCAAACGTGCCGTCCTGTCTTGCTCTGCCACAGTGTGCCGTCGCCGGTGTTGTGCTTGTCGCTCGTGAATCGATCCTCAAATTCGAAGTTGTTGTCGAAGACGAACTTCACACTATTGAAGATGCTCAGGACCATCGGAGCGGAAGTCACCGCGACGAAGCGGACAGGATCGACTCCGCTACCGTTGTGGTGTTGGTGTTTGGCATTGACGGGTATCGAGAAGACGCTGCCGGGACCCCATTCGAACGTTTGCTCTCGGTCGCCTTGCGTGAGGGCCGTGGCTCCTCGCCCGCTCAGGACGTAGATCAACTTCTCGAACATATGGCGCTCGGGGTTCAGAGATTTCCCCGGTGGAATTTCGCAGACGTAGGCGTCGTTGGTGTGGCCGTTGCCGTCCAGGTCGACGTATGCGCCGTTGCCTCCGACGCGCGCCCACGGCCTCACCTCCAGCGTGTTCAAGTCCTCAACAAAGAACCCGGTTACGATCGGGATCCCTTCCGATTCAATGAACGCTTGGTACGAGTCCACTCCGGTGAGTACAGGTAGGTCTTTATCAGGCGTAAAGGTCTCTTGTGTCGTCATGATCCGCACCCTCTTTCGACGCTCCGTGAGCGTGTTCGGCGAGCCCCAATGGCCAACGTGGCCGGATTCTACCCGGCGTGATTCTCCAGAGCAAAACTTTCGCGTCCCCCGACTTCGTGTCTGAGCATCGCGCTAGGGTTGGTGCGAGGTTCCGGCTGTGAGTCCGGCTGGTGGAGTAGTCGTAGAAAAGAAGCCCCTGGGATTTCCCAGGGGCTTCTTTTGATGTTAGTACAGCATCTGATTAGACCACCATCGCCCGTGCGAAATCTCTGACTCGCAGTTGAGAAGGGCGGGCTTATCAGGCCGCAGTTACTCGGCCCAGGTCACGAATTCGGAGACCGGAGTCCTGCTGGACGGAGACTCCTCGTCGGGGTAGCCCACGGTCGCCATGGCGACCAACTGCCAGTCGGATTCGCCGCCGACCGCTTCGGTCAACCCTGGCAACTTGGCAATGCCACCGGTCTCCCAGGTCACCGCTAGGCCCTCGGCCACGCCGGCCAGGCTGACGTTGTGCAGGGCGCAGACCACGGACGCGTAGTTCTCGCGGGTCATGTCGTCGTGGATCCCTGGCACGCTGTAAGCGAAGACTATCAGAGGCTGGCTGAGCACCCATTGCCTCTGTCGTTCGGCCAGGTTTGTGTCCTCGCTATTGCGGGCGATGATTCCTGCTCGCGCGAATTCAGCAATCTTTTGGCGGTGGGCGCTGTCCTTCGTGGAGATGAAGAAACGCCAGGGCTCCGTGTGCTTGTGGTTGGGTGCCCACACGCTTGTGGACAGCATCCGCTCGAGAGCGTCCCGGGGAACGTCCCTGTCCTCGTATTTCCAAGCCATACGCCGCTGAAGCAGCGCCTGATAGACCGTTGTGGTCGTCTCTGGAACGGGGACCTTATCCCAGAGTAGTTCTGCTGTTTCTGTTGCTGCCATTGGGGAATCCTCCTCGGAAGCGTCGGTTTTCGTTAACCGAAACCAGGCGTTTTGATTCAGATGTTATCGTTTGCGCCCGTGCATCGCTATCCCAATGGTTGGGAATCCAGCTGAGGCGGCCGGTTCCGATCCGCAGGATGGGCTGAGGACGCTCGTATACTCACATGGCCGCAGCCTAGCCAAAGAAGCCCCTAACATGACCATTTACGCTGCATCAAAGGGCCCGAAGTACGAGCAGATCCTTTCGTGGATCGGCTCGGGTAAGCGTGTGCTTGATGTCGGTTGTGGCGCGGGTGCTTTCACCGCGCGCATCGCTGACGCCAACGATGTCGTTGGCGTGGAGTCGACTGAAGAGAATTGGCGGCTCGCCAGCGAGCATGCGGCGGTGATTCGCGGTGAGTTTCCCGACGTTGAAGTGCAGGGGCCGTTTGATGTGGTGCTCTTCGGTGATGTGCTTGAGCACATGTACAACCCTGAGCGGGCGCTCAATCGCGCTCGGGAGTTGGGCGATGAGGTGATCGTGTGTGTGCCCAACTTCGATTGCTTTATCGCTAAAGGGCAACGAGCCGTGGGCATCAGGCAGACCGAAACGGGAATCTTGGACAAGACTCACGTGTATTACTTCAACAGACGGATCGCTGAGGCGATGCTCCGCGAGCATGGGCTAGAGATCCTGGAGTTTGCGTCACCAAAGCCGCGCCGCGCCCCGCGCTGGTATCAATGGTTGGTCAATCTCCGGCCCGAGTTCTTCGGTATCCAGCTCATGTACTGCTGCCGCGTGATCCGGTGAGCACCCTGGTCCTGACGACGGCGTTTGCTCGCGCAGCGCCCGTCATGGGGGCATTCCTATTCGCGCGCCACCTACAACTGCAAGGTGAACAAGTCGTGTTTGCCGCACTCGACGATGTCCCGAGCGGATTGCACGACGAGATCGTGGCCTCGGGCGTGCCTACGCATTCGTTCCGCCTCGGTGGTTGGCTGGGCATGCGCAATCGAGGCTCGGTGCAGAAGTACGTCGACGCGGCTGGTATCGACGTGGTGATGTCCGATGGCCTGCGCCCCGATATCGTGGCTTCCGGTCTCCGAGGCCTGACACGAGTGTCGAACGTTCGGGGTTTGCTGGCCGAGCATTACGCGTTGGACTACCCGGTCGGCGTAGCGCAGCTGGCGACGTGGGCGCAGGCGAGGGCTCTCAGGAAGCTGGATCGAGTTTTCACGATCTCGCCGGAGATTGCGGAACACGTGGCGGGCCTCGGCGTTGCGCCCGACCGAGTACGGATGGTGGATAACTTCATAGATGTCGAGGCTGTCGTCAGTGCCGGTAGGGGAGGGCCACAGCTGGGCGCTGGCGTACATATCGGCTTGTTCGGGGCGTTGATCAGGCGCAAGCGGATCGATATCGCGCTGCGAGGGTTCGCGGGCTTGCTCAACGCGTCAAACGGCTTCGATGCCACGCTGCACGTCGTTGGGGACGGGCCGCTGTGCGCGAAACTCGCCAAGCTCGCTGTTGAGTTGAGGGTCTTGGAGCGGGTGGTGTTCCATGGGTTCGTCGCCCATCCGCTTCCGCTGATGGCGAAGATGGACGTGGTGCTGCTGACGTCGGATCGGGAGGGCGTTCCGCGTTCACTGATGGAGGCGATGGCGCTTGGCCGCACGTGCGTTTCGTCGGCGTTCCCAGGGATCACGAGCATCATTCAGGACGGTGAAACCGGTTACGTTTTCAAACCCGGTGACTCGGAGGAGCTGACGTCTGTTCTCGCGAATGTAATAGGGGGTGAGGGCATATCGCAAGACTGGCTTCTTGCATACATGATGACGCGCCACGATGTGGGGGTCTGCGCGACCGAGATGTGGCGTCAGATCCAGCAGATAGCACCCGTTCGGTGACGTGTGGGGGCCAGGAGGGCTCTGGTACGATACCGAAGCCGTTGGCGGCCTCGGGGTTCGCCCCTGAGATTTATCACCGTAGGAGCTACTTTTGGCGGACATTCAAGATGTGAAGGTGGTTCCGCTGACCACACACATGGATGATCGCGGTTACCTCACCGAGATCGCCCGGACGAGCGAAGCCCCTGAGCCCCACGGAGTCGTCCACAAATTCGGCCAGGTATATCTGGTTGGTGATATGACGAAGGGTACGATTCGAGGGTTCCATAAACACAACGTGCTCTGGGACTGGTTCTTCATCAGCCATGGCTCGGCAAAGTTCGTTCTCAAGGACGACCGTGAGAGTAGCCCGACGAACGGTGAGTTGATGACCATCGTCATCGGGTCCCGCAAGCCGGCGATGGTGGCGGTTCCGCCGGGCGTGTACCACGGTTGGATGTCGTTGGAAGACGATACGCAGATGATCAGCGTGGCGAGTGAGTACTACAACAGCGATGAGCCGGATGAGGTGCGTATCCCCGCGGATTCGTTCGGTGATGTTTGGGATATCAAGGGGCGATAGCATATGTCACGGGTACTTGTCGTAGGAGGCGCCGGCTACGTCGGCATCGTCCTTTGCGAGCAGCTGCTAGAGTTGGGCTACGACGTTCGAGTCTTGGATCGGTTGTACTTCGGCCGTTCCAGCCTATGGAGCATTGAAGACCGGGCCGAGATCGTGGTCGGGGATATGCGCTCCGTGGCCCCCGAGGTGCTTGAGGGAGTGGACGCGGTCATCAACCTGGGTGGGCTGTCCAGCGATCCGACCGCCGAGTACAACCCTGAAGCTACTTACAAGATAAATACCGAAGCGACCCGTGATATGGCGATTGCCTGCAAGGCGAAGGGAATCCGGCGGTACCTGTTCGCGTCTTCCTGCTCGGTCTACGACAAGGGTGTGCTGGAAGACGACGCGAATCTATTGCAAACGGAAGAGTCGGCGATCACGTCGACGGCGACGTACGCTAGGTCTAAGTACGACGCTGAGCGCTATCTGATCGACCTCGTTGACGATGACTTCTGTCCGGTGATGCTGCGTAAAGGAACGATATACGGTTTTTCGCCACGCCAACGATATGATTTGGTGGTGAATACGTTCATGAAAGATGCGTTTGACTCGGGTGTGTTGAACCTACATCTGGGCGGCGAGATGTGGCGGCCGTTGCTGGAGATCAGGGACGCCGCGCGTGCTTACATTACGTGCTTGGAGGCACCCGAAGAGAAAGTACGCGGCGAGATTTTTAATGTGGTGCACCAGAACTTCCGGATCTCTGAGGTTGGCCTTCGGGTGAGGGAAGCATTACGCCCATTCAACGTGGACGTGGATTTGCGCCCGACCTACGGTATGTCTGGTATCCGTAACTATCGCGTCTCTGGGGAGAAGTTGACCCGCGTGCTCGGCTTCGAACCGTCCGTTGGGATCGAGGACTCGGTTACGGACATGGTTACCCGTATCCGGCGTCACCAGTACACCGATTTCAGCAACCCCCGCTACTACAACATCCGCTGGATGACGCTGCTTGAGGAGGCCACCGACGTGATCAGGGTCGCAGGCTCAATGTTCGACGATCCAACCACCGCACCTGCGTCTTAGACCGTCCTCATCATGAGCGTCTACATCAAGGTCACGTTGTTGTATCCGCCCGCTCAGTCGTGGCCTGGCACGATGTGCAAGCCCAACGGCTCACTGGCGTACCCGAACCTTGGTGGAGCGCTGCTCGCGCATGACGTTGAGGTTGTGGTATTCGACGCGGCCGTTGGTAATGACGCGGACGACCTCCAGAAGACCTTCTACGAGCAAACGCCACTTGCAAGCGGATTGCTCCGAACCGGCGTGACCGACGAACGCGTGCTGTCAGCCGTGGCCGACTCCCACATCGTTGGTATCACGTCAATCTTCACCGACCAAGAGACTATGGTCCTGGAGATGGCACGGCTCATCAAGCATGCCTACCCGGAAAAGCTGATCATCACTGGTGGAGTCAACGCCCGCAGTCGCCTCGAACGGTTTTTGGACGCTGGCGTGGATGTGGTCTGTTTGTCTGAAGCCGAACATACCCTTCAGGAGATCGCCGCGGAGATGGGGCGTGGCGGTCGTGACTTCAGTAAGCTCTCAGCGGTGGCGTTCCGTAGGAGTGGTGAGACGGTCATTAACAAGATGGACCCCACTCAGATTGTTTGGGATCTCGACACATTACCCATGCCGGCTTGGCACCTGCTGCCCAACGAGCGGTATTGGGCTATCGCTCGCCCTCATGGTGGGCATTTCACGCCTGGTGAAGAGCTCCGTTACGGCTCGATGATGACGTCGCTAGGATGCGTGTTCCAATGCCGCTACTGCCACATCGCGGGCGAAACCGTGGGATCGCTCTCCGGCGAGATTGGTCGTTTCCGGGTGAAATCTCAGGACCGCGTCATGGCTGAGGTCGCCGCGCTCAAGGAGATCGGCGTGAAGCAGGTCTTCGTCGAAGATGACACCCTGCTTGGCATGAAGCGTCGCGCAATTGATCTGCTGAGGTTGATAAAGGGCGAAGGGCTCGACATCATCGACGTCAACGGCGTGAATGTCGTGCACTTGATGAACAAGAACGAACCCGACGCAGAGGTGCTTGAGGCATTGGTGGGGGCGGGATTCCGTGAGATCGTTCTGCCGTTCGAGTCGGGAACGCAACGAGTGCTCCGCAAGTACGCCACGAACAAGTGGGATACGAGGTACAACATCCAGGCGCTCATCAGGATGTGCAAGGATTACGGCCTGACGATCGCCGGCAACTACATGCTCGGCTACCCGGACGAGAGCCGCCAGGAGATAGAGCGCACTATCGAGATGGCTAAGGAGCACATGGCTGCGGGCCTGGACTCGTCTAACTTCTTCCTGGTCATGCCTCTGCCGGGCACTCCATTGTTCGAGTCGGCGATTGCTGAAGGTTACCTGCCTGCCGACTGGAACCCGGATCGAATGAACTGGACGAAAGCCAACATGATCAACACGGAGGTTCCTCCGCAGGAGCTAGAGGAGCTCCGTGATCGTGCGTGGCGAGAGATAAACAGCGGGGACTATGTCGCGTACAAGAGCGACATGGCTGTTAGTTAGGCATTCTCATGCGGATCATGATCATTGGCGCCGACGGTCAGCTAGGCACCGACCTAGTGCGGACGCTCGATGGGGAACTCGCCCCACTGACCCATGCGGACGTGGAGATCAGCGACCGCTCCAGTGTGGACGCGGCCATGCTCAGGCACAAACCTGAGCTGGTGATCAACACTGCAGCCTACCATCAGGTGGATCTTGCCGAGGACGACCCCGCACCAGCTTTTGCCACGAACACGATTGGTGCGCGCAATCTCGCGCTGGCGTGCGCAGCAAACGACGTTGATCTGTTTCACGTGAGCACCGACTACGTGTTCGGCGGTGATAAGCGCGAGCCGTACGTTGAGACCGACCTCCCTGGCCCGCTGAACGTGTACGGCACGTCGAAGTTGGCTGGCGAGAATTTCGTGAGGGCGCTGGCGCCGCGGTCGTACGTCGCTCGGACGACGGGGTTGTTTGGCATTGCTGGCTCGCGGGAGGGGCGAAGCAATTTCGTGGAGACGATGCTCCGCCTTGCAGGGCAGGAGCGAGGCATCAAAGTGGTCGCCGATCAGTACATGAGCCCTACCTATACCTATGACCTTGCTGTCGCGATGGGACAGCTTATCGAGACTCGAAAGTACGGGACTTACCACATCACCAACGCAGACTCATGTTCATGGTTCGAGCTGGCGACGGCGGTCTTCAGGATTGCTAACCTAACGCCAAATTTAGACAAAGCCACTAGTGCCGAGTTCGGCGCAAAGGCGAAGCGCCCCCTGTACTCGGTCCTCGGTAACGGCGCGCTGGAACGGGCTAAGGTACCGCGGCTGCGGCCCTGGCGCGAGGGGCTCGAGGCTTATCTTACTGAGCGAGGATTGCATGGCTGATACTCCGGTCGATTTGTCACTGTGCATGGTGACCTACAAGGCCAAGGAGGTGCTCGAGGAGTGCTTGGAGTCGATCTTCGGGCAACAGCACGAGGTGCTCTTCGAGACCATTCTGGTTGATAATGACTCCAACGACGGAACAGCCGAGTTGGTGAGGGAGAAGTACCCGCAGGTCACGTACATCCAGAACGATGACAACGTTGGCTTCCAGAAGGCGACAAACCAAGCGCTCCGCGCTGCATCAGGTCGTTACCTCATGTGGCTCAACAACGACACCGTGGTGAAACCCGGAGCGTTCGACGCCCTAGTGGCGTTCGGCGATGCGCACCCGGAGGCCGGAATCTTCGGGCCTAAGGTGCTCAATCGCGATGGTACGTTGCAGAAGCAATGCCGGCGGGGAGACCCCACTCCCTGGAATGTGCTTGCGTACTTCAGTGGCATCTGGAAACTGTTCCCAAAGAATCGATCGTTCTCGGGCTACCTGCTCAATGACCGCGATGAGGATGAGACCATGGAAGTGGATGCCTGTTCAGGTGCGGCCATGGTGTTGCGGCGCGAGGCGATGAATCAGGTGGGAGCGATCGACGAGTCTTTCCTGTACGGGGGCGAGGACTTGGACTACTGCTACCAGGTCCGCAGGCACGGGTGGACAAACTATTACTACCCCGGTGCGCAGATCATGCACTACGGCGGGCAAGGTGGCTCCAAGAACAAGCCCTACAGGCTCACGTACGAGTTCCATCGGTCGATGGTGCTTTACTTTCGCAAGAACCTGGGCGGGCGATATCCGCGGGTTTTCGTATGGCCGATCTACGTAGGGATCTGGGGGCATTTCACCATGGCCATGGCGCGCAATCTGATCCGCAAAGACAAGATTCCTGGCTCGAAGAAGCCGTAGTTACGAGTTGCTGATCGGATCAGCGATTGGTGCGATTAGCGAATAGGGGAGTATCTGGATGGAATATCGACGTCTTGGGCGTTCTGGGCTCGACGTGTCAGTGCTCGGATTGGGGACCAACAATTTTGGCAGGCGCTTACCCGACGCGAAGATCGCTACGCAGATAGTGCATGCGGCGATGGATGTCGGCGTGAACTTTTTGGATACCGCCAACGATTACGGTGGCCCCCACGTGTCTGAGGGATTCATCGGCGACGCGCTGAAAGGCCGGCGCGATCGAATGCTCATCATGACAAAGGTAGGCTCCAGTATGGGGCAAGGCCCTAACACCGCTGGCGGCGGCCGTACGCACCTCACTCAGCAGCTGGAGGCCTGCCTGCGTGCGCTGGCCACTGACTACGTGGACGTTCTGATGGTGCATCGTCCCGACCCACGGACGCCCATAGAAGAGACACTTCGTGTCCTCGATGATTTCGTCCGGCAGGGCAAGGTCCGCTACCTGGGCACGTCGAATTTCGCGGCATGGGAGATGACCGAGGCCGCGTGGGTTTCGAAGAGCGAATACCTGGAGCGTTTCGTGTGCGTGGAGCCCGAGTACAACATGCTCAAGCGGACGGTGGAGTCTGAACTCATCCCGTTCTGCGAGCAGTACGGTGTGGGCATAACGCCGTTCTACCCATTGGCTGGTGGGTTCCTGACGGGTAAGTACCAACGTGGCGCGGGCGCGCCGGAAGGAACCCGGCTGGCGATCGCGCCTAATCAGGGCGAGCGCTGGTTGACGGACAGATATTTCGACGTCCTCGACGGCATAGCGGCGTTCTGCGAGCGAACAGGGCATGTTATGACAGATGTGGCATTCGCTTGGCTGCTGGCGCATCCCGTGGTGAGCTCGGTGATTGCGGGTGCGTCACGGCCCGAGCAGGTGACGCTAAACTCGGCATCCGTCGGTCTGCGCTTGAGCGCTGCAGAAATGGCGGACCTGGACTCGATCTTGGAGCCACCCCCAACGGTTGCGGGGGCGTTGGCCACGGCTCGAGAGTCGCTAAGCGCTCACACCCGGCTTAGGTGATGCCGAGTTGGTGGAGCGCGGCCAGGTCGTCACGGTCCGCCCACTGCTCGACGATACGTCCGTTGAACAAACGATAGACATCCAATCGTGGCCATGCGACAAGCGGGCTGAGTGGTGATGCGCCCTGGCCTCGTCCGAGGACCGGGCCGCGCCACATCACGCTCGCTACCACCTTGTCGTGCTCGGCGATCATGTCTTCGATGGTGACCATCGCACCCGGAAAGGCATCGCGGATCTTGCCGATGAGTCCCTTGATACTCTCAGGTCCATAGGGATCCTCAGGCAGGCCAGGTACGTGAACCTCCACGTCATCGGCATACACTTCGTCGATGATATCGAGATTGCCGCCCGTGTGCGCCTCGTTGTAAAGACGACGGATGATGGCTTTATTCTGCTCTGAAATGTCTGACATGCACGGCTCCTTATCGGTTGCGCAGTGCGATTATCGGCCTGCGCGAAGTTTGGTCAAGGGTTAAGCCTTGACTGCGGGAGTCACGCGGCCTAGAGTCCGCGCACGCGGACGGCCTTAGCCGGCAAGGAGGCACGATGATTATCGTAGGAACGACTTCCGGGGTTTACCGATTCTCCGAACAGGGAGGCGCTTGGTCGCCGCAGGGCTCGGCATTGGATGGCGCACCGGTCTTCGCCCTCGCGTCAGACCCTACGATACCGGGGCGTGTCCTTGCTGCGGCACGCGAAGTGGGCGTGTTCGAGAGCCTGGATTCGGGTTCGACGTGGAAACAAACTGCCTTCGATCTCGACCCCTGGTCGATCGAGATCGCTGCTGACGGCACGGCTTACGCGGGCACGCGGCCGAGTGCCGTCTACCACCAGCCCCCCGGCGGCGAGTGGGCACCGCTTAATTCGCTTGAAGAGCAACCCTCCTATGGGTCGTGGACGTTCCCGGTGGCGCCTCACCTTCCCAATATCCGAGACCTTAGGTTTTCACCCAGCGATCATAGGACTATCTATGCGGCGGTGGAGGTTGGCGGGCTTCTTGTGAGCAGGGACGGTGGGTCGACGTGGGAGAACCACCGTGAGGGCGTGCACCTGGATATCCATTGCATCGCGACTGCACCCGGTGAAGAGGATGTGGTCTACGCAGCGACCGGTCGTGGTTTCTACCGCAGTTTCGACGCGGGACGGCAGTGGGAGGCCGCGTGCGATGGGCTGGCTGGGCTGTACCTGGTGCCTATGGTCGCGCACACATTGGCCCCGCACACGCTGGTGACGGCGGCCACCAACGGCAGGCCGCGCTACTGGCGAACGCGGGAATCCGGGGCAGAGGCGGTCATCTACCGCTCAATAGACGGTGGGTCGCGATGGACGCCAACTATGGGTGGCTTGCCGGAGCAATTAACTGGCGCTGTCGCTGGCCTTGCGGTTGATCAATCGAATCCCGAGGCGCTGTACGCGGCGCTTGAAGACGGCCACGTGTACGCCAGCGACACGTTCGGCGATGACTGGGTAGAGGTGGCGAATGGGCTGCCTCCGGCCCACGCGATTACGGCGGTCAGCTAGCTGACCGCTGAACCATCGTTCTGTTGCTAGATGTGCAGTCGACGGACGCTGGGCGAGAACACTGCGATTAGTATCGAAACGAGGAGTCCGAAGGCTCCCCCAACGAAAAACGCAGTGGCTATTCCCCACTGAGTCGCGATGGCGCCGGTGATGATTCCGCCGATGGGCATCAGCCCTATCTCCATCTGGTAGAGACCAATCACTCTGCCGCGCAGGTGGTCGGGAGTCATGCTCTGAACCATGGTCATGTTGGTCGTCATGACTCCCTGCGAGAACACTTGGTACAGGGCCAAGATTGCCGCAGCCGCCCAGAATGTATTTACCTGGGCGAGCACAATCACTGAAATGGCTGCGCCGATGAACGATCCCAGCGCCTGAATGCCCTTGCGCCGGTATTGGGAAAACCGGGCCATGAGAATCGTCCCCACGACTCCTCCCGCCCCGAGTGCGGTCATCAGCAGGCCCAGGGCATCTCCTCGGTCGTTCTCAAGCACTTCCGCCACGTAGACCGGAAGCATGTTGAATATCGAGCCGAGCAGGGTGATGGTGAAGACGAAGGACATCATCACTACGAGTAGCGTTGGCCGATGCCCAAGCACGTATTGGAACCCTTCCAGTAGATTTCGGATGGCTGAGGTCTGTCTGTTGGCCGTGGCGTTGCCGGTCCCGTACTCCGCGCGATAGGGGATAAGTAGAAGAACGACGCTGAGGAACAGCAGTCCCTGGATGAAGAAGTTGAGGGCGGGGCCGACCAGAACGATGAGAACACCACCGATGCCGGGCCCGATGGTGCGCATGGAATTGAACGCGACCGCACTAAGAGCCGTGGCGTTCATCAACGCTTCACGGGGGACGGAGTTGGCGACGAGAGTTTGACGAACAGGATTGTTAACCGCCCAGATGAGGCCGAAGCACAAGGCGAAGGTGTAAAGGTGCCAAACTCGCTCGGCACCCAAGAATAGGAGCAGTGAGAACCCAAACACGAGTGTGGTTACCAACACTTGCGCGACCATGAGCAACTTGCGTCTATCGAACCTGTCGACGAGTACTCCGGTAATCGGAGCGAGGATCAGAGGGGCGGAGCGGACGCCTAAGATGCCACCGACCTGCAAGGCGGACTCCGTCATTTGGTACGCGAGCCAGCCGAGGGTGACCTGCTGGAGCCATACACCACCGGAGACCATGAGCGAGGTGACCCACAGCAGCCGGTAGTTGCGGTAGCTCAGCGAGTGGAAAGTTCCAGCCCATCCTGAGCGGATGGGCACGGGGGCGGCGGTATCCGACGACGCGCTTGAGCTACGCTCCATGCACCGCTCCCTGGGCTTGTGGTAAATCGAGGACGTGGGTCGTGGCGAGTCTGGCACTGGGCCCGCCCGCTGTCAACGGCCTCTGCCAGTCAACGAAGCCGTTGCCGAGGTCACAGC
>CAUZFB010000015.1:0-49604 GCA_963579135.1 Dehalococcoidia bacterium | reverse complement strand
GTCCATGACATCTCCAATCCCTTCCAACCCAAAGAAATGGCGTACTTTATCCCCGAATTAGCAGGCCCCAATAAGCTCGACGCCCACTACGCTGACTCCCTGGCTGGCATGAACATCAACGATGTTTACGTCGACGAAAATGCGATTGTCTACGCGGTTGACCGTCAACGCGGCGGCATGTACGTCCTTGAGATGACCTAGGCACGATTCGTCCTGGAAGACGGCGGTACGCTTCACCAGTCGTCGCTCCAGCAACGCTTAGGTGCAAACCGCAACAACGGTCTGAGGGATGCCCCTCTGAAAAGCAAGGATTGGGGAGAGGTTCTCGTGAAAATATTCGTGCTGGGTGGATCATCGACGATAGGGGTGAGGATCATCGAGGCTTACGTGCGCGAGGGACACGAGGTGGTCGCGACCTACAACGCGCACGAGCCCACGGAGTCGCTGGGCGCGTCATGGCTGAAAGCCGACCTCCACGGAGCTCTGCCCGACCTGGCCAACGCAGCATCCGGGGCCACAGTCGCGCTGCTCCTCCCCGGCCTCGTACTCGGCAAAACGCTGGTCGACTACACCGACGAAATGATCACGGAGATGATCGACGTTAATTTCGCCGGCCAGGTGCGGGTCCTCAGGATGATTGCACCGGTCATGGCCAACAACTCGCACATCGTCATCATGGGCTCGCTCGCCGCGCAACGTGGATCCGCAGATCCCATGTACGGCGCAACGAAAGGTGCCATGCACGCATTGGCCAAGTCGCTTTCGAAGTCGCTAGCGCCCAAGACCCGAATCAATGTTATCGCCCCTGGAATGGTCTCCGATACGCGCATGTATGACGCCACCCCACAAGCGGTAATCGATAGCCACCTAGGGATCACGCCCACGGGCCATTTCATCAGCGGCGCGCAACTCGCAGAGATTGTGGTCGATATCACCAAGCCGCATTGGTCTCAGCTAAATGGTGCGTGCATCGATCTCAACGGCGCCCAGTACGTGCGCTAACACCGATCCCCGCTTATTTACGATCCTTGTAGCGTCGTCCTCGGTCAGCGACCTTGCGATCACGGAACTCGTTCATGACCGGAACGCCATAGCCGCAACTGGTCACGGTGCTGTCGACGACGATATCAATGACCTGCCGTTCGGGTAGCGCGATCTCCGTCGCCGGGGAATCCATGAGCTGCGGGCCCAACGGGGAATCGGCGACCGAGGTGATGGTCGCCTTACCGTAGAGCCTCACAACTGCCGCGTTCTCTTGTGCGAAAGAGCAGACCATCACCGTTATCGGACCGCCCGCCATGGAATGGCGCGCTGTCTCGTTGCCACTGCCCGTGTAATCGAGGTACGCCACACGGTTGCGATCAACGATGTGGAGAGGGACTCCGCCCTTCGGCGACAGGTTCACAGGCCCGACGTCATGAGGGCCAATCCCGAGCGTCGGGTCCGCCGAGGCAACGAAGAACAACTCCGCGTTGTGGATGAGATCAGCTTGATCGTCCGTAATCGTTTTGAAGTAATCAGCCATGGGGCGCCTCCACGTTGCTCGATAGCGGTACGTGGATGGAGGATAGCAGTCGGAGCGGTGGCCCAGCCCCATGAGTTGTGCGATTCTTGGGGCGAGCCAGAGAGCAACACGGAGGTCCCATGGCAGGCACGTTCCAGGTGATCGGCACAGCAACCCCGCGAGCCGATGCCGTCGAGAAGGTTACAGGGGAGGCACGCTACACGTCCGACACGATGATGCCGGGAACGTTGTGGGCGAAGTCCCTTCGCTCACCATACGCCCACGCGCGCATAGTGAGCGTTGACACCTCACGCGCGGCTGCCCTGCCTGGCGTGCATGCGGTGCTCGCAGGCGCCGACGTCAGCGGCGTACGCTTCGGCCGGCGATTGCGCGACGTGCCTGTGCTTGCTGAGGACGTCGTACGGTTCGTCGGGGAACGCGTGGCCGCCGTCGCAGCAGATGACGCGACGATCGCCGAGGCCGCTTGTCAGCTGATCGACGTCGTCTACCAAGAGTTACCTGCGGTGTACGGGCCCGAGGCCGCGCTGGCGGACGGCGCGCCGGTGCTACACCCGGACGTCAACAGCTACGCGGGGTTACCGCGAACCGTTGAGGGCAACCTCAACGCATTCGTCACCGACACCTGGGGCAACGGTGACGTGGCCAAGGGTTTCGCCGAAGCCGACGTCATTGTCGAAGGCACGTACACGACGCAGCGCGTACACCAGGGCTATATGGAGCCCCACGGCTGCCTGGTGTGGATCGATAACACAGGCAGGCTCAACGCCTACGCACCCAACAAAGCACCCCATCGACTCAAGGGGAATCTGTCGGACACACTGGGGATTCCCACCGATCAGATCGTCATTCATCACTCGGTGGTCGGCGGTGATTTCGGCGGCAAGGGCTCGCCCATGGACGTGCCCCTCTGCTACTTCTTCGCGAAGATCACAGGCAGGCCAGTGCGCGCCACGATGAGTTACACGGAAGAGCTGTCTGCAGGCAATCCACGCCACGCATCGGTGAGTCACCTGCGAACGGGTTTGAAAAACGACGGCACGCTAGTGGCGCATGAGGCGCGCATCCTATTCGACTCCGGTGCGTACGGCGGCTTCAAGCCCGTGCCCGGGGTCAACCTGCCTGGCGCAGCCCACGCCGCGGGTCCGTACCGAGTACCCAACGCCTTGATCGAGGCTGTGCACGTCTACACCAACACGATCCCCGGCGGCTTCTACAGAGGCCCCGGAGCCGTCCAATCCAACTTCGGCATCGAGTCCCACATGGACGTGATCGCGACGCGGCTAGGGATAGACCCCATCGAACTGCGCCGGCGCAATCTCATCGAACCGGGAGAGGAAACGGCCACGGGCCACCATGCGCCCGCCATGAACCCCATCGGCACGCTGGATGCGGCCCTGGCCGCGTCCGAATGGTCGTCCCCTAAACCCGTCGGCATCGGACGCGGCATCTCGATCGCGTACAAGGGCCAAGGTGAGGGCCAATCGTCCGCGGGCATCGAGCTGCGACCAGGCGGAGTCGTGGTACTCCACACCACTGTCTTCGAAGCAGGCACCGGCTCCTACACAGCATTCGCACAGATGGTTGGCGAGGAACTTGGGCTGCCTGCCGAGGGTGTCCTCATCGAGCCTTGGGACACGGACGATGGCCCTTTCGACACCGGCATAGGTGCCAGCCGCGTCACGAGAGTCGCAGCTCCGGCCGTTTACCAGTCCGTCACCGAGGCTCGCAAGCAGCTCGTCGTCGTCGCAGCCGACGCGCTGGGTTGGCCAGCCGCGCAGCTCGACGTTCGGGGTTACGAGATTGTTAGGCGCGACACGGGCGAACGTTACCTCTGGCCCGAGTTCCTTGACCACGCCATCATCACCCAGGCCACGAACAATGAAACCGAGGAATCGCCGGTTGCATCCTTCATGGCCCAGATCGCTGAAGTCAGCGTCGACGGCGAAACCGGCGAGATCAAACTACTGCGAGTGACATCGGCCCACGACACCGGCCAGGTGCTCAACCCCATCGGCCATCAAGGTCAGATCAACGGTGGAGTCGTGCAGGCCATCGGCCACTCGCTCATGGAAGAAATAAGCGTCGGCAGCGACGGGCATGTTGACGTTTCCACCTTGGCCGACTACCGCATGCCAACCACCATGGACCTCCCCGTGCTCACCACAGCGTTGGTCGAGTCCGAAGACGGCCTCGGCCCCTACCGCACCAAGGGCATCGGCGAATACGCCATCGAAGCGCTCGCAGCGGCAGTCGCCAACGCCGTCGCGGACGCATCAGGCCTACGCATCGCGTCCCTGCCGGTCACCGCCGAAAAGGTCTACGCCATGCTCCACGGCTGGCATTAGAAACGCGCTAACCCACACGCACATAACCGTCCGGACCGTAAGTCGTCACGGCCATGTAAGAAAGACGTCCGGTGCCGGTGTTGCGGATACCGTGAAGCTGCTGGCGCGGGATAACGACGATCTGCCCCGCTCTGATCGGAACGAAGGTCTCATCCCTCAAGTAGGAGCCTTCACCTTCCAGAACGTAGAAAACGTGGAGATTTTCCAGGTGGGAATGGACATCGTTCTCCTGGCCGGGCTCCAGGTTCCACACAACCACGCTAGCGTCGGGGTCGTCGTGGTAGAGCCGGACGACATTAGCGCCGTCTGCATTGAACGTTCGGAAATCCAGGGGGTCGTAAACGCCATTGCCCAGAGTCGTGGGAGTCAGTTGCTTGGAGTGGTCTGAAGGCATGAGGACTCCATTAATTCGAAAGTCGATCGCACTCTCAGTATAGGTGTGGGAGGTTTCCGTCATGCACGGGTGGTTCACGAGAGGATTGGCCTTGTACACGCCACTCTCACACCAGAATGGCAAAGTATGTGCAACATCACTGCAACTATGGCGAAGGTCGTTCTTGGATTAGGTACATCGCACAATCCCCTACTGAGCGTGCCCGGTGAGTTGAGGGAACAGTATGAAGAGCGCGACCGCGCCAACAACTCGCTGTACCGCATCCCAGACGGCAAGCATGTGGGCTATGAGGAGCGACTCTCAGAAGCGAATCCTGAGACGCACGACAAGTACGTGGCACGGCATAACGCCAACCCAGAAGGCATCGGGAAGCTCTCACGCAAGATTGGGGACATGGACACCGACGTGATCGTCATGTTCGGCGACGACCAGTCTGAGACGTTAGACCACGAGCAGATGCCGGCCATGGCGTTGTTCTGGAGAGGCGAACTACCGGACAAGCGTCGTGAGGCGCGGGTGGAGAATGACCCAACGATGGAGGGGGCCAGGGAGTTGTACGGGACAGAGGAGATGCGTTGCCCCGTGAACAGCAAACTCGGCAAGCACATGATGCAGGTGCGCCGTCTCCACGAAGGCCAAACAATGAGCCACGCTTTCGGCTTCGTCTGGCGCCGCCTCATGACCAACAAGGTCGTCCCGACCATCCCAATCCACATCAACACGGACTTCCCGTCGAACCAGCCGACGCCCGAACCCTACCTGGAGCTCGACCACGCGGTACGGCGTGCGGTCGAGTCGTGGAACTCTGGCGCGACCGTCGCAGTCCTTGCCTGAGGTGGGTTCAGCCACTTCCTCGTCGACGAGGAGATTGACCGCCAGTCGATGCGAGCGATGGACAACAAGAGCGTGGACGTCTACGACTACGTGTCTGCTAGCGCTCCCTGGAGGGCACCGGCTGCGCAATGGGATTCGCCACCCTGGAGTAGCCCTGCGGCGACATGCATTGGGGACAGCGAAGGGGCGGGTCATGAGGCCCGCCCCTTCGTGCAATCGTGTTGTTTCGCCCCTGCTACTTGTCGAACCTACGTCGGCGGAGCTTCAACTTCCTCACGTGGCGGACTCCCCCGCGGTGGGCGGACGAGCGTCTCTTTGGCCACGAATGCGAGCAGCAGTGCTGCGATCACGAGCAACGGCGCGGCGGCCAGGAAGGGCACGCCAGGGTTAGCCATGAGGGCTATGCGACCACCCACCAGAGGGCCCATGATCCCGCCTACCTCTGACGTCGTGCGCCGCAGCGCCTGCAGGCGCCCCCGCGCATGCGCCGGGATCACATCGTATGTCGAAGTAGCCACCGACCCAAGCGACAGACCGCTCGCGAGGCCCAGCAGCACCAGCAATCCACCGATCTCCACGCGGGTGTCGGCAAGTGGCATCAGCGCGAAGGCGATGGCAGGGATGCCCGTGCTGGGGACCGTTGCCCATTTACGGCCAAGCTTGTCCATGATCAACCCTGCAGGCAGGATCATGATGATTACGAAGATGCCTTGGAGCGACATCAGGAAGCCCAATTCGCTAGCCGTGAAGCCGCGGAACAGAACGACATATAGAGGGAGCATGCTCTGCAGCACCATGCGGTACAACATCATCGTGAACGTCGCGAACACGAGCGCAACGTAGGTAGCACGGTACCCCGGCTCAATCTCACGGACCAACCCGGGTATCCCCATGATGCGCATCGGCGACCAGAACGGAACCTTAGGTCCCGCGCTCCCGGGCCTGGCCCTGGACAGCGCTTCGTCGCTCTTCTTGACCGGCGCCAACAGGCTGAGTGCTAGCACAACAACGCCCGCAATCGTGTAGCCGAGGAACACTGCCCTGAAATCGATGCTATCGCCGAGCACGCCGCCCAGCGCTGGGCCGAGCGCCATCCCCGCCGTGTTGGTGCCCATGAACCCGCTCATCATCCGGCCGCGCTGCTCGGGGTTCACCAGGGCCACGCCTGCAATCTCGCGACCAATCATCCACGTACTGTTGCCCATGCCTGCGAACACCATCGCGAACAACACCAGCCAGAACCATGGAGAAAGGACCACCGTAAGCGCACCACCGATGATGAGCATCGGCCCTAGCAACAGCGCAGCACGCGCACCGAACTTGTCGACGATGATGCCCGCGGGGGGCGTGCCAAGAAGCGCGCCAATGGACCACGCCGTGACAATCTGCGCTCCCCAGAAGAGCGACACGTCAAAGTGCGCGACCATCAGCGGGATCGTCGGGAACGTCATGCCGTGGCCAAAGCTCGCGACGAGCGACGTACCGTAGAGGGTGGAAAGCCCTCGGGCCGTTTCTCCAAGTCTCATCGCCGCGCATCATCGCATAATTGCCCCGCGGCACAAAGTGCAAGCCGCTCCCACAACTCACGCAGAGCAAGGGTGCCGCTTCCATGTCGGGGTGTCATGCAGCGACCACTCGTGTTCGGCAAACCAGTCGCTTTTCTAGACGTCGATTTAAAAACCGAAGGGAACAGGAACCTGGTGCTGCAGCATGATCTCTTTGCGTTGCTTGGCAGACTCCAAGATCGCCCACTGGACTTCCGCCGTGGCCCATCCCCAGCGCCCATCGTGAAGCATGGGAGCGTCGTGGCGGACCGCGTTGTAGAGCTCCATGATCTCTGACTCCAGCGTCATACCCTGGCCACCCGGCTGGTGCACCGTAACCTCACGCATGCCGTCGTTATCGTAGATGTACATCCCCTGCGCCGACATGCGGATGTCACCGCTTTCGCAGGTGGCGATCAGCACGCCTAGGTTGCCCGGCGCCCACGGTCGCCCCTCGCTGCCACCGACCACGGTGCCCTCGGCAGATCCGCCGAAGCGCGTGGCCTCTTTGCGCGTCTCCTCGTCGACCTTGCCCGCGAGCAGGTCTTGGCGGAACTTGGCCCTATTCTCATGGCCGTTGTCGTTGAGCCAGGACGTAAGGTCCATGCTGTCGAAGTACCCGTAGGCGTTGTAGACGAGTGTCACCGGCGTTCCATCCTCGAAGTCCAGGAACGCCGAGTAGTATCCGGTACCGTTGGGACGCTCCGGGCGCCAGCTACCCGCAGAAGCACGCACACTGCGCACCATGCCGCCGCCAAGGTAGCGCGTCGTCTCCAGCTGATGAGGCGCCTGACGCCAGACCACGCCGCCACCGTCTGCGTCGGATACCTCTTGAGGCATGCGCGGCCTAAGCATCCAGCCGGTGTAGGCCACAACGTTCATCGCACGCAGCGGGCCAAGCTCGCCCGACGTGATTACCCGGCGCATCTCGATGGTCAGCGGGCTCGTTCCCATGGTCTGGCCCCCCGCTAGGAGCTTCACGTCGCTCCGGTCGACCGCCTCCATCACCGCCGCGCACTCCTCCATGGTCACGCCCATGGGCTTGCGCAGGTTGATGTGCTTGCCAGCGTTGGCCGCAGTAATCGCGTTGGCTGCGTGCAGGTGATTCGGTGTCGCTATCCAGACCGCCTCAACCTCCGGGTCGGCACAGAGTTCTTCAGCGGTTCGGTAGGTCTTGCCACCGTAGCGCTTTTCGAACTCGGCCAAGGCCTGTGGGCGCAAATCCGCACCGGCGTAGATCTCAATTTCAGGGACGCGCTCAAGCGACGGAATGAACTCCGTTGCGCCGAACCCGAGGCCGATGATTCCTACTTTCATGGGTTTTTCAGTCGTCATCGCAACTCCTTGCACACCGTCCACACGGCACGGCGCATCTTACTCGCTCCCAATCCCCCACGCGCCTCCGCCGGGCGTCTCCACTCGGAATCTGTCACCTGGCATCACGTCCAACTCAGCCTTCGCTCCGATCCTCGTCGTCACTCCGTCGCGATCCAGCAGGTTGCGGCCCGGCTGACCATCCCCACCGCCGTTGAGCCCGTAGGGGCGCGTGCTCCGGCGCTCCGAGATGATGGTCACATGCGCGGGCGACAGGAACTCGATCTCACGGACAACGCCATCGCCACCAACGTGGGCGCCCTGACCGCCAGAACCGCTGCGAACCGCGTACCGTCGCACCCGCAGTGGAAACGCATACTCAAGCGCTTCCACGGGAGTGTTGAGCGTATTCGTCATATGCGACTGCACAGCCGAAGCACCCGCTCCGCGAGGACCCGCTCCAAGCCCACCGGCGATCGTCTCGTAGTACACAAACGGCGTGCCCGAACGCTCGTCACGACCGCCGATGAGCAGGTTGTTCATCGTGCCCTGGCTGGCGGCAGGAATCAGGCCCGGTACCGCCCGCGCAAGCGCGCCCAGCATCACATCCGTGATCCGCTGCGATGTCTCAACGTTGCCCCCACTGACAGCGTGCGGCGACTCAGCGTTGACTAGGCACCCCACTGGAGCCACCAATGTCACCGCTCGCCGGACGCCGTCGTTAGCGGGGATATCGCCGCCGACGAGCGCACGTGTCACGTACAGCGCAGCCGACTCGGTGACGGCCAGTGGCGTGTTGACACAGCCAGGAACCTGCGAGGCCGTTCCCGTGAGGTCGAACGTTATACCCCCGTCTTTCAAGGTCACGGCACACCTTATGACCAGGGGATCGCCGGTCAAGCCATCGCCCTCCATAACGTCCTCGAAGGCATATGTACCAGGGGGCAGAGACCGTAGCGAGGCGCGCGTAAGTGACTCCGCATAGTCCAGCAGGACGTCCATATGCTGATGCAAGTCAACCAGCCCGTAACGCGCAACCAGACCCCACAGGCGGCGCTCGCCCGTGCGCACTGCCGCGATCTGCGCTGCGAAGTCGCCGCGACGCTCATCAGGAGTGCGTGTGTTGCCGCAAATCAGTTCCAGCAACCCCTCGTTCAACACGCCGCCCTCCACCAGCTTCAGAGGCGGGATGATCATGCCCTCCTGATACAGACTCGTCGACAGCGGCAAAGAGCCCGGAGCCATCCCGCCGATATCCGCATGGTGGCCGCGATTCGCAACGTAACCCACGAGCAGCGGGCCATCGTCAGAATCTACATACACCGGTGCCATCAGGCTCACGTCCGGCAGGTGCGTACCACCAAGATAGGGGTCGTTCAGCACCGCGATATCGCCTGGCCCCAGCGATAAACGGTCGAGCCCTGCGCGAACAGACGCCGTCATCGCGCCTAGGTGGACAGGGATATGGGCAGCCTGCGCGACCATATCCCCACCAGGCCCGAAAACCGCGCACGAATAATCACGACGCTCTTTGATATTCGTCGAGTAAGCGGTCCGGCCCAGGGCCACGCCCATCTCTTCCGCGGCGGACGTCAGCAAGTTACGAAACACTTCCAGCGAAATCGCATCGACACTCACGCGACACATCCCCTGCTGAGCACCAGATTGCGCCTCGTGTCCACCGTCGCGCTCCAGCCTGGCGGCAGCACAGTCGTGGCGTCCATCTGGGTGATGAGAGCAGGGCCATCGAAGGCCGCCCCAGGCGCTAGGTCCTCACGCTGGTAAACGCTCGCCTCCAACGCTCCTAAGGAACCATCGTTGAACCACATCTCTGCGTGATCTGCGGGTTCAGGGATCTGCCGGCGCAGCGGTTCTTGCGCAAACTCCGGCAGTTGTGCCGCTACCACCGCGCGGACCCGAACGTTCACGATCTCGACCCTCGCCCGACGGTCTGCGTAGCCGAACCTCGTCCCGTGCTCAACGTGGAACGCCTCGGCAATCAGGTCGTAGCTCGCCTTTTCGGGCCAATCGACCCGAAGCTCGAACGACTGCCCCTTGTAGCGCGCGTCGGCCGCGCGCTCCAGCGAGATGCCTTGCCGGTCGGCACCCTCGCTTACGATTTCATCGCTCGCCTGACGGCAAAGCTCGCCGAGTGCATTCTCCGCTGCTGAAAAAGCGCCAGCGTCTTGAGCCATCACCGTACGCGATAATTCCTTTGAGGTGTCCGCGATCGCCACACCCAAGGCCGATAGCACGCCGGGGTAACGCGGTACGAGCACGGATCGCATGTCCAGCGCCTCGGCCAACTCGCATGCGTGTTGAGGGCCTGCCCCGCCGAAGGGCACCAGCGTGAATTCGCGTGGGTCGAAGCCGCGCTCCAGCGATACATTCCGCAGCGCGCGTTCCATAACGGCATTGGCCACGCGAACGATTCCCAGCGCCGACTCACGCGGGCCAACGCCCATCGCAGACGCGACGTCACCCACCGCAGCCTCAGCGCGGGAAACGCTGATCGGCATACGCCCGCCGAGGAAGCCCTCCGGGATCATCCGGCCCAACAGCAGGTTTGCATCCGTCACCGTAGGATCGACCCCACGTCCATAGCACGCGGGCCCCGGGTCGGCGCCCGCCGACTCAGGCCCAACTCGCAGCGCACCGCCCGCGTCCACACGAGCGATGGATCCACCACCGGCTCCCACCGTATGGATATCGATGCCCGGTACGCCGATGGGCATGCCATCCACAGCGTGATTGGTGGATGTCTGAACACGGCCAAGGCACAGGGCAACGTCCGTGGACGTGCCCCCCATGTCGAACGTAATGATGCGGTCGAAGCCCGCAAGCCTGGCAACGTGAGTGGCTCCTATGACGCCTCCAGCGGGCCCGCTGAGCACGGTGCGTACAGGCTCACGCCGTGCCACAGTCACGCTGGTACCACCACCCGACGACTGCATGACCGTCAGCGGGTACTTGATCAGCGAGCCAAGCCGCTCAAGGTACGCGGACATGAGCGGCCCAACGTAGGCATTCACCACCACCGTGCTGGTGCGCTCGAACTCACGGAACTCGGGAAGCAGGTCGCTGGATGCGGTCACGAACAGCGGCGCCCCTGACGTACGGGCCGCCGCAAGCGCATCGCGTAACGTAATCTCGTGGGCAGGGTGCAAGAACGAGAACAGCAGGCTCACCGCGACCGCATCAACGCCAGATTCAGTGACGCGGCGCACGATGTCGGCTACAGCCTTGTCGGTCAACGGAGTGACGACTGTGCCGTCGGCGGCTATGCGCTCTGCGATGCCGAAGCGCAGTTCGGGCGGAACCAACGGATCTGGCGGCTGGTACTCCAGATCGTATAGGCGAGTGCGCGCCTGCCGGCCGATCTGGATGACATCCTCAAAACCCTCCGTGGTCACCAGCGCCGTCCTCGCCCCCTTGCGCTCAAGCAGTGCGTTGGTCGCGACCGTCGTTCCATAAGCAACGCGACCACCATCGTCCAACGACATCGACGCGGCCCCCTCGACCGCAGCACGTGATGGATCATCAGGCGTGGACGGCAGCTTGTGTACCGTCAGGGTGCCGTCCGCGATGAGCACCAGGTCGGTGAACGTTCCGCCCGTGTCTATTCCGAGTATTGATTCGGGCACTGCGAGGGTCCTATGCACCTGGAATGGAAGGTGAAAGAAAAAGGTGCGTTGATTCTAACGCGCCTTCGAGGACGCTCGGCGACGGCCCCACTCTGGCTACGGCTCGCGCAGCAAGCGGCCATAGCCGTCAACCCACGTCGCGACGTTCAGAACGCGAAGCGCGGCCCACAGCGTCGCCTGATTCGACGTCACCACGGGTTTGCCAATTTCACGTTCCAGTTGCTCGGCGACCTCCATCGCCCGCCAGTTGGTGCACGAGAGGAATAGGCCGTCGGCTGCCGGATCGAGGTTCGCCTTCGCAAACGCCAGGATCGTCGCAGGCGTCTGCGCGCCGATCTCGACGTTGGGCACGATCTGCTGGCCAGCCATGCTCAGCACGTTGAACCCGTGGGCGGTGAGGAACGCAGTGAGACCCTCGTTGATCTCGTCGGTGTAGGGCGTGACGACGGAGACGCGCCTGATGCCGACCGCTCTCAGTGCTTCGACCATCGCTGGTGATGTGCCAACCGATGGCACTCCGCGGGCCTCGGCGGTGATGCGCGCAAGCAGCTCTTGATCATAGCCTGGCCCACCGATGAAACTACCGCTCGTGCACGCGTAAGCGATCGCGTCGACCTCAGCGGTGCCCACGTAACGCGCGGCCATCTCGGTGTCGCGATTCATCGCCTCAAGATCCTCATGCGTCACGTCGACCACCCAGATGCGCGAGGAGTGCAACGACACGTGCTCAGGCAGCACTCGGTGGAGGTCAGGCTCCACAGTGGTGTTGGACGATGGCAGAATCAGCCCCAATTTCTTGCGCGCTTCGGGCACGAGGCTCCTTTATCCAGGGACGGGGGGGAGGCCCGCATGCTAGCGGGCCTCTTCCATCGCTTCAACAATCGCTGTCGGAGACTAGCCCTTCGCCGCCTCGGCATCTGCGGTAGCGCTCGTGCCCAAACCAGTTCGCTGCTGGGAGATCTGCCGTACCCCATCGTCGACATTGGTGTCGATGATCGGGTGATTGAGATCACGCTGGTAGCCAACCGGATCCTCGCCGCGCTGCACACGTTCGATCTGCTCCTTCGTGTGCCGACGCAACAGCACGACCCCACGATCGGAGTAACTCAGGTGCTCGTGCGTCCGATCGGCGATGGGACCTTGAGTTTCCCAGGCCATCTGGTCCTGCGAGTTCACGCTGTGCAGGATGAACTTCGTCTCCGGATGTGCCTTGGTCGGGTCCTCCTTGATCGGCTTCTCGAAGGTGATTTCCGGATCGAAGGCATCCTCCGGTTCGGAGCCATCCTCCGTCGGGTAGAAGAAGATCCGCATATGCATCGTGTGGGTGTCATCGATCGGCACCCGGAACTGGGAGCTGGCACCCTGGCGCAGGATGTTGGGGAACAGGACAGGGTGAGCGTCCTCCATGCCATTGATGTACCGGCGGTGCTTCATCAGACCACCATACGACGTAATGTAGAAGTCAAAACTCTCCACATCGTCGGTGAAACCACGCGTCGTGCTCACCGGAGTCTTACCTCGGCCGATGAACTCCTGGTGCAGGACCTGCAGATGCGCGGGGTCCATCGAGTTCTCCATCGCCTGGAACCAGTTGGCGTCGAGGCGCGGGTGGATGAGCCACTTGCGCTTACCGTCAGGACGGAACAGCGTGTCGTAGTGAATCATCGGCGGCGCCGGCTGTACGCCCATGTACGCCCAGATCATACCCAGGTAGTCCTGCACCGGGTACGCCGTCGCCTTGAGGCTTTTCATGATTGCGTCGTTGCGCTCGGGAGGCGTCTCCAAGATGTTCCCTTCGCAGTCGTAGAGCCAGCCGTGGTACACGCACGAAATGCCACGTTCCTCGACTCGTCCGTAAACCAGCGACGCGTTCCGATGTGCGCATTTGTCGGCAATCAAACCGAACCGGTCCGACTTGTCCTTGAATATCACGAGGTCCTCGCCGAGCACTCGGACGAACTTCGTTGGGTTCTCGTCATTGATCTCGCGTGAAAGGGAGATGGGATGCCAGTACATCCGCAGCAGCGTGCCCCCAGGCGTACCGGGCCCAACCTTGGTCAGTAGTTCGTTATCTTCCGGTGAAAGCATCTGTGTCCTCCCTGAACTGTCGGGCAACTTGCTCGGCGATTGAGCCCCATCGTTACTTTAGGTAGCTAACGAAGTCTCTCCCCAGATGTCCCGATGGTCAAGCTCCTACGGATAACGCCTGCCCAGGGAAGTATGATTGGGGCCGTTTGATGCAAGACTCTCTCCCACAAAAGCGCGCCCCCGGCGTTTTCAGCCGCGAAGGACTACCCATCGTAGGCACGTTCTTGATATGGGGCACGGGAAGTGGCGCGCAGACCTTGGCGAGACCATTGTTCGCCTACGCGATTACCGATTCCGTGTTCCTCGTTACTGTCCTCATCTCCACGCTCGCACTTTCGCGCATGGTCTCTGGGCCCCTAACGGGGTACTTGGCGGACCACTGGGGCCGCAAGCCGATGGCGGTGACCGGTGCCGCCATCGGCGTTTCGATGTGGCAGACCACATCGCAGGTCATCGTGGCCGACATGAGCACGCCAGAGAACCGCGGACGCGCCGTCGCCACGCGCAACACCACGCTGCGGCTGGGCCAGATTATTGGGCCCCTCCTGGGTGGCATCGTTGCGGGGCTGGTCAGTCTCCAAGCCGTATTCTTCATCAACGCCGCGTCCAAGTTCATCGTCATGATCGTCACCTGGCGGATGGTAAAGGAAACACGCCCGGAGCTAGAGACGGCCAAGGCCAACGGGAACAGGCCCCCCTCCAGCGACGCCGAACCCAGCCTAAGCATGTGGTCGATCATGGCCTCGCGACCGTTCGTCGCCCTGGTTCATCATGACCACCATCGCGGTGGCCATGATGAACCAGGGCGTATTCATGACGCTCTTCCCCATCGCCAGCAAAGAAGTCGGCGGGCTCGACGAGGCGCAGATCGGCACACTGGTCGCAATCGCGAGTACCGTCACGCTCCTGATCTCCTTCCCCAACGGTGTCCTCGTGGATAGGTTCGGTCGCAAGCGATCGTTGGTACCGGGCCTACTACTGGCAGGGGTCGCCGCAGCATTGCTGGCGCTGGTCGTCGACTTCCGCACCGCACTCCAAGCAGCAGCCGTCTTCGGCATAGCCCAATCGATGACCCAAGGTGCCAACCAGACCTACGCAATGGATCTCGCACCCGAGGATCGACGCGGCGCGTTCTTGGGGATGTGGACGTCGTTCCAGAGCTTCGGAGCATTCATCGGCCCTCTAGCTGTCGGCGCGACGGTTGAGATATGGGGATTCGCCACCGCTTTCTACGGCGTTGCCGTAGTGATGGCGTTCGTAGGGTTAGCCATGGGTGTGCTCGGCCCCGAAACTAGGTCTCGCTCAGGCAACCGCTAAAGCAACGTGCTAGGGTCGGGCCAGCACCACCAACCAACCCCATTCAACTGACGTGAGGAGATTTAACCGATGAACCTGCGACTTAGCCTTGGCATGGCAAGCAACCCTCGAACGTGGCCGATTCTCGATGGTACAGTGAAGGCTGACGGCATCGATCTCGTGCCCAGCATCGTGCACGGCTCGGAGTTGTTCTGGCGCCAACTCCGGTTCGCCGATTTCGACGTCTCAGAGATGTCGTTCTCATCGCTCATGATGTCCATGGCCCAAGGCGACGAGCGCTGGACGGGTCTGCCAGTGTTCACTACGCGCAACTTCTTCCACACTGGCATCCTCGTCCGCACGGACGCGGGCATCAGCAAACCCGAGGACCTGAAGGGCAAACGCGTGGGCGTGCCGGAGTATCAGCAGACCGCCGCCCTCTGGATCCGTGGCGCCCTGCAACACGAGTTCGGCGTGGAGCCTAAGGACATGACGTTCTGGATGGAGCGGACACCGAGCCACAGCCACGGAGCTGCCACTGGATTCAAAGCGCCGGAAGGCGTGACAGTCAACCAGATTCCTGAAGAGAAGAGCATCGGTTCCATGATGCTCTCAGGCGAGCTGGACGCGACCCTGCTCTACCTGGTGGACCCCAATCTCGTCGACCGCTCCACCGCAGATCTGTGGAACCACTCCGATATCAGCTACCTGTTCACCGACCGCAAGGCTGAGGGAGCTCGGTACTACGAGGCCACAGGAATCTACCCGATTAACCACGGCATGGTCGTCAGGCGATCGATCGTCGATCAGGAGCCCTGGGTAATGCTCAACCTGCTCACGGCGTTCCAGAAGGCAGCGAAGGTCGCGGACGAACGTCGCTCCGAGCAAGCAGCCTATCACGTAGAGGCGGGACTGATTTCGCCAGAGGCAGCTGAGGCGCTCAAGAAGCCGATGGTCATCCACGGCATCACGGCCAACCGCAAGGTGCTAGAGACGGCCACCCAGTACTCGTTCGAACAGGGCCTGACACCCAGGCTCGCGAAGCTCGAGGACATCTTCGGCGCCAGCACGATGGAACAATAGCTGCCTAAATTACGAAGGAGCTTTTTGATGTGCTGATTCCGGTCGAAACAGCATTGCGTGGATTTGCCTTCATCTTTCATTCCTCATACCCGAAATCAATGACCCGGCGAATCGGCGAGCTCATCGTTCGCCAGGATCCTCAGGATCGAAACCGGAGGTCACCAGCAGGTGACCTCCGGTTTCTGTCAGCGGCTCCTCGCGGTTCAGGTCGAACGCTTCAAGCGTCGGGATATCGTTATTCGAGAAAAGATAGGCGACTTCGCTCTCCGACGCATTGACGTGCTCATGCCAAGTCCACGGCGACACGACGAACGAGTCTCGCTCCGCCCACTCGAATCGCTGGCCGTTGATGATCGTGCTGCCCTTGCCTCGATGAGCATGGTAGACGGAACTGTACGTGTGGCGGTGCGCCTTCGTGTGCTCCCCCGGGCGCAGCATGGTCATCCAACAGGACATCGTCGACAGCGTGTGACCGCCGGTGCCAGGGTTCACGTACTCGATTGACACGGCGTCGAACTCCGTAGCGGCGCCATCTTCGGCCATTCTCAGAATCGCCGGCTCAACCGCTGCCCAGCGGTACACCAGCAGCGGCGCACCCTTGGCAGGGGCTTCGTATCCGATGGGGCGGATCGTGCCCAGTCCATACGATCGACCCGAGTGGTCCTCCGGACGTGTCTCCGTGATGAACCCATCCTCGAACGGCTCGTAGACCGCCGCTGCCAAACCGAAGATCAGCGGCGAATCTAGGCCGTCGAGCCACATCGCGTCCGCCTCGCTGTCGTTGCGGTGCTCGTGCCAGAGCCAGTTGGGCGTCAACACCAGATCGCCGGGGTACATGGGCACGCGCTCTCCCTCAACCGTCGTGGAAACGCCAGCGCCCTCGATCATGAAACGCAACGCATTCGGTGTGTGACGATGCGCTCTCGCCACCTCGCCTGGCCGTACCAGCTGGATCGCCGTATAGATGGCGTGCGTGCTGCCGAGCGCGCCCGGGATGCCGGGATTCACCAGCGCAACCGCGCGCCGCTCACCCGGATACGGTATATCCACGAACTCGCCCGCGGCGGTCACTGCGCGGTGCACCGCGTCCCACTGCCACAGGTAGGGACGCACGTCAGGCCCCGTACGCTCCATGCGCCACAGACCTTCGAGGCTATGGGCGGCCATCTCCGTGTACATCGCTTCCAGCCGCGTGGCGCGACCGCTCTGTTCCGCCATCCAATCCTCCCTAGCTGATTCTTCCATTGCACCGTAGAGACGCCTGCACCGACCAACGCTGCTACGATACGCGCCCGAACGCTCAATTTGGAGGGCCCAAACCATGGAGTACCGCACGCTCGGCCGGACAGGCATTCGCGTCTCGGAGATCGGCTTCGGCTGTGGCAACGTCGGCGGCGCCATCATCCGTGGGACCCACGAGCAGCAAATCGCGGCCGTTCAGAAGGCTCTAGCGCTGGGCATCGACTACTTCGACACCGCTGCCGCGTACGGCGCCGGTCTCTCCGAGAAACACCTGGGCAAGGTCCTCCAACAGCTCAAACCCGACGTCCATGTCGCGACGAAATTCCGCGTCTCCACTGACGACGACCTCAAGGACATCCCCGGCGCCATCCGCCGATCTCTCGAAGAGAGCCTGAAACGACTCCAGCGTGACTCCGTGGACGTGTTCCAACTCCACACGAACCTTAGCGACACCAACGGCCAACACGATCTGTTCGTGAATCATGTCCTCGAAAAAGGCGGTGTCGCCGACACGCTCGATGCGCTCCAGGCCGAGAAGATGATTGGCTTCCGAGGGTTCACTGGCATGGGTGACACCGACGCGATCCACCGCGTGATCGACAGCAGTCGGTTTGACACCGTGCAGACCTACTACAACCTGCTGAACCCCACCGCTGGCGTCAAAGTGCCCGCAGGGTACATATGCCAGGATTACCAACAGATCATCGATAACGCCACTGCACTCGACATGGGTGTAATCGTCATACGCTCGCTCGCAGGCGGCGCCGTCGCAGGTCCACAGCGTGCAGAGCTGGCATCCGAAAAGCCAGGCGGCATCATGGCCATCGGCAACGACTACGAGAGTGACCTCCGGCGTGCGGGGTCTCTGAATTTTCTCGCTACCGCTGGCCGCACTGTCGCCCAAGCCAGCGTCCGCTTCGCCCTCGACAACGACAACGTCTCAGTCGTCCTCGTCGGCTTCTCCGATCAAGCGCAGATCGAAGCGGCAGCAGCAGCACAGGCCAGCACTCCCCTATCCCCTAGCAACATGCAGCGCGTGAATCAGCTCTGGGCCACCGACTTCGCAAGCTGATCTGAACTTCATTCTCCTGAATCTCCTAAGAGCCTACCCAACTCGCTCCTCCAATGCCGAGGAACAACCGCCGTTGGGCGGAAGGGCCAGCAAGAGGCTCCTCCCTAGCCTGTGCTCCTTTCGACCTCTCACCCAGGAGTACACAGCAACACGCACGTCGTCTAAACTGCGCCCACTCGCGAGCGTAGAGGAGCCCCCGTGGATCAGATCGTCAAGAAGCTAGAAGAAGCGCCGCCAGCGCCCGGCACCCCCGACGCCCAAGGCCGGCGCACTATCACGCTACAGGTCGAGGCGGAAACCGTAGGTCGGCAGCTCAAGCACGCCATCATCACCGGCGGCAGCACCAGCCCCTTCGAGGCCTACTGCGACGAAGGCACGTACCTCGGTGGCGACGACTCAGCCCCCTCGCCGCTGGCCTACTTCAGCCTCGGCGTAGCCTTCTGAATGCTCACTCAATTCGCTCGGTTGAGCGAACAGACGAAGCTCTCCTACCGCAAGGCCAGCGTCAGCCAGACCACGCACTTCATCCGTGGCGGCTCCATCCTCGCGGGCGACATCTACGGAGAGCCGGGCGAGATCGTCACCAACACCGACGTGGACTCCGATGAGCTCGCCGAGAAAATCGCCAACATCGTCAAGCTCGCGGAGCAGTCCTGCTTCGCCATTCAGTCGATGATGCAAAACACGCCAGTCACAGCCAGCGCCACGCTCAAGGGCGAATCGCTGCGATACTAGGATCCGACCCAAAACCAACGGACGGAGTAACCATGCCAGCGACGTGGACGACCATCAACGTAGATGGTCAGGAAATGGAAGCGTACATAGCCTCACCTCCCGGTGAAGGCCCCCACCCAGCCATGATCATCGCCCAGGAGATTTGGGGTGTGAACGGGTACTTGCAGTCGATGGCCAACCGACTCGCCGCCAACGGGATCGTCGGCGTCGTGCCGGCGCTCTTCCATCGCGAAGGGCCGGGCATCGTTGGCCTGTTCGAAGAGACCGAGCTCGCGTTCGAGCGCCTCGGCCGCTACCGCGACGACGAGATCCTCGCCGACGTTCGTGCCGCACAGGACTACCTGCAAGCCCGCGACGACGTACGGAGCGACCGTATCGGCATCATGGGATTCTGTGTGGGCGGTCGCGTCTCCTACCTGGCCGCTGCAGCCGTCGACGGCCTTGCGTGCGCCGTCGATTTCTATGGCGGACGCTGCTTTGTCGCCATGGGCGATGGCCCCACGCCCTTCGACCTCACCAAGGACATCTCCACCCCCCTCCTCGGCCTCTTCGGCGAAGACGACCCAAACCCATCACCGGAAGACGTCGCCAAGTTCGCGGCTGTCCTCACTGAGCACGGCAAGACCTACGAGTTCCACTCCTACCCCGGCGCCGGCCACGGCTTCAATTGCGAGGAACGCTCCACCTACCGTCGAGACGCCTCCGTCCACGCTTGGAGCAAGGCGCTGGAGTGGTTCGACCGTTACCTTAAGGCGTAGGGGGAAGGCGTGATTACCTAATCCACGCCGTCAGCCACTCCCACCACGATTGCACGAGCCCAACCGCTGTGTAGTTATCGAGCCCACGCCAGCTGTGAAGCACGAGTTCATGCGCCTCTTTCAGCACCACCAAAGGGATCAGCCAGGCGAACGCATGGCGTAGGTCAAACTGATGCTCTGGCCTATAGTGGCGCATCCACGCGATAAGCAGGAACCAGAACTCGAAGGCGTTGGGAAACGCAGCCAGCACCCAGCGCTCGCCCGTCAGCTCGAAGGCCCCGAGACCCACGAGGCGAAAAACAAATAGTGCGGCTGCTAACGTCCTCGCCAGCCCACGCCAGCGCAACGCCGCGATCAAGAACGTCAACATGTACGAAACGTCGAGCCACTTATCGAGTGACTGGTAGTTGCGAACGCCACCGAGATCAAGGAGGTTCATCTGGAACAGATCTGACAGATCAACGGCAATGGCAATCAATGCACCCGCGAAGGCCCACCGCAGCACGGGCAGTGCGCCCGCCACGCGAACGACGGCGATAATGATCTCCTCAGTGGTCACGCACGTAGGCTAACGAATCGCCGCCCCGCCATCGATTGTTAAGCGCGCTCTGTTCCCGTACAGTTGAAGCACTTCTCTCCTGGTGAGTAGACTTGCACCTCTTCCGAGCGACCGCCTCCGCCACATCAGTCAACGGGATCCCCTCGTTGATCAAGCGCAACACGGCGTTATTTGCGTCGGCGCAGGCGTTGCAGGGCTCCGGCAATCAGATGGTCACCGCCATGGGTGCGGTCATGGTGCTGGAATTCACGGGGTCCGCACTGCTGACGGGCACTGGCGTCACCATGCTCCAACTCGCGCGAATCCTCGTCTCGTACCCGCTGGGCAAGGTGGCCGACACCTACGGCAGACGGCCAGCCATGCTCCTAGGTCTGTTCCTCGGGCTCTCCGGTGCACCCATCCTCGCCACCTCTGTGGTCTTTGAATCCTACGTCCTCTTCACGCTAGGGGCCCTCGTGTTCGGGATGGGCGTGGGCGCGACACAGCAACTGCGAGTCGCCGTGACGGACATGTACCCCAGCAAGCGGAGGGGCGAAGCGCTCGGCTACCTGCTGATTGGCAGCCTCATCGGAAGCGCCGTCGCGCCGATCCTGATCACCGTTTCTGAAAACCTGTCCGGCACCGTCGGCATCAGTGAGCTCGCCCTGCCCTGGTTGCTCACCCCTGTGCTCATCGTCCCCTCGGTGTTTGCCATCATGATGGCAAAACCTGACCCCAAGCACATCGCGACCCACATGGCGGACTTCTGGCCCGGCATCACAGAAAATGCTCGCCCCTCTCCTGGGAAGATGAGCTTCAAGGAAGTCCTGCGGTCGCGTCCCAGGATGACCGCCATGGCCTGCTACGCTCCCGCACAGGGAGTGATGTCCATGTCCATGGCAGCCATGCCCTTGGTGTTGAGTTCATCAGGACACTCGCTGTCCTCGATCTCGTGGGCCGTCGCCATCCACGTCCTCGGGATGTTTGCCTTCGCGTTACCTCTGGGCAAACTCGTCGACCGCGTCGGACGCACCAAAGTCATATGGGGAGGTCTCGCCACGTCGGCCGCCGGTGGTCTAATCATGCCTCTGACCGAGATCTACGGGCCGATCACGTTCGGCGGGTTCCTCTTCGGCGTGGGTTGGTCCGCGGTGTTCGTCGCCTCGACCGCCATCATCGCCGACTCAACACCCGTGGAGCAGCGAGGACGCGCCATCGGGCTCAATGACACGACAGCGAGCCTGTTCACCATAGCGCTACCGCTGACCGGCGGCGTGATCGCAGACCAATTCGGCTTGATGGCAGTTGGGCTTTTCGCCGCGGTACTCACATTACTCCCGCTGCCCCTGTTGATCAGGCTCCGCGAAACATCGCCAGGCCACTTCGAAGACGCGCGCGAAGCACCCCTCACTCCCAGTTGAAATGGCCTAACTGAACGCGGGGAGCACCTCTTTGCCGAACAGCTTGATGGAATCCTCCACCATTGCGTGCGGCATTCGCCCAATGTGGAACTTACCCGCGAAGTGGTTGAACCCGATTCGCTCGCTGCCCTCTGCAAGCTTGCGTGCCACCGTCTCGGGGCTGCCCACGATCGCCAGGCCATTGTCGACCCAGAAGTCAAACGACTTGGAGCACTCCCGGAAGATACGCCCGCGCTCACGGATATCCGGTGTGTCCTCAGTGCCCGTGCCACGGGGATTCACCCCAAAGCCGACCTGGCTGGTGGCGACCAACTCCCGGCCCAGCGTATTGGATTCCATGATGTATTTCTCAGCCTGCTCTCGTGCCTTCGCGTCAGTCTCCGCAACGTGGACCACGCGCATGAGGAACTGCTTTGGCATGGGACCACTGTGCCCGGCCTCCGCCCACAGTCGACGCCAATCGGAGAACTTCTCTACCATTGAGTCGTCAGTGTCGATGTTCTGAGCCATGTGGTAGCCACGTTTGGCCGCAAATTCGATGGCGCGAGGGCTGTGGACCGCTGCCCAGATGGGAATGTTCGGCTGCTGGTACGGCAACGGCTGAACGAGAGCCTCCTCGAAGTGGTAGAACTTGCCATGATACGTGACCGGCTCTCCCGACCATGCCATCTCGAGGATGTCCATGGCCTCATCGCCCATCTCCTGCCGATCGTAGAAATTCATTCCCCAGCGGATGAACTCATGCTCGTGAACGCCGATCCCAGCGCCGAATTCAGCACGCCCACGGGAGAGGTGGTCGAGCATGGCAACCTCTTCGGCGAGGCGGATTGGGTTGTGGAACGGAAGCTGCCAGATCATCGTGCCCAGCCTGAGTCGCTCAGTGTGCTGAGCGACCGCAGCCAAAAAGACCGAGGGGCAGGTGATCGCACCCACGTAAGAGCCTTGATGCTCCAGCGTCCAGTAGTAATCGAAGCCGACCTCTTCCATCAGCTTAGCCTGCTGAATGTGTTTCTCGTAGACGTCTGCGGCACTACCCGCTTGCATGACCTCGTACGTCTGCATCTGATCCCACACGCCGAATTCGATCTTGCCCACGTTGGTCCTCCCCCATTTTCATTCCCACCAATCGCATGCCTCGATTTCAGCTACTCTAACCGGGGCAACGGCCCACTTCAACTTGTACCATTCATCGCGCAATCAAACGATTACTCTCCACCTCTGATGGGTGGCCAATGCTGCGCAGCATCAACGAACCCGGAGGCACCCATGGCAGGCGTCCGCGACGACCGCAAGTACCACGAAGGCCACGGCTGGATCGTCATGGAAGACGACTGCATCGGACGCTTAGGGATCAGCGACTTCGCTCAGGAAGAGCTTGAAGAGGTGCTCATGGTCGTGCTTCCCAAGGTCGGCACCAAGATCACCCAGGGCGTCCCCATGGGCGAGATCGAATCGCTCAAAGTGATTTCAGACTTGGTTGCACCCGCGACCGGCGAAGTCGTTGAGATCAACGAAGCCGTCAAGAAAGACCCTGCCCTCGTCAACAACGCGCCCTACGAGGGCGGCTGGCTGGTCAAGGTCAAGCTCGACAACCCGTCGCAGGTCGACGCACTACTGGACGCCACCGCCTACGCCACGCAAACCTACAGCTAGCGACCAGCGCACGCGCAATTAGCCGTCCCTCAACGCCCGCTGCATGTCCGCTACAGCCTGCTGACCACCCAGGAACGGGTGATTGCTGCCGGTGCGGTGCATACCCAGGATCTCTCGGTAGTAGAGCCCTACGCGACCGCCTGCGCGGCGGGTCTCGTGCATCTCTATCACCTCTTCGAGCACGGCCCGGACGTCGGCTGCGACCGTCCACTCAGCGCGGAACGCGATATGACCCGTGTGGTCCAACACATACGTCATGTTGGACACTCCACCGTACTGCCGGTGGATCTTGCCGTAGAGAGAGTCCACCAAGATGTGGCGTTCAACCCCGTACTCGCGGAATGCACGCGCATGGCGAAACTTCTGCTCGATTGATTGGTGCGCGCCGTAGAGTTCTCCGGGATGCGCCTCACGCACGTACATGAACGGGAAATGTGCCTTTCCCACGAAATCCTTGGCCAACTTCTCCATCAGCGGAACCTCCGCTGCGCAGGGTGGTCAGGTCATGCTCCCTAGTTCGAGCACCACGGGCATACCCCGCATCGACTCCAGCGAGACCACGCCACCGTCGATTGACGGCAGCTCGAAGTTCGGCGCAAGCGTACCCACTCGTGGACCCTCGTTGCGGAAATATTCCCGCTCCGCCCGCGTCTGCTTCCAGATAATCAGGTTGTAGTCGCGACCGAGAAACTCGGGCGACACGTCATCAGTGGTCTGCAGCAGATTGCCTTCTGCCTTATGCACCATGTTCGACCTCTTTCTTCTCGTCCTCGGCTAGAGCCCGTAGAACCTGACGGCGTTACCACTGAGGACTGCTTCCTTGTCGGCGGCAGTCAGACTCGGGTTCTCCCGGAGTTCGGCGATCTCTTCCCTACACGTCTCGTTATTCACCTCGTGGGGGAAGTCGGACGAAAAGATGTAGGGCTTGTTCCCAGTGACCTGGACCGCGAACGGAAGCGTGAGCTCATCGCCCTCTACGCCGATCCAGATGCGGTCCTCGTCGATGTGGCGGTTGATGTAGTCAGACATCGTTTCGCCATTCTTGAGCTCAAGGAACCTCCCGCGGGGGTCATACTGGATGTGGCTTGCCCAGGCGCTGGTGAAGCGCTCCATGCACGTCAGCAACCAACCGCAACCGGCCTCCATGAAGCCGATCTTCAGGCCCGGGTACTTGTCGAACACGCCGTTGAAGATAATTCCGGCGAAGTTGACCATCTGGCCATACGGGTGACCGAGCGCGTTCACGGGCGCATACGGGCTCATGTCGTCCATGAGCATGTTGTCATGCGCACCACCGTGGATGCCGATGGACGCCCCGAGGTCCTGCGCTTCAGCGTAGATCGGCCAGTAACGATCGTTACCCAAGTGGGATTGCAGGCCATCAGCGCCGGTAGAGGGAAGCATGGCTCCAATCATGCCGTACTCCTTCACGATACGGCGCAGCTCGATCACAGCCTCAGCGGGCTCCTGTAGCGGGATCAGGCCCATCACATGAAAACGACCACCCTGGTCCTTCATGTAGGTGTCGTACATGAAGTCGTTGTACGCGCGTGCTAGCTCGATCGCCCAGTCCTTGCTGACGATCTTGCCGAAGGTCAGGCCGCGCGTGGTGTAGAGGACGGACTGGTCCATGCCCAAGTCGTCCATGAACTCTAGCCAACCGTCGACGCCCACGCGGGCGAATGCGCCCTCCGGCAGCGTGTGCTTGTTCGAAGAATGCAGGTGGTCGCTACTCGGGAATGGGTCCCTGAAAGGGGGGTCTCCCTGGTACTCGGCTGGCATTCTCGCAACAATCGCTGCGAGGTCCTCCATCACATGACCATCACCATCAATCAATCGTTCCAAGTTGTGAGTAGCCATCAGCGTCTCCTATTCCATGAAATGGTGCCTGTTCAGGGCTCTCCATCGAGTCTTCTTGCCTGGCCCCAGCAGGCGGTGCTCGCACATTCATGGAGCATCGCCAGATGAATTATTGCGTCAATCCCGTCGGTCCACTACCCGGTCCACTGCTCAGCGAGGAACCTCGGCCATCTCCCGCATACGTGGGTCGTTGGGGTACGCCGCATCCTTCTTTATCACCGCCGACCATGACCGCAGCCGGTACGCCTCACCCTGGCTCGCCACCCACGGTTCAACACCAGCTTCGAGCGCACGGGCATCCTGCAGTAACCGTCGCCGCAGCGCGATGACCGCCGTGTCGCTTGTGCCCAAGTGCTCGGCCATGCGGTCGACCAGTGCACCCATGCCTTCGGTCATCGCCCCGTCCTGCTCTCTGATTCCAGTGATTCCCGAGAACGAGAACGCCTTCTGCGCAACGCGATTATGCCGGTAATTGTTGGTCTCGTTCGAGTCCAGCGTGTGAGTCTCGCGATTGAAGCTGGGGATATGTGCCTGTGGCCCCGCCGTTAGCTGCCACCTGTCCTGCTCCGACAGGTCTTGACCCTGGGTCGTGTACTCCACGCACCAGACCTCGGTGTGGTAGTCGTCCACGGGCACCCAGATGTGGCTGTGGATCTTCGTCCGTGCAAGGTCGCTGGCCACCAACGTGAAGTAGGGAAGGAACCACTGGTTGATGCGCCAGTAGAATGTGTCACCCTCGGGCGTCTCGCGCTTCGCCGCCAACGCCATGCCGTAGTCCGTCTGCTCGACGATCCACTTCGGCGCATTGTCATGCTCCACGTAACGCGCGTCGTAGGCGCCCGAGCGCATGTTCGTACGGTGCAGGAAACCCACGTGGCTCGAGTCCACATCGCCCTCCAGCGTCTGTACCCAGTTGCAGTGCAACGTGAAGTGCGCCATGACACGGCGGCTCTCAGGCACCAGCGCCCACTCTAGCTGCGGCAACGGCGGCTTCAGTTGAGCCGGGCCAAGGTACGTCCAAAGCACGCCACCTTGCTCCTCAACCGGGTATGCCCGCGCCCGCACCTTGTCTTTGAAATTCGACGCCGCTGGTTCCGACGGCATGTCAACGCATTGACCCGTGACGTCAAACTTCCAGCCGTGGTACACACAACGCAGGCCGCTCTCCTCATTGCGAGCGTAGTACAGCGGTGCGCTGCGGTGGGGGCAATTCCACTGCATCAACCCCACCTTGCCCGCTGAATCGCGGAACACGATGAGACGCTCGCCCAGCAGCGTCACATTCAGCACATTCCCCTCCGGTTCCGGAAGCTGCGATGACTCCAAGAACGGGTGCCAGTAACGGCGCAGGTAATTGCCCATGGGCGTCCCCGTACCGACCCTACTCATGTAGTCGTTGTCTGTTGCGCTGAGCATGACTGATCTCCAATTGGGGCCCCTCTGCGGGGATACCAGGACGAAATGCGACGGCGAGGCTTTAGCCCCCGCCGATTCTACCCCTACTTACTCGCCCATCAACCATACATATGTGTTAAAGATTGACTCTTGCTGCGTACGATGTCCCTTGCTTTGGGCCGCTGGCCCCTTGAGGTGGTCGAGCTGGAACATGGTGGCCGAGTTCGCCTGGAACTCCTCAACATCCGAGATCGGCACGTGCGGAAAGTCCTTGCCAGCCGCGCAGTACGCGTACCAGTTCATCTTCGCCTGCTCCTCAAGCTGGACCATCGTGATCACGGAATCCTCCAACGACCTACCCACCGTCGCGGCGCCATGGCCTCGAAGCAGCAGAGCCTTGCTATCGCCCAACGTATTAGCGACCTCCATGCCATCCTCTTCTGAGAGGATCAAGCGCTGGTGGGGAAACATCGGCAACGGATCCATCACCAACCCATTGCCCTCGTTGCACATCGGCATGATGTCGCCCTGGAGCAACCCCATCACGATTGTGAAACGTGGGTGCACGTGTACCACCGACATCACTTCGGGGTGAGTCTTGTAGATGCAAGAATGCATCTTCACCTCATAGCACTGGCCTGAGCCTACAGGCCCATCAACCTTGTAGCCGTCGAGGTCGACCGTCACCATATCGCCGCCCTTCATCGCCGCCAGGGCATCCAACTCATAGCCCCTGCCCTTCACAACGAACCGATCTGCCTGCGACGGCAATCGCATGCTCGCATGCCCCAACGACGCCAACACCCCCGACGCAAACCCCGAATGCGCCAGCACTCGGTTCGCCTGCGCAACTTTTTCCTTCACCTCGTCATGCTCGCTCGCCATCGTCTTTCTCCTAGTAATCGCTCTGGAATACCCCTACAGGTGGCCATCGCCGCCGTTGCCCGGGATACTACCAGGCGCACGTCATCACCGTTGGACAGTCCATGCCCATGGAGGTAGGCTCACCCTCATGTCATCTCGTGGAGGCAAACTTTGGTCAAACAGCAGTCCGTTTCCTACGACCCCACCGCCCGCTACGACGTAGACGCATCCGACGTCGTTTTCTACAAGGGGCAGGGCATCGAGCTGCCCATGACCATCTTTCGGCCGCGCGGCGAAGGGCCATTTCCTGCGTTGATGCGTGTGCATGGCGGTGCGTGGAACGTCGGCAAACGTCAGGCTGCGGAGTCCATTGACCGCCAAATCGCCGAGTGCGGCATGGTGGTCGCGGCGATAGATTTCCGGCTTGCGCCGGCTCACCCCTACCCAGCGCAAGTCCAAGACACGAACCTCGCCGTCCGTTGGCTGAAGCTCCACGCCGCCGAATACAGCATCGACCTCGCCAGCTTCGGCGGCGTGGGCGACTCCAGCGGAGGGCACACCATGTTCCTCAACGCCATGCGTCCCGACGACCCGCAGTACACGGCGCTCTCGCTCGAAGGTGGCGAAAGCGTGGATGCATCGGTCGATTACATCATCGCGTTATGGCCCGTTCTTGACCCCTACACGCGCTACTTCTACGCGAGAGGTATCAACTGGTCCGACAAGATCGATCAGCACGAAGGCTATTTCCTGACCACTGAGGCCATGAAACAGGCCAATCCTCAGATGATCCTCGAACGCGGTGAAGACGTCCTAACCCCCCCGGTCCTCATCATCCAGGGCGACACAGACGACAACATTCCTCGATACATACCCCTCATGTTCGCGGACGCGTATCACGGCGCGGGAGCATCCGTGCAGCTCGAGTGGTTTCCAGGCATGCCCCATGGCTTCGCTATCCGTCCCGGAGAGGAATCCCATCGGGCCATTGGAATCATCCGGGAGTTTCTTGCCCAACAGGTTGGCGCCACGCAAGAATAGGGAGCCTGTCCCCTGCTCAGGCCAACACTTAAATCAAGTCCCACGGAGTCCATCCATGTAACTCATAAGCTACGAACTGAACGGCGTACGCGGCGGCGGTGCCGCTATCAGCGAAGGCGTCATCAACCTCACTGCAGCCCTGGCTGAAACCCACCCCAACGTCACCGGCGCCGACTCTGTGATTCACATCATCGAGTCCGGCCTCGACATCGACACCGTGGGCGAAGAGTCCATCGACAAACTGCGCTACTCCGGCAGCCTCAAAACCCTCCTCCTCTCAGGCTACAAGCTGCTGCCGCCCGTCATGCGCCCATCCAAGATTCTCGCCCTGGCGCTCAACTATCAGGAGCACATCGACGAGACGAATCTGAAATTCTTCAATGAGTCCATCGTCTTTGCCAAGTATCCATCCAACATGATCGCCGACGGCGATGAGATTGTGCTCCCACCCTTCGAGCAGAAGGTCGACGAGGAGTGCGAGCTGGCCGTGGTTATCGGACGAGAGGCGCGCAACATCCTGCCATCCCAGGCCGACGACTACATCTTCGGTTACACGATCTGCAACGACGTCTCCGCGCGAAACCGTCAGCGGGAGCGCCTCAACATGGGCCAGCCCTACTCCTACGCCAAGAACTTCGCCACCCTCTGCCCCATGGGCCCATGGGTCGTCACCAAAAAGGAGGTTGGCGACCCATCCAACCTCGCGATGAGTGTCCGCGTCAACGGCAAGGTCACCCGCCAGGGCAACTCCAGCGAGATGATCTTCAGCACCCACGAGGTAATTGCCTACTGCTCCGATTACGCAGGCCTCGAAGCGGGCGACATCATCTCCCTCGGCACCTTCGCAGGCGAGAAGCAGATCAGGCCCGGCGACAACCTCGAACTCGAGATCGAGAAAATCGGCATCCTACGCAACCACGTCATCCAGACCGAAGCCAAGTGGCGCAACATGAACGCCGATGGCCCCACCGGCCCGTTGGTCAAAGAATTCAGCTATCGCCCAGTGATCCTCGCCTGCCCGATCAAGTGCTGCAAGCGAAAAGGGACGGGTCAGTGACCCGTCCCTTTTCGCTTACAGCTACACCCTAGAACCTTCGCGCTCCTTCGCCAGGCACCCCGAAAACCTTCCCCGGGATCTCGATGCCAGCTACGTGATGGTTCTCCGCCGATTGAGAGTCCAACGGAGCACCGTCCGTCCTCTGTCGCGAGTCACCAACCGGTGCGCCACTCCTGAGTGCGCCAACGCGCAAGAGGAACAGGTTGCGGTCGCCCGTGTTCAGGTACCGGTAGAACGCCCCTTTGGGAATCATGATCCCGCCATACTGACCCACCACCGTGGGCGTCTCGTTCTCATCGAAGAAGGTCACCTCGCCCGCGAGCACGATGAATGAGTGATCCTCGTTCATGTGGGTGTGAATGGCGTTTTCGCCCCCCTCAGCGTTAACCTTCAGACTGAGCGTCAGCAGGTCCGTGTTCGCCAGCTCGATGTTTATCCGCCCCTTGGACAGATACGGACCGCCTATCGTGAACGTCGTCGACTTCGGCGCTACCTTAGTTTCAGTTGCCATGGCCGCTCCTGTGCTCCTTTACCCTAGCTTCTCTGCCGATTTACCAAACGATCCAGCTAGCGGGTCGAGCCTTGTGAGACTTCGGACGACGGGTAGTCCGTCGTCCGGGCGTAATGCCAGTCCGCCAACTCCTCTTCCCAGTCCGTGCCTCTCGGCAGGGACACATTGCACGTGCGTAATCGGTACCACTCCGGATTGTCGACACCAGGAGGCACCACGCCATCGTCGCGCAACAGTTTTGCCGCGTTGATCAGCTTGCGGCGCACCTTGATAATCGCCGCGTCCGTCGTGCACAGATGCTCCACCGTCCGGTCCATGATCGACCCCATACTCTGAAGCACCGCAGCATCCTGCAAGCGCACGCCCGGGATACCCGTAAAGTTCAACTTCTTGGACTCCAAACTCATCAGGAAATCCGTCTCGGCGCAAGCCTCGGGCCACCAATCAGCAAAGAACCGCCCCTTCTGTTCGGGCTTCATCGGCCCCATGCTTTCCACCAGCTCACCTGGGTTTGCTGGCAGGTCAGGAACAGGCCAAAGAGGGCCCTTCATCTTCTCTGTCGGGTGCCACCGGATGCCCATATGCAACGTGTGGTTGTCGTCGATGGGAACGTAGATGGATAGCGGCACTGAGCTCGGACTGCCGGGGAACATCCCGTAGAACGGGAACAGGAAGTTGGTCGTGCGCCAGTAGACGTAACCGTCCTCTTCCTCGCGCTCCGCCGCGTACATCAGACCGTAGTCAGCCTCGCGCAGGTGAAACCTCGCGGACAGACCCGTGTGGTACAACCCGAATTTTGCTGGATCCTCGCGCCGGTTCCGCGAGTGCAAGAAGTAAACGTGAGTGGAGTCCATCTCGCCCTCGAGGCTCTGCATCCAGTTCCACTCGTACACCGACTTCCGGTACAACTCTCGTTGATCATCTGGAATCTCGCCCCACTCAAATTCCGGAACGCCCGGGGGGGCGATCTGGCGAGGCCCCATGTAGATCCACGTCAGTCCACCATAGTCGGCGCCCTTGTACGCAGTGATCTGCACTTTACTCTTGAAATTGCTTGCTGCCACTTCATTCGGCATCTCGATGCACTGACCACCGACATCGAACTTCCAGCCGTGGTACGCGCACCGGATCCCGCCATCCTCGTTGCGGCCGTAGAACATGCTGGCGCCACGATGGGGACAACGCTCCTGAGTAAACGACGGAGTGCCGTCCGTAGCGCGCCATGCCAACAGGTCTTCACCGAGCACGCGAACGCGCTTGGGCTGACCGTCCGGCTCGATCTCCCAGGGGTAAATAATCGGCATCCAGTACTGCCGCATCAACTCACCCATAGGTGTCCCTGCGCCCACTCTACAAAGCAGTTCCGTGTCTTCGGCTGAGAGCAACTTCACCCCTCCCGTAATCTAGCGACTTCGACGCTTTACTGCGCACGCAAGCATACGCCACGTCGACAATGCTTTGAACACCCGCGCAAATGACTAAGCATTCGCAAGTTCGATGATTGCGCGTGTCAAAACCTCAGCCCCCGCCGCCAGATCGTCAGAGGTCGCACTCTCCATCTCGTTGTGTGAAATGCCATCGGCGCACGGGACAAAGATCATTGCCGTTGGCGCCACGCGCGCTATGTAGCAAGCGTCGTGCCCAGCACCAGACGATATCTCCATGTACGGATAGCCAGCCGCAGCCGCGCCCACCTCAACAGCGTTCACGCAGCGGCGGTCGAACGTCACCAGCGGCGAGTGCCATATCTCTCGCAGGTCGATCTCAACGCCGTTCGCACTCGCGATGCCTGCCGCGAACTCGCGCAACGTCGTCCCCATACCCAGCAGCACGTCCTCCTCGGGGTGGCGCATGTCCACCGTGAAGAAGCACGAGCCAGGGATCGTGTTCCGTGAGTTCGGATCTACCTCCATCATGCCCACCGTCGCGCGCCCATCGTCGACCGATAGACCGATGCGGTTGACCTCCATGATGATGTTCGCCGCCGCCACCAGCGCGTCGTGGCGGCGCTCCATAGGCGTCGTACCAGCGTGGGCGTCCTGGCCGGTGAGCGTGGCCTCGTACCAGCGCTGCGCCTGCGCCCCCTGCACGACTCCGATGGTCTTCTCCTCGCCTTCCAGGATCGGGCCCTGCTCGATATGTGCCTCAATGTACGCCGCGATCGAACGCCCACCGACAGCCGCATCGCCTGCGTAGCCGATGCGTGCCAGCTCCTCAGCGATGGTCCGCCCCTCCGCATCCGCGCGGCTGAGGCCGTACTCCAGATCAAATGCCCCCGCGAACACCCCCGACGCCAGCATCGCTGGTGGGAACCGCGAACCCTCCTCGTTGGTCCAATCGACAATCTCAACCGCCCGCTTCGTTTCAATGCCATGGTCGTTGAGCGTGCGCACCGCCTCCAGCGCCGCCAGCACGCCGAACACACCGTCGAACTTGCCGCCGTTCGGTTGCGTATCCAAGTGGCTGCCTGCGAGCACGGGCGGCCGCGAGGGATCCTGGCCCTCTCGGCGCGCGAAGACGTTACCCATTGCATCCACCGAGACATTGCAACCCGCCTCCCGGCACCACATCACGAACAGGTCGCGCACCTCGCGATCCAGGTCGGTCAACGCCAGCCTGCGCGACCCACCTTTCGCCGTCGCACCGATCTTCGCGACCTCCATCAGAGAATCCCACAGGCGTTCCTGGTTAGTTAGATGATCAGCCATAGCGGGATTCTACGTCCTGGCCCAAAAACCTGGCACAACGCGTGACACGCCGGTCGCATCCTGCGACACTGCGCGCAAACCGGCCCACAAAGCGGAGGTTCACATGGAATTCGACCTACTCATAAAGAACGGCAGAGTCGTGGATGGTTCGGGAGGTCCCTCCTTCGAAGGGGACGTCGGAATCAAAGGCGGACGCATCGTCGAGGTCGGCAAGCTCTCCTCCAGCGCACTCCAGGTCATTGACGTCCAAGGCCAGGTCATCGCCCCGGGCTTCATCGACAACCACTGTCACTTCGACGGCCAGGTTCTGTGGGACCCGCTGTGCACCTTCTCCTGTTACCACGGTGCCACCACCGTCATTAACGGCAACTGCTCCCTCGCCCTGGCGCCCGCGCGCCCCGACGCGCGGGCGGACCTCATCTCCATGCTCTCGCGCGTCGAGGCGATCCCTGTCGAATCGCTCCAAGCCGGCGTGGACTTCGCCTGGGAAAGCTACCCCCAGTACCTAGATCGCGTCGACGGCAAGCTGGGAGTCAACGTTGGCTCCCTCATGGGATTCTCCGCCATACGTCGCCACGTCATGGGCGAGGCCGCCTACATCGGCGAAGCTTCGCCAGCACAGATCGAGGAGATGAAAGAGCTCGTCCGCGAGGGCCTTCGGGCCGGTTCCATAGGCCTCTCCTCAGAGCTGAACAAACGCCACATGGATCACGAAGGTCGGGTACTACCCGCCAACCACGGCGCCGGTGCTGAGTTCTACGAGGTCGCTATGGCCTTAGGTGAAGTCGGCGCGGGCACCATTCAGTTCGGCGATTCCGGTGGAATCGAGAAGAGCGACGGATTGCTCTCCCGCATCGCGCGGGATTCTGGGCGGCCTGTAGTAACGAGTCGACTCAAGCCTGACGGCGTTTCGTGGGATGGGCTCCGCATGTACTCCATGCAGGCACCGTTCCTCGAAAACACCGCGCGCTGGACGCTCATCAGCGTCGGCACCTTCGACGGCATGCCAGGCTGGGCCAAGATCATCGCATTGCCCGTCGACGAAAAACGCGTGGCCCTTGCAGACCCCGCCGTCCGCGCAATGATGCGGGAAGAAGCTGCCAAGCCAAGCCCGTACTCCCCCGAGAGCGGCTCAGCCGTCGACTGGTCGAAGTTCTACGTCGCCTCCGTCGCTCTCGACAAGAACCAACCCTTCGTCGAGCGCAGCGTCACCGAGATGGCGGCCATGCAGGGCAAGGACCCCATGGACGCATTCCTCGACCTAGGGCTGGAAGAAGACTTCAAGACGCTGTTCTACCAGCGCACCGGCGTTACCGCCGAAGCGGTCGGCAACATCCTCACGGACCCTTCCGTCTTGCCGGGCCTCTCGGACGGCGGAGCCCACGTTACCCGGCGATGCGACAGCCATTTCTCGACGTTCCTCCTGTCGTTCTGGGTCCGCCAGCGCCAGGCCATGTCGCTTGAAGCGGCCGTCCGCAAGCTCACGTTCATGGGCGCGTCGATCTTCGGCCTCCACGACCGCGGACTCATCCGTCCTGGCCTCGCCGGAGACATCGTCGTATTCGATCCCGACACCGTTGCACCAGGCAATCTCGAAGAGGTCACCGACTACCCCGCCGACGCCACCCGCATGCGCCGCATGTGCGAAGGAGTCAACTACACCATCGTTAACGGCGAAGTACTCATCGACCACGGCCAGCACACCGGCGCCCTCCCCGGCCGCCTCCTCCGCGGCAGCGCCTACCAGATCTAGCGCCCGCGCAGCCGTCGTCCGAATCAAAGAGGGGCTGGCAAATGTTGCCAGCCCCTCTCACGTTAACGTCATTCTGAGCCCGCGCCCAGCGATGCCGAAGGCTTTCTTACTCGCTCGACTGAAAGCACATCAGGGGAGGAATAGCTATAGGTTGTTGAGACAAGCTCAGACCCCCATGTCCAGGAGCCGCCAGTTAAGCCTTGCGGGGACCTAGCTCACTACGTCCAGCCGCGGTTCCACGGCTCACCGCGCTCGATCTTGCGCAAGTAGTACCGCCACTCGTCGGAATGGTCCGTCGTTGGGCGGCTGATCGACTTCCCCCGTTCCGCCATCTTCGAGCGGTTGTACGCGAGCATCTCCTTATGGTCGACCGTCACGCCCTCGTACCCCATCTGCCGGGCCGCGTGCTCCATCTTCGCCGTCCGCTCCATGTAGATCGCGTTCATCGTCGCCTCGTCGACAGTCTTACCCACCGTCACGATTCCATGACCATTAATCGTCATGCCCGGCGCGTCACCGATCGTCTTCACCAGCGCGTCGCCATCTTCGGTGTCCGACACGTAGATCGGCAGCGGGTACACCGGCAGGCCCTCGCCGAACTTCGACGACTGCAAGTGGATCGCTTGAATCTTGAGCTTGGCCAGGCCCATCACGATGCACATGGGAGCGTGCGCATGCACAATGGAATTCACCTCGGGCTTTGCCTTGAAAATTTGCGTGTAGATCGACGCCTCGCCCGGGACGGTGCCCGTACCTCGGAGCTTGTTGCCCTCGAAGTCGAACTCCATCATCCAGTCCTCGTCCTTGTTCTCCTGTGCTACCCGCAGCAGCTTCACCGCAATGCCCTTGTTGTCGGGCAGCCGCACGCCGATGTGCCCGATGATGTCGCCGAACTCCCATTCCAAGATCGTCGACGCTGTCCTCAGGTCGCCTTGCAGAACCTCGCTATCGTCCATCACTACACCTCCAACTAATCGTTGCAGACCGGCGCATCTTAGCAGGGCCTATAATCCGGCCCACTCTCTCTACTCACAGGTGACCAATGCCCGAAATGACCGGTGGCCAAGCTCTCATAAAATCCCTCACCCGCGAAGGGGTCGAGGTCATCTTCGGCCTGCCTGGCGTCCAGATGTACGAAGCGATCAACCCCATCGCCGACGAGCCGGGCTTACGTTTCATCACTGCCCGTCATGAGCAGGCGACCGCCTACATGGCCGACGGCTACGCCCGGGCGAGCGGGAAGCCTGGCGTCTGCATGGTCGTCCCCGGCCCCGGCCTGCTGAACGCGTCCGCTGCCATCGGCTCCGCTTTCGCTGCCTCGTCGCCCATTCTCGTCGTCGCCGGGCAGATCCCCAAGGACAACATCGGCAAAGACGTCGGCCTCCTCCACGAGGTCAACGACCAGATGGTAGCGATCCAGCAGGTGACCAAAGCCGCATATCGCATGCTGGACCCCAAAGAAGTTCCCGCCACCATCCACGAAGCATTCAAGCAACTGCGCACCGGTCGTCCCCGCCCGGTCGAAGTCGAGATTCCGCCTGACACCCTGGCCGAAGTCGCGGACATCGACCTCTTCGAGCCCGGCGACTACGGCCGCCACTCCGCCTCCAAAGACCAGGTCGACGAGGCCGCGCGCATCCTCGCTCAGGCCAAGGACCCGGTGATTTGGGCTGGCGGCGGCGTCATCTCCTCTGGTGGTACCGAGGCGCTCACGCGCATCGCCGAGCACCTCCAGGCCCCCGTGCAGGTGACCCACGAGGGCAAGGGCGCCATCGACGAGCGCCACTACCTCTCCCGAGGGGCACTCAAGACGCGCACCGACACCCTCCGCGAAGAGCTCAAGAAGCACGACGTGATCCTCGCCGTCGGCACTAGGTTTGCCGCCGTGTTCCCAGATCCCGCTCAGCGCGTCGTGCAGATCGACATCGACCCCGAGGAGCTCGGGCGCAACCACGAGAACACGTATGGCGTACTCGGCGACGCAGGCGAAACCCTCGCCGCGCTGGAGGCCCAGCTCACCTCGACCACCGAGCCGCGTGCTTCGCGGCAGGCCGAGATGGAGGAGTGGCGTAAGGCCCGATTCAGCCACGGCCGCCTTGAGCCCCAGGATGGGTTCAACGAGGCATTGCGTAGGTCGATCCCTGAGGACGGCATTCTGATCGCGGGCATGACCCAGCTCGGCTACTACGGACGCCTCTACTACCCCGTCTACGAGCCAGGCACCTACCTCAACTCGTCCTACTTCGGGAACCTCGGATTCGCGTACCCCACTGCCCTCGGCGTCAAGGTCGCCAAGCCAGACACCCCCGTGGTCGTCATCTCTGGCGACGGTGGCTTCATGTTCAACTCATCCGAACTGGCGACGGCCGTGCAATACAACATCAACGTTGTACTCGTCGTCTTCAACGACAACGCATTCGGCAACGTCATGCGAGATCAGAAGGACCGCTACGGCGAGAACCGGGTGGTGGGCAGCCAACTCCACAACCCCGATTTCGTGAAGCTCGCCGAGGCCTACGGCGCTCGTGGTGTGCGCGCGGAAACACCTGCCGCACTTGAGCAAGCCGTACGCGAGGCGATTACCATCGACGCCCCCACACTCATCGAGGTCCCCGTCGGCCCCATGCCTAGCCCGTTCTAGGCGATCGTACTGACCGCCTAGCGTTTAGCTACAAGCCGTACAACGTCTTAGCGTTATCCCCGAGAATCTTGTTCGCGATCCGCGTACCCACGGGATCGTGATTGCGTAGCGTCGACAGTGCCGCGAGCTCAGACGCCGTATCCGCATGCCCATAGTCCGTACCGATAATCAGATTATCCTCGCCCGCGACCCCGACAACGTACGGAATATCATCGTCGGTCTGACATGCCACGTACATCCTGTTCTCGGCAAGCATCTCGTCTGTCACCACGCCCTCTAGGTGACGCCCGTCCGCTTGCGCGAAGCGGCGCACCAGATCGTGAACAACATGCGGCACCCATTGCGCACTGGCCTCGACGAACGCGAACCTCAGCGTCGGGAAGCGCTGCGGGATCTTATGCAGCAGCAACGTGTGGAAGCTGCTCATCACAGGAAGCTTCGACACCAGGAAGCTACCGCCGTCCGCCCCGAACCCCAAGAAGTTCGCCACAGTAGGATTGGACGTACCCGCGTGGACACAGATCGGTAGGTCCAGCCCCATGGCGATATCGTACATCGGGAAGAAGTACGGGTCTGACAGGTGCCGGTCGCCTTCGAAACCTCGCATGAACACACCACATGCGCCGTGCTCCTTCGCGAACTCCAGCTCCTCCTTGGCTTTGGAATGGTCCATCAGCGGCGGGATCGCCACCCACCGCAACCGGCCCTCGCCCTGGCCCCAGATTTCCGCGAGCCAGCGGTTGTAGCTCCGGCCCAACGCATAGTCAGCTGCCGGATTATCCGCGATCTTGCGGGTGTAGATCGTCGGATACAGCACTTGCAGGTCGGTGCCCAATTCGTCCATATGGCTCAGCCGCGCCTTCACGTCGTGCAGTTCGCGCGACGCCTCATTCGTGTCCGACCCCACATTCGACCGCCTAGCCTTCAGCTTCCCGTCAATAACCCACGAAAGACGCTGAGAATCCCCGTCCACCGGAGCCACCGTCACCGGCTTATAGCGGGAGTACTCCCCCTCCATGAACTCCCACGTCCGGTCCGTCTCTATCACATGGGCGTCCGAATCTATCGTCAGTGGTCGCTCGCTAGTCGTCATCGCTCGGTCCTCCCTCAGGCACGCTTGAACAGGCTCAACTGTGTAGCGAAACGATACTCCATCGCGCGGTGCCTTGCAGGGAGCCAGACATCCTCGCCCTTGAGGGAGAGGATTGAGGAAAGAGTGCAATCATCGCCACTCCTAACACGACGCCACCTGTCACCGCGCCTGTTTAACGTCATCCTGAGCGCAGCGTAGCGCAGTCGAAGGGCCTCTCGCGGTTCGCCGAGCTTGATGTAGCACGGGACATGTCGCGATCAGAAGTCGATGCAACAACCAAAACAAATGGCACCACACCGGTAACCCGACGCTACCCCATGAACACCGATCGCATCGCCTCCGTCGCCTCCCACACGTCCACGTCCTTCGGCAGCGTCACGCCGCCCGACCGCTGACGATACAGCGCAGGATTGTCGACCCCTCCCGGCAGCGTGCCGTGGACGCGGTGCGCCGTCACCGCGTCCATCAGCAGCTTGCGCACCTTGATTACCATCGCGTCCGAGCCTGCCAGGTGCTCGATGCTCCGGTCCTGCACCGGCCCCTGACTCTCCACGATGCCGCGGTCCTGGTCAGGGATTTTACTGATGCCTGAGTAACCGACCCACGTACGGTCGTACTTCTGCGCCTCGCGATCGATCTCCATATCGTTCTCCATCCGCACCTGCGGACGAAAACGACCCAGCCAGTCCGTCGTGTTCGGAAGCAATGCCATCACGTTCTCCGGCCAGCCAGGGCGCCCCTTATCGGTCGAGAGCCACCACTGCACGGTGTGCGTGTTGTCCAGCGGCACCAGCGCCACGTAGCTGCACCCGTTCTGAATATTGTTCGCGGGGCTCTGCGTGAAGAACGGGAAGTGATACATCATGATCCGGTAGTAGTACGCGTCGTCACCCGCATCCCGGTAAGCCGCGTAGGCCGCACCCGACGGCAAGTCGTGGACGAGGAATCGGGGCGCCCTGTCCTCCAGCATCCACCGGAACCCATGGCGGCGGTCCACCCAGTCCGCCGAGGAGTCCGGATCCACCGCACCGAAGCGCAAGAAACCGATGTGAGTCGTATCCATGTTGTTCTCGATCAACTGGAGCCAGTTGGCGTTCACCATCTGCATGCTGATCTCACCGTCAACCACGTTCGGCTCAAGATCGGGCAACGGCGGTGGAGTCCCACGCGGCCCCATGTACACCCAGATAATCCCGTTCCACTCGACCGTCGGGTACGTCAGCGCCTTCACTTTGTCTTTGTAGCCCTGGTTCTCCGGCAGCTCCCCAGGCATTTCCACGCAGTTGCCGTCCAGGTCGAACTTCCAACCGTGGTAGATACAGCGCAGCCCCTCTTCCTCGTTGCGCGCAAAGAACAACGACGCCCCACGGTGCGCGCACACACTTTGCATGATCCCCACGCGGCCCGATGTCGTCCTGAACGCGATTAGGTTCTCGCAAAGCAACCGGATCCTCAGTGGCGCGCCATCGGGCTCCGCCAACTCGTCCGACCGGATCGCCGGTACCCAAAACTCGCGCATCAGCCCGCCCATCGGCGTCCCCGGATTGACCTGAGTCAGAAGGTCGTTGTCTGCCGCGCTCAACATGGTTTGCGTCTCCCTGCACCCATCCTTATCCAGACCATACGCCCTCGCATGCGCCTCTGTCCTCATCGCGCGCAAATAGCCTCTTACGCCATAACCCGCCCATCGGCGCTCATGAGACGATACGACCTACGCCTCCTGCCATATCACCACAGCGAGCAGCCACGTTTCGCTGCCACATCTCCACGAAAAAACACACGAAAAGCGCCGACTCCTTGACCCCTTGGCGTAACGGCCTGCTTCCCGGGCACAAAAACACAGATACTTGAATCAACACCTACGCAACCTTGCCAATTCCGCTGCCGCACCGCACCCTCCGTTTCGCCTTCCGCCGAGCTTGAGGTGTAGCCTATGCTGCAACATGAAACAGACGACTGCTGGAGGACGACGATGGCTGTTTGGGATGACGTACTAACAGGCCGCGACCGAGAGTTGTACGAGCGAGTCCTCGTCGAGCGCAAACTAGGACATCGACCCGCCGTCGTCGTGATAGACGTCAACTACGCATTCGTTGGATCACACCCCATGCCCATCGAAGAGGCCATCGAGGAGTACCGCACCTCGTGTGGTGAGATCGGGTGGGAGGCTATCCCCCACATCCGCGAGCTAACCGACACCGCCCGTGAGATGGGCGTGCCCGTCTTCTACAGCACCGCCATCAGCACGCCGTACAACCGCGGTTCCGCGGAGCGCGGCATTGGCTGGGGTCAGGACCCCGGACGCCCACCCAAGAAGGCTAAGTCCGCCGCCGAGATCCAGAAGCAGATCGAAGGCAACAAGATCGTCGAAGAGCTTGGCATGCAACCAGGCGATTTCCTCATTGAAAAGACGGGCGCCAGCGTATTTCTAGGCACCCCTCTAGTGAGTCAGCTCATCGACCTGGGCGTCGATACAGTGATCCTCTGCGGCACCACCACCAGTGGGTGCGTCCGCGCAACGGCCGTCGAAGCGTCCAATTACAACCTGCACGCAGCCATCGTCGAAGAAGGCACGTTTGACCGCTTTGAGATCAGCCACAAAGTAAGCCTCTTGGACGTCAACGCCAAGTACGGACGCGTCATGTCCCAGGGCGAAGCCCTCGAATACCTCAAGACCTCTTCGGAGCCGTCGATAGCACGGTAGCTTCGTGCCGCAAGGAGCCCCCCGATGGCAGAGATCATCCTCGGCATAGGCACGTCCCACAGCCCCACGCGGTCCACCTCGAATCATCACGAATGGTTCGCGTACGCGCAGGGCGACCGCCGTCACCGCGAGCTGATCGACCAGGAGACCGGCACCAGCGTTTCCTACGAAGAACTGGCGACGCTAACGGCGCCGAACCTCCGGTAACACCCGATCACCGAAGAGGTTTTCAAACTGCAGTACAACGCCTGCCAAGCCGCCATCGCCGAGCTCGCAAGGACGATCCAGTCCGCGAAACCGGACGTCACGGTCATCATCAGCGACGACCAGGACGAGATGTTCTTCGAGGACAACATGCCAACCTTCGCGGTGTTCTGGGGTAACTCTTTCCCGGTGACACGGTTCGAGGTCGAGCGCCTGCGGTTGCCACCCGAATTCACGGCCATCGGAGAGTCGTTGCAGAGAGGCTATGGCGACGAAACGATCGACGTGCCCGTCGCATCAGGCCTAGGCCGGCACGTCATCGACCACATGATCCAGCATGACTTCGATGTGGCCCACTTCACCTACCAGAACCCGACCGTCGGCGGCCGGATCGGCCGCCGCTTTCCGACGCATGACGGGGGCGAGTTGGACTACGTCAGGGAGACTCCGGAACACGCCCAGGGGCTTCCCCACGGCTTCTCGTTCATCGTCCAGCGGCTATTCGAAAAACGACCTTGGACAATCCTGCCGGTGTTCCAGAACACCTGCTACCCGCCCAACCAGCCAACCCCCAAGCGCTCGTTCCAATTCGGACGCGCCCTGCACGACGCCATCGCCTCGTGGGACAGCGACGCCCGCGTCGCAGTGGTCGCATCGGGAGGACTCAGTCACTTCGTGGTGGACGAGCAACTTGACCACATGGTCCTCGACGCATTGGCAAACAAAGACGCCCATACACTCCAGAACCTGCCACGGCACCGCCTTTACTCAGCGGCGTCTGAGTCCCAGAACTGGGTCGCGCTCGGCGGCGCACTCGAGGACACGTCCCTCCAGATGGAGCTCCTCGACTACGTGCCCGTTTATCGCACCGAGGCCGGGACGGGTGGTGGCTGGGCCTTCGCCCGTTGGGCCTAGATCCCGCACCTGCTAGACATACGTGTGGGTGATAATCTCCCAGCTATGTCCATCATTGGCGTCCCGGAAGTAGAAGCCACGCCCTTGGTGCTTATGATTGATTTCCATATCATCCTGCACACCAGGCCCGCTACCGAACGGGATGCCCTCAGCCTTCACCCGGCCCAGGATGCCGTCAAACTCCTCATCGGACGCCAAGAACGCATAGTGGCTCGACTTGAAGTCTGCCTTGGTGTCGAAGTCGAGCGAAAGATGCTCGTCGATGTGAACCGGCGAGAAATGGCCCCAACGGCCATCAAACGTCAGCCCGAACATCCGCGCGATAAAACGCGCGGACTCATCCTGGTCGTGCGCGGGAACGATCGTGTGATCCAAGTGCAACATGGCTTCCTCCCAGAATGCTAAACACAGTGCTAAACCTGAGTTGCGCAGATTATATGCCTGCCGCCTACAGCCGTTGCAACGGCGCGGTATCCTTCCCGCAACCTACGCACCAGGAGTGCCTTCATGACCCCATCCCCTCACAAATCAATCCGATTCGGCTCATCGTGGTCCACTCAGCTCAGGCTGACCCAGGCAATCGGCCGTGGCCTCGCGGCGCTGACCCCGATCGACGCCACAGTCGTCATCACAGGACCCGGTGGACTCGGCCAGTTGGCCGACGGCGAGATCGACGTCGCTTTCTTGAAGTCGCTAAACAACGAGCACCGCTACACCGGCAAAGGCTATTTCGCGGGGGACAAACCCGACTCCTGGATGCGGACGATCGCATGGCTGCCCCAGGAGGATCGCTTCCTCTTCGCCGTCGCACCGTGGACCGGCATCACGTCCTTCGAAGAGATCGCCAGCACGAAGCCTGCTCTCAAGGTGGGCGGGCGCGCCGCACCCATGGTGCTCAATGAATACGGATTCTCCTACGACGACATCGTCAGTTGGGGCGGGACCGTGAGTGGTATGGAGCACACCGCAACCGAAGCCCAGGCCCGCTACGAACATGGTGAACTCGATGCACTGTTCGGCGATGGCTCCGCATTCGATTTCTCAGCGTGGGAGTGGGTCGCCACGCACGGCTACAGGTTTTTGGACATCAGCGACGAGGTCATGCGGTCGCTGGAAAGCAAGGGGCTGCGCCGCAACGTTACGCCCGCCGGCTTCCTCATGGGCGTCGACCACACGCTGAATGCACTGGACGATTCGCACATCGTCCTCACCTGCAACGAAGCGCTGGACGACGACATCGCCTACAACCTGGCGAAGGCTATCGACCTCAACAAGCGTGACATCGAACTCACGTCGATCCAGCTCGGCTACGGCCCGGACGCCAAGTTACCCGTAACCCAACTGACACATTGGTCATCGCTCACCAGTCAGATCGAACGCCAGTGGGACGAAAGCATCGTCGGCGCGCCGCTGCACCCTGGTGCGAGGCGCTACTACCAAGAAATCGGAGTGCTCTAGCCACAGGAGTCACGATGGGTGACCCCTGACGGATTAGTCTTCCATCTTGACCTTGCCAAGGAATGCGACACGACGGTAGAAAGCGACATCGTCCTTTATGGGAAGCGCCGCAGCGGATGGGTCGAGGGAAGTCCACCCCACGTTGCCAACGACCTTGCCGCCCACCACGACATCGTAATAGGCAGCGCGACCCTTCCAAGGGCAGACCGAGACGTGATCGCTGTCGCGGAAGTTGTCACGCTTGATCGGATCTGGGGGAAAGTAGTAGCTCCCCTCAATGACAATCGTCTGGTCGCTCGCTACCAACACCACACCGTCTCGAGTCGATCTAACCACAACACTCGCCCCGGCTCCGGACTCACTCGCGCGCTCGGCATGTTGGCTGCGAGAGACATCCAGAAGTTGCGTCTTTGGCTGATCAGACCTTGCCGACGAGTCCCTTCAAGAGCTCCCGGGTGCGCGGGATTGACTGGTCATCATCTCGGGCCAGGGTGATGAACGCCGCGAAGTAGTCGGTCGCGCCAGCATCAGCCAGATTGCGGAGCTGTGCCTCGACCTCACCCTCGTTGCCGACGATCGCCACACCCTCCGGACCCGCCACGCCTTCGATATCCAGCATGCGGCGGTAGTTGATTAGCTGGCCGTAGCGCCCGAGCCCCTTGGCCACTCGCTCACGGGCCTTGTCCGGCTCATCCGTCACGCAGATCGGCAATGCCGCAACGATCCGAGACCGCGGGCGACCTGACGCCTTCGCCGCGTCCGCGAGCTTAGGTACGATGTGCGTACGAATCGTCTTCGGACCTGTTACCCACAACAACGTGCCGTCCGCCAGTTCCGCCGCCATGCGCAACATCCGAGGCCCCAATGCCGCAAGCAGGACCGACGGCGGCGTGACGCCCCCGAGTTCCAACGAACCGCTAGTCGAGATCATGTCGCCGTTGAACTCCACCGTCTGTTCGTTGAGCAACGGCTGCAGCACAGCAAGGTACTCGGACATGAAGTGCGCGGGCCGATCGTAGGAGTGGTTCCACGTGCGCGGTGCAGTCTCGGGGTGCGCCAGGCCAATGCCCAGCGTCAGGCGCCCCCCCGCGACCGACTGAGCCGTGAGCGCCTGTTGTGCCATGAGCAGCGGTTCCCGCGAATACACCGGAATCACGCCCGTCACCAGCTCGATGCGCGACGTCGCCTGGCCCGCCAGCGCCACCGAGATCAGCGAGTCGGCACCTCGAATGTGTGTGAACCACGCTGCTTCGAAGCCATCCGCCTCCGCGATAACCGTTTGCTCAACTTGGGAGTCAATCCCACCATCGCCGCCGCCGAAGCTACCCACACCTACGCCGATTCTCATCGCATTACCTCATCCCCATCTTTTTCTGCTCAAGCTCTCGCCTCGATAGTGATGGAAGCCTCGCCTCGTTTCAACGATAACGCCCCTAGTCACATCACCGGGGAGCCATGGTGGTGGGCGATGCGCCAGTCACCGTTCTCTCGACGAAATAGGTTGGTCGTGGCGACGAGCCCCTCGACCACACGTCCGCCCTGAACCGACGTAAGGCGCTCTGTGCAGATGACCCACGCTAGGTCCCCGTAGACATGTGCTTCGGGATCTACGATGGTGAACTGCATGACGCCTGCGTTATCGAAGATGCGCTCCCAGCTCGCTTTCACAGCGGCCCGACCCGATACGAGAGGCCAGCCCGGGTGTACCACACGCACCGGCTCATCGTGCGCCAAGATTGCGTCGAGAAGGTCGGCGTCCAGGCTCTCCACCGCCCCGTAGAAAGCTGAGTTCGCCGCGATCACTGCATCTTCGTCGTCGGAAGTGGTCATCGCTACCTCCTACACACGTAGAGACTCGACCCACGCGGTAACCGACGGCTCATCGTCGAACTTCCAGAGGCGGGCCAGCACGCCATCGACGCGCGCAGTAGGCATCACGCCGCGGGCCAACGACCGGAACTTCGTCTCGATTTCCGCGTCGGTCAGCGGGTTCAGCTCATGGCCCTTTGCGTTGGGCACCAAGGCCTCGAACGTGCGACCACCAACGACGGCGGAGATATGTGCTGCAAGTGCGCCGGGGAAAGCCGCGGTCATCGACAAATCTTCCCGGACGCTGATGCGCGGTAGTAACTCCTGGATCGCCGTATCAGCGATACGCTCGTCAGTGAACTGCGCAGGCGTCACCTCGCCGTCGGCCAGCGCCACCGCCACGAGATAAGGGATGCTGTGATCAGCCGTCTCACGGTCGTGAACGATCCATTTGGTCGGATCGGCGCTGCTGCGGACCGCGTGGCCATACGAGGTCACCACGATCTCGTCTGGCCTCTGGCCATCTAGCGAATCGTGGAGTGCCAGTGCCGCCCAGATCGCCGCCTGTGCGTTGTACTGTGCGGGGAAAGCCTTGATGCTGGAGCGGTCAGTGTGGAACGGCTGCTCTCTACCACCGAACTGCGGCACCTCAGGCATCTCACCTAGCACACCTGCCAGCCCACCCGAAGCCATGAATACTTCACCGGGCCCGGTCATCCCCATGGACGCCAGTCGAGCGCAAAACACGCCACCCTTGGCGGCGTTAGCCGCCGATCCTGCTTTCCACATGCTGAGTTGGCCATCACGTGAAGCTTTGAGCGAAACGTTGGAGGCGGTGGCCATGGCCACCGCGTGCGCCGTCTGCTCCTCGCTCAGGTTCATGACTTTCGAAGCACCTACAGCGGAGCCGATCGCCACATGCAGCGAATGGTCAATCCCGTGCGCCCCGAGCCGCTCGGCCTCAGCGAGCGCGCATACGGTCTCAAACGCCACGACCATGGCCAGCAGCGTGTCTCCGCCAGCGAGGCCAGCGGCGTCAGCCATGGCTAGCGTTCCAGCGATTGTGTCGCTGGGGTGGCCACCCTCCCTGGCCATGTACGTATCGTTGAAGTCTAAATAACGCACCATCAACGAGTTCGCGAAGGCCGCCGTATCCACGGTCGTCTGCTCGCCCGAGAAGAAGACGCGGGCGGAGGGCTCGCCTCGCGTGGTCGCAGCAATCTGGCGGGCAATGACTACGGGAACGCCATCGAACCCACCCAGCGCGCAGCCCATGGTGTCCACCAACCGACGCTTCATGCCGTGCAGCGCTGCCCTTGGCACATCGTCACGGGTCAGCCCTACGGCATAGGAAGCGATCGCATGGATGATGGCGTCCAACCTGGGTTAGCCCCAGATCCCGTACGTGAGTCCGTGCCCCGTGCCCGCCAGCGACCGGAACGCGGGTACGTAGTCAACCAGCGTCATGTTCGTCGGTGCCATCGCGGAGGCAACCGTCACCCAGTTGAGGATCTCCGGGGTCCCAGGCGAACCGTTCAGCTGCTTGCGCGGGAGCTCGGCCAAATCGGCGAGATCACCACTGGTCAGGCCGGCAACCACGCGCGCGTCCAGCTCCTCGTCAATCAGCTGGTGGCTCAGCCCACCGGACGCCATCAAGCCCACGGTCAGCGACGAGTCCCAAGACTCGATGGTTTTCCGAAGCGCTTTACCCAGCGCAACGCACCGCGCCGCGCTCGCCTGATAAGGCAGATAGCGGCTGAGCATGAACGGCACTACGGGCGTCGTAGAGCCCTCTGGCAGAAGGTCGTAGATGAAGCCGAAGGCCTCATCCACTGCTTCGCCCTCACGGAGGCTATCTTTACAGGCCACATCGAACCCACGCTCGATTAGCCCGCTGATCAGGTGATTAGCCAACTCAGGGTGGCCCGCCCTGTCGACCGTCTTGGGTTTGGGGCGCGAGGTACGCCCCTTGAAGCGCTCGTCGGGGTTGAACGGTTGGTTGTCCGGCACGGCCACGGCGAAAGCCTCGGACCGCATGACTCCGAACACGGCCTGCGAGTCGTCGGGCCAGATGCGATGGGGGTTGCTGACGACGACCATAATATCGACGTTCGCCGCTGCGACCGAATCACGCAGCTTACCCAGGGCGGCCTTGAGAGCCGCGCCGCGCTCCTGGCGCTTCTCCAGCGTCAGCTCAGCCTCCATACCCGGGCGTACCTTCGCCAGGTGGGAGTTGAAGTCGAAACGAGGATCCTTCTTATCTCCCTCCCCGAGGCGTGGCCATTCTTCGGGTGGCGTCCGGTTCGTGGGGCCGTGGGAACTGCCTAGCGCGTACGTGATGGTTGCCATCGACTCGCTCCAACCTATGATTGCTGGGCGACAGGATAGGCCAAGCAACCCCGCGCCGTCTGCGTCACGTGGTGTATGCTCCCCGCCGCATATACGAATCCGTAACGGAGGCCCGCCATGAAGATCGTTCGATTCCAAGACGCTGGAGGAGCGATAAAGCCTGGCATCTTCACCGATGAGGGCATCGTAGACGTCAGCACAGTCACGATTGGGTTGGAGGCGTATAACCCGCAACGGCTAATGGAGAGCCTAATCGACAATTTCGACCGTTTGAAGCCTGAGTTGCAAGCGGCGGTTGCTGCTGGCCCGACGCGTGCCCTGGACAGCGTGAAGTTGCTCGCGCCGCTGCCGAGGCCGTCCAAGATACTGTGCTGCATCGGCAACTACTGGGAACATGCGCAGCGCGAGCCTCGCAACCTGAACATGTTCCTGAAGTCGCCTGACGCCATCGTGGGGCCTGGGGACACGGTGCGCCTGCCTGCTTGGACCGACCCTTACACCTTCCAGCACGAGGCCGAGCTAGCGTTGGTGTTCAAGGGGCCCGCCAAGGACGTGGCACAAGCCGATTGGAAAAGCGCTGTTTTCGGTTACACGCTCATGATCGACGCGTCGGCGCGGGAGAAGGCGCGGTCTACTTGGCGTCAGGGTAGCTGGATGGGGAAGTCGTTCGACACGTTCGCGCCTATGGGCCCGTGCATCGTGACGGCGGATGAGATAGCGGAGCCGAACAGCATCCACATCCAGTTCTGGAACGACGGTCAGCTGCGCCACGACTACAACACAGATGATATGGAGCACCGCGTGCCGGAGCTGGTGGAATTCGCTTCGGGAATCATGACGCTGAATTCTGGCGACGTGCTGAGCTGTGGTACCAACCACGAGGGCCTCGGCAATCTGCAGGACGGCGAAACGTGCGTGATCGAAGGCGAGGGTATCGGTAGCTTCTCAATCACTGTCGCTGACCCCCTGAAGCGTACGTGGGAGCGGGGCATTTATAAGGGCGAGAACTCGACGTACCGGGGCTAAGACAGGCTAGCTGGCCTGGGTTCGCTCCGATGCAGTGATGTACTTGGGCGTGGCGTCGGCCAGCGGGAGAACGTCGCTGTGCAGGACGTTGCTGACGATGCGAAGGGCGTAGGTCTGCACTTCCGGCGGCTCGCTCTCGCGGTGGACCATGGTGACGTCGTCCAGCACGGCGACCTTGAAGCGGCGCTGGAAGGCGTCGGCTGCTGTCCACAGGACGGTGTTGTCCGTGGAAGCGCCCGCAATCACGACAGTGTCGATGTTCAGGTTGCGGAGGATGTACTCGAGGTCGTTGTAGGAGAAGCCGCTGAGGTAGCGCTTGTAGACGAGAATGTCCTTGTCGATGGGCTGCAAGGCGTCGATCACGTCGAGCGCTTCATTGCCTTCACCCATCAGCACCTCGCCCAGCCCGTCAGAGGGCCGACGCATGCTGTTGACATGTAGCACCTGTACACCTGCGGCGTAGGCGCTGTCCTTGAGTTGGCGAACCCGCTCCACCATATCGTACCCAAAACTGCCCGGCTTCCAGCCATAGCCCTTGGCCATGTCGAGGATGATGACTGCGGTTCTCATTGGCGGTGCTCCTGTTGGGTCGTTGACTGGAACCTAGGCTATGCCCCTGGCGTGATGATGGGCAAGGGGAGGGGGAAGAAATCAGAGAAGGCGGGCGGGACACCCCCGCATCAGGCCGATGCCAGATCTTCAGCAGCAGGTGGTCGACCGATCACGCCCG
>CAUZFB010000014.1:0-50489 GCA_963579135.1 Dehalococcoidia bacterium | reverse complement strand
TACCCACCCCCCACCTCCCCAACCCCACCCCCCCCCCCCCAGCCCCCTCCGGCCCGGGCGGGGGGGGGGGGATTAGATTTGGGATTCAGGAGTACGAAGAGGTATTCATAGTTCAGAGCATTGCAGATGTTTGCTCTGCAACAGAGAGGTACAAGAGGAATGTTTCTTAACGACGAACAAAAAATGCTGGCGATTGAGATTGGCGACCTCCTGATTGAGCGCAACGAGACAGTAGCGGTGTCTGAATCAACAACCGGAGGGTTGCTCTCGGCGGCTTTGCTATCGGTGGGGGGCGCCTCGAAGTACTACGCTGGCGGAGGTGTCGTTTACACGCTCGCCTCCCGGACTGCGCTCGTGGGCGTGCCTGCTGAGCGGTACGTCGACTACAAAGGCACTACGCCAGAGATGCTCGCAGAGCTCGCCGAGACGATACGCCAGCACCTGCGTGCAACGTGGGGCATTGCCGAGTCCGGCCTGGCAGGGCCGACTGGAGGCCGCTTCGGCGCGCCTGCAGGGCGCACAACACTCAGCGTCGCTGGCCCCGTAGTCCGTACCGAAGTCACCGAGACCGGCCTTACCGACCGCGAAATGAATATGGTCGAATTCACCACCCTTGCGCTGCGTTTCCTGCGCCAGGCGATCAAAGATGCCAACGGCTAACTTCAGCATTCACACGACAACGCAGTCAGTCCGTGGCTGAAGCCGAGACGGGTAAGGCGCGGTTGGCAGCGCCGGGCATCAGATACCTGGCTTTTCCCCATTTGTTAGAGTTCATTGATACCAACATAAAGCCGGGGGGCTACCCCTCATTTAGCCCTGCCTAGATCTGGCTTACAGTGCTGTAAACCCAATGTCCTCGTGAAGCAGCAAGCAGTGGTAGGGCTTCGCCGCACGAGCTTCGTCGGGTAGAATGGTTTTGATTCAGACGGCGGGCGCAAACGTCCGCCAGCAGACTCGGAGGAGACAACCTTGTACAGCCGCGAATACTTAGGTTTCCTACCCTTGACCGTCCTTCCGATTGTTCTAGGAATTGGATTCATCTTGGGCGCGTTGCTCTGGCCCCACGCCGCCAGGCCGCTCTAACTCCTGTAGATAGCGAAGGCTCCCTCCGCAATGACCTCGCAGCCGACTGACGGGAAGCGGGCATTGGCGCCTCGCCCCGTTATCGTCATCGCCATCATCACGGGAGTCTGCCTCTTGGGCGACTCCTCTCTCTACGCACTCCTTCCTTCACGCCTCGAGGCCTTCTCCGTAACGCCCACAGGCGCGGGGCTGATTCTTGGTGTCAACCGATACATACGCATCCTGTCGAACTCCGGCGCAGGCTGGGTCGTGCAGCGTGCGGGGGTCGTTTGGCCGTTGACGTTCGCTGTGATCCTGGCGGCTGCGACGACGTTTGCGTACGGCGCATCCAGTGGTTTCTGGATGCTGTTCGTCGCCCACGGCCTATGGGGCATATCTTGGTCGTTCCTACGCCTGAGTGGTTACCTTGCAGCCGTGGAGACGGGGCACTCCGGCTCGGTTGGGCGCCACATGGGGGCTCTACAGAGTTTGTCCCGCGCGGGCAGCCTCGCTGCAGTCGTGACAGGCGGATTGCTAGCTGACGTCATAGGAGCTCGCGACACGTTGCTCTTGTTTGGGGCATTGACGCTAGGAGCGCTCGTGCTCATACCGCTGGCGCACATACCGGCTGGGCTTGGCAAGGCTCAGCCGCAGGGGAAACGTCAAACGCAAGCGGCGGCAGGCCCTGATGGTGCGGCTGATCGAGCACTGACCTGGCGCATCAGATCGCTGTATGCGCAGGCGGCCATTACCTGGTTGCTGGTTGCAGGACTGTTCATGGGTACGGCGGGGTACATGGTACGAACGGTTACAAGCGATGGCGCGACGGTCGCAGGAATCGCCGTTGGCGTGGGTACTCTCAGCGGGATCGTGCTCGGTATCCGATGGGCCGCCGACTTGGCGCTGGGCCCACTGTTCGGTCACCTGTCCGATCGGTTCGGCCGGCCACGAATCATTCTGAGCGCGATGGGCGCTGCGGCAGGCGCGATGGTGACTGTCGCAGTGAGCCCAACGATGGCAGTAGCGATCCCGATGTACGCAATCATTTTCACGGGAGGCACAGCCCTAACGGTGTCGTTAAACGCGGCTATCGCGGAGCTCGCGCCTGTGGATCGACGCGCAATCGTGCTGAGCCGATACGCGACGTGGGCGGACATCGGCTCGGGTTCGGGGGCCGTGATCGGGCTGCCGTTGGTTGCGAGTGCCGGTTTCGGACTGGCCTACGGTTTGGGCGCCGCGCTCATGGCGCTGGCTGCGTTGACGTACGGGGTCGTGTTCGTCAGGCGCTAGCCTGTAACTCGCTAGATGCGGCCGTACGATGGGTCGGCGGCTTCGCGAGGGCCATGGCGACGAAGGCGAGCGCAAATACGCCGGCGAAGATCACGAACGCCAGGTCGTAGTTGCCCGTGATGTCCCGGATGACGCCGGCCATCGTGGGCCCGACGGGGCCGATAAACGCAATGATGGGCGCAGTTGCTCCCCTAATCGTCCCGGTGGATCGCCGACCGAAGTAGTTGGGTATCAACAATCGGAACCCTAGCGTCCAGGCACCAGCCGCTGTGCCGAAAACCACGCCGAAAGCGACCGCGTCCAGATAGGTGGTGGCGTTCATGATGAGGAACATGGACACCATGTAGAGCGTGGCCGACGCCATCATCACGTACCGGATATGCAATCGGTCGATCAGCCAACCCCAGGGGAACGTTGAAATGGCCGAGGTCATCGCAAAGACAAAGACGATAGAGGCGGACGCCGCGAAGGAGATGCCTTTCTCCTGGAAGCTCGCTGCGGCGTGAAGGTTGGTGGCGGTCTGCGCGAAGCTGATGGTCGCCATGGTGACGACGATCAGCCAGAAGGCGCGAGTACGTAACGCCTCACGGACAGTCCACGGCACGTTGTCGACGGCCAGACGAGCCGTTTCGCGAGCGCTCGGAGATTGCTCTCCGTGACCGTCAGGCGTGGCTCCGTCCGGGAGCATGCCGTAGTCTTCGGGACGCCGCCGAAGGAAGAGGAACGCAGGTAGGGCCGCGAGCAGCAAGGTGCTGATCGACAAGGCCACGTAGGCGTATCTCCAGCTCATCCCGATAATGAACGGCAGCAGCAATAGCGGCACGACGGCTTGGCCGAAGCGCTGGCCAAAGGCACCCATGGCAGCGGCACGACCGCGCTTCTGAATGAACCAGTTAGCAACGGCCACGGTGGCACCTAGCTGGACACCGGCGATGGTCACTCCCCGTCCAAGGCCGAAGAAGATCCACATATGCCACGGCGCCTGCATCAGCGCGAGACCCAGCAGCATCGCCGCGATGAACATCGCCGCGAGCGTTGCGACCATGCGCGCGCCGTGACGGTCGAGGAAGCGGCCGACGGCCGTGGTGAACATGGAGCCAAGGAAGCTGCCGATCGTGAACGCGAATGCGATCTCTGTTCGGCTCCAGCCCATTTCGTCGCCAATGGGCTTTACGAACACGCTCAGCACCGGGCCATACATAGACACGGTCGCGAACGCCATGATCATGCTGGTGAAGGCGATGCCCCACCCGTAGTAGATCGACTTGAATGGCCATAGGAGGCCTGGGACAGTTTTTCGAGGAATAAGCATAAAACGAACGGACAGCCGGAGGGCCGCTCATTCAGCATAACGCTATTTGTTGCGGGATCCGCCTGCGGTTGGTGGCGCTTCGGGTCGATTATCAGCCACGACTGGCCTACGGCGATCCGCGAGCCTCAAGATTCCTGGGACTGAACGCTAACGGATGTCTTCACCCGGTCGTTTCTACACGTCCAGGTGGCTTCGCGAAGTAGACGAACAACCCACCGACGAACGAAGCCACAGCAAACGCCAGAAACGACGACGTGTAGCTTTGGGTCGAATCGTACGCCATGGCGGCAACGACTGGTCCGATGGCCTGCGCTATGGTCTGGAACGCCGTAATGAATCCTTGAATGCTGCCTAATCGCGTTCGTCCAAAGTAGTCGGCGAAGATAACTCGCTGAAGCGTCAGTTGCCCGCTCAGGGTCATCCCCCAGAACACGGCCCAAGTCAGAGCTAAGGACATCGAACTTGACGCGATCAGCAGGAATAGCATCCCTAGTCCAATCAGCATGCAGTCGATCGCTAAGCTGAGCCGCGCGCCAAATCTATCGGAAGCTAATCCCCAAAAGATAGCGCCTGCTGCGCCACTGGTCGAATAGACCACCAACACAAATACTGCGGAAGCATCAGAAAACCCATGATCCGTGAAATAAGGAATCATATGCAGAGTTGTGCCAGTCCGAATCGTCCACGTGGTACAGATGCTCGCAGTCAACAGGTAAAGGGCCCTGGTTTTCCTCGCCTGAGCAAACGATAACGAAACTGCCGGTTCTCGCCCCTGACCAGCCTGCGTTCGAATATCAGCTAGTTCGGGGTCGGCACCATCAGGGAGCAGTCCCATGTCCTCAGGTCTGCGTTTCAGGAATAGCATCGACGGAATCAAGGACATCGCCCAGATGACCAAGCCTGCAACGACAGCCGCAGCCCGCCAGCCACTTACCGTCACCAGGAATTGCACGTACAGGGGTGTCAGGGCCGCACCAGCTTGGGATCCTACGCTCGTCATCGCGACAGCCCGTCCTCGCTTCGCGATGAACCATTTGGGAATCACGATGCTAACTGCGACCCCAATCACTCCACTGGTCATCATGCGCCCGAGTATCTGCAGCGCGTAGAACTCCCAGAGCGTAGTCACCCAGTTCATCAAGACGAAGACGGCCCCGAGAACACCGAAGGCTATCGTCAGCGCCACCCGCGAGCCGAACCTGTCGATGAGCGGGCCAATGCCCAGCGCAATCGCTCCTCCGAGCAGCGAGCCAATCGACATCGCTCCCGCAAATGTCGTCCGATCCCAGCCGAATTCACTCGTGATTGGCTTTAGAAATACACCGAGCACGTTGAATGTTTCCGCGCTTTGAGTGAAACCTCCAAGCGCCACCACCGCAACGATGACCCAGCCATAGTAGAAGCGAGGCCGTTTGTTCTTGGGCTCGTGTTCAGAGAGTGCCAATGGCTTATCACTCACGGCTCGGTAACCGAGCGTTTAGGGGAAATCCGATTAGATACCGGGTGGTGGCAACTCGCCATCGACTGGTTGGTGGCCGATTCTTGAGCAGCAGACACAAAGAGAACGGACGGCCAAGTGGCCGCCCGTTCAGCATAAGCTATCTGCTATCGAAATCGCGTGGCTAGTTCATGCCCATCTTGAAGAAACTCTTGGCGTTGTCGCAAATCATCTTGCGGACCTCGTCCTCCGGGACATCCCGGAAGTTGAATTCGATGACGCGGTCGGAGTTCGGCCAGTCAGACTCCTGGTGAGGGAAGTCTGCCGCCCACATAAGCCGGTCAACACCCATGTGATGGCGAAGCTCAACACCGGAACGATCCTGCTGAAAGCCCCAGTGGAAGTGCTCCTTGATGATCTCACTGGGCATGGCTGGTAACGGCTTGTACCCAAGAAGCTTCTCGGACCAGTGAATGTGACGGTTGTACCGGACGTCTGCCATCTCGATGAAGAACGGCACCCATCCGAGGTAGAACTCCAAGCAGCCAATCTGTAGCGTGGGGAAGCGATCGAACAGGCGGGAAAGTACAAGCTGCACCACGTTGGTGCCGCCGACACGAGCGAAGCGCTGCACCTGGAAAGCAAGCTCCGTGTGTTTAAGCGCCTCCTCATGTTCGATGGGGTAATCCAGGAAGCGTGGATTGGGGTCGCCTGTGCGATCGAGCTCCACGTGGATCAGGATCTGGATGTCTAGATCGATCGAGGCCGCCCAGAAGCGATCGTCCTCTTCCGATGGACGGCCACTCCCGTTAGGGAATGTGGTGAGCACCGCAGAGGTCAGCCCGATCTCTTTGCAATGCGTGATTTCAGCAATCGCAGCGTCGACCCCGGTCGTCGGTATCGCGCCTACGGGATAGAGGCGGTCAGGTGCGTAGGAACGGTACTCCTCGCCAGTCCAGTCGTTCCAGCCGCGGAAGATTGCGTTCTGAACGGCCGCATCCTTGACCTTCGCCCAGTAGCGTGGGCCAACGACAACGGCGGGGAATAGCACCTCCGCGTCGTTGTGGTCTATATCCTGCTCTTGAATGCGTTGAGCTGGCTCGCCGGTACCGGGCGTCTCCGAGTACTTCTGGCCGTACGGTACCCACAGCTCTCGACCCTTGCCTCCGTAGAGGTCCATGGGGTTCTCTCGCGGAGCCATGTCGCCGATGACCGTCGCATCGCCGCCGTTCTCAAGAACTACTGACTTCGGGCCTTGGTCGCGATACTTGGGGTCAATCCGGTGGGTCCACCGCTCGTTGAGCACCTCTAGGTGTGAATCGGCGGATATGCGCTTGTAATCCCTAGCCATGGGGGCCTCCCTGGAAAAGTCATTTAAGGTGAAACTAGTGTGACAAACGTTCACGATTGTACGCGATGGGCGAGAAGCCATGGTTTTGAGTTGCTGGCCCTGTAGTCCAATCGTAAGATGACCACGAACCCTCTCACTTCACCTAGGAGACTCATGGACTTCCATTACACCTACGCGGTCAATGCTCCCGCCGATAAGCTTTGGGAGATCGTCAAAGACATTCCCACGGTGGGCACCTGTATTCCGGGAGCAACGGACATCAAAGAAGGCGATGACGGCGCCTACACGGGCACAGTGAAGGTACGGGTAGGCCCGATCGGTTTGGGCCTGAACGGCAAGCTGAGCATCGATAGCCAGGACGCCAACGCACGAACTATCTCGTTCACGGGCGAGGGTGCGGACCGGAAAGTACCGGGTAACGTGCGCGTGAAGATCAGCATGACCGTCTCAGACAAGGGTGCGACGTCGGAGTTGGTAGTGGATTCCGAAGCGAATGTCATGGGCAAGCTCGGCGAGTTTGGCCAGGGCATCATCAAGCGCAAGGCAGACGGAATCATGAAGGATTTCGGCAAGAACCTGACGGCGCTGGTCGAGGGCCGCTAGCGCTTTCGGTGTTAAGGGAAGGGGTGAGCGGACGTCTTGCGCGAGCAACGGGAACGCGGCCTAGCCTTTAGGCGAGTCCTCATCACGGTCAAGGAAGCCGTAGACCGCAGAGATCACCATGAACGACTCTCGCACCCAAGTGCCCGCTAAGCGCCCTTCTGTGGACGGGTCGCCTCCGTTGGCAACGCGGTAGAGTTCCTTTACGTCCCCCGCAATCTGCGGCAGCGTGCCTGAGCGCGCCCACCTGCTGATCTGATATCCGACCCCGAAAGCCGCACCGACCAGCGCGGCTTTCCGCACTGCGGGGCTCCGGCCCAGGGCCGCCAGGGCCGACGTGCCGAACCGCACTGCGGGGTACCTAGGCCCCGTCGGCGCAATCGACGGGGAATTCACGGGAACCAAGGCCTTGTTTTCGTCTTGTGCCATGGGCTAAATCTAACGACTGCGGCCGCGATTGTCAGCACGACGTGGCCCCGAGGGAGCCCCGCCAGGTCTGCGTGGCTCGCCACCTGGCCGCGCAGAGCGTGAATGCTCCGACTGCTGTCCGCTCCTAGATCGCTGCTGCTGCGAAGGACGTCCCGGCCTTGAGCGCTGTTGCGGTGGCCGCGAAGGGTGCCCCGGCTGCGAGCGCTGCTGCGTGGCAATGGGTTGCGCAGATGCTACAGGCGCCTTCGGGGTTTCTTTGCTCATCCCAACCATGCGGCGGATGCCCGCGAGTTCTCGATCGGTAAGCTCCCGCACGTCACCTTGCTGAAGGCCTTCAACCATGAGATTGCCTATACGCACGCGCTTGAGCCCTAGCACCTGCCGACTCACGGCGCGGAACATCAAGCGCACTTCGCGTTTCTTACCCTCATTGAGGATGATGGAATACCTGAAGCCACTCTCCTCATGAAGGCGGCGCAGGGACATCGCGCGGGCCTGACCAGTCTCGATCTCAACACCGGTTTTGAGCTTGCTGGACGCGGTTGGGGTGACGACACGATCCAGCAAGACGTGGTATTCCTTCTCGATCTCGTAACGGGGGTGTGTTACGCGGTTGACCAACTCGCCATCGGTCGTCAACAGCATGAGGCCGGTACTGTGCAGATCCAGCCTGCCAGCGGGAACGAGGCCGTTCATCCGAAGTGCGCGAGGCACGCATTCAATGATGGTTGGCCGTCCGCGATCATCGCTCACGGAAGAAAGATGGCCGTCAGGTTTGTTCGCAAGCAGGTACACGTGGCCCGTGCGAGTGGCAGCTACCTGGCGTCCATCTACATCTATGCTGTCACGATGGCTGACATCCATAATGAGACTCTCAGCAAGATCTCCGTTGACTCGGACGTAACCGCTGAGAATCAACGCCGCGCAGTGCCTCCGTGAGCCCAATCCCGCCGCGACGAGGTACTTCACCAGCGTATGACGCTGAGGTTCCGGGTGCGGCTTGGGAGCATTCGACTGGCCTGGCATACACATCAGCGTAGCACGGTGCGTTCCCGAGCAGGCGCGGCGCCTGCTAGAATCACTCGGTTGACTCCAGGGCGTGACGCCCGTTGATCCGAAGCGCACGACCACCAATCATCGAGGTTCTCATGGGCGACCTATTAGACAAGTTCGAGCGAGCATCGAAAGGGACCGTGCAGCCGCTCGGTTTCGGTGGCGCTGCGAAGCGCGAGAAGGTCGCTCCGATGCTCCTGCTCGGGGCCATCGATGCAGGCGACGACGCCCAAGCAAAACTGGCAATCGACGCTGGCGTTGACGCCGTGATTGTCGCGCAGCGAGGCGCCACCAAGAAGGCTGACGTCAAGAAATCCATCAAGGCCGCTAAGAACCTGACGGTTGGCGTCTGGGTCGACCAAGCGGCAGAGGAAGACCCCGCAGGCACTGATTTCCAGGTCTTTTCCTCAGAATCAACGCCCATCGGATCACTGGGGGGCGAAAACCGCACCAACGTGATGCAGGTCGTGCCGGAGCTCGAGGATGGCCTGCTGAAGACCATCGAGCACCTACCAGTAGATGTGTTCTTGGTGTCGCTAGCCGACGCCGAAGAGCTGACGGTCAGTCAGCTGATGCGGCTGGCCCGCGTGCGGGGCGTGACCTCTCGCTGGCTTCTCGCTCACCTCGCGAAGCTGCCCACGCAGGTTGAGTTGGAGCAATTGCGCGAAGCAGGTGTTTCGGGGATCGTGGTCGACCTCGCGAACCAGGATGCCAACGGACTAAAAGCGTGCATGGCGGCCCTCATTGAACTGCCCCACGACGTGCCGGAGCGGAACAAGCATCGCAACGTTGCGACCCTACCCTCCGCAGGGTTGCGTGCCGCAGCGCCCGCCCGCAGGACCGAGCCTGAACCTGACGACGATGACGATTGGGAAGACGACTAAGCGACCGCGCCCGTCGGAGTTCTCTCTAAATGCTGCTCTTCAACGCCGACCTTTTGTTGGACGATCCATTCGCGTTCATGGTTTTGATTGTGTCCGTGCTGGTGGCGTTGCTCATCGGGATAACGGTTCACGAATTCTCCCACGCCGCTGCCGCGACCATGCGCGGTGACTTCACCGCCCAGCGGTTGGGTCGACTAACGCTGAATCCGAAAGCCCATCTGTCACCCACCGGAACGATCATGTTGCTGGTCGTCGGGTTCGGCTGGGGCAAACCGGTTCCAGTAGATATGTTCAGACTGCGCGGAGGTCGACGAGCGCTGGCGTTCGTATCGGCAGCGGGCCCCGCATCGAACGTGGTGCTAGCCTTCCTGTTCGCTGCGCTATTCCAGCTCGGCGTGCTATCCGTCGACGAAATTTCGCGATCTGGGTTGGAGTCCTTCAATCTGCGAGCGTGGGCGTCAATCGCTGGTAGCTACGCGGTCCAGTTGAACCTGATTCTCGCCGTGTTCAACCTGCTGCCCGTGCCACCATTAGACGGTGGAGGGATCCTCGCGGGGCTCGCCCCACGGGGCGCGCTGCCTGCGGTACGCCAATTCCAGAAGATCGGCCCGATGGTACTGCTTGTCATATTGGTCTCGAGGTACGTGACGGACTTGAACATCCTCGGGATGGTCTTCAGCCCAGTGATTGATCTAACTAGCGTGCTGATTGGCGGATAAAGCCGCTGGAAGCCGCCGCCGTTCGGCTTGCGCGCCTGCTAGACCAGCCAATCATCCGGGTTACTTTTGGTCAGCGCTGGGCTTTGGCTGAGTGGAGTTCATCGATGACGAGTCGCTTCGCTGTCTCCACTACTCTAGTGAGTTGAGCGGCGGTGAGCTGGCGTCCGGGAAGCTCGCGCTCGTAGTGGGCGATGGCGTTAAATAGGGCTCGGTCGTTGGGTGTATCGAGGGCCATGGAACATTCCTTAGTGAGGGTGTACGCATGTTATCGCAGGACGCACTGATCCATGTCACCACCGAGGACGCCTGGGAAGGCGCCGCGCAATCAGGGTGGTACTTGCCACCGGGGTTCGAGGCGGAGGGCTTCATCCACTGCTGCCATCGCTCTCAGCTTGAACGTGTGCTAGGCGAGCACTTCGCCGGGCGAGACGACGTGTTGCTTCTCGTGCTTGAAGGTTCGTTGATCGCGGCCGATATCCGATACGAGCGCGCCGGAAACGGGGAGGACTACCCGCATATCTACGGGCCGATCCAGCCAGCAGCGGTCACTCAGTCATTCTCGGCGGCGCGGGTGAACGGCGAATGGCAGTTGCCCTAGGGCTTCCAGTCGGCCTCACGACCGAGGATGGACAGCAGCCGAACCTGGTCGGGCGCATCATCGCCGGGATCGGGCACGCGTCCCTGGCCAAAGGCTCCGCTTGTGCGGAAGCGTTCCTCTCGCTGCTTCGCGAGATCGACTGCAATTGCCCCCATCTCAGGATTAAGCGTCGCGTCCTACCCCGTTGCTTTCGCAAGATCCCAACCGTGGATGAACGAATCCGTGAACCTGCTCGTCAGGTAGTCGGCACTCGAAACATCACCTCGGCGCAGATGGCCGGTCTGCTCCATGGCTCCAGGCCTGGCGACGGCCGCCCTGGCGGAGGCGATGGTTGCGTCATATGACACCAGGACGTCGCCGCCGCCCAGGTCACCCTGGTACTTAGCGCCCACCTCCTCAACGGTCTTGCCCGCGAAGATATCGTCGATCCACACGGTCCCGTACAACAGGTGGTTGGGCAACTGGCGAACGTCCCTCTCGCTGCAGGGCGTGGCCGCTTCCCAATCCACGTTAGCCATGCCAGCGACGAATCGTCGAGTAGCATCCAAGGCTTTGGCGTAGGAGCCTGCGGGATCCGCGAGGCCTGCCGGTCCACTGGTTGTCATCGCAGTCCTTCAACGTAATGCATGAACCGTACATCACCTGATATCGGCCGTCCCAAGATGGTTCTGATGCTACAATTCCCCGAACCCTTCTGGAGGCGAAGATGCAAGCGGCAGTCCAACGTCCGAAGCGCCTCACGGGGACCATAACGCCTCCTGGCGACAAGTCCATCTCCCACCGCGCGGCCATCTTCAACGCGATCGCCGACGGCGAAGCGCGGATCGACAACTATGGCCCCGGCGCCGACTGCCAGTCTACGTTGCGGGTGCTGCGGGCTCTGGGCACGCAGATCGATGGCAAGGGTAGCTCCTTCACCGTTTGCGGCGGCATCCTGCAGGAGCCTGCGGACATTCTGAACACGGGCAATAGCGGGACGACGACTCGGTTGATGGCGGGAGTGCTCGCGGGGCAGTCTTTCCTATCAGTGATGACGGGCGACCGTTCCATCCGGTCGCGGCCGATGGGCCGCATCGTGGAGCCGTTGCGCCTGATGGGCGCCGAGGTGGATGGCCGCGATGGAGGCACGCTCGCACCACTAACGTTCAGGGGTGGGTCGTTGCATGGCATCGAGTATCGGTTGCCTGTGGCCAGCGCCCAACTCAAAAGCGCGTTGCTGCTCGCAGGCCTGTTCGCCGACGGCGAAACGGTGCTGGCGCAACCCGCACTGTCACGCGACCACACGGAACTGATGTTCCGTGCCATGGGCGCCAAAGTCACCGAGGATGGACTGTCGGTCTCGGTAAAGCGCGCGCGCCTGCACGCTGTCGACGTGAGCGTGCCTGCGGACATTTCGTCTGCCGCGTACTGGCTGGTGGCTGCGGTCTGCCACCCAGACGCCGAGGTGACGATTGTGGGCGTCGGGACGAACCCCACGCGCACCGGCATCCTGGACGCGCTGCAAGCGATGGGGGCTGACGTCAGCGTGATCAACGAGCGCACCGAAGGCGGTGAGCAGGTCGCGGACCTGGTGGCGCGCTCGTCGCAGCTGCATGCGACCGAGATTGCAGGGGACCTGATCCCTCGTCTGGTGGACGAGGTGCCCATACTGGCGCTGGCCGCCTGCTTCGCCAAAGGAACAACGGTCATCCACGACGCGGCTGAGTTGCGAGTCAAGGAATCGGACCGGCTCCAGGCCACGTCCAAAGAGCTCAGCAGGATGGGCGCATCAGTCGAGGAACTCGACGACGGCCTGCGCATCACGGGCGGTCGGGCGCTGACCGGCGCGGCGTGCCGCAGCTACGCAGACCATCGCATCGCGATGACGTTGGGGATCGCTGGACTGCTGGCATCGGGAGAGACGACCATCGCTGCGGCCGAGACGGCGTCCATTTCGTACCCCTCGTTCTGGGAAGAGCTAGCAGGCCTGGGAGACGGCGCGACATCGTGAGACCAGGAACCGGAGGGAACGCCCCACTGCTGGTGGTGCTGTCGGGCCCTTCGGGCGTGGGCAAGGACGCGGTGCTCGCCAAGCTCAGGGAGACACATCCCGAAATCTTCTTTGCAGTGACGGTCACCACTCGGCCGATGCGGCCGGGGGAGGTTGAAGGACACGATTACATTTTCCTCAACCCAGAACTGTTCGAGCAGTTGCTGAACCGCGGCGAATTCTTGGAGCATGCGGAGGTCTACGGCAGACACTACGGTGTGCCCAAGTGGGCACTGCGCGATGCACTATCCGATGGCCGTGATGCGGTTGTTAAGGTAGATGTCCAGGGTGCGGCTACGATCCGCAGGCTGGCACCGCAGGCACTTCTAATCTTCCTAGCGGCGCCGTCGTTCGAAGAATTAGAACGGCGTCTGACAACTCGTAAGACTGACTCGCCGGAGCAGATGGCGATACGTATCCAAACCGCCCGCTCCGAGATGGCACAGGGCGAGCTTTTTGACGCTGTGATCGTCAACGAGACGGGTGCACTGACGCAGACGGTAGAGGCCATCGTGGGCATCATCCACAATCAGCGGGCGGATGCTTCGCGCAAGCCCGTGACGCTCTGACCGAGCCGCTCTCCTCGTTCGTGTGGAGGAGAGCGGCTCGCCCATCAAAAGCAGGTCGCTCTCTTTTCAGCAAATCGTCGAATCTTTTGGTCGCTATCAGGGATAGCTTGACACGTGATCCCGCAGCCGCTGCTTGGCAGGTTGTTCGTGCTCGCAGGGTGTTGCCCGTGGGGAGCTACGGAGATGTCGCCCGTTGCGGGACCCCACGGGCCTGGGAGGCGCACAGTGTTGTGCGGCGACTTTATGATGACGCCCGATGCATGCCCCTGGAATAGCTAGATGATTTCGTTGAAGCCAGGGTCTCGGAAGACGTTGATGGGCACCAGCCCTTGTCCAACCTTGGCGGCCTCCTCAAGCAACATGCGCCTGTAGAGGAGGAGGCCATTGGCGGGACTCCCCAAGCTTCTTGAGCTGGCGAGGGAGTGGCGTGCCTAGGTTGGGCGGATGACCCGCAGCTTGTAGAGGTCAGAGGCGGCGATGGCGTCGGCCTGGGCGAGGAGTTCGTCCTCTTGTTGGCGGGACATGATGTAGCGCCCGTTGAGGAAGTCGGCGCGACCTGAGGCGAGGAACATGAGGCGCTCGGCGGAGCGTTCGAGGGGCGTGTCGCGGCCTTCGGCGAAGGCCGCTTCGAGACGCGCCCCCATACCGGGGCCGCCTTGGGCGATGAGGTCCGCGGTCATGTCGGTGCGAACCATGCCGGGGTGGTAGGCAAAAACCTTGACGCCTTGGTCCACCGTAGCGAGCGCCATGGCGTCGGTGAAGTGGATGAGGGCGGCTTTAGATGTGCTGTAGGCAGAGAGTTTCGCCTCTGGGTTGTTTCCTGATTCGCTCACGAGGTTGATGATGCGGCCGCTCTTGCGCGAGACCATCCCGGGGAGCACGGTGCGGGTGTACAGGAATGTGCCTCGGACGTTGGTTTCGAAGACGCTCCACCACTCGTCGGGGTTGGCTTCCCATGGGACGATCTCAGTCGGCGCAGCGCCCGCGTTGTTGACGAGGATGTCCACGACGCCAAGCTCAGCTTCAACCCGTGCGACGACGCCGGCGACCTCTGCCGGGTCCGCGACGTTGGTGACGAACGCCAGGGCTCGGGCACCCGCTTGCTCGACAAGGCTTGCGGTCTCGTTGACGTCGGCTGCGGTGCGGCCGGTGACGGCAACGGAGGCTCCTGCTTGCGCGAGTGCGACGGCGAAGGCTCGGCCGAGGCCGCGGCTTGCGCCGGTGACGATGGCAACTTGTCCAGTGAGGTCATCGGTGGGCATGGGACAAAGCTCCGAAGGAAAGGTCGTTAAGCGTCGGCGACGATGATCATGTGGACCTCGCCTGGGCCGTGGACGCCGATAGTGAGGGTCTGCTCGATGTCGGCGGTACGCGATGGGCCCGAGATGAAGTTGTAGTAGTTGGCCAGGCGCGTACGATTGGTGAGGAACTGGAACCGGACGATGGCGAAGAAGTCGTCGAGGGTCTCGAGGACCTGCGATTCTTGAACGATGAGCGCGAGAACGGGGGGCGCGAGGGTGGCGATGCGAGCTATGCCCTTGCGCTGAAAGACGGCGCAACTACCGGTTTCAGCGATTGCGTACTCGACGCCGCTGACGCCGAGGTCAGCTTTGAAGGCGATGGCTTTGAGGTCGGACTTGCGTCGCGAGCGGCCGGACGCAAGAACGGTGGGGCTGACGCCGTGCTTGCGAAGGGAAGCATCGATGTCCACGCGCTTGAAGAGATCCTCTGCGGTGCGCACGATGTTTTTTGCGCGGATATTGGCGGCGATGCCGACGACGGCGTTCGCGGCTTCCTCCGCGTCCGCTGCACGGTGAACGTTCCAGGCTGCGGCAGTGGCAATGGTCTCCAGACGCGCGATGTTCTGGGGGCGGCGTGCCTCGGTGCGCGCCTGAGTGGTGCGTATCTTTTCTTCGTGACGGGGCAACGTCGTCTTAAGCGTGGGGTGATCAGGCGTAACGGTGATCGGGGTCGACCGGCCAAGTGCCCCACGCACGCGAGCGAGGAAGGCCGCCTTGTTGGGGTCTTCTACGGGCGTGGGCATCAGGAGCGGTCTCCGCCGGAGAGCTCGTCACGCCAAATCTCGGCGAACGATCGAGGCGGGAGCGCGGGAAAATCGCGACTCTTGGTCCAACCGCTGACGACGGGCAACGGCAATCGCTTGATGAAACCCCTGCGGGCGATGGGGCCCTGCAGCAAGCGGCCGAGGCGGGCAGAGCCTTCGAGCTTCTTACGCGTCTTCATGGTGTTGTGCCATTGGCGTATGCCGAGGCGCTCGGGCATAGAGCCTGCCCCGCCGCTGGCGATCTTGTGACGCAGGTCGAGCAGCAGCTTGGGGAGGTCAATCTTGACGGGGCAGACATCGCGACACGACCCGCAGAGCGTTGAGGCGTACGGGAGTTCCTTGCCCTGTTTGAGTCCGGTGAGCATGGGCGAGACGATGGCGCCGATAGGGCCGGGGTACACCCATCCGTAGGCGTGCCCGCCAACCTTGCGGTAGACGGGGCAGTGATTAAGGCAGGCGCCACAGCGGATGCACCCGAGCGATTCGCGAAGGGTTTCGTCTTTCAGGAGGTTCAGACGGCCGTTGTCGACGAGGATGAGGTGGAACTCCTCGGGACCGTCCTCGTCGCCGCTGGCGCGGGGGCCGCTGATGAAGGAGTTGTAGCTAGTGATGCGCTGGCCGGTGGCTGAGCGAGCCAACAGCCGGAGGAAGAGGCCGACGTCCTCGATGGACGGCAGGAGCTTCTCCATGCCAGAGATGGCGACGTGGACACGAGGCACAGAGGTGGTCATGCGGCCGTTGCCCTCGTTGGTCACGAGAACGACGGTGCCGGTCTCAGCGACGATGAAGTTGGCGCCGCTGATGCCCATGTCGGCCTTGGCGAAACTATCGCGCAGGACGTCGCGGGCGATGAGACAAAGCTTCTCAATGTCCTCGGTAGGGGCCGAGTCGAGGAATTTTTCGAAGAGCTCAGAGACCTGGCCCTTGGTCTTGTGGACAGCAGGGGCGATGAGGTGGAACGGCGTCTCGTGGGCCAGCTGGATGATGTATTCACCCAGGTCGGTCTCCACGGGCTTGATGCCGTTCTTCTCGAGCACGTCATTGATCCCCATCTCCTCGGAGACCATGGACTTGCTCTTGATGACGGTCTTGACGTCATGCTGCCGCGCTATGTCCAACACAATCTGGTTCGCGTGAGCAGCGTCATCGGCGAAGTGGACGTGGCCTCCGTTGCGTCGCACGTTCTTGTCGAGGAGGTCGAGGTAGTAGTCGAGGCGCTCGATGGTGTGGGCCTTAGTGGCGGCGGCCCGATCGCGCATCGAATCCCAGCTCTCCTCTGTGTAGTCGGCCTCGATGGCTGACTTGCGACCGTCCACGAAATGGGCAAACGGCGCGCCAAGCGCACGCTGGATGTTTTCATTGGCGAGAGCCTTGACCGACTCGGACTTGAATCGACTCGTCTTGACCTCAGGCATCAGTCCAGTCCTTCCGCGAGAAGCTCGGCGATGTGCTTGGAACGGACGTTGGATCCCTGGCGCCGGAGGGCACCACGCATGTGCATGAGACAACCGCAATCGTTGGCGACGAGGGTAGATGCGCCCGTGTCCGCGATATTGCCAAGCTTCTCATTGAGGATGGCGGCGGAGATTTCGGGGAACTTGACAGAGAAGAGGCCGCCGAAGCCACAGCAGGCGTCGGACTCGGGCATCTCCTGGAGTTCGACTCCACGGGTGTTCTGGATGAGCGTACGAGGCTCCTCAGATATGCCTAGCTCGCGGAGGAGGTGGCAGGAGTCGTGGTAGGTGACGAGGCCCTCGGAGATGCCGCCAATCTCGGTGACGCCGAGGACGTTGACGATGAAGTCGGTCAACTCGTGGGTCTTCTCGCCGACTGCGGTGGCGCGCTCGAGCATGTCAGGGTCGCCAGCGAAGAGCTCGGGGTAGTAGACCTTAATCATCGAGGAGCAGGAACCGGACGGCGCAACGATGTGGTCGTAGGGCTCGAATGTCTCTACGAAGTGGCGTGCGACATCGGCGGCTTCCTTGCGGTAGCCGCCGTTAAAGCCAATCTGCCCACAGCAGGTCTGGGCTTCGGGGAATGCGACATCAACACCAAGGTGCCGGAGCACTTTGACGGTCGCCTCCCCTACTTCTGGAAAAAATTGGTCTACGAGACAGGTCGCACAGAGGGCCACCCGTATCCGGGGGGGCTGTCTGCGCTGTCCGCCGCCACGACCTCGATGCCTTGCCACGAGAGAAACGTAGCAGACGGCGCGTTGTGGCACAACAGGGAGAGGCAGCAAAAACCCGCACTGGAGGGGGAGAGCTTCTTACTTCGAGCCTGGTTGGGTGACCTCAGTGGTCCGTCGGGCGGGCGTTCGGGTACTGCCTAGGTGGGCGTCCCTGCCAGCGCGCCGGCCTGCCTCTATATAGGCCTCGCCCATGGCCTGGTACATGTGGCTTGCGCCGTCGAAGTCGACCTGGTATTCGGTAGCCACTGTCGTGCTCTCGTCGGCAATCTCGAAGAGATCTGCTTGGCCGTTGGGTCCTTCGACTAAGTTGAGGCACGTCTTGTTATTTATGTTTCCTCCTTGCATCGCACGACATTCTTCAGTCTGGCAATCTGAGTGCAACGTTAGAGCGCAGGCCGTGCAAGGCCTGTGAAGGCGGGGGAGACGGTCGTGAATGTTCAGTGAACGCGGGGCTAGAAAACGGCGGCGGCGGCACGGTCGAGTTGCTCCGCGGCGGAGTGCGTGGGCTGCATGATGACCTCGTCGACGCCAATGGACTCGAGACCGGCGATGGTCTCCCGCATGGCCTCAGGGGTGGTGACGATACCCTGCGCGCGACCGGTGGCGACCTTATCGCCAAGCCATGAGTAATAGTGGTGCTGGTTGACGCGCGCCTGCTCAATCACGGCGGCGCCGCCGAGGGCGTAGCTGAGGCCTGAGAGGAATCGCGGCTTGCCGGGGCGGCCATACTCAGCCCACGAAGCGAGCACGCTCTCGTACACGTCACGAGCACGTTCAAGGTTGCCGCCACCGCCAGCGATGAAGCCGTCGGCCGATCTGCCGACGCGGGCGATGGCGGCAGGTGCGGTGCCTCCGATAAGAATCTCGGGGCCTCCCGGTTGGACCGGCGCGGGGCCGGCAGGGTTAGAGTCGTCCATGAAGGTCTCGCCCGCCCAAATACGTTTCATGTGGGCGAGCATCTCATCGAACCGCTTGCCGCGATCGCGGTATGGGGCCAACGCGGCGAGGTAATCGTCCTCGCGGCCGCCGACGGCAAGGCCTAACGTCAGCCTGCCGTTGGAGAGCGAGTCGATGGTCGCGGCCTGGGTAGCGAGCACCCCGGCGTTGCGCAATGGTGCGACGATGACGCTAGTCATCAGGCGCACCCGTGTGGTGACGCCAGTGGCCATGGCGAGTAACGCCAGGGGATCGCCGGTCACATAGGCGAGCCGATCGTTGGCCGCGAGCGTAGAGAAGGGCGCAGCGTCGCAGTTTCGCGCCCAATCGATAAGGTCTTTAGATCCCACACCTGGGATATTGGCGGGCAAGGCGATACCGATCTTCATGAGGGAAACTCCAGGGGCGCTGGTGTAGCGGGGCGACTCTACGCTTGGTTGGCTGAGCCAGCGAACGTGATGTCGTTGCAACGCTGGCACAATTCTGCGGGAATCAGGCCCCAGCGCATGAGGTAGCCAAAGACGAAGCACCCCATACAGAAGCCAACGAAGGCCTCCAACCCAGCGAACAGCACCAGGACGCCGAGCACTGCGTAGGCGGCGCCGACGAGGCCGAAGCCGTAGATAAGGACGATAGCGGTAATCGAAAAGACGAGGCCCACGGCCTGAGCGAATTGCTTCGGCGGGCCGGCTACTGCGCGGGAGCGCTTGAGGATTTTCGGCGCCACAACTCTGGTTGCAAGCTGGCCCATCGGACTCAGCTTGGGGCCGGTCAGTACCCGGGCCAAGAAACCATAGGCGAGGACGAAGGTGAGCCAACGGACGTCTGCCACGATGGTGACTACCGCAAGCGTGAAGACCATCGCGGCGACGGAACGTGCGGCGTATTCGTTGACGGGGTGAGGGAAGCTGAAAAGGGTGCGTAGACCTGACGTGCCTCTGTGGGATTCTGTTGCCATGTTCTCTTATCTCTCTTCCGTGACGTCACTGGCGTTCAGCAGCTCCAGCGGAAGGCAAAAAAAGACCCCGTCCGCTTGAGCAAGCGCCCACAAGCCAACGGGGCAATCCAATATCAGGAATCGCCTTGGCTTATGGGGCCTCTGTACAGACGCAGGTCACGTAACGCATTAAGTAACGGTAGCACATCTTTGCCTAGAGGTTAAAGACGTCGAACGCTCCCAACTAGGCACACACCCTCTCTACAATTGGGCGGTGTGCCGGCAGTTCATGACCCAAGCCGGAGCGCAACTAGGGAAATCGCGGGGGTTGCTCACGTCGGCCAACAGCCACGTTGGTGGTCAATCACCCGCCGACTCGGCTTTCGATGCTGTGCCCCAGCTGGCTACAAACGCTGACCGGAAATCTGACCGACACGAGAAAGCGCCGGTCGGCCAGCGCTTTCTCGTGTAACAAACAGTCGTTTGCTGGCTAGAAGATCTCTCGACCAATCCACTCGAAAAGAGCGGCCTCTGGCCAGATGATGAACAAGAGGTTGTCTGCCATGACGAACTCGAACATGAAGACCATGAACACGGCGACGCCCGCGCCCACCCAGCGGAGACGGTTGCTCATCAACGAGATGGGCAGCCACGCTGCCAAGGCCAGCGCCCCGTAGCGAAGGCCGAGGATGCCTGTAATCAACAGGAAGCCCATCAATCCGATGGCGACCATCGCACCCGCGAACTTGAACCCAGGCCGGGTCAAGCTGATCATGCCAAGATCCATGATGTCGGTACGCTTGTGATGTCGGTCGCGCAGATGGAAGAACATCTGCAGCGCCGCCAAGAACATCACAAGGCTTGACATCAACTGGGGCATGAATGCGGCGGTGGGGGTGAAGCCGCCAGTGGAGAAGTAGAACGCCATCGCTCCACCAAACATAAGCAGGACAGGAATGTTCCTGACCTCGATAAGTGCCGCCATGAAGGAGATGCTCACCACCTCATCAGGAGCATTTATCTTACCCGCAGCCTCGTCTTCAGCGGCTTGTCGCACGGCAAAGTCCGCCGCTTGCTTCTTACCGGACCGCCAGAAGAAGTAGGCGGCGGCGACTGCGATCAACACGAGCGATATCGACAGCGGACGGGTGACCACTCCGATCCAGCCGTGGATGTTTACGGCGGACTGGAAGTTCAGTTCGATGATGGGACCCAGGATCACACCGAGCAGCAGTGGGGGCCGCGGCCACTGGAAGAGTTTCATAAGGAGGCCGATACCCATGAAAGTGAACATGATGGGTATCGCAAGCCAGTTGGTCATGTTGACCACACCGGTCAGAAAGGCGATCGGGATGATGACGCCTCCGATAATCGGGTACGGCAGTCGCGTCAGCTTCGCAAGCTGACCGGTTGCCAAGATGCCTAGGCCGGTGACCATCACGTTTCCTATGGCCAGGGTGACCACCAGCAGAATCGTAACGTCGGCGAATCGACCCAGCATCTGAGGACCGGGTGTGACGTCCATGGCGACCATCGCAATGAGCACGATGGCCCACGCCAAACCACCTGGGACGCCCAAGGCCAGCGTTGGGATCGCTTGACCGGCTTCTTTGGAGTTCTGGGCGGACTCTGCGAACAACACACCATCCAGGGAACCCTTACCGAACTGGCTCTTGTCCTTGGTGAAGAAAATGCCGAAGGCGTACGAGAGCCAGTCGATGACCGCCGCACCAACGCCGGGGATAGCGCCCATGAGGACACCGAACAGCGACTGGCGGATCATGATCTTCCACTTACTGAGGCCATACTTGGTCCCGCGCCACACCTCAGCGGTGCTAATGACGGCGCCGGGCGGTGCTACGGAGCGGCGGGCCATGGACAGATCGAGCATCTCCGGCAAAGCAAACAAGCCGAGGGTTGTGGAAATCAGCGGCAAGCCACTCCACAGGCTGGGCTGCTGGAACACGAATCGAACATCGCCGGTGATAGGGTTGATGCCGACGGTACCGAACAGGATACCCAATGCTCCTGCGGCTAGCCCCTTGACCATCGCACCGGTGCTGAGGGCCGACACCATGGCGATGCCGAAAAAGGCCATCGCGGCGATCTCAGGGAACCCGAAGGACAGAACGAATGGCTTGATGATCGGGATGAGTGCAGCGAGCACAACTGCGCCGACGATTCCACCGAACATGGAAACGGCGTAGACGGCTCCCAGCGTATGGGCAGCTTTGCCTTGTCTGGCGAGTTGGTGGCCTTCTAAAAAGGTCACCTGCGTGGCAGCGCCCGGTTGGCCCAGGAGAATCGCGGGGATCGAGTCGAGGGTGTTGTTCACACCTGTCATCGCCGCCAGCATAACCAAACCGATGGCAGGGTCATCCCGGAAGAACTCCACGATGAAGGGGATGGAAAGGGCCATGATGAGAACGCCGGATGCGCCCGGAATGATGCCGGTCACCGCCGCGACCAATACGGCGACGGTAACGGCAATCCAATAGACAGGGTTGCCTAGATTGGCTAGTGCTTCTGTTATCTCGCTCACGGCACGCTCCGCTGCCCGTTGCAGTTCCCATAGACTTTCTAGAGACGGCCGCACCCAGCAAGGCGATGCCGTTGCTGCAATGCTTAGCTACCCAACGAGAGCGGCGCCCCGCAGTGGGGCGCCTGCCTCTACCAATGCTTAGTTGACGTACTTGTCGTAAATCTGCTGTTGAACCTTGTCAATCGTAGGCTTGTTGTCCAGGAACGCCTGCGTCGTGTCAATCAACTCTTGCTGTGCCGCCTCACCAGCCGTGAAGTTGCTCTTAATACCAGTGAATGCCTCAAGGTCCGTAACGAACTCAGGCGTACTCATCGCCTTTTCGAGGGCATCACGCAGGGCGTTAAGAGCACCTGGATGCATGTTGGGCGGGCCAATGAGGTTCTTGGAAGCATAGGTTCGCGTACCAGTAACCGCGTTCCAGATCGCCCTTTGCTCGTCGGTCTTCAAGTAGGTCTCGGCGTTGGGACACGGGAAAGCATCGGCTTCCGCGTTCGCACCAAGGGTGTAACCCGGGAACGACATGTCAGCAAAACCACGGATGAATCCGCTCTCGACCCAACCAGGTCGCTGGCGCGGAAGCTGGCCCCAAACGGTGGAGGTGTACCAAGCGTTAGTGTCGCCACGCTCCATCATCAGGTACTGCTCAGCAGAACCTGCAGCGGCAACGTTCTTGATCGCGATCGGCATGTCAAACTCAAGAGCAAGCCAGGCATACGCAACCTGTGATCCAAGATCCGCTGGCGTAGGGGCCGAAGTACCGAAAATCATCTTCTCGCCGTTCGGCCTGTTGAATGCATCATGCGCACACGTGTAAGGAACAGTGCCACGGACCAGCCAGACAGCGTCTTTACCAGACGTTACGCCAATAACTGACACCTCACGCAGGTCGTACTGGGCGACTTCGTTAATCTGGTCAAAAATACCGCCAGTGGCCTCCAACGAGAAAATATATCCGCTCGGGTCAGCGTTCCAAACATAATTACGCTGAGTGATGTCAGGGGTCATGTTGCTGACGATGATCCGAGGCTTACCCGGTATGTACTTAGCCCATGCCTTCGACATGAAGCGGGCCTGAGCGTCGGTGCCACCACCAGGATTGTAGCCGACCATGAGCCGGATGTTCTTTCCCTTGAAGTAAGCTTCCGCGTCAAACTCGGGCACGGGCGTTGCCGTTGGTGCTGACGGGGTCGGCGTTGCTGGCCTCGGAGTCGGCGTGGGAACACCAGGTGCCAGTGTGGCGGTTGGCGTTGGCACTGCCGTCGGTGTGTTCGTTGGCGCAGGCGTTGCCGTGGGGTCATCCCCACCACACGCAGCCAGCAGAACCGCAAACACCGCACCAAGCAGCGTTAGAGCGACTGTCTTCTTGAGATTAAACATCATCTACATGCTCCCCATCAATTCAATGTTGCCTAGACCGAGCGCCAGAGGCATGAATAACCGGGCCAATTGCCCAAGGCGAACGACCGCAGAACGGTAACTGGCCCACCTATAGATGTCAATTCCGGTACGAGTCAAAGGCGTGCATAATCAGACAGACGGTAAGAAGCCTGATAAATGGACTTCGCCGCCGTTATACGGCACGCCACCGATCCATCAACGACCGCTCATCCAATGTCTGAGTGAGGTGTCCTATGCCCTCTGAATTGACCCTTAGCGTCGTCGATCAATCACCCATGCGCCACGGAGAAACGGGCGCCCATGCACTGAGAGATACAGTGGAATTGGCGAAGGCCACTGAAGCCCTCGGCTACTCCCGCTTCTGGGTGGCAGAGCACCACAGCGCTGGCACATTCGCAGGTACGAGTCCAGAGATCCTAATCGGTCAGGTGCTAGCCAACACCTCGCACATACGCGTGGGTAGTGGAGGGGTGATGCTCACCCATTACTCCGCGCTAAAGGTCGCCGAGCAGTTCCGGGTGCTGGAGTCGTTCTACCCTGGCCGCGTCGATCTCGGCATCGGCCGTGCGCCTGGTAGCGATCAACGCACCATGCTTGCCCTGGCCTACCCCAAGCGTCCAGTAGACGTTCAGACGTTCCCCCAGCAGGTGGTAGATGTCGTTGGGTATCTCTACGATGCGCTACAACCCGATCACCCCTTCGCGGCGTTAAAAGCGGCACCCGGTCCTAAGCCGGAATCGGCACCTGAAATCTGGCTGCTGGGGTCATCGGACTACTCGGCACGGCTAGCTGCCCAACTAGGCTTACCGTTCTCGTTCGCAGATTTCTTCGGAACGACGAGCGGGCATGGTCCGGCGGTGGCTGAGCTGTACCGACGGGAGTTCCAACCGTCGGCGTTGTGCGCGGAGCCGAGGCTCAATGTGACGGTACAGGTGATCTGCGCCCCCACCGCTGAGGAGGTCCAGCGAGTGACCGCGAGCCGGAATTTCAATCGAGCTCGGCGCGTGCTTGCCGCACAGGGCGAGGAAATACGTGAAGGTCTGCTGCCGCCAGCGGAGGCTATGGCCAGGCCTCTCACCGAGGCAGCGCGCGCGCATGTGCAGCAATACGTAGACGGGTGCATCGATGGCGACCCCGACCAGGTGAAGGAAGGGATAACGACAACGGCGCAGCGGTACGGAACCACTGACGTAGGGATAGTCTCAATCACATACGCATTGACGGACCGCATCCGCTCCTATGAGCTCGTGGCGCGGGCTTTCGGTCTGCTCTAGCGAGAGACCGGGTCAGGGAACATGGACGCTCGTAGCTCCTGACGGAAATCTGTGGTTGCCGGTATGACCCTATCGACAGCAACCACGTTGTAGTAGGTGTTGCTCGTGCCGGAGGGGTCGCCGCCGTCTGCGACGACCTTGACGCCCTGCACGAGTTGCTTGCGCATAATGATGACGGCTTTGTCCGCGGGGCCAAGGTGCTCGATGGAGCGGTCGGCGATGGGACCCATGCTCTCTTGAACGGCGTGGTCTTGCACATTGATGCCGAAGATACCTGTGAACGTAAATCGCTTCTGGGCTTCACGCTCGATGAGGTAATCATTGTTCAGGTTACGCACCTTCTTGAAGTCTGGTGTCTGCTCGCCGGGACCGGTGCCGAGGATACGGGCGACGAGCTCCTGATCCTCCATGCCGGTACCGGAGGGACTGTACTCCCAGTTGTAGACCATACAAGTATTGTCATCCATGGGCACCCACATGTGCCCGGCGACGATGTCGTTGCCCGAGAAGGGCTCCTGGCGGATCTGAGTGAACGGCATGACGAAGTGGTACCCGCGCACGTGAAGCTTGTCCTCGTCGAGCTCGCGGATGCCGTAGTAGGCGTAACCGTAGTCGGTCTCGTCTACCTCCAGCTTGGGTGCCTTGCCGCGAACGAAGGGCATGGACGGGCTGATGCCAGGTAGGTCGGTGTCGTCGGTAAGGCGACGGTGGAGGATCGGGGCGTGGGAGGTGTCGAGCCCGCCCTCCATGGCCTGGAGCCAGTTGCATTCTTCGTAGGTCTTGTTGACGTGGCGCTGGTCCTCGGGTGCCTGCGTCCACGCGAACTCCGGGAGCGGCGGTTGCTTGTCGGCAGCGCCCATGTAGGTCCAGATAAGCCCGCCCATCTCGGCTGTCGGGTAGGCCACTCCCTGGATTTTGTGGCTGAAGTCAGTGTCGTGGGGCTCGTTCATCTGGTGGACGCACTGGCCGGTGTGGTCGAATTTCCACCCGTGGTACACACAGCGGAGGCCGTCCTCCTCGTTCCGGCCGAACCAGAGCGACGCGCCTCGGTGCGGGCAGTACTCGGCCATGAGGCCGACGCGGCCAGAGGTATCGCGGAAGGCGACAAGCTTCTCGCCGAGTAGGCGAACGCGCAGTGGAGAGCCGTCGGCTTCGACTTCCCATGACATGCCAACGGGCATCCAGTAGCGCCGCATGAGTTCGCCCATGGGGGTGCCACGGCTGACTAGGGTGAGGGAATCGTTCTCTTCCAGCGTGAGCATTTTCAAGCCTCCTGCCCGAGCCTTATCTTACGCGCCTGGCGGGGTGAGTAGTGGCGGCGATGCGCTGTGCCTCGGGGTCACCTCGCACTCGGGGTACGCGCGTATCGGGTGTTCGCGGATGCCCGGCCTCCTCTCCCTCAGGAGAGGAGGCCGGGCGGGCATCGTAACGGCGTTGGGGGCGGGGTCTTACGCTACTCCCGTCATCGGTTGGTTGACCGATGACGGGAGCGCCGCTTGTAATACCGCCGGTAATGGCAGGACTCGGATAAGGACGTGAACTATGGGCAGACGGCAAAGCTTTCAGATTCCGGGAGTGCACCACGCGGCTCCGATCCCCTACGGGGCGCGGGTGGGAAATGTTATCTATTCGTCGGCGATCCAGGGCATCAACGCCGCGACGGGTGAGATCAGTGAGGATGTGGTGGATCAGGCGAAGCATTGCTTCAAGAACCTGGCCACGTTCCTGGAGGTGGCGGGGGCGACGGCGGACGATATCGTGAGGATGACGTGTTTTTTGAAGGACCTTAACGATCGTGAGATCCTGAACGACGAGTGGAACGCGCTGTTCCCGGACGAGCACGACCGTCCGGCGCGTCACACCTCTCAGTACGACCCACCCCGTGGGATGAAGATTCAAATCGAAATCGTCGCGGTGCTGGAAGGCTAGCGACACTTGGCGTCAGCGCTCTGGTCGTCGGGCGTTAACGCGCCAGCACTAGAAGACGTCGAGCGTGAAGCCCTGACCCGCTGACGTTTCCTTGAAGTCGAGGATCGAGCGAGCGAGTTGGTCGGCGACTTCACGCTCGACCAGCACCGCTGGCCTGCCCTCCCACGCCACGGATATGTCACCGGGGCCGCGAGAGTCGATTACGATGCCGAAGTCGCCATCGCCTGTCCACGTGGGTGGGATGGCTAGGCGCAGGTAGCGACCGGGGTCGAGACCCCGGTCGTTGGCAATCTCTCTCAATTGGCGCTTCGCCTCATCGGTCACCTGAAAGGTGTTTGGCTTCGGGGTGGTCATGCCGCTTTACCGTGACACTTCTTGTATTTCTTACTGCTGCCGCAGGGGCAAGTCTCGTTGCGGCCGACCTTACGACCGTCGGTCATCACGTCGAAACGGCGCTGTGATGCATTGCGCGCAGTGCAGTCTGCGCAGGTGCACGCGGGCGGGTGGTCCGCATACCAGTTAGTCCGTTCGCCGCCGATTACCACGCCTGTTCTCCTACGGGCTCCTAGGGATTCCGCTCAACTACGAACAGCTTGCCGGAGTCATCGAGGTCCAGCAATCGGCCGCTCATCTCCATGCCCACCTGGGAGGCCAAGAGGAAACGGTCGCCGGCGAACTCAGGGCCAGGCATACGGGACCGCGCCTCCTCGGGAGCGTTCTCTGTAGCGATGGCGGCACCGGGCGAGATGGCGACGACGCAGATGTTGGCGCCACGCACCTCTTCCGCGTGGTAGTCGGTGAAGTGGACAATCGCTTCCTTGGAAACCGCATACGTGAGCGCACCAGCGGGGCTCTTGCCGCCACCTCCGTAGAGATTGACGATGTGTCCTCCGCCAGCCGCCTCCATGTAGGGGGTGGCGTGCTTGCTGCAGAGGAAGGTCCCGCCAAGGTTCACGCCCATGACGTGCCAGAAGAAACTCTCTTCCATGTCGCGGATGGCGGGCCACCTAGGGCCGCCCCACATGAAGTGCGGCACGATGCCGGCGTCGTTGACCACGATGTCGATGCCGCCGAACTTCTCAGCGACCTCGGCCATGGCGAGGCGGACGGTCTCTTCCTTCTTGACGTCGGTGGGAATCGCAATGGCCTGTCCACCGAAGTCGAGCAGCTCGCTTTGGGTCTTAGCCAGTTTCTCCTCGTCAACGTCGAGGATGGCGACCTTTGCCCCCTCTTGGGCAAAGCGATGAGCGATGTAGCGACCAATGCCGTTTGCACTTCCCGTGATAGCGACCGATTTGTCCTTGAGCATGGGATTCTCCCTAGGAACGAGGTACAAGGACGCTAGGGCTTTGGGGGCGTTGGTGTCAAGCGATGCCCGTTGACACGCCTAAGCGGCAACGCTAGGGTCGGCGCGATAGCGTCGACGAGCAGCAGAGTTCGAGCCGAAGGAGGAACGCGATGGCGACTGAAGAGCGCGCGGGACACCACTGGCAGGAGCCAGAGCGTGTAGCGGAGTACATCGACCGGATGGACCGGCAGGAGACCGAGCGTTCGTTGATCTTCAATCTGATGACGAAGCTGGTGCCTGCTGAGCCCGATGCTCCAATCCCGGTGCTGGACGTCGGTAGCGGCTACGGGCCGGTGGCGGCGGCCGTGCTAGATGCGTTCCCCAACGCGCATGCGATCGGCATGGATATCTCCGACGCGATGATGGATCGTGGCCGCGAGCGCATGGCGCGCTTCGGCGTTCGCTTCGAGTACATGGTTGGGGACTTCACTGACGGTACGCTGCCCGAGCAGGCGGCCGCAGAGGGTCCGTTCGATCTGGTGGTGTCAGCCCGGGCGATCCACCACCTGCCCGCCGAGGGGATGGTGAACCTGTACGTGAGCATCGGCGCGAACATCAAGCCGGGCGGTGCGTTCTTCAACCTGGACACTGCGTCTCCGGAGAATGTTCTGCTAAACGATATCTTCCGTAAGATACGTCACGCCGAGGATCCGAACGCAACACCTGCGTATCGAAGTCCTGAGCAGCAGGCACACGACATGCGGTTGCACCACCGGGACGCGACGCTGCAGAAGCATTTCGATTGGCTCCACGCGGCAGGATTCTCGACGGTGGATTGCTTCTGGAAGCGCTTGAACCAGGCGCTCGTGGGCGGCTACAAGGCATGACAACGGGACACCAAGACGTTGTGATCGTGGGCGGAGGTATCGTTGGGATAGCAACGGCCTACTACCTGGCGAAGGCAGGCATCAAGAGCACCGTGCTCGAGCGCGACGGGCTGGCGAGTCACGCGTCGGGGTTCGCGTACGGCGGATTGTCGGGTGGCATCCCTAACGGACCGGAGCCCAACCAGCAGATCATCCGGAAAAGTATGGGGTTGTTCAGGCAGCTCGCTGAAGAACTGCCCAGCCAGACCGATGTCGATATCCAGTTCCAGCAGCGGCCAGCGCTCAAGATTGCGTTGAACGAGGCTGAAGCTGCCGAGGTGACGCAGTACCTGGCATGGCAGCAAGCTCAGCCGGGGTACAGGGTCGAGTGGATCGGCGCGGAGGGCGTGCTGAAACTCGAGCCGCGCTTGAACCCGGAGGTGGTTGGCGCGCTGCACATCGAGGGTGGGAGCGACGTTGAGCCGTACCGTTTGACGCTGGCGCTTGCCGAGGCGGCCGAGAAGATGGGAGTGATGATTCGCACGGGCGGTGTGGTCGGCCTGCATCACCACGGTACGCAGGTCCGGGGCGTGGCGCTCGACGGCGAGGAGATTCCGGCAGAGACGGTGGTGCTGGCGATGGGTCCGTGGAGCGGCGCCATCACCGAGTGGACTGGAGTCAACGTGCCGGTGCGCCCGCTGAAGGGGCAGATCATCCGCCTGCAGGCTGGAGGCGATCCGTACCGGTACAGCATCGGCCACCACAAGAACTACGCCATGACGAAGCCCGCGGACGATTTCGTGTGGTGCGGCACGACCGAGGAAGAGGCCGGATACGACGAGTCGAAGACGACTGAGTCGCGGGACGCGATCATCGAGTCGACATTGCTGATGCTGCCCGCGCTGGCGGACGCGGACCTGGCGCTCCAGACGGCGTGCCTGCGCCCGGTAACTCCGGACAATGTGCTGATGCTGGGCGGCATGCCAGGCATCGATGGCCTTTATCTCGCCACGGGCGGTGGACGCCAGGGCATCATGATGGGCCCCGGCATGGGCAAGACGATCGCCGACCTTATCGCCACGGGCGCAACGGACGTAGACATGACGCCCTACGACACGGGACGCTTTACGCGTTAGGTATCACCCGGCGACATCGTGGCCGTTGCCGGCAACCTCGCTGAAGTCGCCCGCGGTATGGATGAAGCCGATGTGGCTGAAGGCTTGTGGAAAGTTGCCGCGGGCTTGGCCGGTTGCGGAACCTCACATCTCGGCGAATGGGCCAAGATGGTCAACTTTGGCAATCAGCTGGTCGAACAAATGGATGGCTTCGTCTTGTTCGCCGATGAACGCAAGGGCGCCGATGAGCCAGAAGCTGAGGATGAAGAATACTCCCTCTCCGTCGCTGAAACCGTCGTCGGTTTCCTCGGGAATGTAGTGCCTGACGAACGGGCCGTCGGCAAGCTCGCGTTGCACGGCCAGGACGGTGGAGCGCTCGCGCGAGCCGCAGGGCGTCACCGATGGAGTAGCATGCAAGCGACCGAAAGTACAGAGGCGTGCATCCTTGCAACCCACTGGGCAACACCCGCTCACCACCACACTAAGCGCCCGCGCAGAACTGCGGGCAACGGCGCTCATCTACACAGCAACGTTCAGCTACATGATTACCCTGGGCTCGACGTTGATCCTGGTTCCACTTTACGCGCTGCACCTGGGATTCGACCTCGCTGAGCTTGGTGTCATCGTGGGCTCGCAGGCGCTATTCGGGTTGTTCCTGCGGTTGTTCGCAGGGGCGATTTGCGATCAGTTCGGCGAACGCTGGGTGCTGTGGGGTAGCTTCGGAACGATGGTGGTCGGCGCCACGATCTTCGCGGTCTCAGGCACGTTCTGGGCGCTGATCCTAGCGCAGACGTTCCTGGGCATCTCGCGAGCGACCTACTGGACATCGACGCAGTCGTACGGCAGCCGGATCAACCCTGCGAAGTCGGGGACGTTGCTCGGGCGCATGAGCAGTTCCGGCACCGCTGGCCAGATGGTAGGGGCGGCGCTGGCGGGGCTGGTCGCCGAAACGATGGGGTATGGCTGGGCGTGGACCGGAGTCATCGCATTGGGGGCGCTTGGATTGGCAGGCTCTTCAGTGCTGCCCGTGCTCCCGCGCAAGGATCTCCGGCGCGGATTCAAGCAGGCGCTGGCGCCCGTCCCAGCGCTCGCGCGCAACCCGAGCATGGCCATGGCTGGATTCACTGCGTTCACGGCCTCGACGTCGATGACGATCGCCGTCATCCTGCTGGTTCCGTACCTGAGCGAGCTTGGCAATGGAGAGACGACGATCGGGCTCATCCGGACAGTCGGATCCGTGGGCAGCGTGGTGATCGGCATCGTCTTCGGCAAGATAGTGGCGAAGACCGGTCAACAGAACCTGTACATGTCGGTACTGACGTTGATGGGTTTGACCATGTTGGCCATCCCGCTCGCAGGAAGCGGATTGCGGGCTCTCACCGCGCTGATGTTCTCCTACGGGACGCTGCATGGTGTGCTTGGCCCGCTGTATCCGCTGACAGCGTCGACGTACAGCACGCAGGAGCAACGCGGGATGGCGATTGCCTATGTCGGCTTGTACTGGGCGGCGGCGCAGGTGACGGTACCCGCAGTATTTGGCGTAGTCGCAGCGAACGTCGGTCTCGAGGCTTCGTTCTGGGTCGCAGGGGCGTTGTTCCTGGCATTCGCGATCGCCATGCCAATCCTGTTCCCACTGCTCACAAAGCGACACCAGACGGTTCACGAGCCCACTGCGTGAGTACTGCTCAAGTGTCGCTGGCCGGTATCAAGTGAGGCGCCATAGGATCAAGCGAATCGCGTATGCAGCATTTGCTCTGGCAGCGACGCTGACCACATTCGTCGGGTGCAGCAAAGTTTTAGGCGAGACACCGATCCAATCGGTGGTCGCGGCAGCGCTGGATCACTCCATCGAAACACTCATCAAGGGCGACACTGCATACCGGTCGCGCAAGCTGATCGTCGAGCGGCTGCACGGGCCGGACCTTCGCGATCCCAACCGTGGCTCCACAAAGTTCGACCTTCATCATGAAACGACGTATGAGCGAGTGCTACCGAACCGCGAACGGTCGGTGCTGGCGACCTGGCGCGAGTACGACAACGAGCCAGGCGTGCGTTATCCCGCCGACGACTGCGATCGGACCTTGCTAGTGATCGGCGCGGACTCGTTCGACCAAGCGTGCGATGGCTCGTGGTCGCGAAGCTTCGTCACGAAATCATCTGCGAACGTGGAGGCTGACCTCGGGGGGTTGGCGGACGTCGACGCCCTGACCCGCGTCGACAACGACGAGCACCGAGACGCGGTGGTCGCAGTCTACGAAGGCTTCGACAGCCAGGGCGGAGAGCTCAGGCACGTGCGCTTCATGATGGGCTTGGAAGATGGCGTAATTCGCTACGCGCAGATCAGCGCCGCAACTGTGGTCGTCGAGTGGGAGCATTTCGATCTCAATGCGACCGATATCGCGATTGAAGCGCCCGTTCTCTAGGGTCGGGCCGCTCGTTGCTCAGATGGCGCGGAACGGAATGCTACCCCACGTTCCCCGCAGGAGTTGAGCGCTCGGTTTCGGATGAGGTCATAACTTCCACGAGCACGGGCAGGCCATCTTCTTCCGTGATGCGACGTGCACGCTGGAGCGCGGGTCCAATCTCCTCCGGGTCCTCGACGCGCTCGGCGCGGCCGCCCAACGTTCGAGCGAGCTCGGCGTAGTTGCCGCCGAGATCACGCGTACTATACCGCTCGTGTGACTCAATCATGCGTGAGGTCTCGATGGCCATGGTGTAGTTGTTGGAGACGACGGTGATGATGGGAATCCGCGCCCGCACGGCGGTCTCGAAGTCCAGGCCTGTCATGCCAAAGGCGGCGTCACCCATCCAGTTGATGCAGACCTTGTCGGGCGCGGCAAGCTTGGCACCCATGGCAAAGCCCAGGCCCGTGCCGAGGGCATGGGACTTGCCCCAGCCGATGTAGCTGCGGGGACCAGCCGACCGGTAGAACGGCACCATCTGATCACGCGGGCTACCGGAGTCGTGGGTAACGATGGCCTCTGAGGCGGGGATCGCCTTCTGCATCTCCCACACCACGCGATACGGGTTGATAGGCGCGGTTTTGGAGGTGAGCTTGGGGAGCCAGTGGGCCATCCATTCGGCGCGGACCTTGTCGATGTGCACCGCGACATCTGCGTTGGTACGCTGCGGCTTGCCACCTATATCACGGACGGCGTCGATGATCTGCCGCAGCACGAGCTTGGCGTCGCCCAGCATGGGGTAGTCGATATGGTAGTTGCGGTTCAGGTCGGATTCGTCGTTGGTCACCTGCACCAGCGTCTTGCCGTCAGGGAGGTTCGCGGACATCTGGTGCTTGGCCATACTCGCGCCTGCGCCGAAGATCAGGTCTGACTCATCCATGAAATGAACGGCCGGCCACGACGCGGAGCCAGCGACCATGCCGAGGGATAGCGGGTGGGTCTCTGGAAAAGCGCTCTTGCCAAGCAGCGTAGTGAGGACGGGCGCGCTTAGCATCTCGGCTAGCTCAACGAGCTCGTCGGTCGCTTCGGCGTACATGATGCCCTGCCCTGCATGGATCACCGGGCGCTGCGCGTCCACCAGCGCTCGGGCAGCGCGCTCCACGTCGACGGGGTCAGCAGCGCTCTTCGTAGCGCGCACAGGCTGATAGTCGAAAGCGACGACCTCCTCCAGCGCCACGTCAGCGGGTACTTCGATGATGACTGGGCCAAGCCTGCCATTCTTGAGTCGCCCATAGGCGCGGCGCATAGCGTCGGTGATCTGTTCAGGGACGTTCACCTGCTCAAGCCACTTGGTGACGTTGGAGTAGCCACGGGCCGCGGTGAAGATGTGGGGCCAGCCTTCGCGGTCGCGAGCGTAGCCCGACGGCAACACAAGGACGGGAGAGGCGTCTGAGTAGGAGGTCGCTATACCCGGGTAGGCGTTCTCTGCGCCCGGTCCCGCTTGCATGGCGAACACGCCAATACGCTTGCCGTTGGAGATGCGGCTGTAGGCATCCGCCATGCCCATGCCGACGCGCTCCTGCCGACACACGATGGGCCTAATGCCGTGCTGGGCGACGGTCTCGATCAGATCGAGCGTGGGAAAGCAAAAGAGGTACTCGGTCCCCTCGCGCTTCAGGACTTCAGCCATGGCATTAAAGACGTTCATTGCATTCTCCTGGAGGCGATCAGCGTCGCGCCGCGGGCTATTCTAGCCGTCCTCGTCAACGACCTGCGCCGCAGGAACAAACGGACGGGCGCGGCACGCGAACCGGGGACTGAGGGGCGCACCTCTATTGGGCCGCTGAGCATCTCAGCGTTGGTGTACTGTGCGCATCAACTAGTTAGGAGTGAAATCCCTGCCTGACCGGTTGATACAAAGCGACAAGATGCCTGCCCCTCACGCTGAACCTCATCGACGATGGCACCTTGACACTGCCGGACGACATCGCCGGCCGCTATGCTGCTTTGCTGTTCCACCGGGGCAACTGGTGATCGTACTGCAGGCGCCAGTTGAGGTCCTACCAAGAGAAGCTTGAGGAGCTAGCCGAGCTCGGAGCAACGGTTGTGGCCGTGTCGGTTAAGTCGTTGGAGTCCACCAAAGAGATGGTGGAGAAGTACGGCCTGACGTTCCCGGTGGCATGCAGCGCCACGGACGACTAGGTCGAGGGCTACCACGCGCTGTACAACGAGGAGCACCACTGCCGCTACATCCAGCCCATGGAGGTCTTGGTGTTCCGCAACGGCAGCATCTTCGGGCCCATGTACGCTTCTGGGTCGGTGGGTCGGATAGGTGTGGGAGAGGTGCTCGATTCTGTCCGCGAGCGCGGTAGGCTCCGATGCGAGGCCGAAGAGGCCGAGACGGCGAAGAAGGGCTAGCCTCTAACGCAGGCGAGGCTCGCCAAGGCCAGGGTGCGATGCCGTACGAGGCGTCGGACCATCTGCAGAGGTGAGGATGCTGTCGGGGTACTAATCGGCGATGCCGAATAGTTTCGCGGGATTGTCCCAGAGGATCTTGCGCTTGTCAGCGTCGGAAATGCCGGGTAACGCAAGGAAGGTGTCGACCGCACTCGGGAAGAGCGAGTCGCTGTGCGGGTAGTCGGTCGAGAACAGGAGGTTGTCTGACCCGATGTAATCGATGACGTACTTGCCGACGTCCTCCTCGGGTTCGATCTCCGCGTAGCACTGACGCCTGAAGTACTCGCTGGGCGATAGCGGCAGGTCGATCCCCAACGTGGGCAGATCAGGACGGCTGGATTCCCACTTCTCGTCCATACGCCACAGAAGCCAGGTCAGCCAGGAGGCGTTGACCTCCATCATCACGGGCTTCAAGTTGGGGAAGCGGTGGAGCACGCCACCGAGAATGAGCTCCGCGAGTTCCGTCTGAGCGTGAAACGGGTTGCCCATGACCTGGCTAACCAACTGCGTCCGAGGGTGTCCGTTGTACCGGTGGGCGATGTTGTCTTTGAGGTAAAGGTTGGGCGGCGGGCCATGCAAGCCGAAGGCGACGCCCAAGTCGTTGAGCTGCGCCCAGAGCGGGTCGAAGAAATCGTCGCAAAGCAAGTTGCCATCCACCGCCCCACCGGTCATCGCCACGCCGGCAGCGCCCAATTCTTCGACGCACCGCCGCGCTTCTTCAGCAGCAATCGCGGCATCGTGGGGCGGGAGCCACGCCCAGAATCTCAGTCGCTCGGGGTACGATTTCACGAAGTCGGCGGCGAAATCGTTGTACACGCGACAGAGCGCGAGCGAGTGCTGCGGGTCGAGGCCGTCGAAACGCACGATACCCATGCCGACGGTAGGCATCATCACTCCCAGGTCGATGCCCTCAACGTCGAACCCTTCGATGAAGTTCTCCGGCGTAGGGTCGGCGGTCACCTTGGCCAGCAGCGGTTGGGCGGCGACACGGCGGAGCGCTCGCTCTCGGACGAGGCGCGGGCCCGAGCGCTGCGGGATCTCCTTGCCCTCCACGCTTGCTTCGGCACCACTCTCGCCGGTCTTGCCCTCGTCCAGCGAATTGACGGTGGTCTTGGTGCGCCATGGCTCCGGTAGGTTGCGTTTCCACAGGTCGTGGGGCTCCAGAAAATGGGGTTCCGCGTCAATGATCTTGAATCCGGCCTTGGCCATGGGTACGTGCTCCACCGATGGGGTGGGCGGATGCTAACCGGGGGTCGGAACGGGGGCAAGCGCAAGACGTGTTAGACGTGCTCCGCGACGGAGTCGAGGGCTGCTTGGCGGAGGTCCTTGAGCCGGTGCGACTGCTTGGACGGCGCGATGTACAGCACGCTGGCGGCGATCAACATGACGCCGCCCACGATGAGCGCCGCAGGGGCACTGAAGACAGCGATGGCGCTGAATTGCATCTCACCCATGGGCCTGATACTCGTGTGAACGATGCTCCAGACCCCCATAACCCTCCCGCGCAGCTCAGTGGGTACCAACATTTGGAGGTTCTGTTGGACCGCAACATTGCCAGCGGACGCGCCGGTTCCCACAAGGAAGAAGATGAACAGCGAGACCCAGTAGATGGGTATCAGCGCTAGAGCGATCATCGACCCGCCCAACAGGACCGGCGATAACACCAACGTGCGTCGCTGGTGCCGTGGGCTCGCGTAGTGGGACGCCAGGACAACGCCCGCCATGCTGCCGACACCTTGAGCAGCCCACATGATGCCGAGTGAATCGGGACCGACGTGCAGGATGTCTTTGGCGATCACGGGGAGCAGGATCGTAAACGAGATGCCAAAGAACATCGTGTACCAGGCAACGCCGATTAGGAACGCAAAGATCCTCTCACGCCAGATAAAATGCGCACCTTCGTTCATGCTCTTGAGCATGCTGCCGGCGTAGGCCCGCTTGATGGGTGGCAGGTGGATCTTCATGAGCATCGCGAGGTACACGCCGATCCCGGCGACGGTGATGAGTAGCACCGTGCCCGCCGCGATCCGGGGCGAGTCAGTGATATCCATCATCAACGCGAGGACAAACCCTCCGATGACGGGAGCACCGATACGGGTGCCGGGGTGGATAGAGGAGTTGAGCCCCACCGCATTAGGCATGGACGCCCTGCTGACCAGGTGGGGAAACATCGATTGCCGCGCGGGGTTCTCGAACGAGCCCACTGCGGAATGAACGAACGCAATGGCGAAGATGTGCCAGATCTCCAACACTTCGGTGAGGGCCAACACGGCCAGGAGGCCTAGCAATACGATGTTGCCGACCTGCACCATGATCAGCAGCTTGCGTTGGTCGAACTTATCAGCGATCACCCCGCCAACGAGCACCAGCGCGGTGGCAGGGATGGCTTGCGCGAGGGCGTTGATTCCGAGGTAAATCTTGGAACCGGTCATCTCGTAGATCAACCACGGCTCCAGCATCCAGAGCATCTGCTGCCCGGAAACGGAGATCACGTAGCCGATCCAGAAGATGCGGAAATCGCGATGGTGAAGTGCGGAGAAACGGCTCTTGAGCATGGGGTGGCCTTAGTGTAACGCCTGCGACCTACGCACCTGGCACTCAGGAGATGACCCGGTTGTGAAAACGCGATAGCCTCTCGCCACTACTGGGGCCCTAGGTGCCCACTCAGGAGACGCTTCTCAGATGACCATCCAGACGACCAAGACCAGCGACGGAATCACTCTACATGGGATGCTGCACCCCGCAGCAAACCCCCGCACCGACCTGCTCGTGGACTCAATGCTGTTCGTGCATGGTTCCAACGGCAACTTCTACTCGTCGGCAGGGGTCGAGCGCGCCAAGCATTTCTCAGATCTCGGCATCCCGATCGGTGTGTTCAACACCCGCGGACACGACGTTATAGCGGGCGCTGGCCAATCAGGCGGGAAGAAGGTCGGCAATGCGCACGAGCACTTGAGCGACACCCATCTGGATATCGAGGCCATGGTAAATTTCATGGCTGAGCAAGGCTACAGCCGCGTCGGACTGCTCGGGGCGAGCCTGGGCACAGTTCGCGTTGTGATGTCGCAAGCCAAGAACCAAGATCCTCGCGTGGCGGCAGTTATCGCCGTGGGTCCTCTGCGCTTTTCCCACAAGTATTACCTCGCGTCAGAGATGGCGAACGACCATAAGCAGTACTACAAAGAAGCCAAGGCTTTAGTGGATGCGAGTGAGGGAGGCCGGATCATTCAGACCGAGTTCCCCAACCCGGGTGGAATCTTCACCGCCGAGGTGCATCTGGATCGCCATTGCTCCGAGCACTACGACATCACCGCGCAGTACTCGGACCAGGTCAACTGCCCGCTTCTCGTCCTCACGGGCACCGAAGAGAAACACCCGCGCATGCTGGATGTGGGCAAAGATATGGCGGCGCTGGTAGGGGACAAGAACCCCGGGTTCAAGTGGGTCCACGTTGAGGGTGGCGACCACGGACTGCACAGCTTTCCGGACCGATTCAACCAAGAAGTGATGGAGTTTTTGGGCGCTGATTAGCCCTGACGAGCGAGCGATATCGGTCAAAAACAGCAGGCCCGGCGGATCGCCGGGCCTGCTTCGTCATCCTCCACGCGTTACTCCTACTCAGTCTCCCCAGGAGGCGGGCGATTCGCCCGAGCAGACCGTGCAGGACCGACAGACCGTGTCGGCCCAGAGGTAGGGGTTATCCCAGGGCAGGCCCGACTCAGCAGGGCCGTGCGGGCCTGAATAACCACCAGAGAGCGATACGCCCACCGCGCCCCAGTGACCTTGGTAGTTCATCCAGTCGAAGTTGAACTCGCAGTTCCCGGCACAGTATTGATCGTGGTCCACGTGCCCCCATAGACCCGTGGCTTCATCGGGGTCCGGTATCAGGACGATCCGCTCTGGGATCATCGGGGCTCCCTCCGATTCGTCGGGAGCGAAGTCCACGTAATCTAGGATCTCCTTCCCGAACAGGGCAGCGTCGATGGACGTTACACGAAGACCGGCGACTGCTCGTTCAGCGAGGAAGGCGCCCGCTTCGAAATAAAACGCGTGGGAGCCCGCCGCGACGTGTAGCACAGGCCGACTCTCCTGGTGTTCGACGTGCTCCCAATGACGCAGTTCGCCCGCCTCGTGCGAGGAGATCGCGACCCCTACTGGCTCCGCGCCCCGCACGAGCACCAACGCCGATTCCCAGTCGCCTTCGTGCTCGTTGGCCCAGTCGTTGTAGTAATAGCAAAACCAGTACTGGATGCCTGTAACGCCCTCAGGGTTCGGGTCCAGCACGCGGGCGTAACACGTCACGGGGTAACGGTCGCCCTCACGCGCGAGGATCCTGGAGTACGCCGACCAGTGCGCCGCGCGGTCGGCGCGATGAATTGGCTTGCCGTCGCGAGGGTGCCGGTAGAACAGCTCGCTCTCCTCGGTGTACTCATGGGCCAGCTTCACACCCTGGATCAGACCCAGCTGGAGGCCTTGACGAAGGTGCGTGCGGCGATTGAGCATCCAGAGGGCGGTACTGCGGACGAACCGCACCGGCCAAAGCACGAACGCAACAAACCCGGAAACTTCGCGAACGAGAACGCTCGTGAGCAGGACGGCCGCGGAAGGCACCGCCATGATGACGGCGATATACCAAAGTCCGCCGGTTCCGAACGTTACGAGCCATGCTGTCGCCAGGCCCCCGGTGGCCATGAGATGGTTCAGGTGGTGCCAGTAGTCAACAGGCGTTAGGACCGGTGACCTGAGGGTGGTCAAATACATCGACCCCAAGAAGATCAGTGCGCCAATCTGGATGGCGTCCCTGCCCTTGCCTTCTAGCGCTTGGCTTAACGCCAAGACGACGAGCGCGGCTACGACCATGGCGGCGATGGGCCAGAAGAAGTAGCGAGCGAAGTCTCGATAGGCTCGCGTGAACCAGAGGGATAGCACCGGCAGCGGCGGGCGCGGGTCCCACGCTTGCGCGTGATTGAGGATCAGTCGGATGTCCCGAGGATAAAAATCACGAGTGATGTGAGCACCCGAGATGGTTTTGGATGCGGATCGGGCCCGGAGCCGGGTAAAGCGGTCTCTCATGTTCGAACCAGCGGTGCGGTCGGGAGAGATCTCCGGCCACACCATGAGCACGGGAGCGAACCGCTCCGCTAGAAGCTGCCGAGGTGAACGTCGATCCTCAGAGTCATCCATGGGGGCACTTGTCTACGGAGAATATCATCGTCACCATACCCAAAGAGTACCCCCAGCGGTCCCCGTTGTCTTGTAGAAAACAAGTATCATCAGCCAGTCCAATTGCCTTTAGCCTCCCCAAGCAGGAGTTTGTGATGACGACTCAATCCGACGCCGAAGCAGATGCACCTAAGTATTACCTGAAAGCGACTGTGAACGCCCGGCGTTTGTTGGCCACGGTCAACGCCGATCAATGGGAAGCGTCGACGCCATGCACAGAGTGGAACGTGAGGCAGCTGGTGAACCACATGGTCAGCAGCGTCCGGAACGCCGTGTCCATCATGGGTGGCGACGGCCCCCAGAACTTCGGGGATCTGCTAGGCGACGATCCTCTTGGGGCGTTCGACACTGCGTGCACCGCTGCGACTGCGGCGTTCAGTGCGCCAGGTGCGATGGACGAGAAGGTGCAGACTCGGCGAGGCGAACAGGTTGCCCGGGAGTATGCGCTGGGCCAGGTGCAAGAAGTGCTTGTTCACGGCTGGGACCTGGCGGTCGCCCTCGGCGCCGACACGGCCATGGATTCCGAGCTGGTCGAGATGAGTTACGCCCGTGCGGTGCGCAACCGCGAGCGGCTCAGAACCGGCGGATCGACGGCGTGGGGCGAGTCTGAAGCGGATGCTTCAGAGGACGCCGACACGCAGACGAGGTACCTAGCGATCCTGGGCCGTTCCGCCTAGCTACATGGCGTAGAGCCGCGTCGGGTTGGCGTCGAGGATCTTCGCCAGCGTCGGCTCAGACAGGCCTCCTGACTCTTTCAACAGCCGCAACGCCTCCAGCTCACTGGAGGTGTCGTTGTGTCCGTAGTCGGAGCCGATCATCAGGTTGTCATCGCCAACCGCGTTCATGATATGAGCGAAGTCGTCGTTGGTCTGACAGGCCACGAACATGTTGTTGTCGGCTAGGACGTTCTTGGTGAGCACCCTGCCCTGCCGTTCGACCCTGCGTTCAAGGTCGGTGAGGATGTAGGGGACCCAATTTGCCGCGACCTCGACGAACCCGAAGCGTAGGTTCGGAAATTTGGAGGGGATATCGCGGAACAGCAGCGAGTGGAAAGCTGAGATCACAGGAACCTTATTGCGGGTGTACGCGTCGCCGTCCGTAAGGTCCACGAAGGCTGGATTGCCGCAGCCTGCGTGGAAGGTGATGGCGAGGTCCAACTCCTGGGCCACTTCATACATCGGGAAGAAGTAGGGATCAGCGGCCTGGCGATTGCCCTCGAAGCCGCGCATGAAGACACCGACGGCGCCATTTTCTTTGGCGAACCGGAGCTGCTCCGGAACGGCCTCCATCGTGAGCAGGGGTGGCACGGCGACCCAGCGCAGGCGTCCAGCGGATTGCGCCCACGTGTCGGCCATCCAACGGTTGTAGCTCTTAGCTAGGGCCAGATCTACGGTGGGCTTCTGGGAGATCTGCGTGAGGTAGATGGTCGGATAGAGCACTTGAACGTCGACGCCGAGCTCGTCCATGTGGGCGAGGCGGGCCTTGATATCACCGAGAGTTCGTGTGGCCATCGTGGTCCGGGCGAAACCAGATTGGTCCTCGGACTTGAGGCCCTGCGCTACGCCACCGAAGGGCCTGCGGCGCGGCGAGCCGTCGATCACCCAGAACGCCTCGCTGGGTTCGTCGGGAGACTGGTACGGCTGCGGCCGAAGCGCTTCGTCCGCAGGATCCAAGTAAGCCCACGTGTGGTCGGCTTCAATCACATGGCAATCAGCGTCGATGACAGGCATCTGTTACCTCCTCCTCTTTTCTTCCGCAGGGCTCAGCGGTATGAGCCCTTGCAGGGCCGGGTCCGGCCCGCACGGTCGATCCATCAGCGACGAATCGGCGTCGAGTCCTGCGCGTAACGCCCGGTAACACGGCACAATATGGACGATACGCCTTTGGGGTCGGGTTGGCGAGAGTCGCCGGGGCTAAGTCGGTACCAGGTTCGTGTAGCATCACGGGGATAGCTACAAGGAGGTGGATCGGGATGGCACGTGTCAACAACAATGGCGTTGAGATTCACTACGAGGTGGAGGGCTCAGGGCCGCCGGTGCTGCTCATGCATGGGATGGGCGGGAGTATCCATAATTGGATCGACGCCGGGTACGTGGAAGCGCTGAAGGGTGAACTCCAACTGGTCCTCGTGGACTCGCGAGGGTTCGGCGAGAGCAGCAAGCCGCAGGACCCGACGGACTACACCCGAGAGGCCAAGGTGTCGGACGTGGTGGCGGTCCTAGACGACCTGGGCATCGAGCAGGCGCACTACTGGGGCTATTCGATGGGGGCGAGCAACGGCTGGGCCATAGGGATGCTCCGCCCGGATCGCGTTCTGTCGCTGGTTCTGGGAGCCTACCCCGCACTGCCCTCCCCGGTGTCGGACCGCAACCGGGTGAAGTGGGAAAGCCGCGCCAAGCTGATGGCGTTGGGCATGGACGTGTACATCACGGCGGTGGAGATGACTCAGGGCAAGATGCCGGACGTGGCTCGCGAGCGATTGCTGAACAACGACACCGGGGCGTACGCCGCGCAGCAGATCGCGAACATCGACTGGGGCACGCCGGAGTCGGCAGTGCGTCAGATGAAGGTGCGCACGATGGTTTACTCGGGCACGGAGGACGAGTACCCGTTGCCCAACAATCACTTGATGAGCAAGCGCTCGGCGTCGCTCGCGCCGAACGCTACATTCGTGGCGCTGAGCGGTCACGACCACACGACGGCGTTCCAGCAGAGCGCGGTGGTGATTCCGCACGTGCGAGAGTTCCTGGGGCTTACCCCCGCTTAGGCCCATCGCCCTCGTCAGGGAGCCGTGTGATAGAACTCGTTGCGTCCGGGTCGGCGCAAACGAGCAGCGGCTCACCATTGGTGCTCTTTATACACTCGACGAGGCTTCCGCCGATGGCCACGACGCGCTCGAGGGATGCGTCTAGGTCGGTGACTTCAACGTCGAGATGGGCGCGATTCTTGCCCCCTTTGGCTTCGGGAATTTCTTGCGGGACAAGGTCGAGGCCCATAGGGTGATTCTTCTCGCGTAAATCTGCCTTGACTCAGCTCATTCTGTCTCAAATTTCGGTTGGGTTGGTCGTGTTCGATTCATGCAGAGAGCACGATAGCGTTCGCGAGCTAGACCGTTCGACGGGCGGGCAGTCTACAATCACGCCCACATTCTGATGTTGATTCCTTCGGAGGTACCTCATGGCGGACGAACGTATCGAGACTTGGAAGCTGACGCCGTTCGAGCGGTGGGTGCGGTCCGAAGACCTGCAGGTGATCACGACGCACACGGTGTTCGATATCCACAACGAGCCGCTGTCGCCGTGGGCACGCGCGGGGGTCGACGCGGCGCTGCTGGACCTGACGCACTATCCGGTGCCAGGCCGCACGATCACCAACAACAGCGGCATCCGATATCTGGCTGAAATCCCTCCGAGTGGCACGTTCAACGCTGAGAAGCATATGTACGAGGAGATCTTCTACGTGGCCAAGGGCCGGGGCGCCACAACGGTGTGGCAGGAGGGCGGCCCCAGGCAGACGTTCGAGTGGCACGAAGATAGCGTGTTCGCAATTCCTATGAACGCTTGGCACGAGCATTACAACGCGAGCGGTACTGATCCGGTGCGTTTGTATGCGGCGACGAATATGCCGACAGTGTTCAACCTGTACGACAGCGAGGATTTCGTTTTCAACTGCAATACGGTGTTCGAGGACAGGTTCAGCGCGTCGGACGATAGCTACTTCAGTGGGAACGCGAACCGTTTAGGGGACCGGCTGATGGAGGCGAATTTCATCCCGAGCGTGACGGCGATGGCCCTGGACCAGTGGAACTACCGGGGCCCCAGCACGAACATGCACATCCTGATGGCAGGTGGCCGGATCATATGTCACCTTTCGGAATTTCCGGCCGGGTCATACAAGAAGGGCCACGGTTTCGGGATCGGTGATCCGGAAACGCCCGCGTCGGGACAAGCTAACGATACAAGCTATCTGTTCCTGAGTGGGGACGGATACGACTTGCAGTGGCCTCCAGGCACGTACCCCGGCCCAGGCGTGGAACCGGAGCGTTTCGACTTCCAGCGAGGTTCGCTGATGTCAAACGGTAACGGCGGTCACCAGCACTTCAACGCGAGCAACCAGCTCGCGCGCTACCTCGTGTTCCGGCAGGGGAATCCAGCGTTCTCGGGTGGCGGAATGAAGGCTGGTAAAGGGTCCAACCAGATTGAGTACGAGGACGAGGACCCGTCAATCCGCCAGATGTTCGACGCCGTGTGCGGAGAGCGGGACGTCGAGGTTACGATCAAGTCGAGTTGATACCGTCATAGCGTTGCACATCTCTGCGTTTGCATACAATCACGGCAACGCGAGGTCGATTCGGCAGGATCCGCACGACAACAGCTCCTACGTCGTCCCGTCAGGGGCACTCGAACGACCCTGACGCCGCTCCCGGTCGCTGGACGACTCCTTGCTACGGGAGAACTCCCGCTTGATGCATCAAGTCAATCGTCCCTCGCAGGTCGTCCAGATTACTGAGGTCGATGTCGGGCGGATCCAAGCTTGCCAGAGGAGGGATTCCCTCAGCGGTCGCTACGCCATCGATCAGCGGATATTCGGTCGTCTGCTCTGCGAAATACCGTTGCGCAGGCTCACTTAGCAAGTAGTCGACGAGCTGCTGGGCCAGCTCGGTGGACTCACTGTTAATCATGATGCCGACCCCGGAAACGTTGATCAGCGCGCCAGCATCGCCCGAGGAGTAGTGATTCCGTGCCCCAAAGTCCTGCCCCTGCTCCGTCAGGAAACGGTGCAGGTAGTAATGATTGACGAAACCCGCATCGACCTCACCACGGCCGACCCCATCGACAATGCTGGTGTTGTTGGGGTAGTCCACGGGCTTATTAGCCTTGATCCCTTCGAGCCAAGCCTTGGCACCGGCATCACCTTCGACCAGGCGAAGCGCCGTGACAAAGGCCTGGAAGGAACCGTTGGTGGGCGCCCAGCCGAGGCGTCCTTTCCATTCCGGCCGGACGAAATCCAAGATGGATTTCGGCAAGTCGCGGTCGGGGTCGATAGCCTCGGTGTTGTACACAACAGTGCGCGCTCGGCCAGAGACCCCTACCCATTCACCGTCTGATGAGCGGAACTTGCGGTCGACCATGCCGAGGAGGTCATCCGGTAGCTTGGCGAATACACCCTCTTTGGCCAACGCACCCAACGCACCCGCATCCTGGAGCAACACGACATCGGCAGGAGACGCATCGCCCTCCTCCAACAACAATGCGACGGTGCCTGCTGTCGACCCGTAGCGCACTTTGAAAGCGACTCCCGTGTCCGTCGCGAATTGATCCAGCAACGGTTGTACCAGGCTCGACGTTCTGCCGGAGTAGACGGTGAGAGTGTGCTCTTCTTCTGAGGAGCACGCGCCCAGCACCAGTCCCAACAGCAACACAACGGCTATGGGTAATGATCTTCTACCGGTCCCCCTCATCTCATGTCCTACTACAACTTGCTTATTTCAGCGACTGTAATGCCCCAGGCACCGTACATTTTGGTGACCTTCAAAGCGACCGTCGATCCAGCGTTGAGGTCGAGGATTTTAGCCTGGCAGTCCGTCTATATTTATTTGTTAGTAGACACTAAGTATTAGCATCTGTATAGGGGTAGGGTCGCTGTCAATAGATACAGAGCATCAGGCGCGGCTGAGCGGAGAGAATCTGCGGTCGTAGGCTGCATCGGACCGCTACACAGTTAGGGCGCTGGCTGGCACTGCACCATGTACGCGTCGGTTGTTGGGGGGTTGGACTCGAGCCCACCCCCCAACCCGGCTAGATCTTGAAGAAGCGCGCGGCGTTGCCACCGAGCAAGGCTGCCTTGTCGCTGTCGCTGATGCCGGGGTATTGAGCGAGCTCGTCGATCTCCTCCTCGGCGCTCATGGCGTCCACCTCGTGGGGATAGTCCGAGGCATATGCGAACGGCGTTGCGCCGATGCGCTCCACCAAGTGGCCCAGCGTCGCCTCACTTCCCTCGCACCCGACCAGCACGCGGCCGCTCTGGAGCCACTCAACGACGTCGACTCTGGAGTCACGTGGTCGGTACTCATCCTCGCGGGCGATGCGGTCGAGCACGAAAGCGAGCCAACCTGCTCCGCCTTCCATGAAACCGATGCGGAGGTTCGGATAGTTGTCCGCGACCCCTTGGCGGAAGTAGGAAACGAAGTTGATGATCAGCGGCAACGGGTGATGAAGCATGTGAGACGCACCATTATCCGTAAAACCCTCCATGCCAAGGCCCATGTTGGACCCGCCGTGCAAGGCGAGCACACAATCTAGGCGCTCGGCTTCTTCGTAGATTGGCCAGTACATCTCGTGGCCTAGGTTCACTGGCAGGCCACGCGTGGGGAGCATCGCGCCTGGCAGACCCAAGTCAACGACTGCTCGACGCAACTCGCTTACGGCTGCGGAAACGCTCTGCATAGGGAGAAGCGCCATGGGATGCAGGCGATCGCTCACCTCGCGGTAGCAATGGAAGACGTAGTCGTTGTAGGCACGGCAGACGGCCGTTGCGTAATCGGGATTCTGGATAATGCCCACGGACAGGCCGGCGGTCGTGAACATGACGGTCCGCTCGATTTCAGCCTTCTTCAGGAAGGCCACCCAGTCTTCGGCCGACCCAGTCCGATGATCGCTCGCGTCAACTCTCGCGCGGCCTGTGGCACCGGCCCGGCGGGCCTGGGGCAGGTGCATGCCGTCCAGCCCCGGGAAAAGGCGTGATGAGCCCGTGTCCCGTTGAGCCTCGATGGTCGAGCGGAACCGTTCGTCCATATACTCAACGATCCCTTTAGGGTCCTCAATGATGTGCCCGTCACAATCGACGATTGGAAATGCGCGTGTCATGGGTGCCTCCTCGTTGTCACTTAATGCGAGTTCGAATGCGGTCGTTTGAGCCTAAAGATCCAGGTGGACGATGCGGACCGCACCTGGTGCTCAGCCGATGATCAGACGGAGGCACAATACTCCTGCAACGCTTGCTTTTGCACGTCCAGGCCCGTCAAATCGACGAGGCCAGCCTATCGGGTGCGCGCAATAATGCGTACCATTCGCCCATGGTCCGGGAGAAGTCGTCGCGCATCGCGATCCTCAGGCAAGCATCGAGGGAGCCCAAAATGCAGAGTAACCAGTTCTTTGACGTCATCATCATGGGCGGGGGATCGGCGGGCTGCGTGGCAGCGAGTCGTCTCTCGGAGGACCCGAAGCGAAGGGTCCTGCTGCTAGAGGCAGGACCCGACCCGAGCCCACTACCCGACATCATCGCTGACGGGACGGGAAGCAACCGCCCCATCCTCGAATCTGACTACGTGGTCATGTATCCGACAAAGCGTAAGATCGACGGGAGCGAGTACTTCCCATTGAGCGGCAGGATCCTAGGTGGGGGGTCGTCCATCAACATGATGGGGGTGTCGCGTCCAACGCAATACGACCTGGACCGATGGGAGTCACTGGGCAATGCGGGGTGGTCCTTCGAGGACTGCCTACCCGTTCTCAAGCGAATCGAAACCGATGAGGACTATGGAGACCAGCCGCATCACGGGGACAGCGGTCCCATCACCGTGAAGCGTGGGCTTCGGCTCGACGAGCCGCTTGCGCCGCCGATGCAGGCATTCCTCAACCGGGCGGTGGCACTAGGCTACCCGCTCGCACCGGACTCCAATGTCCCGACCCGTTTCGGTATTTCTCCTTCGGCCTCGAATGTCAAAGACGGCAAACGACAGTCCACGGCGGTCGCCTACGTCGGCCCCGCGCGCAATCGCCAAAATCTGACGATCATTGGCGCCGCCCACGTTGTCGGAATAGAGATTGAAGGCCGTCGCGTCACCTCGGTCCGGTACGAGCAAGGTGGCCAGGTTCACGCGGCGTCAGCCGACACCTTCGTGCTCAGCTCAGGTACATACCACAGTCCACAGGTGCTGATGCTTTCCGGTATCGGCCCAGTCGATGAGCTTGAACGGCTAGGGGTGAAAGTAGTCCATTCGCTGGAAGGGATCGGCAAGAATTACCAGGACCACGCCGCAGTCAACATGACCTTCGAGGGCGTGGGCGAATACTCGCCCGACTGGGTTGTGGCCGGTTTCCAGCTCGTCTACAAGACCGACCCGAGCCTCCCAGTGGGCAACTTCCACATCTACATGCGGGCGCCGGTCGGCGTCGAGGGCTTGACGCCCATGATGCCGGTGGCCATGAATCTCGTGGAGCAAAAGTCTAGGGGCCGCATCTACCTCAACTCAACGGATCCGCGCGAACTACCGATCGTGGACGACGGGATGCTCCAGCACCCTGACGACGTCGCCGACATGCTGAACGTGATGCACTTCGTGCGCGACTTCATGCAGGACGATCTCATGCGACCGTACTACGGCGACCTAATCCTGCCAGCAGAAGAAGACGATTGGGCAGCGTTCGCCCAGTCGACATACGACAGCCATCATCATGGGTCCGGCACATGCATGATGGGGCTCGAGTCCGACCCCATGTCGGTCGTCAACAACCGCCTGAAGATGCACGGCATGGACAATCTCTACGTCGCCGACGCATCGATCATTCCGACCGTCCCTCACGCCGCGACCAACGTAACCTGCATGATGATTGGCGAGCGCCTCTCCGACTTCGTGAAGGCGGACGGCGGCTAGCGGGCGCAAGCTCCTCCAAAACAGGAGCAGTCGTACCAGGCTACGAAGCTGGCAGGAGTGCGGCCTGCTAATAATTTGAAGAAAGAGACCTCGGCGGGGGTCGTCAACGCCGCGACCTATCCGCAAACGACATTGAGGCCGATAAGCACCCCAACGACTACGGCCAACATGAACAGGATCTTGTGAAACGTGATGTCGTTGAATCCGAACAATGTTAGCGAAAGCTTACGCCTCTAGTGCCTCCTCTTCGGTAGAAGCCACCTGGCCGAGCCGAGCTATCTTCCGCCCGTGCTGATCAATTGCCCCCACTAGCGCTGCGCTGCCAGATCAACCTTCCGCCCCGCCCAAGAGAATTGCCATGAGGACGATGTAGGGTATTCCCGCAAGAAACACTACTCCTATGGCCCTCCGGGTGGAGTTGTAGTCCAATGCCTGCCGTACGGCAATCACCATACCCACAAACTGCCAGAGCGAAACTGCGATGAAGAGGGGAAGTCCAATTACTGGGACGGCGCCGAAGATCTTCAGTACTCCCGGCGACTGTGCGAAAGCGAGCGCCCGGGCTAATTGCCCCCAATCTGCGTGGGTCTGAGGAGTCGATAGGAGCTTGGTGCCCACCAAATAGGTGGCCCATGCCCAAATGGCCCAACCGACCAGGCCAACGGCTACTCCAAAGAGCAGATTACCAATCCCGCCGGCGGTTTCCGGCCCCGCCATCGCAGTTGGAACGCCGGTTGCAATAGCCACGGCAATGACCACAACCACTGCTTGCCGTGTGGCGGAACGGTCGGCTTCCACGTCTTCGAAAGTGCTCACTCGGAGCCGCGCTGCGCCAATCATTCGATTGATGATGCTGGCTCCCTTGCTGCGTTCTCTATTGTCCAGCATTGCTCTCCCTTGTGTCCGCAGCCCAGATATCGTACCGGCGCAGACCGGCATCACGCCAAGTCTACCGTCAAAAACGCATGAACCCTCTGCCTAGTAACCGGATTTTTGAGATTATTGTTCTGCTATGGGGTACTTGATCTTCAGCCAGCGGGCATCTACCTGAAGGTCGGGGTTTAATTAGATTACGAAATTACTGATCCAAACCTAGGCAGTAGTCCCCAATATCCGGAGCATTGAGAAGTTGGGGTGTGATGGTCTACCTCGGACCGTTCATTCTCTATCAAAAGGGGTTGGTGTTGATGGCGAGATCAACGAAGTGGCTCCCGCGAGCTCGTAGGGTAAATCGGTTGCCACATCGGTTAAGGTAGACATGCAGCAAACCCTCCTCCGCAGGCTTCAGCGCCTATGGAGTTATGGTCACTGTGCCCGCAGGTAGCCTGCCCACTGGCTGCTAGTTCTTGTATTTACCCTTTGCTGAAGAAGGCCAGTTGGCTGAAGAGGCTAGTCGCTACTCCAACGTTGTCGTTGGAGGAATTGTTGAAACTGATTGAGGATGAGATTGTCTCGATTTGGGCTACATCCCAACCCTCCGTCGACGATGGCGAGCTTGAGTTCATCAATGATTTGGCTAGGTCATTGAACGAGCCAACGCCGCCCAGGCGGCGTTGGGGTTGTGCTACGAGCTCTTGCCGCACATCAATCCCAACGTTGACGAACGTCTCGATCTTGTCACCGACCGCGATTTTCGATTCAGGTAGCAAATTGCGGACCTGATCCGCGCCAAACTCTTCAACAGCCGCTGAATCCATCTCCATTACCTGGTCAGACTTGAAGCCAGCAACCGCCGCAGGATCGAAGTTCTTGACCTGGTCTCCATTGAAGCCTGCCATGGCTGTTGGGTCAAAATTGCCAAGCTGTTCCTTGTTGAAGCCTGCCACGGCAGTTGGGTCAAAATTGCCGAGCTGATCCTTGTTGAAGCCAACCATGG